>CAIQIR010000019.1 GCA_903871875.1 uncultured Schlesneria sp.
GCTCTCGATCGGCGTTCAATTCCGTTATCAAAAAGCTGTAATCCAGAATGGGGAGGGGGAAATTCCGCCCTCACGGTCCCAAAACATCCATCATTCATGAATCGATCGTTCCGCGATCAGTTCATGAATAATCCGGGCTAGTCGCAATGCCAACTGCCAACGTCGTCGTGCGGCCTAGCTGTTCTGGTATCTGGAAGGTTGTCATCAGTCCCAATGACAAAACCCTTGCTTCGGCCGACGAAGACGGCTCGGTCCGATTGTGGAATCTTCCGTAGCCAGAGACTATCGGTACACCGTTACTTCATCCGTTCGCGTAAACTCGCCGCTCGTTCGTTTTCCGAGTCCTTCTTCAGCACTTCTTCGAGGATCTTTCTGGCATCCTGTTGGCGTTCGGCGGCCCAGTACGTTTCGGCGAGGCCCAGTTGAATATCAATGTCCTTCGGCTTCAAGTCGAGTGCGATTTCAAATTCATCGATGGCGCGTTTGTTGTCTTTCAAGCCGTAACATGCTTCTGCAAGTTCTCGGTGGATTTCGGCATCGAGCACATCAATGTGCAATGCTAATTTGGCGAACTTGAGTGCGGACTCGAAATTCCCCTCAGAAAGAGCAAGCTCGGCAAGAGCTTTTCTCGGTGCGGGATCATCGGCTTCCAATTGAACCAGCTTCTCCAAAGCTGTTCGGCGTTTTTCTGTCTCGCCATTCAGTTTTGCGGCGGCGGCGATTCCCTTCCACCAGTCGCTTTCGTAGGGAAAGTGCTGTTTTCCCAGTTCGCAGAGTTCCAGTGCGTCGTTCGCTCGCTTTTGTTTGAGCCGCACCTTCATCAGCATGTCGATGACCCCCTTATTCGGATGGTCTTTGTCGTAGGCCGGTTCAAGGATCTTCGCGGCTTCGTCAAATTTCTCGTCTCTGAGCAAGAGGTATCCCATCACCATGGCGGCCACCGGCTGCGTTGGGTCTTTCTTCAGGACACCTTCGGCGATTTTTTTCGCTTCGTCACGTTTCTTAATGAGCAACATCAGCTTCGCATAATTGGCGGCGGCTTTCGGATCGCTTTTGTTCTTCTCGTAGGCTTTTTCGATCTGCGCGGGTCGTTGTTCGACTTCCTCTTCACTGTTCCGAATCCCCGAGACAACCTTGTCGAGATAGTCGCGATAACCCTTTTCAAAGTCGACTTTGTCCACGCCGAAAACTTCTGGTACGGCTTGGTCGGTCGTTTGATTTTGACGGTAGGCCTCAAGCAACTTGGCTAGGGAGGCTTCGCCAAATCGCTCCACCATGTATTCCGCGTATAGCACGCTTTGGCAGTAAGCGAAATTCCAATTCTCTTGATTCCCTGCCCGGATGAATCCCATGCTGAGATTGTCCAGATTTTTTAATTCCCCTTTGGGGACACGAGCGAGCAGCAGTTTGTTCCATTCCACTGGTCGAGGATATCCTTCGGATCGGACGGCGAGCGCCTCGGTGTACCAGTGGGGAATATTGAACCTTGTCTGCTGCAGAGTCAGGATATGTACGAATTCATGCTTCAGCACACGGGCCCAATTGAGCGGGTGGTCCATGGAGCCTGGACTTTGCATGGCGACGATGACGCCGGTAGAAGCCCCGATTGTCTGAACCCATGGTAATCCAATCATTCGAGCACTAAACCATTGGTGGCCGGACAATCCTTTGGCCGTATTGTAGATTTCGATTTGAGTTCGCGATTCGGGTTCGAATCCAAACAGGGCGGTTAATTCGGGATAAATTTCTTCCAAGTATTCGGCCATATATCGGGCGAGAAGTTTGTCGAGTTTGCCATCGGCTCGGATCACGAAATGTTCGGTTGCGATGGATTCGTAGTCGTCAAGAACCTTGATCACCTTCCGCATGTTGCTGACACGCACATGGTAAGGATCGGCCTTGAATGCTTCATCCAGCGTCTTTCGGGCTTCGTCGATCTGACCCGTCTGCATATACAGCTGTCCCAGGGCATTCTTCGGCTGGGATAATTGCGGCATGAGCAAGATGGCTTGCTTGAGCAGTGGTTCGGCGACGGTATGTTGTCGAAACATGTCGACAATTTCTGCCAGCGATGCCAGAAAAATGCCGGGGCGGGGATTGCGTGTGGCGACATTGATCAGAATTTGTTCGCAACGAGTGGGATCGTCGAGTTTGAGATCGGAGATGTGATCCAGATGACTGACCAGTTGTTTCCAACGCGCTGGCTCGGGCCAACCGTCCTGCAGCATTCGCAGCGCGGCCAGCAGCGCCAGCGATTTTGAGTCGACAGGATTCACTGCGAGCGCTTCGGTCAGCAACTTGTCCGCAGCCTGAAAATCGCGGAAATACAACTTTGCCGTGGCTAGCGCTTGCAAGGCCCCGCGAGCGTGGGGGCAAATTTGAAGGGCTCGTTTCGATTCCTCTTCCACTTCGTCCCAGTTGTATTCCCCGATGGCGGACCTGCCTAATTCGATGTGGGCATCGGCCGCATTCGGATTGATCGCCAAGGCGGCCTTTAATTCGGGGCCTCCCTGGGCTTTGTTGTATTTCTCGAGCAGTAAGTGGCCGGATACGAGATGGGCTTGCCAATAGGTCTTGTCAGCTTTCAATGCGTCGACAGCGACTGTGTTCACGCAGAAATCGAGGATTTGAGCGGAGCTGTGCCAGAGAGCATATTGTGACGCCCCCTGCGCGACGAGGACCAGCGATTCGGCGTCTTTTGGCTGCTGTTGGTTGTAATGCCGGACGAACCAGCGAAAGCCTTCATCCGCCTTTTTGAGCTCGCCGGTTTCGGTGAATAGCTGAGCTTGAACGAGCCGGGCCTGTAGCTGATCGGGTTCGAGCATCAATGCCTTGCCCACCTCGACACCGGCTTCGGCATATTGTCCTCGTTCAAACTGCAATCGGGCCAGCTGCCCGTGCAACGCGGCCGAATCATTTGTTTGTAACGCCTCGACGACAATCTGTTCTGCCGAGAGATATTCGCCCTGCGAAAGCTGTATCTCACTGCGCAGCAACGCCACTTTGATTGGATCGAGGTCTTGCAGAGGCTCTTTGGCGAGGTTTACGAGCCGTTCGGTCGCTTCTTCGTAACGCCCCTTTTGGAAATCTTCGCGTGCTTTGGCGAATTGTTCGAGGTGTGAATCGGCAGCTGACAATTGATTCGTTCCGATAATCATCAGCAGAGCAGCTACGACAGAATGGAACAGTGACTTCATATTCGAAACCAGCAGCAGATAACGACGGAGTTGCAATCGATTGACGCTACTCCAACACGAGGCCTGACGCAACACGAGACCGATTTTGAAGAGGTCAAAATCGCCGTTCTCGAATAGCTTTTACGGGCCTCTGCTGAGTCGCGAATGGCGAATACGACAAATTCCACTGACTCGAAAAAACAAAAAAGTCCATCCGCCCCCAAGGGGCGAATGGACTTTCTGTTGTGGTCATGCGACCGAGAATCTATTGCAATTCTGGATCCCAGGCATTCGCCACCGAGGCATTTGGGGCCAGTACGAAGATTTCTACTCGGCGGTTCTTCTGGCGAGATTTCTCGCTCGTATTCGGTTCCACTGGCTGGTAGGGGCCGTAACCTGATACACCCATCCGATTTTCTGCGATACCTGACTTCTTCAAGGCTCGTTCGACCGATAAGGCTCGGTGTGCTGCGAGACCCATGTTATCGTGGTGTCGATCAGCCGTTGTCCGATGTTTGATCGGTCGGTCGTCGGTATGGCCAGAGACCAGCACCTTCAAATCGCGAGCGTCACCTTGATTCATGATCTGGGCGAATTCATTCAAGATCTCTTTCGCTTTGGGAGTCAATTCGTCGCTACCCGACGCAAACATCAGGTCGGTCGAGAACTTGCTGACACCCGTTTGTGGGTCAAAGTCAAAGTCTTTGTATTTTCTTCGCAGTTCATCGAGCCGGCGATTGGAATCCGCTGACAGCGGATTGTTGCCGGGTTTGTTGCTGGTGAGCATTGTCCGCATCCGCTCTTCCAACTGGTTGTTGGACGAGGCCAGATTATCCAACCGGGCATTCGCGGCGGCCAATTGCTGCTCCATGGCTGCTTTCTCGGCCGCCAGTTGATTGGCCGTGGATCCCAAGCCGTCTCGCTCCATCGCGAGCGCTTTACTTTGCTGATAAAGCTGTTGAGCGCGAAGTTGGCTTTGCTGCAGAGCGAACCTGGGCGGTCCGCTCTGGCAACCGACGGTCGGTAAAACGACCATCAGCAGGCCGGTGTAGGTACAGATACGGGTGCGACGAAGCATCGAAGACTCCTCGGTGAAGTGTGCCGGCACGCACCTGCGAAGCGAACATCGAAATGACGCGAGTCCCAATTGAGACGCGACAAGACAACATTTGCATCGCAAATCACGCAACGGTCACCGTGCGATGAGAGGCGAATTGAATTGAGTTTTGGTTTGAAATTCAGAGACGAGAAAGGAACGAATCGCTCGCTGATTGCCTGTTCACCGTTCCCGCGGTGGACAAGGCTGACGGACCATTCGGGACGGATTTATAGTGACGAGGCAGTTGAGTGCCAAGAGGAACCTTGAGCGAATGTCCGGGTTTACACCCCGGAATCGCATGAGAATTTCGGTGCCATCCACGGAGTACGGCGGAAAATGCCGAAGAAATGGAGGAAAATGTGAGGATTCGCGTCAGAATCATCAATTCGAGGGCCCAATCGGACTCCTGAATCGCGGTCTCCAGCAACGGGTTCAGGATGTTGTTCATACATCGAAACAGGCCATTTTGCGAAAGTAGTGGTTTTTCCACGCATTTTTTCACCCACGAATAACGTGGATTCGGTGGGCTGCCGTCGGTCTCGCTTTTTGACACCGAAAAATCGTCAAAAATGTGCACTCTTGAGTAGCAACTCGGTGGCAAATGGACTGTGATTGCGGGTGGCCCGATATTCGGACTACCGATATAATTAGCCTCCAAATGATTTGAACACGATCATCTCTCTGCGTGTCAGGGATTGATACCTAAACCGCTTTCGAAGGCTAAAAGACCGACATGGACAACGAGCTGAAAGACCAGTGCCAGAAATTGATCGATCGTATCCTCCATTTGCGGGGGTCTCTTTGACTGCGATTCCAAGAATCGCCGCATTGCCGAGATCAACGAAGCGATGGGGAGTGCCGGCTTTTGGGATCATCAGGAAAAAGCTCAGAAGCAAGTCAATGAATTAAAAACGCTGACTGCTTCCCTCAAGCCGATCAATGAGCTGTTCTCGGGATCCGAAGATCTGGCGGTATTGCTCGAGTTCGCCGAAGCCGACGATGCTCCTGAAACCATTGACGAAATCAGGCAGACTCAGGAACGCCTCGAACATCAATTTGAGGAAGTTGAGCTGCAGGCCATGCTGTCGGCTCCCGAGGATGCGAATTCGGCCTATATTGCGGTGCAATCGGGCGAAGGTGGAACGGACGCTCAAGATTTTGCTGAGATGTTGGTCCGCATGTATCAGCGGTGGGCGGAACGACGCGGATTTGCATCGGAATTGTTGGAAGTATCTCCCGCTGAAGAAGCAGGAATCCACTCGGCAACGCTCGTGATTCGCGGAGCCTACGTATTTGGTCTGTTGAAAGGGGAAACCGGGATCCACCGATTGATTCGTATGAGTCCATTTGATGCGGCCCATCGCCGGCAGACGTCGTTCGCAGCTGTCGATGTGACACCCGAGCTGGATGACAGCATTTCAATCGAGATTGAATGGGACGACCCAAAGACTATTCGTGAAGACATTTGTCGTGCCAGCGGTGCGGGAGGTCAGAAAGTAAATAAGACCGATTCCGCCATTCGCTTGACTCACTTGCCAACCAATGCGGTCGTGCAGTGCCAGAATGAACGCAGCCAACATCAGAACCGGGCATTGGCCCGTAAAATGATGATTGCCAAACTGTACCAGATGGAAATGGATAAGCGAGAGGCGGAAAGCGCCGCGCGACGTGGAGAGAAATCACGTATTGGATTTGGAGGGGAAACGATCCGAAGTTACGTTTTGCATCCCGAGTCCTACTGCAAGGACAATCGATCGGAATACAAAACCTCGCATCCCCAAGCTGCGCTCGATGGTGATCTGGATCCATGGATCGAAGCCTATTTGCGCTGGTGTCTGAAGATGACGCAAGCGAAATAAGGGTAGGTCATCCTGGTCTGAGGCATGTGCGAACGATCCGCTGATTTCCGTGCTTTGTCAAAATCGAGATGAAGAATACGGTGGGGCGGTCGGGTTATTGACTAACGACTTATTCGGCTTCGATGATTGGTAGTGGTGGTCCATCAAGACGCCGCAGGTAACGGTCGCAGAATTCTGCAAATCGTGTTTTCGTCTCTTGTTGGGCGGCCATTGTGCCCGCCCCCATGCGTATCGCCTGTTGCATCGCAGCCGCGTCCATCAGGCCAAGTAATTTCAGTGTCTCAAGAGCTGACTTGATTCGAGGGTCTTGTTCGATTTGTGCTTCAAACTCGGGGCGGGCCGTTGTTCCCGCTTCGGTGGCAGACCATTTCCAGACGGTCTGCCAAGTTCCGTCAGGTAATTGTACGACGAACCGCGATTCAACTGTCGTGTGTGAAAAGGTGGCGTCGATTTCGAGTCTGGTCACACGAAATCCCCGATATTTGGATAACTCGGCCTCTCGGGTTGCCGGTTTCAGCCACTCGCTGTCTCTTGACGGCTTTGTCTGCGGACGATTGCCGCTCGCCAAATCGTTAAGTAGAGCTCCCAATTGCTGTTGAAACAAGTTGGATAATACTTCACCAGGATTGACCGCTTTGCCTTCCTCAATTCGAGCAAGCGTCTGGCCCATTCCTTGAAAATCCAGGGGTTTTGACAATGCGTATTCGACTACTGCCATTCGAGCCTCCCATTCGCGATCCTCTTGTGGTCTGGCCGGTAAACGTACCGACAAATCGGGAAGCGGTCCCTGAATTTTGATGCCCTTGTTGATCAGCTCTGTTTTCAGCGAAGCGGCATCCCGAGTTTCAACATGAGCCAGCCGTTCTTCCCAAGCAAATAACGCGATTCGCTGCTGATCTGGCGTCGCTTTTGCGACTTTCAGGATCGTTTTTGGGGAGACATCGAGCCAGACAAAATCAGGCTGCGTGGCATTCTGGTCACCGAGTAATTGATTTATGCGGTCTAATTCCTGTTTGAGAAAAAAGATCATTGGCGGCGGATCACTGGCAGATTTCAGCCGTTCAGTGATGCGATTGCGAGTCTGAATCCAGGCCATTTGACGCTGTTGAAGATTGTCGGCCAAAGTGCTAGTGGCCAGTTCCGCGTTGACGCCACGAAACCAGTCCAGGGAGAGGGCCATCGTCAGCGGACCCTTGGGATTTTGCCATGCAATTCCACCGCGCAGGGCGTGCCCGCCCCTCAATGTAACGACATCGACGGCGCTACTTCCTCCGAGGCCCGGCTTTGGCTGAGCTGCGAGGGATGACACGAGGACTTCCACTAGCAGGAAGACCACTATGCAGCAATGTCGCACGTTTTGAACTGGCATATTCCGCACAAAATCGGAGATGATTCAGCTGCGATTGATGAACGCCACATAATAGAATACGAGACCTGTCACGGATGTCAGCACCAAATCCACAGTGGATGTCCAGCCGAGTATTTTATGAAGTCGGCTGTGAGGTGAAGGCTGCGGAGGGCGAGGCATCCTGCGTAAGGCCAGAACAATCGTCGTCGCCCAAAGGAACGGCGTACTTCCGGCGAAGATCAGATGAATTCGCAGCACTCGTTGGATGAAGGTCAATTGATCGGAAGAAACGGGTGGTCCCTTTTTTACGACATTTTCCCATCCGCCCTGGACCAAATGCAGATCGATCTCAAATGCCGTAACGGCAGTGAGCAGTGCCACGGCGAGTCCAATTTGAAGGTTGCGATGCAGCGTGTATTGACGACGGAACTTGACGGAGTAAATGCTGAAGATCAATACCGGCACAACGAGGACCAGCGCCACGACCACAGCATCGAGCATGAACGAGGTGTGATAGCCAAGAAATCCATCTTTCATTAATTCTTCACTCCATGAATGAACCAGCGTTTGGCTATACCGCCGTGGGTTTGTCCGTCACTTCTTTTTTGAGTTCAGACTCTCAATCAGGATTTCAGCGATGTGCATGACTCGAAGTGGCGACTTCTGACGATGAATCAAGCCGGACATGTGCATCAGGCAGGACATATCGCCCGCCGTAAGTACCTGCGCATTAGCTTGTTCATGATCGTGGATTCGGTCAAGGCCCATCATGCATGAGACCGCTTCCTCGGCGACTGCAAACGTTCCGCCAAATCCACAACATTCGTCCGGACGTTTCAAATTGACCAGTTCAATTCCATCCAGGCCGGCGAGAAGTTGTTCCGCTTTATTGAACTTTTCGACCCTCATTTCGCTGCTTGATGCTAATCGCAACTCTCGCAGCCCATGACAACTGTTATGGAGGCCGACTCGATAAGGAAAGTACCCTTCGATCGATTTGATCTTTAGAACGTCGGTCAGAAATTCACACAGTTCAAATGTTCGTGGTCCGACTCGAGCGTAACCGGGGTCATCGTGCAGCAACTCTCCATAGTGTTGACGGATCATGGCCGTGCAACTGCCGGAGGGACAGACGACGTATTCGTAGTTTTGAAAGATCGAGACAAATTTCCTCGCGAGCGGCACAGCGTCGTCGACACAACCCGTATTAGCCATCGGCTGGCCACAACAGGTCTGGGCGGTTGGGAAATCGACTTCGCATCCGAAACGCTCGAGGATCTGCAATGTTGCCATCGCCACTTGAGGGTACAACTGATCAACATAGCAAGGAATAAACAAACCGACTTGGGGCATGGTCATCTTTGTACAAAGCCAGATCATGGTGATGGCGAGCTTTTACGCCCGGGCTTTTGGGCAACGGACGCGACACCGCCGATTGTAGTCACCCAGATCAACCTCAGCGACCGTGATCAGTCCGTGGGACTACCAAATCCGTCATCGACTGCGTAGGCTTCGACTTCGAAGGGATTGTCTAGATAGGCGTTTCCGCCACGAACTCGAATCCAAATGCTGGAAAGGACGTAAGCGGGAATGAAGAACGGGCCCCACCGTTCGTACTGCCTGACATGGACCCGTTCGTGCCGCCGTGTCCGCTTCAACGTCGGTCGATCACAACCGAGTACCACGTGCCCAAACGTAATGGCGGAAATCGGACCACTGATCCAAAAAGGTCGCTGGAGCAGGGCCGTCAACCAACCGCCGTAAGCTTCAAGTACACCCTCGACGATGTGCATTCTACCGCCGCTGAGCAATGCCAAGGGAATCAGGCCCAGTCCCACCAGCGAACCGGGCATTGCCCAGAAGTAACAAAAGAGACGCCTGTGGATCATCATGGCGGGACTCGAAAGCACCGTGCCAAACCGGTGTCCATGAGGTAACTGGATTCATCTCACCGCAAAGTCAACCACCTCGACGAGAAGAGGCTAGCCTTTGTGCGGCAGCCCCCCGAATTCGGCCGGTGGAAGACTTCAGGAACGAGATCGAAGAACGCTGAGGTTGACGCACCCGCGACTAAAGTGGCTGGCCAACGTCACGAGTTGGCTTAACTTTCAAGCACCAATCGAAACGAATCACTGAGAAGTTGTGTCAGCTTCACGACGAAGCGCGCTGCGTCGGCTCCATTGACGACACGATGGTCATACGAGAGCGACAACGGCAGCATCTGTCGTTCGACAACTTCACCCTTCTGCAATTGCAGTTGCTTTTGGGTGCGTGACATGCCGAGGATCGCCACTTCTGGATAGTTCACGATGGGGGTAAATGCCGTACCGCCCAGTCCACCGAGGTTCGTGATGGTGAACGTTCCGCCCTGCATTTCGCTGACCTGTAGCTTGCGATCGCGGGCCTTGCCCGCCAACTCCGTCAATTCAGCGGCCAGTTGCAAGACGGTTTTCTGATCGACATTACGAATCACTGGTACCACCAAGCCGTTCGGCGTATCGACCGCGACACCGATATGGAAATACCGCTTGAGCACCAGTTCCGCTTTCGCCGAGTCGTAGCTTGCGTTGAAATGCGGGAATTCTTTCAGACACGCGACAACGGCTTTCAGTGCCAGCGCGGTCATTGTGACTTTGGCTGTGCCTTTAGGAGCCGTCTCAACAAAGTGTTTACGAGCGGCTTCGGTTTCGGTGATATCAGCCAAATCATGCTGGGTGACGTGGGGAATAATTTGCCAGGCAAGACCGAGATTGTTGGCTACGGTCTTTTGTAATTTGGAATACGGCTGACGATCCGTCGGTCCGAATTGGGAGAAGTCAGGCAACGGCGGTTCGACGAAGGCTCGGCCCCCTCCTCCACCGCCTCCGGAAACCGCTTTGGCAACATCTTCCAGCGTGATTCGTCCACCCGATCCAGTGCCGGGAATGCTTGCGAGATTCAGGCCAAGCGATCGAGCAAGGCGTCGAGTTGCGGGGCCAGCAGGCAAAGGCAGTTCTCGCCCCCCCAACACCACGGCCGAGGGAACAGCCTTCGCAATCGCGGCCTTGTCGCCACCGTTGCGATTTCCCGCGGTGCTAGTATTTTGAATCGGAGCCGATGCAGCCGTCGCGGCATTTGCTGCTTTGGCAGCGGGAACTGCATTCCCCGCTTCGATCGTTAAGATCGCCTGCCCAGGCTCGATCGTCTGCCCTTTTTTTACGAGGATTTTTGTCACTTGACCACCATGAGGGCACGGCAGCGGAAGGACGGCCTTGTCGGTCTCAATTTCCATGACGACCTGATTTGGCTCAATCGTATCGCCCACGGCAACGAGAATCGCCGCAACGTCTCCACTTTTGACTCCGTCACCCAGGTTGTCGGCCTTGAATTCGATCGTCATTCGTCAATCTTTCCCAAGCTGTTTTTCAGAGATGTTTCCAGATGCATCCAAAATCAGGCGTTCGCAGGATCAACCTTCTCGGGGTCGATCCCAAGATCTTTCAATGCCTGAGGCAACTTTTTGGCGTCGAACTGGCCATCCTTACTGAGTGCAACCAATGTGGTATAGGCCACCGATTCCGCATCGATCTCGAAGTGTCGACGGAGCGCTTCGCGAGTTTCGCTACGGCCAAATCCATCTGTTCCACAAACCACGTATTGTCCGGGAACGTAGGGACGAATCTGCTCAGCAACAAGTTGGACGTTGTCACTCGAGGAAATAAATGGCCCTTTGAGTCCGCTCAGCGATTGTTCGATGTGGCTCGTCTTCAGCTTCTTGTCAGGATGAAGTCGGTTCCAACGAGCAACGGACTGGGCTTCTCGCTTCATTTCATTGTAACTCGTAACACTCCAGACATCGGCCGTTACGCTGTATTTTTCTGCAAGAAGCTTCTGGGCCCGAATCACTTCTTGCAGAATGGTGCCGCTACCGAGCAGTTGCGGTCGTTTGGCTCGTTGACTTGCCGAGACAGTCGGATCGAGCGGGTACATTCCCTTGACGATGCCTTTTTCGACACCTGCGGGCATGTTCGGCATGACATAGTTTTCGTTGTAGACCGAAAGGTAGTAGAAGACGTCTTCCCCTTCGGAATACATTCGCCGCAGTCCGTCCTGCACAATCACACAAAGTTCATAGCCATAGGCCGGATCGTAGGCGATCAGATTGGGAACTGTTCCGGCCATCAACTGGCTATGCCCATCCTCGTGTTGCAAGCCTTCGCCGTTCAACGTCGTTCGTCCCGATGTACCACCACACAAGAATCCCTTGCAGCGTGAATCGGCTGCCAGCCAAATCAAGTCACCAACTCGCTGGAAGCCGAACATCGAATAGTAGATGTAGAACGGGATCATGTTCAGGCCGACATTTGCGTAAGCCGTGCCCGCAGCAATGAACGAAGACATCGCACCGGCTTCATCAATCCCTTCCATCAAAATCTGTCCGGTTTTCGACTCTTTGTACGCCTTCGCTGTGCCGGCATCGACCGGCGTATAAAGCTGGCCTTTGCTCGAATAAATTCCGAACTGCGAAAACAAAGCTTCCATACCGAATGTTTGTGCTTCATCAGGAATGATGGGCACGATCCGCGTGCCGAGATTCGGGTCCCTGATCAAAGTCTTGATGGTTTCGGAAAGAACCGTTGTGGTAGAACGCGCTCGCGATGACGTGGCGGCTTCTTCAATCAAATGGGCGGTTGTCGGGATTTCAAGCCGTTCCGGCGTCGGAACTCGAATCGGCAGATAGCCACCGAGTTTCTGGCGATGTTCGTGAAGATATTTCATTTCTGGACTATCGGCTGGCGGTCGGTAGAAAATTGCCGCCTTCGCCTGCTCGTCGGTCAATGGCAGATCGAACCGGTCTCGGAAGTGAATCAGAGATGGTTCACCCATATCCTTTGTCTGATGCGCGGTATTCTTTCCTTCACCTGCTTCGCCCATACCGAAGCCCTTGACCGTGTGTGCAAGGACGACCGTCGGTGCCCCCTTGTGATCAGTGGCAGCTTTGTAGGCGGCATAGACTTTAATTGGATCGTGACCGCCGCGACGCAGATTTCGAATTTGATCGTCCGTCAGGTGCTCGACGAGTTTCAGCAAATCTGGGTGACGTCCGAAAAAGTCCTTCCGGATGTAAGCGCCTGTCTCAACGCTGTACTTCTGGAATTGACCATCGACGACTTCACCGAGTGTCTTTACCAGCAGACCGTTCTCATCAGCATCGAACAGTGGCTGCCAATCACTGCCCCAAACGATCTTGATGACGTTCCAACCGGCACCGCGGAAGATTCCTTCCAGTTCCTGAATGATCTTTCCGTTGCCGCGAACGGGACCATCAAGTCGTTGCAGGTTACAGTTGATGACCCAAGTCAAGTTGTCGAGTTTTTCTCGTGATGCCATCGAAATGGCACCCAGCGATTCGGGCTCATCAACTTCGCCATCGCCGAGAAACGCCCAGACACGGGACTTCGACGTGTCGATCAGATTTCGGTGTTGCAGGTAGCGAAGGAATCGGGCCTGGTAGATGGAACAAATCGGCCCCAGTCCCATTGACACAGTTGGGAACTGCCAGAAGTCGGGCATCAACCATGGATGCGGATACGAGGAAAGCCCCTGGCCTCTTGGCAATTCTCGTCGGAAGTTCACCAAGTTCTCTTCCGTCAGCCGCCCTTCGAGGAATGCTCGTGAGTACATGCCTGGTGATGAGTGACCTTGAAAATAGATCATATCTCCCGTGTGATCGCTGGTTCGCGAGTGGAAGAAGTGATTGAATCCAGTCTCCACCAGAGTCGCTGACGACGCAAACGTGGAAATGTGTCCGCCAACCCCGGAGCCCGTTCTGTAAGCCCGCACGACCATGGCCATCGCATTCCAGCGAATGATACTGCGTAATTTACGTTCGACGGCACGGTCGCCGGGAAATGGCGGTTCGGCCTCGGCGGGAATCGTATTGACGTAAGGGGTTGTCACAGACGGGACAACGGGAACCGACTGAGCCTGTGCTCGCGAATAAAGTCGTGTCAGCATCTGGCCGAGGGCTTCCGGTCCATAGCGATTCAACAGGTCGTCCACCGACTCCAACCATTCATCCATTTCTTGTGGATCAATGGTTGGTACGGTGACGTCGGTAATTTCTTCGGACGCAGTCGCTACGGGAGCCACCGAAGGGGTCTCCGTCCGTCGACTGACAGGAGCTGCTTGAAGGGTGCTTGCCATTATCTTCGCCAACCTCGTCTTAAATCCAGGCACTGCGATCTTGAACGAACGAACCGCGCCCTACGGTTTACGCACTATCATCGTCCAGCCCGATAGCTGGTTGACTCTGTATCGCTCAATCCCATACGACGTCGCATGGTAGCAGTTCATTTCCGGTCTGCACAGATTGCGCCAGTCCAGATTGCCACGCCACAATTCTCCGCGCACAATTCAAGCAGAAAGTCTGGCCTGATGCCATCCGGCATTTCCCGACTTGCACGTCGTTTTGGATTTGCGTGGGAATGCCCCACACCGTCTCATCCTTGATCACCCACCAATTATAGGCTGGACCGGTCAAATCTTGAAGATTTGCCATTTCGAGCCCTGATTAAAGGGTTTACAGACTTTTTTTGCCCGCTCAACGTTGTCATTTGTGAATGTGCGGTTCGAAGGGACTAACGGCCGTTCGAACGGTTCTTGTTATCGGAACACGGTCCGTTTTCCCGCGAATCTGTCCAGTTTTTCAGGATCGATATCGATACCCAAGCCTGGGCTCGTGGGAATTTCCAAATATCCTTCAGAGTCAATTTTGAAGGGACTGATCGGCAATTCTTCGATATACGCACAGGGGGTCAGGTATTCGACATACCGTGCGACGGGGATCGCTGCTGAGAATTGCAGATCCGCCGCCAATCCCACTGCCGTGTTCCAGCCGTGTGGAACCACCGTGATATTGTGATCGAACGCAAGCCAAGCCAGACGTCTTGATTCTGAAAGTCCCCCATTTTTTGTGCAATCAGGTTGAATGATGTCGACGGCACGACGTTCCAGCCAAGGCAAAAACGATTGTCGACGAGTCAGCACTTCACCTCCCGAGATGGGAACGGGCGAAACGCGGGTGAGTTCGATATACCCTTCAATGTCATCCGGCGGGAGAGGCTCTTCAAACCAGGTGATCCCGTAATCGGCCAGCATATTGGCCGTCTGACGAGCCCAGTTTGTGCCGTGCGGCCAGAATTGCTCGCTGCCTCCCGCATCAACCATCAATTCGACGGAGTCTCCGACCGTTTCACGAGCGGTCCGAACAAGAAGTTCATCAAACTGGCGATCGCGTCGACCGAACGGTCGCCAACCCATCTTGATCGCTTTAAATCCTCGCTCCACCACGCTCCGCAAAGTTGATTTTAATGCCGCCGGTTCGTCGAACAGAATAGAACCGTAAGGCTTGATTCGCTGCCGATAATTCCCCCCCAACAAGCGAGAAACCGGTTGGGAGCAGGCTTTTCCCATGATGTCCCACAGCGCGATATCGATGCCGCTAATGGCATGCTCGACGGAACCACCACGTCCCTGCCAGAAGCTCGACTGTCGCAGCAATTCAGTCACGCGTTCGGGTTCGACGGCAGATTGGTGCTTCAGCAGAGGCCAAAGGAGGGCGACCGACCCTTCGACCAACGTTCCTGAAGTGAAACAGCTGCCCCAGCCGTAAAGGCCATCGTCTGTCCGAACTTGAACGAGTGTGTGTAGATTCTCTTGAGGTTCGTGTCCCTGCGGCCAACCTCCGTCGACGGTGGCTCCGGTTAAGGTGACGACTTCAATTTCCACGATTTTCATAGCGATCTTTTCGAGCAAAGGTGAAAATCCAGTTTCAGAGCCCCAAAAACAGTATCAGACGGTGGTCGAGTAGCATCTGAATCCGCCCACCATTCTCAGGAAAACTCTCCTGCAAGTTAGCGGTGTAACCGTGGAAAGGTATTCGACCAGAATGGAATCTGCCACCTTCAGCCGGATCGCATCTGGAAACGTCCTGAACCGTCTCGATGCCACCAACGTCAATCATTTCATGCGATTGAAGGGCACAGAAGTATCGTCGTGTTGTTCTCCGGTCGTCGTCGCGAAATAACAACGCCGGGACAAAATTGCTGGTCCGAAATCGACACCGTGTCGGGGTTTTCATCGGCCGCGCACCACAACTCAGGCCTGCGACTTATTTTTCTTCGTGGCAGCTCCGGTTTTTGGAGTCGCTTTTTTCATGCGCTGTTTGCGCATCTGCTCCAATTGAGATTCGCTTTGTTGGTGCCAGCGAATGTTTTCCAGCTGCCATTTCGCCAAATCTCGCAACACCGGATCTTGATTTGATTCGGCAACGATCTGGTATGCGTCCATTGAGGGCTTCCATTTCGATTGACGCCGCAGACAGGTAGCCAAGAGGTATTTGAGCGTCATCTCGTTATCGGCGGCGACAGTCGCTCTGCGAAACGCTTTTTCCGCACCGACGAAATCGCCAGTACGGAATAGGACTTTGCCCAAAGAGAACGGATCCGCAGCTTCCGCAGAAAAATCCAGGTTCTCTGTTCCGATCGGTGCCACCGCCGCAGAAGTTTGATCATCTGGTTTCGTGGTCAATTCGGGTTCGGTTGCCAGATCAGCCTCCGCCTCGTCTTCGGCAGGTGCGGCAGGAGGCAGGGCGGTCTTCCGTGTGACTCGATTTTTGGCGAGCTTCGTTAGCAGTTCTAACATTTCCTGTCGTTGCTGAAGGATCGAACGGTCGGTATCGGCTTCAGCGGCCTTGGTATTGCGAGCGACTTCTTCCCGCATCGCTTGGAACTCACGAAGCTCGCTGCGGAATTGTCGTAATTCGGCTTCGATGTCATTTGCTGAATCGGAACCAGAATTGACTGTGGCGGGATTCGGTGCGACTGGTAACGGAAGTGGTTCGTTATTGGGTGTACCAGGGATTCCGGGCGGGGGGGGGACGAACGTTTGACCAGAGGATGTCGAGCCGTTTTGAGCTGACAAGCTTTCCGAAAGTCCCAACAATCCAAGAAAGACCAATCCATGGAATTTCATTTAGTGTCCGCCGTGACTTGAAGATTGTGGTGGTGTGTCATCGTTGATCGGCACCAAATTTCCCTCATCGATGACATCATTGTCCGTGGGGAGGAAATACGCGCCGAGGGTCACAATGACGAGTTGCCGATCCGGGGATTTGAGCGTTTTCAAGGTTTCGTGCGAGCTACACGAAACAATTCGCAGTCGTGATGCCGCGACGCCATGGTTGCGGAGTGCTGCTTTCACGGCAATCGCACGGCGAAACGCCAGGTCATCACCGTCCTGAGGATCATGTTCCGCTTCTTCTTGAGAGCAGTGTCCCTGAATTACGACCATACGGAAATGGTGTCTCACCACTTCCGCGATCTGTTCCAGGTTTTCAGACGACGATTTTGAAATCAACGCGGAATCGCGTGCGAAGCGAATTGGTTTGCCGACATTGGATTGAGCTTTTACCCAGTTGTCTCGTTCTTTGACTGCCTGACCTTTTACCGAAGGGGACAGCCAACGCTGTCCGCTGTGCATGAATCCGCCTTTTTGGCGTTGAGACAAAACCTGCAGTACTGCAATGTCCAAAGGGTCATTGGAATCCGGCTTGGGTGTGTACCCAAAGCCGACTTTGACGGAGGCCAGGATTCTCAGCAAGTCATCGTCAGTAGTGGTCTTTTGCGACCCTTGGCACAGCAGCAAAACGAAAAAGCTCATCAGCAGGATCACCATGTCCGCGAAACTGACGATCCACATGGGGGCATGGCCGCCGCCTTCTTCGTGCCCGCCTTTCTTGTGTGGACCAGACATTTTTTTGAGACCCTGTCGGATAATTGGGGATGGATGTCAGAAACACCGTCAACCGGTAACGACTACTTCGTTTCTTCGACACGTGTGGCCGTGCGGCCGTCCAGAAAGCTCAGTAGACGCTGCTTTAAGGCTGTGGGCGAATCACCCGCGGCAATTCCCATGATTCCTTGGAGATAGAGTTCCTTTAATTGCATTTCTTGATTGGCCCGAATTCCCAATTTGTCGGCAAACGGCAAGCAGACAACGTTGGCGAATAGCGATCCGTACAGCGTTCCCAGCAACGCAACCTGAAGGCCTTTACCGATTTCCGTAATATCGCTACCCATGCTACCGAACATCACGACCTGGCCGATAATCGTGGCTGTCAACCCGTAGGCGGGAGCGTAGTTACCCATCAGGGCAAATGCCTTTTTGCCGACAGCATGACGCTCACCCAGCGAGAACAGTTCCAGCCTCAACGTCGATTCGACATCGTGATGATCCTGACCATCGATCACCATGCGAAGTCCTTTGGCGAGAAATGGCTCTTGGACTTCTGCCATGCGGCCTTCGAGTGCCAACAGGCCATCTTTCCGTGCGACTGCGGCAAACTCGACCAATTTCAGGATCGCCTCACCCAGTGGCACGTCTTTGTAAAAGAAACATTTTTTCAGGACGCCAAAAATGCCCAGGAAATTGCGCATTGGCAAACTGATCATGGTCGCGCAAATCGCGCCGACCACCACCAGCAACACGCCTTCTGTGCTGTAAAAGGCCCACAGATTTCCGTGCGTCTGATGGTACGCAGCACCGCCGATCATGCTGATTACTAAGATCAGACCCAGTATTGACGCGAAATCCATAGCGCTACTTCCGGTTCAAAATCGGTAGACGTACCTCTGACGATTGTCTTAGTCGAAGGAAATCCAACCTCCTTGCGGGGTCAAGGCGGTTCAGACTTTTAACCTCGAGATTCCGTGTCGGCAGTACCGTTCGTACAAAGTTGTCGGGGTGAAGTGTATTTTCGATCTGAATTGAGCGGATTTACTGCATTTCTGGTGGAGGCGGAGGGAGAGGAGGAAGTTCACTGGCGTTTTGCGCCGTGCCGTCGATCGGCATCACCCCTCCTGTTGCCATGGTCCCCTGGGACGGAATCATCATCCCGGCGTTGTTTGGGAGGCTGGAAGGACCGATTGCTCCGGCAGGCGACGGGTTAAGCGACATGGCAATCTGTTGACCGACGAACCGCTGGAAGACATCAGGCGATTCGAGCATTCGATCGGAACCCATCAGGCTTCGCGGCCAATTCAGTGTTTGCTTGAAATAAGCTTGTGCCTGTTTCGCGGTATTTCCTTCGCGCATGTCCCATAATCCGTTGATCGACGCGATCGCGATGCCTTCCGCGGGACCGATCAGCAACAGGGAAGCACCCAGTCGCGGTGGAGCATACGGGTGATACTGAGTCACGCTGGCAAACAGAACGGCATCCGCTTGATACTCGCGGGCGACTCTCAGTACTTCTAATTCGTTAAACTGACCGTTTGCGAAGATATCTTGAGCCCGGGCGCCGGGGTCATCGCGAGTTGCCACGACGATCTCAAACCGGCCGACCCGCTGGATTTCCGCCGCCAGATTGGCCTGGAATTCGTCGTCCACTTTGGGATACGCGGTCTGATTGGCCACGGGCATCAGCACGATTCGTTGCACGCTTGGCCAATTGCAATTCGGAGCGATGAATTGCTGAAACGGTGAATCGATATGGTCGATCGGGGGAGATTTGTCCTTCTTCAGCTGCACGCAACCGAAAGTGAGACAAAACGCCAAGACGACAATGATACCGCGAAACACCATTTCTCACTCCGTGGGATTCGGTGGTAGCGCGGTGACATCATTCGATTCGAGCAACTGCTGCAACAGCGGCCCCATCGACTGCAAAAACCCAGTGTGCTCTTTTTCGGCCATACGAACCTTTTCACGCAGGCTTTGCAAATCGGCTCGCAGACGATCGAGATCACCACGAGCCGCGGTGACTTCTTTGCGAGCCGATTGAATTTCCCGAGCGGCAGCCATCAATTGATCTTGGGTTTCTTTGACGCGAGTTTGTAATCCCGCATTCTGTTGACGCAGGATTTCATTTTCCTGTTCCAACTCCATTTTGAGCGTTTGGATTTGGATCGCTCGTTCGGTCGCAGTTTCGCCATTCAAACCTAGATAGGATCCACGAACCGGAGGGGGACTTCCTCGATTCACTGGCGACGTCACGACGATTGGCGAATTTCGACGCTCACGTTGTTCCATTAACAATGGATCGAGGCCATCACGCGTGATGCCTTGATTGGAATCATGATGCGCTACCGGTGTGATTGCCGGTCGTCCGCCAGTCTTTTGATAGGATTCGGCGACCGCCTGAGCAACTTTTTCTGTGGGAGTTGCGGCGGGAGCTGGATTCGCGGCGACTCGCTTCGGTTCGGTTCCTGGAATCGACTTACGAATATCATTGTTGTTGGACTTGATACTGCTGCGCTTGCTTAGGCTGGCCCGTCCGGCAGGCGATAGTGGGGACATCGTGGGTGTTGTCGGCGGTCTCGGAGAGCTGACATTGACAGACGGATTGGTGGCGGACTGATGTTTATCATTAATCAGTGGCGTTTCGAAGACCATGTCGTCGGAGTCGCGCTGTCCGCGTAGAACTGAGGTGTCGGCCGCGATGAGCGCGATCGCGATCACGAGCATCCGTGCTCGTTTATACGCTTGCGGTTTCATCGGTCGACCTCCATTTCCGTCGCAATTCTGTCGGATTTGATCCATCTCACCTTCCTCGTTTCCACTCACGGGCAGCGGTCGATGGAATGCCTCAGGGTGTCTCGGTTGAATTTCGATGTTGATCGGCGTTCGTTTCGTAGGAACACCAAAGTCTCATTTTTTGTCCGCAGGCACAGGTCACATCGATGGCTCGCACGACATTCGCTTCCATGATCAACTCGATCGAGGCTGTGTCATCATGAGTAACGGGGCGTCCTCCCACGCGGGCCAGTTCAGCGGACCGGACGACACGACTACTGGGCACGACAGCGGAATGGGCCACTTCCCGAGAGAAATTTTTGGCCATACGATCACTCATGGCTTGGATCCTTTCACGCTGGTGCCGACATGGGTTCTTAGCTGGAATTGGGCGGCGGCCAATAATCGCGACACACGGGATTCGGAAAGCTTCAAGACTTCACCGATTTCCTTCAGTCTCAAATCTTCCATGTAGTAAAGCGTCACAACCAATCGTTCTCGTTCTGGAAGTGCGGCGATCGCATCAGCGAGCAATCGTTTCTGTTCTGCGCGTTCGGCACTGGCATCCGGTGACGATTCGGAATGTCGTGTCGGATCATCCAGAACCTGATCGAGTGACTGAACTCGAATCAACGGCATTGCGAGCAATGCGTCGACGACTTCGTCTTTACTCAGCCCCGTTTCCACAACCAGATCGTCGACGGTGCTTGGAGCGGTCAACTGATCCTGGGCCTTGGCGACCAGCATGACTCGCTGCATGACTTCCTGAGGCAAAGGGCAGTTTCGTCGTGCTTCGTCGTAAATTGCGCCGCGAATTCGCAACGCGGCAAATGATTTGAAATCAACACCCCGTGACGTGTCGAATCGACGAGCCGCTTCGACGAGACCCAGCATTCCGGCCGATTCCAAGTTTTCCACATCGACGCCAGCCGGCAAACGGGCTGTCACTTTTCCCGTGAGATGTCTTACAAGCCAAAGATGACTGATAACAAGTTCGTCACGGGCCGTTTGTTCGGCCGTGCGAGAGTATTCCTGAAGTTTCCGACTCATGCTGACTGACATGCTGGCCCAACCATTCTTGTCATTCATCTGATTGAGTGACGACGTGAAACGGACGTCCGCGACCGGCAGGCCGTTTCGATGAATCACCAAACGAATTTAAAAGGGAGGTTTCGCCACGAGACGAACGTCGCGCGTGATGGGAGGTCTTTGAATTTGAATCAGTTGGGAGAGGCGTTTTTTTGTCGATCACCCGGTTTTTGTCAAGATGACGGAACCAGCGAATGCTGCAAGTTGACGACGGGAGGCCAATTTCGGCCGATTGAGTTTCGTGAATCGGCAACATCTGCGGATCCTATGCCACTTTCTGGGCGAATCCGTTGTCGGCATTGGCGTCCACCGGTGTCTTGATTTTGTATATTTCGTCTCGCCGGATGATGAATTGGGCTTCGAGAAGGACGTCGTTCGGAACTTCGGTGAAGGCAATTACCGTTAAATCAGGAAGTCCGCGAAGCAGTAGGTTCTTCAATGGACGACGCAACTGCGAATCAACCAATAGTGTGACTTCGATGCCCTTTTGGCCTGCTTCGCGCAGGGCCGTGGCTAGTCGTACGATGAGGGCTTCGAACGCGTCCGGTTGTATGGCCATTTTCTTGTCTTGCTGACTGCGTCGAAGTTCGAGTTCCAACGACGGATCGAAAATGATCGCATGGATGCGGTTCTGTGCATCGATAAAGGGATCGCAGATCGCCCGGGATAGATAAACTCTTGCACGCTCGGCCAATTCATCTGGATCTTTTGTTGTCGGAGCGTTGTGAGCCAGACTTTCGAGGATGCGGGTCAAGTTGGTAATCGGTACGCGTTCCTGCAACAACAGCGACAGCACTCGATGCACCGTCCCCATCGACAACATGTTGGGAATCAATTCATCGACGACGGCCGCAGCCGTCAGCTTGGCTTTGTCGATCAACTTGGCCAGGTCTTCGCGGCTAAGCAGCTCACCCGCGTGTCGGCGCAGTGCTTCTCGCAAGTGCGTTACCATCACTCCCGGCGCGTCGACGACAGTACAGCCGGTCATTTCGGCTTGAGCTCGATCGATTTCGGAGATCCATTTCGCGGGAAGTCCGAACGCGGGATCCTTGGCGTCCCGACCATTGAGGTGAATTCTCGCTCCCTCAGGATGAATCGCCAGAACCTGACCAATGTGGATTTGTCCACGCCCCACCTCCTGGCCGCTGACCAGAATCCGATATTCTTCGTCGCCGAGTTGTCCATTGTCTCGCACGCGCACCAAGGGGATCCACAGTCCACATCGTTTGGCCAGATCTTTGCGTACCGTAGCAATGCGTTGGAGCAAGCCAAGGTCTCGCTTCGGATCGACCAGTGGGATTAACTGCCGGCCAATTTCGATGCACGCACGGTCTGTCTCGAGGAATTCGGCCAGATGTTCTTCCATGGGTGTGGGAACTGCCGCCGAATTGTTCGCACGTTCGGGTTCGGCTTTCTTAGCGGCAGCGGCGAGGTTCGCCGGAGATAGTCGATTGGAAACGTACCACAATGCCCCAGAGATGATGATAAAGGGGATCATCGGCATGCCGGGGGCCAGGGACAACAGTCCCAATAACCCCGCACCGATTTGCAATGGTTGGCGTTTGGTAAAAAACTGAGTCCCGATTTCAGAACCCAGTCCCAGTTCATTCGAAGATTTGGTCACAAGGATACCGGCGGCGGTTGCGATGATCAGTGCGGGAATTTGCGATACGAGGCCGTCCCCCACTGTCAAAATCGAATAGACCTTCAAGGCTTGTACCAGAGGCATCCCGTTCATGAGTCCAATAACGACGCCACCCAGTAGGTTAATACCCGTGATGACCATCGCGGCGACGGCGTCACCACGGACGAATTTGCTCGCACCGTCCATGGCTCCGTAAAACTGGGCTTCTTGAAGCAAGAAAGATCGGCGTCGCTTGGCTTCGACGTCGTTGATGGCGCCTGCATTTAAATCGGCATCGATCGCCATCTGCTTGCCGGGCATTGCATCGAGCACAAATCTCGCACCGACTTCCGAAATACGTGTCGCACCTTTGGTGATGACCACAAATTGGATGACGACCAGAATCAAGAAGACAACCATCCCGACCACAAGATTCCCGCCGACGACATAATTCCCGAACGTCTCGACGATGCGACCGGCGTCGGCCTGACCCAAAATCAACCGCGTGGTCGCGACGTTTAGCGATAGTCGCCCAAGCGTCAGCAACAACAGTGCCGACGGAAATACCGACAATTCAAGCGGTTGTTCAACGCCGAGTGTGACGAGAAGCAAAAGAATCGTGACGCTGAGATTCAACGTTAACAGAACGTCGAGAAGTGCCGTAGGCAACGGCACGATCAAGACGATCAGCACCGCCATCACGACCAGCGGAAACACCAATTCACTGCGTTGATTGAGGCCCAGGGGGGCAGTGGTACTCGCCATGGATCGACTTCCTCATTCCCTCTCAGACATTGGATCCACGAAGACGGTAGACATACGCCAGGACTTCGCTGACTGCGACGAACAATGTCTGTGGGATTTCCTGCCCGACTTTGACCGTTTTGTAGAGAGCTTGAGCGACAGGTTTGCGTTCCAGGACGGGAATGCCGTGTCGCCGAGCTTTGGAGGCAATTTGAAATGCAAACTGATCGTGTCCCTTGGCAATCACGACGGGAGCCGCGTCGACACCACGTTCGTAACGCAACGCGATGGCCAAGTGCGTGGGGTTGGTGATCACCACCGTGGCCTTGGGAACGTCTTGAATCATCCTTCGCTGACTGGCAATTTCGCGAGCACGTTGGCGGCGTCTGGCAATGACATGGGGATCCCCGTCATCGTCTTTTCGTTCTTGCTTGACCTCTTCACGGGTCATTCGCAGTTTCTGTTCATTTCGATACCACTGAAGTCCGTAGTCACCGGCACCCATGATCAATAGTACGGCGGAGATATCGATTAATAATTCGATCGAAAGTCCCCACGCCGACGCGACGCTTCTTCCGAGCAATCCTTCGGACAGTGCGCCGACTTGCGAGCCGCGGTCGCTCAATACCCACCACGATACCACCGCCAGCACGATGATTTTTGCAAGTGAAATACCACCTCGCGTGGCGCCTTCCCATGAAATGATCCGATGCCAATTTTCGGCCGGATTCAGACGTTCCCATTTAGGGCCGAGCGATTCGGAATTGATGTGGAACCCGGCCTGAGCGAGATTGGCAGCCAACCCGATCGCGAACAAGCCCGCCAGGAACCATCCGGTCAACTGAAAGCCTTCTCCGAATATCGATGTGAGTTGCGAGTGTACCCCATCGATCGTGAGATCCTTGGCCAGACGGCCAAATTGAGTATGGAAATCGTTGCTCAATCCCTGGGCCAGTGTCATACCGATCCACGAGAGCCCGATAGTCCCACCAAATAGCAACAAACCGTTAATCAATTCATGACTGTACGCGAACTGTCCTTGGGCGCGGGCATCATCGCGCCTGCGCTGTGACGGGAGTTCTGTTTTGTCGGAATCTTGATCTTCGGCCATGCCTTACCAACCAACCAAAAGATTCGAAAAACGCTGTAAAACCGCACTCATTCGGGGTGTCATATCAGGCCAGAGGATGGATGTTGCCAGAACGCCCACAAGGATTCGTAGTCCGTATCCAAAAGACATCAAATTCAACTGAGGAGCCGCGCGAGCCATCAGGCCCAGCACGAGCGATGTGATGAATAGACAACAAGCCACTGGTGCGGCGAGAGTTAAGCCCCATTCTGTTGCCGCGGCCAACGCACCGAGTTGGGCCGCAACCGGAATGTTCAGTGTCGTGCCGCCAATCGGTTGTTGGGCGAACGATCGATGGAGCGCGGCCAGGAAAAGATGGTGAACGTCGAGCGTGAAGAATAGGAGCGCCCCAAACATTTCGAAAAACTCGCCGAACGTCGTCGTCATTTGAGGACGAGTGGGATCGGTAATCGTTCCCATCGTCAGGCCCATCTCCTGGGCGATGTATTCCCCCGCGACTTTGAAGGGCACCAGAAATAAGCCGAATACAAACCCCAACGCCGCTCCGATGATGATCTCACGGCCGATGGCCATCGCGAATGCAAGCCAGGGAGTTTGTTCCATGGCGATGACGACACGAACCGAAGTGGCTCCCGATTGGGCAAACCAGAAACACGTCAACGCCAACGCCGTTCCCGCCTTGATCGTTTTCGGCACGTTGGCACCGCCGAGATAGGGGATCGTTGCGATAAAAGTTGACACGCGAGCCAGGATCAGCCCGAAAGTCATCAGCCATGTGGTGAGAACGCCGTCCATTGCGTTTCCAAACAGTCGCAACCAGTCCGGTTGCGTTTTTCTAACGGGGTTGAAGTGGCAAATTTGTGGTTTGCAGGGGAAGGATCAATGTGCGACTTGAGCGGCTCGGGAAAACATCTGTACGGTAAAATAAATTGACATTTGCAATAGCCAGGGCATGGTCAAGACGAGCAATGCGGACAGTGCCAGGATGCGCGGTGCGAAACTGAGCGTTTGTTCTTGGATGTTTGTCACTGCCTGAAAAATACTGACGATCAATCCGATGATCAGGCTGACCACCAGCGCGGGCGTCGTGAGAAGCACCGCGTGGTAGAAGAATTCGCGTCCCAGTGAAACGGCGTCAGCTTCTGTCATAGCTTGATTCTCAGGATTTGCTTTTCCGAAAGGACTACGGAGCAATTGATGTTTTTCAAGATTTCCTATCCGAAACTTTGACTGAGCGACAACGAAACGAGGTGCCAACCGTCCGCCAGAACGAAAAGCAAGATCTTGAAGGGCGTCGAAATAATCACCGGTGGCATCATCATCATTCCCATGGACATCAAAACGGTCGAGACCACCAGATCCACGAGCAGAAAGGGAATATAGATACAGAACCCCATGACAAATGCGGTCTTCAATTCGCTAATGATGAAGGCGGGGATGAGTACACTGATCGGCGTGTCCTTCGGAGTTTGAATCGGTCCAGCCTTGGACATGTGCGCGAACAGAGCCAAATCGTGCTTACGAGTCTGTCGTAACATGAAACCCTTGTGGATTTCGATCGAACGTCGAATTGCCTCCAGCCCCGTGATTTCTTCGTTGAGATAGGGCAAAACCGCGAGATCGTTCAATTTGGTCAACGTCGGCTCCATGATAAAGACCGTCAGGAACAGCGACAGACCGACAAGTACCGTGTTGGGCGGAATTTCCTGTGTCGACAGTCCTCGGCGAACGAATGACATCACAATGGTGATTCGCGTGAAACAAGTCAGGCAGGACAGGGCTGCCGGTAACATAACCAGGCTCCCCAAAAAAATTGCCATCTGC
Source organism: uncultured Schlesneria sp. (assembly GCA_903871875.1). Lineage (GTDB taxonomy): Bacteria > Planctomycetota > Planctomycetia > Planctomycetales > Planctomycetaceae > Schlesneria. Next base: position 26,409 of record CAIQIR010000019.1, read on the forward strand.
AGCGGAGGCGACAAGTTCTGCATGAAGCCCGATTCGGCGATTCGTTCCGCCACGTTTTCAAAGTTCGACATGGCTTATTCCTTTGGGTCAGGTCTTCTGACAGCTCGGATATCGAACGGCAGGGGAGCGGGGGCAGGAGCTGGGGCCGGTTCGATCTCAGGCATCTGTTCCGCAAGCACATCCTTAAAGGATTGCGGCAATGCGATCAGAGATTTCAGGCCTCCAGCGTCGGTGCCGGCCACAAGTTGCGTGTCGCCGACACGCACGAGGTAAAGCATGGCCCGATTTCCGACGGAGACGCTGCCTTCGACATAAAACGAAGCGGTTCCCGTTCCAGCCACTTTCAGACGTCGTAACCATGGTTTACCGAACCAAAGAGAGACGACGCACAACGCGAGGACAACCACCGTGCCCACGCCCAGTCGCATCAACATTGCGCCGGTATTTGGGGCCTCAGGTAGTTGTGGCGAATAGGTCAGTTCACCGTCTTGGAAACGATCAATCTCTTTGGGGATTTCTTTTGCGGCAGTCTCGTGTGACGCCCTGGTAATCTTTGGATCGGCACCCATTGTCGCGGACGAGAATGAAGCTGCCAACAGCGCAGCAAAGACGAAGATCCTTATTCCCGTTGAAAATGAGGACATGGACACCGCCTTCCCTGGCTGTCGTCTGGAATGAACATTGAATTGTTAACGGAAGTGATTTTTGAAATGACTGGCTTGCGACGAGCGTCGCAGCAGCGATTGTGATTGGCGAGAAAGGCTTTTTGTCGAAGTGGTTTCCGGCTGTAACTCGGTCGAGTTCCTTCAGGGTATCATATTTGGTTCAAGCGATTACTTAGACCCGGTGATTTCTGTGATACGGATCGCGAATTGATCGTTGACGACAACCACTTCGCCACGAGCCACTCGCACATTTTGTACGATCAAATCCACTGGATCGGAGACGAGTCGATCAAGTTCCACGACTGACCCGACACCAAGGTTTAACATTTCTTCAACGGATAAATCAGCGCGTCCAAGCACGGCTTCGGCATCCAATCTAACAGCATACAAATGATCAAGCGACTTACCTGAAGCCGTTCTTGATGGTGTGAGATTCGCGAATGATGGAGCCTTAGCTGCAACTTCGACCGCAGTGGATGATTCCACGTTCGATCCCTTCAATTCCCGATCCACTTCTTCTAATACGGCGTCGAGTGATCCCGTCATAGCATTCCTCCAGAAACTCCGAAAGCCCGATAAGTCGCAATTAGCCCGTTATCCTTCGACTTCCGCTCACCGGCTGGCTGTCGCCAAGGCTTCAGTCGCATTTTCTGCCGATCGATCGCGTCGTGGCCCCTCTGAGGCGAGTTCAAATGCCTGTCGACTACCGACGCGGCCAGGCCAGCCGAGATACCGTGGGCGCCCAGAAACCATTGCTCGCAGTGGCTCGGACGTCTTTTGATTGAGAACCACCAGGTCTCCAACACGCAACTCAGCCAATTGGGGGGCAGTCAATTGAACGGTACCCAACCTGACCGAAATCTGAGTTGTCATGTCCCGAGCCAGTGCCTCGAGTTGTTCGCGTGCGGAAACGATTGTTGTCGGTTCGGGCGTTCGAACGGGGCCGAAGAGTTCAATCAAGAATTCGTGCGGAAGAATCCAGGACCATTGCCCAGAACCGATTGACGTCTTAATCGTCGAGCTGCACACGATGAAAGGTGCTTTGAATTTGAAAATCTTGGTCCGCCGCAAGTTAGGTTCCGCTTCGTCGGGTTGAAGGCCGATCGGTGCATCGCCAGCCCACGACTCAACCAGGCTATTGACGATCGTCGAGATGAAAAACTCACCGATCGATTGTTCCGCGGGAGTCAGTTCTCGCTCTTCAGGCCATTCTGCGGGTTGCTCACCCAAGAGTGCCCCGACAAGAACCTGGGCCAAGGGACTCGGCAATGCAATCGCAGAAAGTGACGAGACGTTTGCCAACTTAACGCGGAAGGCGGTCACCTTTTCCGACCATGCCTGCAGGCAGTCAAGTGGCCAAGCCGTGATGCAATCGTCCAGATGAATCTCAACCTGCAATCCGAGCCCCGCAATCACCTCGGCCAGTTGCGAATTCGACCGTGTCAGCCACTGGACGAGATTCGCTCGGGTTTCGGGATGAAGCGAAGGAGGACGCGAAAAATCGTGAGGTTGAATCGTCATTGCACGTGAAATTCTTCAAACAGGATGTCCTGCACTCGTTCGTGACCGTCTTTGAACATCAGCGAATTGAAATTGTCCTGAATTTCGCGACGCAGGCGGTTGACGCCCACTTTTCCGCGAATGTCTTCCATCGTTTTGTCGGCCAAGTGGCTGGTTAACCAGGTTTTCAGCTTTGGTTTTGTCGCTTCCAACGCGGCTTGGACTTCTGCTTCGTATTTGGCATCTGTCTGGAGCGAGATATCAATCGAGAGGAATTTGATCAATTGAGGTTCATTCAGATTGACGACCATTTGTCCGAAGTGCAGGAAACAGGGGCCTTCCTTCGGAAGATTTTGCGCGTCGTCCTTGGCGCCGTGGCCACCATGGTCTTTGCTCCCATGTCCCCCGTGGTCCGCAGCATGAGCGTCGGCTTTCGGTGCGGCCTCTTTTTTCGCGTCGTGTCCAGATTTTTCCTTGTCGTGCCCTGCTTTGGCGTCATGACTAGTAGCAGGCGCAGCCGTTTCAGGTGCGTGTCCGCCGCTCATCAGTGTGGGAATCAGGATACTCGGCAGCAGAATGCCCACAGCTGCTGAAGCGAGTCCGACACCGCCCAAAAGGATGATTTTCTTTAAATTCATGATCGAAACCTCAAAATCGAGAACCACGCTTGCCCAAAGCCCCCCTTTGGCCACAGGCGCAATTCACCTATAGGGTTCACATCGACAATGGGACAAACAACCTTGAGGGTTTCGGGGGATTTTCCTTAAAAATAGCTCACTAACTTTAGGAAAGATGTGCCGAAAAAGTAGATCCGCCGGAAACTGTGAATCATTGGTGCGAACGGCGGAAAAAGTCGCATGGACGGATCGGCCAGTTCGTCTGGAACTGCTTGGGGCGGCATATCCGGACGCGTAGCGAGAGTTCCGGGAACATCTGAACAGTCTCATTCAATAGACGCAGTGAACTCCGACAGTGCCTCACCAAGTCCGGCAAGAGCAAAAATCGAAGGGATTGACGTTACTCGATCCACATCAGGGTGCCATCTTTGTCTTGTTGCCGAATGACGTTCGCCATTTCGCGTCGGGCCTGCTCGACCTTCGAAGGTGAAACCGAGTTCAGTAGTTCCATTTCCTCGGTCAACGTGGCTCGAACGCGTTCGGAAAGGTTTTTCATGACCTTTTCCACAATATCCTCTGGAGCCGTCTTCAGCGCCAAAGCAACCACTTTCAATTCGAGTTGAGTCAGGAGTTTTTGGACCGACCGATCCTGGATTCTGAGGATATCTGCGTAGTCATACAGGCTGTCGTCGATTTGGGCAGCCAGTTCTTCGTCCTGTTCGGTCAGCGCTTCCATCAATCGCAATCGTTCTTCTCGTTCGACCATCTGCAGAATACCGATCAGGGTCTTGAAGCGACTGTCCTGTTCGTTTCCCTTAGAAAGGTCGATTGTCTTGCATGCTTTGGCGACCGCTTGCATCACTTTTTGAACGACGACGGGGTGAACCGTCGATTTGACGGCTAGCAACATGAAAATTTGTTGGCGCTGCTCGGGAGGAAGTTGTTCGAGCACGCTGCTCGTAAATTCCATCGGTAATTCCCGAAGGACTAGAGCTACCGAGCGCAATGTTTCGCGCTTAAGGGCCGCAGCCAAAACCACGGGGGGCAATTTCGTCAATTCTGCGACAACATCATTTTCAGCTGAAACGTCGTCGGAAGACTTGTCTTGGTTGGTGTTTGCGTCACTCTCTGTGGAATCAGATGCGGATTTGCCATGTGCGCCTTCGTGCATCCGTTCAAGCTGTGGGGATCCACGCAAAGACTCCTTCACTTCCCGCTGCATTTCGCGAAACTCTTGAAGCACTTGCACGTCGAGTTCACTCAAGTCCGCGCGTTGAGAGACATTTCTAATGGCTGATTGCAACAGCGTTGCGGTCTCGACACCGACCATCTCCAATACCTTCGTCAAGGACGGCGGCGGTAGACGCCTAAGCAGGATCGCCGCCTTGTCGAGGTTTGTGGGAGGATTCAGTGCCATCTTCAACGGAGTTCCGTCCTTGAGGGATTGCCATTTTCGCTTGCGGGTGACAGAGAATGGTCCGCGCGCGAAGGCCCAACGATTCTGGCCAACAGAGGTTTACCATTCCCCGCCGATTAGGGGAAGATCGTCTATGCCGATGGCAGATCCCGGGTTGCCGACTGTTTTTAATTTCACAATCGGAAAACAGCCGACTCCGCAAGCTGAATCGGCTGTTCATGTAATTTCATTTGGGATCAACGCAAAGCCGGCTGGCCGTTTGGCCTCTCGGCCGAGTCCGTTCTGATCAAGGCATTGGTTGATTGAGTGCCAAAGGCTGCTGGTGTAGTTCTGGCAGTTTTGCTTGTTCCGGGGGATTGGGAGTGGGCCCCGGTGGAAGTAGCGGCATCGATTCGTTTGACTCGATGATCCGTGCGGCAGGTGTTAACAGCGCCATCAGATGATCCTTCTGATCCTTCGGGCCTGTCACTCGTAATGCCGCCTCCAGGATTTCGGTCGAACGCGGATCTTGATTGTACATCAACACCACACCCAGCAAGAACAAGTGATCTTGGTCTCGCAGATTTTCCTTAGTCCATTTCGCGACGTTTAGGATAAGTTCTGTCTGGGCAGGCTGGTTTTCTGGTCCCAATATTGATCCCAGCGTTTCACCGGATTTTCCAATGGTCGGATCGAGTGTGACCGCCGTTTTAAATTCGCGAACGGCTTCCGGAAACCGCTTCAGCATCAGACAAGCGAATCCTAACCGGAGATGAGCGTCGGCACGTTCGTCTGCGGTGATGACGGCATTGTGATAATTGATGTAGGCTTGAGTCCATTGTTGATGTTTCAGATTCTCGTCACCGAATGATTCCATCTCGCGGCTGCGTTGAATTGACTCGAGGCGTACGGGCGAAACGAGCCGAAGTTTGGGAGCTACCGGGATGGTCGAGCCATAGGCCCCAGGATTCGGAGCAGGGGGCAGAGCGGTTCCTGCCATCTGTGAAATTGGCTGCCCCGTTTGCTGTGGACCAGCGTTCGGGTTCGGAGTTGACGACGCGAGACCGAAAGCCAATGGAGGGCCCGGCAACTGAGCGGAATAGGCAAACGGGTTGACATAAACACCCGCTCCGAGCGGCACGGGCATCGGACGTCCATAAAAGGAGGAGATTCCTTCGCGGCCTTTGGATGGCAAGCTGCCCCCCAACGACAACCCCGGTCCAGGCCAGCCCCAAATGCGTGGGTAATAAAGCTGATACTGGTATTCAACATTCGGTGGTGCGGCAGACCAAACTTGCGTTTGCGACCAACCGCAAGACGGGTTGCCAAACGCAAGTCCGACCCCAATCGCGAAACACACGAGAAATTGGCGAATTAACATGTTGCCCTCCGCTCTCATTCAAATCCGGTACGATCATCATTCTCGGGATCGTGACTGGGCGCGGTCAACGAGCGATTGAGTTCCTGAACGAAAAGCCGATCATCTCACCTCAATTCGAAGGTAAATTAGCGAAAACAGCGGACGGTCGCAGATGTTTACTTTTCGCAACGCGGTTCCCTGAGACCGACCGCATCGAGAATCGTAGGGCCAGTCCATCGTGGGGTTCCCATAGGATTGCTATTATTCGCGGCGGAAAATTGCGAAATCGCAATATTTGATCATCCTGTTGGTTTCGTTCCTTTTGTTTTGGTCTGTTATGGAAATCCTTCCCGCAATTGATCTTCGAGGTGGCTGCTGCGTGCGCTTACGGCAAGGCGACTATGCCCAGGAAACGGTATTTGGCGACGATCCCGCCGAAATGGCCCGGCGCTGGGAGGCGGAAGGGGCGACGCGACTTCATCTGGTGGATCTCGACGGGGCCAAGGCCGGGCGACCGGTGAACGTGGCCGCGATTAAGGCCATCGTCCACGCGATCGCCATTCCGTGCGAATTGGGTGGTGGGCTTCGCGACCAGGAATCGATTCGCATGATGTTGGAAGATGTCGGGGTTGATCGAGTCATCGTCGGGACTCAAGCGCTGAAACAGCCCGATTGGTTTAAGGAAATAGTACGGCAGTTTCCCGGTCACGTTGCGCTCGGTTTAGACGCTCGCGACGGCATGGTAGCGACCGCCGGGTGGTTGGATGTCTCCCACACGAAGGCCCTGGATTTGGCCAAACAATTTGTCGGTATCGATCTGGCGGCTGTGATCTATACGAACATTGCCAACGATGGTATGATGCAAGGCGTTGATGAGGCGACGATCAACGACATGGTGACACTGGCAGAATTGGGGCTCCCCGTAATTGCTTCAGGGGGAGTGAGTACGATGGCCGACGTCGAACGTCTAGCCGCTGTCTCGCGGGAACAACCCCAGCTAGTCGGCGCCATCATCGGCCGAGCCATCTATGAAGGAACGATTCGCGTTGCTGATGCAGTGCGGATTGCAGGATGAATTCCCAGATGATTCACGTCGAATGTCGGGAGACTCAGGCTCATGTTGAAAACCAACTGCTTCGGACTCCGATTGCGGAAATGAGTATCTGGCAAACTCGTCGTCGATGGTCGCGGCCAGGTACGAACTGTTCCTCTACAGAAGTAGGACGCTGATGCCGAATACGACATCCGATAGTACGGTCGCTCCGAAGACGTTGCCTCGGGTGCTTGGACTGTTCGATGCGACGGCGATGGTGGTCGGTTCAATTATTGGGTCAGGCATCTTTCTGAAAGTTGGCAACGTCGATCAGGCATTGATGGCCTGGGGTTTTCTTCCCATCATCAGTGTCTGGGTGTTTGTCGGGGTTGTCACGTTGTGTGGATCGCTGGCGCTGGCGGAACTGGCTGCGATGTATCCGCATGCGGGTGGTCCGTATCTCTACTTGCGCGAAGCCTATGGACGTCTGTTTGCGTTCCTATGGGGGTGGACAGAATTCTGGGTGGTTCGTTCGGGTTCGGTCGGAGCATTAGCATGTGCGACTGTGATTTATCTGGACGAGTTTTTGCGACCGTCATTGGACGTGGTGTCACCTCTCGGCCATCTTGGTCAAATGATTGTCGCATTGACAATCGTGATCGGCTTGTCAGTGATCAACATGATCAGCACGCGGTGGGGGGCCGTGGTGCAGAACGTCGCGACGGTTGCCAAGTTAGGCTTCCTGGGATTGCTGATTGGACTTCCGTTGATCATGGGGAAGATCGATGTTGATCATCTTTTTCCCCTTTGGATCCCTTCGCCGGAAACAATGATTGTCACCCCCGTGGTTGATGAGGTCACGTCACAAGCACCTCTGGCAGGAGCTCCCAGGTCGCTGTTTGCCGCGTTGGGTGTGGCACTGATTGCGGTGTTTTGGCCCTACGATGGTTGGATCAACATTGCTCCGGTCGCAGAAGAAATCCGTGAACCGCAGTTTAACATTCCCCGGGCGTTGGCCTTGGGCATTGGGATCGTCGCACTGGTCTATATCGGGGCGAATGTCAGTTATCACCTCGTTCTATCGATGCCCGCGGTCGCGAAGAGTGATCGATTGGCCGCCGATGTGTTTCGTGTCTTGTTTGGCGAGTGGGGTAGCAAGTTTGCCGCATTGGGGGTGTTGTGTTCGACTTTTGGAGCTGCCAACTCGAATCTCATTGCTGGTCCGCGAATCTACTTTGCGGCGGCTCGCGATGGTCTGGTTCCCCATTTCATTCAGCGGATACACCCCCAGTTTCATACGCCTTCAAATTCGATTTTGATTCAGGGGGTTTGGACTTCCATTCTGATCATCGTCTTCTATTCGATCAGCCAGAACCCCAAGCAGGTCTTTGATTTGATTACCGACGCCGTCATTTGTGCAGGATTGATTTTTTATAGTCTGGCGGTTGGTGCCGTCTATGTGTTGCGACGGAAACTCCCGAACGCGGATCGGCCCTACAAAACCTGGGGGTATCCCTGGACACCTGCCTTGCTGATCGTGACCTACGGCATCGCTTTCGTCGGAACTCTGGTTGATCAAACGGATAAGATCGCCTGGGTGCTCGCATTGATTGCTGCCGGCGTCGTCTACTATGTGATTGTGACACGATCAACGAATCAGGATAAACTCGTTCGAGTTTAAAAAAGCCCAATAGAGATCCTGGTACGCCTCAGGGGAATAACTTGATTGGCGTACATCCGTCCGGGCATGGGGAAGCAGGTTTTTCAGTCGAGACATCTCGTTGGCGTCAGGTGGTCGGGAGAACGACGCCAGCAAGAGAGTTCGTAGCTTTTCGTTGTCAGAAGTTCTCCGGCGGATGATTTCCCCCAAAAAACTTCCGGCGGAAAGGTCAAGTGCCTTACCGATCAGCGGGCCATTCATTAGGGAAAGTGCATTTCCAATCGAGCCGTCGAACGACATTGTTTCGTCATTGTCGTCCGTGTGAAATGTGACGATAAATTGCTGCAGCCATTGCTGCCGGATTTGTTCTGCCTGTGCCCAGTCGACCGCTCCGACTTGATGGGCCTTGGTCGCGGTGAGTAATGAATCATAAGTCTGCTCGGCCGACATCGATTTGACATACATCCGGCTGAACGACGGCAGCTCACCTTTCACAGGATCGTCCGACTGATTGGAGTCGGAGAAACGGCTGCTGAGGTGATAAGGCTCTGAAAGGCAAATCCAGCGGATCAGTTGTTTGATGTCATAGTCATTTCGAATGAACTGTTGTGACAGCATGGCCAGCAGTTCAGGATGGCTGACCGGTTGGTGTGATCCCATATCGTCGACGCTGCGTGTAAATCCCGCGCCGAAAAAGTGCTCCCACATTCGGTTGATGAAAGCGGCGGCCAGTTGTGGTTGTTCCCCTGCGGTCATGAGTCGAGCCAATTCACGTCGGCGATTTGTGTCAGGGCTTGGGTCAATCGCATGGCCATTAAATCGGGGATAGGCCACGCGCATCAATCCATTTTGGGTTTCAAAGTAGATCGGCCCTCCGGCATCTTGCGTGATGAGTTCGGTGATTGCGCGTGACAAGTGTTCGGGCCGGGAATCAGGTGACAATCGAGAAACGGACGCCGTTTGCTGGAAAAAACTGTTGAGTTCCCAAAAGGCGAGTTGCTTTGTCTCGTCGAACGGATTGTTATGACATTGATTGCACTGAACTTGTCGGCCCAGAAATAACTTTGCCGCAACCGCGGTAGCCGGAGTGGCATCATTGTTCAGATGGGCAATTAGAAAATTCGTGGCTCCGTTCTCGCTATTGTTTCCTTCGGCCGAAATCAAATCGGCCACAATCTGATTCCACGGTCGATTTCTTGCAAAGCTCAGCCGCAGGAACTTTTGAAATGCTTCACGGTCGACTTGGGGATGCGACGAACGGCCGATCAATAAATTGGTCCATTTGATTGTGAAATTCCGCACGTACCCCGAATCATCTAGCAATTGGTCGATCAATTTCGCACGCTTTTCCGCGTGCGGATCGGTTAAGAATGCTTCCGCTTCAGGGACCGTGGGGATACGTCCACTCAGATTCAAGTAGGATCGTCGTAACCATTCTGAATCGTCGGCTATGGCGGAAGGGTGAAGGCCGGTCGCCGTCCATCGCGACTGAATCTCTAAGTTAATTTGAGTCACGATTTCTGATGTTGAGAGCGTCGGGATCGAAGGCCGCGTCTCGCTGGGATCCTGAACATCTGTTTGTGGTTCCGTGGCAGAAACATGAGTTGCGGGATTCTCTGAATCCTCTAAGGAAATCGGTGGGCCATAACTGCGCGGCGCCGATCGTCGAACGGGATTTGTAACGGTGGTCCCGACAGCATGACCAGATTCATGGTTTGCGGTGACCGCGACAGTCGATTTCATGGGGCGAGATACTTGCCATGCAACAAACATGGCCGAGATCAGACAGACTGTCACCGCTCCGACCATCTGAGGAACGTTCCGTGGGGAGGTACGATTCACTGGCTGGTATTCCCGTTTTTGTGAGAAATCAGTGAGTGAATCGGATGAAAGAGGCTCGGGAACTCCAACTCCCGCGGTATTCCAATAGAGAGTCCCATGCAGATCGAGATAGGCGAGATATCTCCAACGAGCTTCTGGCGACGAGATAATCAATTGCTCCAAGCGGGGCGCTTCATCGGCCGAAAGACGCTCCTCACAAAGCGCTTCGAGCAATCCGTCCAGATCTTCCGGAATGTGATTGGTTCGCGTCATGACGGCACCTCGGGTGTGATCTTCCGTTCGATGCATTCCATTAGCGTCCGGCGGATGCGGCTCAGCGACTGATACACCGAATTTGCTGGTCGGCCAATTTGCTCGGCGAGATGTTTCCCACGATTGCCGGGGGCATAGCGCTGCTGAATTAACTCGCGATCTTTGGGCCGCAACTTTTGCAGGCAATCTGCGAGCGCTGTTCGCCGCGCTTCCAAGGATTCAGATCGCTCAAGAGCAGTTTCTGCGATGGCTTGCAGGAATTCATCACTGAACAGAACTTTCTCACGCCGTTTTTGGGTTCGAAATTTCATTACTTCGAAATTGGCAATTTGACTGACCCAGGCCAGAAAGTTTGTTCCCGGTTGGAACCGCGAAAACTTACTCCAGACGACCACGTTTGTTTCTTGCAGGATCTCTTCTGCTTCGACCGGATTGGGAACTTGCGACAAGATGTACAAGAACAGCCGCCGTTGATGGTGCGTGAACAACCGCACGAATTCGACGCTGGGCGAATTTCCCGACGGTTTTCCGGCAGAGTCGTCGATGTAGTGTTCCATCAAGGAAGTCCGAGGACAGAAAGCGAAGATGCTTAGCCGATCAGTTCCTGAATCGCGGTGCCACCATTTGCCAGCTTCATTGGTCGACCGTTTTTCGATTTGTGAACTGTGTCGAGAGGGATGCCCAATGCATGTGCGACTGTCGCCCAGACATCGCCAGGTTGATAAATCTTGCTGCTGACAACCGACAGCCCGTCTTTGTCCGTTTCGCCGATGGTCAAGCCTCCTTTCAGGCCACCGCCGCCCAACATGACAGACCAACTGTTCGCAAAATGGTCGCGACCCACATCTTGGTTGATTCGCGGAGTCCGCGCGAACTCACCCATCCAGACCAGTACAACATCGTTAAACATTCCTCGCTGCTTCAAGTCGGCGGTCAGTGCCGCGATACCGGCATCGAGTGCTGGCAGTCGTTGATTCTTCAGGGTGTCAAACACGTTGGCGTGCAAGTCCCAGCCACCAAAGTCCACTTCAACAAACGGCACCCCCGCTTCGACGAGACGTCGGGCCATCAGCAGGCTGCGACCAAACTGACCGCCGCCACCCATTGCACCGCCTCGAGCCGGGTTGCCTGAATAGGCCTCGAGAACTTCTTTCTTTTCCTGGTCGATCTTGAATGCTTCCATTTGCTTGGATTGCATCAGGTTGACTGCTTTTTTGTAGATATCCCGGTGGGCCGAGCCAAAGTCGCCACGATCCGATCGAATGAAATTCTCTTCCACGGTGGCCAGCATCGACAGGCGTTGGTTCAGACGCTCTGAACTGACGTCGCCGAGTTCCGTATTGTTAATTCGGCCGCTCGCATCGACCAAAAACGGTGCGTGGGTCATGCCCAGATATCCCGGGCTGAGCCCTCCTCCACCGATGGAGATAAACGAAGGAATTTCAAGATTGTTCCGCTTTGACGCTAATTCATAGCTGACAACGGATCCAAATGCGGGATGCACAACCGTCGGATTCGGGATGAAGGTGGTATGCATGTAGTATCGCCCACGGCCGTGATCAGCTTCGCGGGTGCTCATCGATCGAATCAGTGACAGGTTGTCCATGACCGCTGCCGTCTTCGGCATCTGATCGCTGATCTGCATACTTCCCCGAGTCTTGATGGGCTTGAATTCGCCGCCATTCTTAGACTCGGGTTTCAGATCCCAGATATCGATTGTCGGTGGACCACCGCTCATCCACATCAGAATACAGGCCTTCTGTTTTTTGTTCAGTTCGGCGGCGTGAGCCTTCACATGGGAAATAAAATTCATCGCGGGAATTGTCGCGGCACTGGCGGCCAAATGCGTCACGAAATGTCGCCGCGACATACCGAATGGTGTGATGAGACTCATCATCCGCTCCTCAGTGTTTCTGCTGCTCAGCCGTCAGTGGTTGAAAATGAACTCATTGCAATTGAGTAACGCCCAGAAAAGATCTTGAAAGACCGTTAAGGGGTCTGCATTTTCATTGAGAAATTTCTGGGTTGCCACCAGTTCTGGTTTGGTAGGCTGTCGGCCCAAGGCGGTCAGATACAGTCGTTGGATCTTCTGCACGTCGTTTCCTCGACCCGCCAGCAGGTCGTGTAGATGACTGCCCGGTTTGACGCTGACTGCGTCACGAACTAACGCACCGTTCATCATCGTGAGGGCTTGTGGAATTGTGCCGTCAAATGACGTGGATTCACTGCCGTCGTCCGTACCGAAAGTTCGTACGAATTGCTCAAGCCATTCTTGTCGTTTGCTTTCCGATTTCTCCCAACCCGATCGGCCCGACTTGTGAGCGTTCGTGGCGACGATTAACGAGTCATACAATTGTTCGGCGGTCAGCGGTTTCACATAGACGTGTGTGAACAGCGCTGTCTCGCCAATCGCGGGGTTGTCTTGTGAATTCTTTTTCGCGCTACGGCTGGTCAAATTGTAGGGCTCGCTCAAGGCGATCCAGCGGATTAGTTGTTTGCCGTCATATCCACTTTTCACGAATTCATCGGACAATCGATCAAATAGCGCGGGATGCGTCACTGGCACATGCGTGCTGATATCGTCGATCGGATTGGTAAATCCGAATCCAAAGAAATGAGCCCAGGTTCGATTGACGTATGCGACAGCGATCATTGGCCGGTCGCCCAACGTCATCAAACGTGCCAATTCCTGACGGCGATTGGTCGAGCTGTCCGGTTCAACTTGAGTGCCGAGGTAATTGGGATAGGCCACCTTCATCAAGCCATTTCGCTTTTCAAAGTAAACCGGACCCGAGAATTCGCGTTGAACAATCTCGGAATAGTCATCAACCATGCGCCCTGCTTTCGTGTCAAATCTGCGATGGTCGACCTTTCCGGTCTGGCGAAAGAAGCTATTGAATTGCCAAAACTGATCTTGTTTCCAGTCGTTATAAGGATGATCGTGGCATTGGGTGCATTGAACTTGCATCCCCATAAACAACCGCGTCGTTTTGGCGGTAACTTGCACGCCGTCATCCTGATCCTGCATTTGAGCCAGAAGGTAATTGGTGGCACCATTCTCTTCGTAGTGGCCTTCGGCTGTCACCAGATCAAACACGATCTCATTCCAGGGACGGTTCTTTCCGAATGCTTCTCGAAAGAATTTTTGCATCCCTTCACGGCTCACTCGGCGAGGTGTCTGCTGGCCGATGCAGAGATTGGTCCAAATCGTTGTCCAGTTGCGGGTATAACCGGGGTCGTCGATCAACCGTTCGACCAGCTTTTTTCGTTTGGACTTGTCTTTATCGGCGAGAAATTTCTCGACGTCCTCAAGCGAAGGAATATGGCCGACAACATCCAAGTAGACGCGTCGCATCCATTCGGCGTCGTCAGCGACGGCAGAAGGCTCAACCTCGTTGTCCTTCCATGTCTGGCGAATCTGTGTATTGATTTCTTCAATGATCGCATCGGCTGGGCTGGGGCGAGAATTCTCTCCTGTCGCGCGAGCGAACGTTGACCATACGAATCCGTCAAGCAATAGCATCAGAGTGATTGCCGCCAAGCGAATCCCGAAGGCGAGACTCGTTCGTTTCAGACTCCGCGACATGGCCTAAACTCCTCAGTGCCGTCCAGTCAAAACACGCCAGTCAGGGGAGGGCTCACGTTTCGGCGCATCTTTCCATAGAATAACAGCGGATTACTCGAAAACGTTCGTTTAAATAACGAAGAAAGTCGAGCAGACAACACGGCAATGCGTCGCAACCGTTGATTTGATCAAGGATTATGGCCAATCTTGTGCTGACTCGCGAGCCGGAACGGACTTTCCAAATTGAAGGAGACCAAAAATCTGCACGATTCGTAATCGCGAGGTCTAGGAAAGAGTAAATGTGAGAACGATGCTGGCGACTCGGTCCCTGCAGGTGCATCTAAGCCGAGTGAACACCATCATTCACTGACGTAGATGGGATTCGAGAGGATCCAAATTCGATCTTCGCCGACAATGTTCAGCCAGAGTTCAATCCGATAGTTGCCGGGCTCTTTGACTACGGATTCGAAGTTGAATCCATCGGATTCCTGGAGAAGTTTTCCATTGTGAATCAATTTCCAATGCGAAGAAAGCGGGGCTTGCCCCTTCAATTTCAGGTCCGCGGCAATTTTCGGACTACTACCCATTTCATATCGTTGACCGCTGGCGTACGCGGCAAAATCGAAACCGGTCGCGTCGGCAATCCAGTCGAATGCCACAAAGGCTCGGCCGTTATTCAGTGCCTGCCAGACAGCTGGCTGCGACAATTCGGTTAATAACAGGTGCGTGCCGACGTGACGCAGGCTGAATTCATAGGGATCCAGACGCATCTCGAATAGGACCGTTCCAGGTTTTGCATCGTCAGGGATCGGTTTGATCGCGGCGAACACGGTGGCCTCCAGCGTGAGCACTTCTTCGCCGAGGCCATCTTCGATTTTGACTTTCCCTTCCTCGGCTAACCGAACCGTCAGGCCGATGTTTTGGTGCGAATCGTTGGCAGAAACACCCGTATGCGGTGCTTGGGCGCATAGCACATCCCAGCGCTGGAGATAATCCGCGGGATAATCATTCAATGCCGAGAACACCTCTTGCGGATATTGACGAATCAAGTCGGCGGTTTTCATCAGCCATAGCGGATTTTTCATCGAGGAAATCAGCCGCTTTTCATTTTTGAAATCAGCGTGCGTGTTGTAGATTTCGACACCGGTGATGCCGTGAATGTCCCAGTCCATTCGCTCTTCCAGGTGAGACAAGAACGTCAATCCGTCACGTCCACGGACGAAATCGGATAAATCTTGCGGTCTCGCCGATTCGACTTCTTTGATGCTCTGCCGAGGATAGACCAGCATTCCGTTGGTTTCAGCGCCTGGTATCAGCAAGACTTCGTCACGGGTTCCTTTGTGCCCGTCGACAAATACGTCGTAGTGACTTGCCGGGTGCTCTGTGAACATGAGCACAGATGTACCGGCTGCTCTTGCCGCTGCGACGATCTCTTCGATTTTTCCACGACTGTCGTGAGAGAATGCCGAATGGACATGCAGGTTGGCGCGATATTCGTGGAGAGCTCCCTCGCGTGGAACATTTCGACGTTCGGCTGCTAATTTGAGAATGGTTTGATGAACCGCTTGCAATCGCTCAGCCGTCATCCGATCGATGGCATCAATGGCTGATGCCGTCCCACCAATTGTGAAATAGAATGCGACAATCAGTGTTCGGATAATGAGTCGCGTGAAATCGAGTCCTCGCATCATTTGCAATCGTTGAAAAGGGATGACTGGGCGCCTCAAGTTCGTTGTGATCTGTTCAGAGATTGCTTCAGAGAGACTTGCCTCGGTGGCCCATCCGCTGGGCGATGATTCGATTGATGACCGCTTTGGGAGAATTGTCGACACGCAACAGCCCCGCGTGAGGAAATTCGTGCCGTGCCCCATCAAGGAAATGAGGCAAGAAGACGCCCGCCACGCGAGGTTTGGCGACGAGCAGTTCCAGCATCAAATCAATCCAGTTGGCCTGTCGCTCTTCGTCAGACGGCCCCGACCAGACGCGTGGATTGACTTTGATTTCGGGCGATGCCAAGGGGTCTTCTGCGATCGAGGACGGGCAAACCAGCGTGACGAACAGTGGAATGTCGAGGATTGTCCAGGCGTCGATCAATCGTGAACAATCCAACAGATCGCGATGGGCCGATCCGTACGTACGAAAGCCCATGGCCACTTCCAAGTTGACACCCGACAATCCGACGCCCGAGCGAACGAGTGCGTCCACGACTTGCAAGGGTGACAGTCGGTGTTGACCACGCGATTGGTAATCACCCCACGGCTGGTCGATGCGAATGATGAGTTGTGCTTCTTCATCGACTTGCTGGGCAACATCAAGCACTCGAGCTGTCAGGGTCAGACGACTTTCCTCGCTCAACGAAAGGGCACCGCCTGTATTTGTTCGAGCGCAGATTTCCCAGACACGAATGCGGCCGAGATATCGGGAAATCGCGGTTTCGACAAAATCGCACACAAAGCTTTGCAGATTGAGGATGTCATGTTCCCAGCGGGCCAGCCACGCGGGCAAACTGTTTAAGCCAAGGTCGAGCAACGGACCACCACGCACCATGACTTTTTGTGATTCACACCATTCCAGCTGCTTGTCGGTCGTCTCCCAGTTATATTCCCCTTCGACAGCCTCGATGACCTTCCAGGGAACGGACACCGTCGAGGAATTAAACAGCTGTCCGTAGAGTTCATTGGTCTCGGGCGGAGGCAAAACCTCTTGAACATCGCACCCGATTGAAAGTGGCAAAGAACCAAATCGCTGCAGCCGACCGGCCAATGATTGAGCGGCATACGATCGAGTTAAGATATGGGCGGCTTCGCAAGCGTTTCGAATCGCGACGTTCGCCAATTGGCTGGCTTCATCCGGTCGATGTTGCGAGGATGCAGCTTGAGAAAACGATCTGTGCGCGGCTCGATTTGGCTCCGCGAATTCGGTGGGAATCCTCAGTCCTGCAAGTTCCCATTGGGCGGCCTGATTGCGAACCTGAACAATCTTGCCGCGTGCCAACTCAACGGCCAGCAGGTACGGTTGATCGCGTTCGGGCAGCGAGGCAGTCGGGATGATCAGGCGGCCAAAGCCTTCGACCGGCCAGACAACATGAAATTTCGCACTTTCTGAGGACGTTCTGCGACAACCGATGATGTTATCGAAAATCTCAATTCGCGTCGGAAAGACTCGTCCGTCCGCGCCAGTCAAGTATCCGGCGTGAACCTCAGGCCAGTCGCTCAGCAACGTGGCGGGGTAGACGGCAAAGCGAATCAACCCCATCGCAGCTCCGACGTGCTTCAAAAAGAGTGGAATCTGTATCGCGGGCTACCGTGTGGCTTCCTATCCGCCGACAGCCACGCAAGGACCGAAAAAGGGAATTCTGTGAGAGAGAATCGACGTAGGTTGTCCAACCTGAACGTCTGTCGCCAGTGTAGTCCTGCCGGGCAGGTTGTTCAAGAAGCCCGCCTTCTGATAGTCTCGCGTCAGTTTATTGAGAAAGACAAGCCAATATGCCTTCACGATCAAAAACGTCTCTGTTGCAGAGCCAGATTCCAGGTCGAACTCCGTTCCGTGGGAAGGTTCGCGACGTCTACGATTTTGGGGATCGGCTGCTCTTTGTGGCGACCGATCGAATTAGCGCCTTTGATTGGATCCTTCCCACCGGGATTCCCGATAAGGGACGGATTCTGACCCAACTCAGCCGATTCTGGTTCGATATGCTCCAGGTGCCCCATCACTTGGTAAGTATGGACCCCCGTGAACTGCCGCTGCCTGCGGGAACCGCTGTGGACGAGTTGGATGGCCGCAGCATGGTTGTGCGGAAGACGCGTGTTTTTCCGATCGAATGCGTCGTTCGCGGTTATCTTTCGGGGTCAGGCTGGAAGGAATACAAAACAGGCCAAACCGTGTGCGGTCTGAATCTGCCTGCGGGATTGGTCGAAAGTCAGCAGTTGCCTGAGCCGATTTTCACGCCCGCAACGAAGGCCGAAAGCGGACATGATGAAAACATCTCTTTCGAACAAACGGTCGCCACTATCGGTGCCAAAAATGCCGAACAATTGCGGCAATTCAGCCTGTCAGTGTACGGCAAGGCCGCTGAATTCGCCCGGACCCGTGGGATTATCATTGCGGATACGAAATTCGAGTTCGGGATTGTGGACGATCAAATCATCTTGATTGACGAGGTCTTAACTCCTGACAGTTCACGATTCTGGCCTGCCGACCGATATCAGGCAGGTGGGCCGCAACCAAGTTTTGACAAACAGTTTGTCAGAGACTGGTTGGAAACGGCCCATTGGGACAAAAATAGTCCGCCCCCAGCGCTTCCCGAAAGCATTGTCGATCAGACGCGAGACAAATACGTCGATGCTTACGAACGTCTCACGGGAACCACGTTTGCCTGGAAATAAATTTCGATGAAGCGTTTGTCCTGGTTTTTGGGATCGTTGCCTTGGGGTTCACGGCTTCAAATCTTGGCCGTCGCGCTGATTCTGATGTGGTACGCCTGGTTTGATTTCGAACGAGGGAATTCGGGTGTCACAATTGGCATTATTGCCGTCACTTGGCTAATCGGGTGGCTGCTTAAACCAATCATGACTGCGAATCCGCGATTAACGTACAAAATCTGGAGTACATTCGGGGTCGCTTTTCTACTGACGTTTGTGTTGGCGCGGGCGCAATGGTGGTGGCATACGATGTTGGCCCACTATGCACGCGAGTTCGTGATGTGGCTCGATCTCAGTTGCGGCTATTGGTTCATCTCTGAACTGCGACTGCAACCGGAACGACAGCGAGAAATGGCAATTTGGCGAGATGACGGTTCGAATAACCACTCTAACCAAGATCGCATGGATCTTGAAAACGACGATTCGAAAGAAGCACGCCCATTTTGACGATCAAGCGTCATAAAGACATCCGGCGCAGCTCATTCTGTCCGACATGACTTCTCGCAACTCTTCCCGGATTTCGTTTGCCAGGTTGGAATGGCCTGCTCGATGAGCGACCCTGTCACGCAATCGGCGTAATTTCTCGATTAAATTGCCCGTTTCGAGGCAACTGGGACGATAGCGATCGTCGCCCGATTGGATTGGCAGAAAGACCGAAGGGCGAGCGATTGGACGACCGACCAGAATCATATCGAGGATGGCCAGTAACCAACGTGATGTTTGCGGCCCGGCAGGCTCTTCGAGGATTTGTCTCAAATCGCCGAGCAGCAGGTACTCCAGTTCGCGATTTTCACCGGTCGTGGGTTGGTAATGTGGGGCGGCGGCAATCATCTGTTTCCTCACATCTGTCCGCGTAACGCGGCTCGCTCCGTCCATAAAACTCACCCGCGCCGACCCGAAATCTCAGCACGTACAACCGTAAAACGACCAGCTTCTTGCAAACGTTCAAAAGAGCCCTCGCGATCAGCATTTTGAAATCGATCTCGGTGCAAACGAGATTTGACTCAGAACCGATGGTCACGCGCACCCTTTTCTACCTCACTAATCACGCCATTTAGCAATCCGTGTGCCATCGTGAATTTCGCGGTGTTGTAAATACAAAACCATTCGAATCTTCGATTAAATGAGCCTTCCCGTCTTGAATCGCAGGCTTCGCGAAAGAATTTCTCGATGGCGATTTGCTTCAATCGCAGGCAGGGAATCACGAACGTTGGGCGAAAGCTGGGCGTTTCGCCACACAGGGATTCACCGCACGACATCCTTTTCAAGGAGGCTTCGGTGTTTGAGTTTTGGCAAAGCCGGTGTTTTGGGAATTGTCGTTAAGTTCCCGCAGACGACCACTTGCGCCGGATCAAAGAAGAAAATCGCCGTCGCAGAACCGAGGGGGTGGCTCAACGACGGCGACTAAGGATGGGGTCCAGCAGGCCAGTCAGATCATGCGGTTAGTAGCGACTTTTTAAGTGTTTATCTAGCTGCATGGGTTAAACCGGTCATCTTCCCGCAGATTGATCGCAAGTTGTGGGAAGCCTCGGGTGCCGTTGCGGAACCGACCGGCCTGCCGGGAATATTGACTCCCAGTGAGCAAATCGTTCTGGACGGCTGAACCTTTTCCTAAACCGGAGAAGTCTGTCGAAACACACTTATCCGGTGTCTGAGTTATCGGGTGAGACGCTCCGCCAGTTCACCTGTTCAGCCGAGATACGTGTGGGACGTTTTACGCGATGCAATCCTCAGGAACTCAACGGGGCGTTTGCGGTGACTTTTCCGCTGGTTCGAATCCCTTTTTCGCCGACTAACTAAATACTTCGCTGACAATTTCACCTTCGTTGACGGTGGCACGTTCCGGCCGGCCCTGCAATGAGTAGATTAGCTCGGTGTGATCGAGGCCCAACGCGGCGAGAATCGTGGCATGCAGGCTGTGGACATGTACTCTTCGTTCGATCGCGTGCATGCCAAAATCATCGGTCGCGCCGACGATCCGACCACCCTTTACACCACCACCCGCAAGCCACATGCTGAATCCATAGGGGTTATGATCTCGGCCATCCCCTTTTTCGCTCATCGGCGTGCGACCGAACTCGCCACCCCAGACGACCAGCGTTTCGTCCAATAGACCTCGCTGTTTGAGATCTTTCAGTAGCGCGGCGATGGGGCGATCGGTAGCACCGCAATGCTCCGCATGATTCTGCTCAATCTTGGAATGCGCATCCCACTTGCTGCCCGATCCCGAATAAAGTTCGACAAATCGAACGCCACGTTCGACGAGTCGCCTTGCGAGCAAGCAATTTTGGCCGAACGTTTGAGTTCGCTTTTCTCCTAGACCATATGCTTCCTGTGTGGCTTGCGTCTCTTGTGTTAAATCGACTGCCTCCGGCGCATGTGACTGCATTTGATAGGCGAGTTCATACGACGCGATCCGTGCTTCGAGTTCGCTGTCGGCGGGACGCAGCAGCAAATGCTCACGATTCAGATGGTTGATGTAGTCGAGTTTACTTCGTTGTCGCTCGTCGCTGATGTCTGCAGTGGGGTTGAGGTGCAAGATGGGCTGTTTGCCCGGAAAGAATTTGGTCCCTTGATGGCCAGCCGGCATAAATCCAGAACCCCACGCACGGTTCCCCCCGGGAGGCTCTCGATCATTGTCGAGCAATACGACGAAACCCGGCAGGTTCCGGTTTTCTGACCCCAAACCATAGTTGATCCACGCGCCTAAGCTGGGGCGACCCGCCAGAATACTGCCCGTATTCATTTGGGTGACGCCGCCGACATGATTCAGTGCGTCCGAAGTACATGACCGCACGATGCATAGATCATCCGCACATTCACCGACCAGCGGATACCAGTCGGAGACAGGTATCCCGCTTTGGCCATACTGTTTCCACTTTCTTTGCGATGCCAGCAATCCATTTTCACTGACACCCATCGGCGTGATGGCACGCTTGATCGACGGAGGCAGCGGTTGACCGGCGTACTCGTTGACCCGGGGTTTCGGATCAAACGTATCAAGATGGCTTGGTCCACCGTCCATGAATAAGAAGATGACATTCCGAGCCACGCCAAAAAAGTGCGGCCGATTCAAAGACGTTTGAGCGGCCCTCGCGAGGTGTCGGTCGCTGGCCATTAAGCCGGCCAAGGCGATCGCTCCGAATCCCCCGCCGGTCCGACACAGGAAGTCCCGGCGAGAAGTTGCCAGATGATGATGCGATGTTCGCATGCCGGCCATGAGATGATTTCTTCTGAAGAACGATGTCGACTGCCTATCAGTGGGACAAGACTGATGCTGTGCGTCAAATTCCGTGCCGCAAACATCGTATCGTTATTTGCGTCGGACGCCACGATTGGACCTGTTCAGCGGGCGCTTCTACCTAAGTGAGTCCGCCGCCTGTTTCGAAGTTAGTCTAACCTCGCATCGAACTATCGTCATCGATAACTGGATTGGTCACGGGCGATTCCAACTGTTCCAGACAAGTCTGCGGTCAGGACGGGGCGCATCAGCCGTCTTCGGAAGCAGGACGCTCTGATTGTTCTTGCCTGATTCCAAGCGACGAATTCAGGCCTTACCAGAGCGATCCGGACAAATGACCAGGTTGCGGTGGATCTCCTGAATCGTCCTCAATCCCGACAGGGCCATGCACAAGTCTAACTCGGCTTTCAACAATTCCAGGACTCGCCGGACGCCCGCTTGGCCATCGATGGCCAGACCCCACAAATAGGGTCGGCCGATCAGGACTGCGCGAGCTCCCAAGGCGAGTGCTTTCAACACATCGCTGCCGCGACGAATGCCTCCGTCAACATAGATCTCTGCCATTTCTCCGATGGCTGCGACGATCTCACCAAGAGCCGCCGCCGTTGGAATCGCGCCGTCAAGCTGCCGTCCACCGTGGTTCGATACGACGATCCCTTGGGCTCCATGGGCCACCGCAAGTCGGGCGTCGTCCGGCGACAGAATGCCCTTCAGGACCAGAGGCAGCGGACTGAGCTGACGCAGCCAATCGACGGTCTCCCATGTCGTGCTGGCGTCCCAATTGTTGTCGACGAAATTTCTCAGTGCGGTGGCCTCATCGTCTGAACCCATTTTGGCGTTCATGTACGGCACCAGGTTGTTCCAGCGAATGCCAAGGGGAAACTGAAATTGGTTGCGAAAATCTCGTTCGCGACGTCCAAGAATCGGCGTATCGACGGTTAGGCAAAGGGCGCTGTACCCCGCAGCGACGGCGCGATCAACTAATGCACGAGTCAACCCACGATCTCGAAAGCAGTACAACTGAAACCAGCGCAGCCCCGACGGTGCCGCGTCGGCGATATCTTCAAGGCTGTAGGTGGCTACCGTACTGACGATTTGCAGGGTCTTCATCGCGGTCGTCGCTCGGGCAACTGCCAATTCCCCGTCGGGATGAGCCATCGCGTTGACGCCACAAGGGGCAGTCAGTATCGGAAAATCAACCGGCTGGCCTAAGATGGACGTCGATAAGTCTCGCTGGCTCACATCAATCAAGACCCGCGGTCGCAGCATGATTCGCTGCCAGGCCAATCGGTTTTCTCGGATGGTCAGTTCGTCGTCGGATCCTCCTTCGAAATAATCGAAAACCATCGGTGGCAGTTTTTCCGCAGCCACTTTCGCGTACTCGTCGAGATTCAGCGGTTCCATGAATTTCCCTTGATTTGTCTGAATCTGGCGGCCAAAAACGAAATTCGCCACAATTTTTGTAAGAAACGCCCGGTGACGGTCACTGATTTCATCGGAGATTTTGCGGACCGGAGAACAGCGAATGAGGGCCGAGGAGCAAGAATCGCTCTTCCATCGTTGGTTACATGATCATATCGGCTTGATGCTGAAAGTGGTGCGGAGCAGTACGGAGACACCTCAGGATCGAGAAGATCTGTTTCAAGAAGTGTTAGTTCAACTCTGGTCATCGATTGCCAACTTTCGCGGCGATGCCAAAGAGACGACGTGGATTTATCGAGTCTCGTTCAATACCGCTCTGGCGTGGCGTCGCGGGGAGCGTCGGCGACGGGTACGCCACGCGGAATTCTTGAAATATGACACGACGGCCAAAGTTCAAATGGGTTCCACTGACGTGCCGGCACAACATGAAATGATCGACAAGCTGTACGGCGCCATTCGGCAACTGCCTCAAGTGGATTCCTCGCTGGCCATCATGCATTTGGATGGATTGAGCTATCAGGAAATGGCCGAGGTACTGGGTATCTCTGAGAACTACATTGGTGTGAAACTGAATCGTATTCGCAAACAACTTTCCGAAAAGCTTCAAGGAGTTTCGGATGAGCTTTGACGAATTGCAATCGGAATGGCAAGCACACAATCACGAGATGCCACTCAATCTCACGACAGAACGATTGCTTAACGAGGTCCGGCGAAACCATCGGTCATTGGAAACAACATTATTCTGGCGAGATGCTCGTGAAATTGTCGTCGCAGTGATCCTGACGGCCATCTTTGTGTATCTAGGACAGCAGGGTGGCAGTTGGTCATACTATGTCGTCGCGGTAGGCTGTTTTTGGGTGGGGGCCTTCATGTTGCTGGATCGCTGGTTCCAAAAACGTCATCGCTCGTCAAATGACGCGTCGTTACGGTCCAGCATTCAAGCGTCGTTGATTCAGGTTAATCACCAAATCTGGTTGTTGAAGAACATTTTCTGGTGGTACCTGTTGCCGATTGCCATCGGAATGGTGGCCGTGATCGGTGATGAAATGTGGAAGAAACGCGCTGAAGGCCTGGTCTCTTACATGGGGCAGGCGGCCTACATTGTTTTCTGTTTTCTGTTGTTCTATGGAGGTTATTGGCTGAATCAGCGAGCTGTGGAAAAAGAACTTGAGCCACGCCGAAAGGAGTTACAGACGCTACTGGCGAGCTTGAGGTCGTGATTCGCGAACGCTTGGAATCGGCTGCTCAGTGGCTGGTGGTGATCAAACTTGACGTCTGGAAGTTCACAAATGTCGATCCGGTTCAAATTCATTGCGATGTCATGCATTGTTTTGGTGCCACAGATGATCTGTCGCGCCGATCCAGATCCGGTTGTCGACCCGTCCGGGTTATCCAAATCCATCACGGCAGATCCCAAAATCAACGAAAGATTGAGTGCCCTGATTAAGCGACATCAGGTTCCGGGAATGGTGGCAGGGCTCATTCAAGGCACCGAGTTGATTGCCGTGGGTGCGGCAGGAGTTCGAAAATCGAGTTTGCCGGAACCGATTACGGTCAACGACAAAATGCATCTTGGATCATGTACCAAAGCCATGACGGCCACCCGTGTCGCGATGTTGGTGGAAACGGGGAAACTGCAGTGGGGCTCGACCTTGGCCTCGGTATTCCCCGAGGAATGCAAAGATGTTCATCCCGATTTGTGGTTGGTCACGTTAGAACAGCTTTTGACCCACCGTGCTGGCCTTCCCGCGAATGTCGCTTGGGAAAAATTGGGAACAACACTCTCGACAACTGAGCAGCGATTGACACTGCTTCGAACCGCCTTGAAGTCCGCTCCGATGAAGAAACCCGGGACCGAGTTTCTCTATTCCAACGTCGGGTATGCTTTGGCGGGAGCCATGATTGAACGAGTGACGGATCAATCGTGGGAACAGTTGATGGAAGAGGGGTTGTTTAAACCACTCGGCATGAGATCAGCCGGATTCGGTGCGCCGGGAACGGCAGGCGGGATCGACCAACCTTGGGGACACATTTCTCTGGGGGGAATCCTCATACCAATGCAACAGGACAATCCTCCGGCACTCGGACCCGCCGGCATCGTGCATGCCTCGATTTCCGATTGGGCCAAGTTTGCTGTCCTGCATTTACAGCAAGGACGTGGTGGGGCAACCATGCTTCGGCCGGAAAATTTTAACCGTCTGCAAACGCCACCTGAACAGGCAAGTTATGCCATGGGCTGGATTGTTGTCGAGCCGGATTGGGCCAAGTGCCGTGTGTTGGCGCACGATGGCAGCAACACGATGTGGTATGCCATGATCTGGCTGCTTCCTGAGCGAAACTTGGCAGTGCTGGTTGCCGCCAATCGAGCAGGTGATTCGGCACAGACGGCTTGTCACGAGGCGGTTCGATCATTACTCGATGATTTCGAAACCATTGCTCCGATCTCGAACGCAAAGCATTAGTCTTCACAATTGAAAGGGTCTAAGATGCTCCGCAAACTCTGTTGCCTTGTGATTCCGTTTTTCTTGGGGACTGGGATCGCTTCTGCGCAGGTGACTCTGGAACTGAAGTATCCCGAAGGAACGAAGCATTTGGTCCATACCGAAGGAATGTCGAATCAGAAAATGACCCTCGCGGGAATGGCGATTGACACCAAATCGACCTCGTTTGGCATCGCCACGACGACAATCGGTAAGAGAGACGCCGACGGGTTGCTGAAACTGGAAGAAAAAGTCGAGTCACTGCAAGTCGAACTTTCGCTGCCGGGGGGATTGTCGCTACGTTTTGATTCGACGAACCCCGGTAAAAAGGCAGACATTCCGCAACTCGAACCGGTTCTCGACTCGTGTCGTTCGCAATGCTTACCCGTCACCGTCGAACTCGATGCGAAGAACAAAATTCAAAGTGCCAATTTGCCGGAAGGGGAGTATGAAAAACTGCCCGAATCCGTCCGTGAGGCATTCACGACCGAGGTACTGAAGAAAGGGTTGGAACGATCGTTGGCTTGTTTGCCCGACGAACCAGTCAAAAAGGGAGACCGGTGGGAACGTTCTACGGAACTCCATCTGGGTGAGGGGCAGGTGATGAGCTTTCGAACGAAATTTGAATATGCCGGAACCCTTGAACAAGACGGCAAGACCCTCGACAAAATCACGGGTAAGGTGTTCGAAGTGAATTACTCGGCCAAAGCAAATCCGGCGTATCAGATCACAAAAAGTGATTTTAAGGTGATCGATTCGGATGGAACCTATTTGTTCGATCGAGAACAAGGCGCAGTCGTCTTGCGTTCGTCGAAGGTCCAAATCGGCGGTACGTTGACCATGGTCATTAATGGAATGGAATTGCCTGGGGAAGTGGATCTCACGATGGAAGAGAAGGTCACTCGCCAGAAGTAGTTCGCCACGCGGAGCAGTACTCTGGCCATTTCGTAACCGGGAGATTCAGGACAGTTCGCGGATGACGCCAAGTTTGGCGAGCGCCCAGTTAACCGCTTCACGTACGAGTGGTGACGGGTCATTCGCGCAGACTGTCAACGCGGGAATGACTCCTGTATCGCCTGAGTTCCCCAGCACAATCGCCGCGTTACGACGCAGCGCTTCCCATCCAGGACGTTCTAAGGGCGTATGACGAAAACGAGTGATGAACGCGGATTCGCTGATGTTAAGGATCTCGACGGCGTTAGCCGGATTCAGGTCGGACTGCAATTGAAACGCGGGTTCCTTTGTGATCGGAGCTTTGCGATTCCACGGGCAGACGTCCTGGCAAAGATCGCAACCAAACAGCCAGTTGCCAATGCCCTCACGCAGGTCCGTCGGTATCTGATTGCGCAGCTCAATCGTTAAATATGCGATGCAGCGCCTCGCATCCAAAACGTAAGGAGCTGTGAATGCATTCGTTGGACAGACGTCGAGGCATCGAGTGCACGTTCCGCAATGGGAACTCTCATGCGGCGAGTCTGGCTCCAGGTCGAGATCCGTCAGCAACGCAGCCAGCAGCAGCCAGCTGCCCGCTCGCTTATTGATCAGCATCGTATTCTTGCCGAACCAACCAAGTCCCGCGAGTTTCGCGAAATCGCGTTCCAGTAATGGGGCCGTATCGACGACACCTCGCGTTCGACAGCCGGGGCGCATTTCGTGAATTGAATCAGCCAGCTGGCTCAACTTGGACCGCAGTAAATCATGATAGTCGACCGACCCTTGTGCATATCGTGCGACTCGGGCCGGCGCCCCCGATGAGTCACCGGAGTCGTCGGCAGTGCGACTATCTTTGGTATTGTAGTTGATGGCCAACATCACGACGCTGCGGACGCTCGGCATCACATGCCGTGGATGTTCGTATGCAGCGGCGCGGCGCGGTAAATACTTCATTTCACCCGCGAAACCTTGTTCGAGCCAACTGGTCAGATGCCCGAATCCTAACGGCGAAACTGCCGGGGCAATGCCGACAAGGTTGAATCCGACTTGCAGGGCGGTCGCTTTCACCGCGTCGGTCAATGTCTGACGCTCGGTGAGCGACCGATTTGAATCGTCGTTTGACATTTCTTCCACCATCAACTTCCCTCCTCGACTTCATGGCCAATAAAGAAGCCTCGCGGTGACTTCGTTCGTGGTCCGCTCAAGTTTTCGGAGTTAATGTCACCCATCGGTTTCGATTGCATGGCGTCCAGTGGAGATCCTGATTGATGGTTTAGCGACCACGCTTGACGAGCATCGCCCCAAGTGGCCAGTGAAATCATAACGAATGATTGGGGTTGGTGGGTTCGGCACTTTCTGCCGGCTCTCATTGACAATGAAACAATGAGATTCGACGTCAGAATAGAGCACTGATCGCTGATGAGGGTCGGTGCCTTACTTAACCCAACAAATGGCTTGAGCAAGTTCCTCAAACTTCCCAACCGTTACGACGCTCACATATTCATCTCCATCAGTTGACGCTGTCTCGCTGATCGTTGCGAACAGCCAACTCGACGTGATCTGTTAAATCCGAATGTTGAAGCAAGATTATTGCACGACTTTACTTCGGCAACTCTTGCCGATCCGTCCGGGTGATTGACCTCGCAGTACAATTCCCGCGAAGAAGGAGCTCTTGTGGTATGCGAATTGAACCTGTGTGACCAGATAGTTGTCTGAACCAAAAGAATCTTGGGACGCATGGAGGCTCCCCCTGGATAACGTGCCAAGACGGCGCGGCCGACCGGTTTCGTTACCTAACCCGTGGAGACGAGGTGGCCATGTCGACAAAACACAAACTTGCTGATTGCCGGAACTGTGTTCCTTTGATCAATTGCAAACTCATGAAATGCGACGCATTGAATCGACGAGAACGCTCGGTCTCGCGACCTTTTGTCTGGTTGGCGTGGTGTTTGGCATTATTTTCAGGCCAATTTTCCATCGTCACCGCCGAAGACAAGCCGGCGGAGAAACTCGCGGAGAAACCGTTCGAACGGGTGATCGAAAAGTTGACCGATGAACAGCGGCGATCTGCCGCGGTTGCGCTGAATTACAGTCGCGCATCGCTGCATCGAATCCGCCGGAATCCCTCTGTTCGTGTGATGATCGAAGAGCAGGAAAAAATCCTCAATCATCTTGACCTGGATGGGATCGCTGATGAAGAGGTGATGAAACTGTACTCGGCCGTCCTGGACGAGATCTCGCAGATTCAAATCGCCGATCGCGAACGAATCATGTTGCGAGAACGCTATCAACTGGTCTTTCAACGCGATCTGGGGATTAATGCACTTGAGATCGCGGCCCAGACCGCGTCTGCTCAGTATGTTTCCGCGGTGCGTACCGGGGCCAACAGTTGGTGGGATTATCGGACCCAGGTTGCAAACCGTGACCTGGACCTTTGGCAAGTCGACAAGAAGCGAATGACGATGGTCGTCGAAAAGTCGAGCCAATTCCTCGACGTTTCGTGGAAAATGGCTCGCTGCAAGCAGATTCCTGATCGCTGGTTGGTGCGGAACGACGATCTGGACAAACTTGAACTGGCCCAGCGCGAGCCAGATCCGGGCGTTCGTCTGCGCGTGTTGAAGCGGATGGAAGGCTTCATGGAATGCTATCCGCCATACCTTTATTACGTCGCCCGCACCCAGCAAGCTCTGGGGCAACTGTTCGCCGCCAGCGAAACCTATCAGAAACTTGTCGCGATCGGCGATGGTCATTTTCGGAAAGATGAGATGCTGGCGACAGGGCTGGCGAATCGCGCGCTGATTCAAGGTTTCTTGAGCCAACCGACCGCTCCCGAGACGGCACTCAAGGCGATGAGCTATTCTTCCGAAGCTTGGGAGGCCAATCTTGTCTGTGCCAATGTTTTGCAGAAATATGGCCGATTCGACGATGCCGAAGACGCCATCCTGCGTAATCTGGATGTGAATCTCGAACGTTCGCAAAGCCGGATCGCGCTGTTGAACCTGTATTACGCGTCTGATGATAAAGCCAAATTAACCGCTCAGCTTCAGGATCCAGACTGGATCAAAGACATTCCCACGCGGCTGTTGTTGATGTATGCCTCGAAGATCGGACAGCACAACCTGCCTCCAGAAGTAATCGATCAATTGACCTCATCGTTGCAAGGGACGCCACGGCTGAATCTTGGTCGTGATGATTTTGTGGTTGCCGTCAGTCCGACGTGGCAGATTCAGACCGCAGCGGTCACGTTGCACTGGGGAGATCGAACTTTTGCCAATCCGCGTGTGACGGGCGGGCATGATTCTGTACTGCTTAGCTTCGATGGCATCGTCGAATTCGGCAATCCGTTGTCGTGGTCTCACGACCACAAGGACGTCTGGCTGTCGGTGAAATACCCCGATGCGGCGCCGTTGAAATTGGTGCTCAAGTCGAAGAGTGATTCGTCGCACAGTCTGGATATTACCAGCATCAAACTTGTCGGACGGCATCATCCCGTTTATCGGGTTGTCTCGCTGGAGCAAAACGATATTCGACTCTCGTTACTTTCTGAGGGATCGCCGAACGATTCGGTCGAGGCCATGGCACCTCTGTCTCGTCCAACGGCGAAACCCGTTCACAACATTGAAGAAGATCCTTCGAACGACGATACCGTGTCGATATCGCCACTGCAGGAACACTGACCGATCTATGTGTACCGGTCAAAGCGTGTTCAGAAGGTCGATAAGCCGCTGTTAGCTCAAGAAGGCGTCGCTCAGTTCTTCTAGCACCACTGGGATCTGTCGAAGTTCACCTCCAAGATCGCCACGGCCACCACAGGCTGAAGTCGATTCGCCGTAAGGCCACGTCAAGCAGGAACAGCAACATTGCTACGGTGACCAGATAAGGCCACAGCGGCGTGGTCCGTTGTGCTGTTCGAGGAGCAGATAGCTGCTGTCCGGAACTTTGTGTTTCGGTGGGATCGGGGTCAGATTGGAACAGCGATTCGGGCGACGGATTGAAACGTCCGCCCGTGATGGAGGCGATTGTTTTCAAAAGTTCCGTATTGGTGGGGTGAAGTCGAAGTTCGTCAGGATAACCCACAATCAGTCCCCGAGTCTGCTGGTGAAGCAGAGTCCCCCCCGAAGTTTTTTGCGTCATGTTCATGTGGTACGCGCCGGATTGCGGCGTATCAAACTCGACGGTGTAACGGCCGGGAGCGGTTTGTTTCATTTCCAGCTTACGCTGACTTAACTGCGGGTCGATGATCGTAACTTCCGTGTCGGCACGATTAAGAAAACGTCCCGCCGGATCGATTGCATCCAGGGTGATTGTGGCCCGGCGGCGTTCTTGCTTCACATCGACGATGACACCCTTCACGTCACTTTTTCGCATCGAATGACGAATGACTTGTGCCCAGAATTTGCTAAAACCGGGCCACGTCAGCCATTCCGCGCCCCAACGGCTTTTGGCGTCGGAAGTGAAGGCGACGGTCGTACCCAGGCCATATCTCCACCATGCCAGCAGCGGGTCTCCCGATTCCGTGGCGAGAATGAATTCCGATGTGGCCTTCGGTCGGGTGACGACATAGCCCAATAGGAATGGTGCCGTTTCGAAGTCGATACCGTCGAGTGCTTGGGTCGGACGAACAACTTGTGGGACGAACGGTTGTTCATTGATGGCTGATTTGCTGGCCGTCATCGTTTCTTTTGCAAAGATTTGCGGCAGCGAACTCGCTTCCTGGGCTTCAAAAAAACGGCCTTGGCCGATTTCGGCGATTTCTTCCAGCAATTTGACGTCGCAGTCCTGGCCGACGGCGACGGTCGAACAAGTGATGTGGGACGACGCCATCGATTGCGCGATGCCCTCAAAATCGCCTGGTGACGAAATTCCATCCGTCAGCACGATGACATGTTTCAGTTTGGCGGTCGCACCGAGCAACGAGTTGTAGGCTTCTTCCATGGCGGGATACATGGTTGTCCCACCGCCCGCTTCGATGCGGCTGATGTCATCAATGATACGGCCCTTGTTGGCGGCAGATTGAAGGTCGCTAACCCAAAAGAAATTTCCGTCAAAAGCAAGCACGCCCAGTTGATCCCGAGGCCCCAGCAATTCCGCGGCACTCTTGGCGGCTTCCTTGGCCATTTCGATCTTTTCACCGCCCATCGAGCCTGACTTGTCGATCACCAACACCATTCCCAGTGATGGTTTTTCCTTCTCTTTTTCGAAGTCCGATCGCACAGGCAGAATCTCTTCCAGAACCGTTTTGTAGTATCCTCCCAGGCCGAACGACTGATCACCGCCGAGCATCATGAATCCACCGCCCAGGTCTTGGACGTAGGTACGTGCCAATTCCATCTGTCGCTGCGACAGACTGGTTGCGGGGACGTTCGAAAGAATCAGCAATTCGTAGTTCTGCAGGTCCGCCAGTGATTCCGGCATCCCTTCTGTCGGGCGAACATCGCATTCGATTTCTTCCTGCTGCAACGCCCAGACGAGTTGTTGGGCTAGCTTCGGCTCACTTTCGATCAGCAGAACGCGCGGTTTGCCCGTCGTAAAGACCAACCCTGATTCCGTGTTGTTGTCGAGTAGCGTGTCCTGCTTCAAGCCGTCGATTTTGACCGTGTATTGGGCCAGTCGCTCTCCTGTGATCGATTGCTGAAACCGAAATCGATTTTCTCCCGACTTCAATTGACGCGTTTCACTAAGCACTTTGTGAGCACCGCGAAACACTTCCACCAATCCGGCGTCCTCGTGGTTCGAATTGATCACAACTTCGACATTGAATGGTTCCCCTTCACGGACCTGAGCCGGAACTTCGACTGAGACCACTTGAACTTCATTGTCATCGCGAACTTTTAGCGGCACCGTGTCGATGGGAATCGGAGGTGACGAAGATGGTGAGGAACCTCCGGCTCCTGATTGTCGAGCGAAGGCGTCTCGAGTGGCCATTGAAGCGGTGCCCAGCGCGGCTTGCAGGGCGTTGCCCAGCGTTTGATTGCCGTCAGTCATCAGGACAATTCGCGGAACAAAATCAGGAGGCATCGCACCGGCGGCTGATCGAATCGCGGCCGCGATGTCGGTGGCATTGCGATCAATTGTGGTTTTGCGACCAGAAGTGGAACCTGCAATCTCGCCGGTCGGCTGCTGATACCCGGGTTGTTGACGCCCCAATTCGGTTGGTCGTTCTGACATCAATGTTCCGGCTTGCGCCGCAAACGGCAGGAACATCACTTTGTCTTCGCCGATTCGGCTGAAATTCGCCCTCGCCACGTCCAGAAACTCGTCGGTTTGCGATTTTTTCGCGGGGCTGTCGGTCGGATACTTAGACGGAACGTCGTCCGGTTCGTCCGAATCCACACTCAAGCTCTGATCAATGGCAACAATGATAAACTTTTGCAAAGTCGGCTTGAGCAGCGTTATCCCCGCGAGCGAAAGCGTCAGCAGGGCCACGATGACGCAACGGGTCAGCAGCGAAACGATCAGCTGCCTGGGGGGGAAGTCCGACAATGACCGCCAGAAAAAGTACATCAGCAGTGGCAGGACGAATCCCAACACAGCCATCCACCAGGGATGAGTCAGTTCCAGTGAGAATGAATCCAGCATAAAAGTCTCTATATTTTCAGCTAATAACCCGCCGTTGATACAAACTCCATTCGATCGACGTGAGCCCCAATGCGAGTAGCAGCAACCAGAACCAAATGGGGCGTGAGCCGATTCCGGCCAGCGCCGGTGACGGTGTGGACTTGTCGGCAACGAGTTCTTGGGCAGGGCGAATGTCAGATTCGACTGAGTTCGCCAGGTTGCAGGCAATTTCCATCAGGGGGGCTGTCGAAGAACTTTTGTCGGTCGGTTGAGATCCTTTCTTTGCACTGGATTGGTCGATCTCAATTTTCCAGACACCGCATTGATCGAATGGCCCCAATGCCATTTTGTCTTCGTTGGCAGGAAGCGGCTTTGTCAGACCTGCCGGGCTGACCAGCATCAGCGGTTTGCCCTGCGGCGATGAGGTGAAATCGCTGCTGGTGACGCTTGTCATTGCGCCAGCCGATAACGATTCACGCAGGTCACTTTTATTTCCTGCAAACCAATGCAACGCGTTACCCACAGAGATTGGAAAAGCGGTTCGAAGAGGCAAGTCGCCCTTGTCGAGATTCACGGTGAGGACCAGAACCTTTCCCTCGGGACGCGTCACGGCGAAAAACAGCGGGTCGTTGGTGATGGCCGTGGCCAGAACCTGAACCTGCTCAGGTTGCGTTGGAACCAGTTTTCGCGCCTCGGGCATGACAACATTGTCAAGACGCACATGAGACATCAGTGGCGAGTCCTTGTCCTGTTTTGTAACAATGGCGTTCTCAAGTTGCTCACCGACTGTATAAACATCGCTCGAATTGGCGGGGTCGATCACGAACACGCTGCCTGCGGGCAATTTCTCTGGCGCAACGCGGTGGTAAACAATCAGCGTTCCCGCGGGAATCGTTTCGGGGGGAAAAGCCACGACAGTCAGTTTCACGAGCGGATTCGACTCAAAGGCCTTTTCCAAAAAGAGGTTTCCAGAAGTGACCAAAATCACCGGTTGAACTTCACGACGAGGCAACACGGCCCAGGCCGTGTTATCGAGGGTGAGTGAGTCTTCGATGTTCAGTTTTGCGACCAGATGCCCGCCGTCCGCAGACGTCTTTTCAAAGACCTGACTCCATTTTCCATTTGGTGCGAGTTTAAGAGGAATTACATCAATGGGATCGGACGTCTTGCGGGAGGGAGAAACCAGATCCACTTCGAATCGACACTCGGCAGGCTCGTCCGAGGCATTGGTGACTTCGGCAAGAATCTCATACCCGAGTGGGTCGATCAGGCTGCGTCGCACTTGGAATTGGGTAATTCCAAGATTATCTGATCGTTGACCGATGATGTGAAAGGTGACCTCGGCATTCGCGGCGTCCGTCGTTTTTGATGTCGGATTCGTCTCCGTGGTTGTCGATTTCGAATCAACGGCTCCGGGTGTTCCTTCGACCCCTTTCGGTGTCGCGGAATCGATAGCAAGATAATCACCGATTCCCTCAAAGCGGCCGTCGGTGAATACAATCACTTCTGGACGTTTTCCATCTTGTCGTTCGCCAAGCAACCTTCGCCCAAGTGCAATCGCCTCGGAAACGTGAGATGGACCGTCTGAAGAGGGAAGGGAGTTGACCGCATCCTTCAGCGTTCTTTGTCGTCCGGTAAATCCAACGATGACCTGCGGCTGAGTTCCTGCGGCGACAAGGGCGAATTCGTCGCGAGGCCGCATGGCCTCGATCAATTGCTCCGCCTGCCGCCGAGCGTCAGCCAACCGAGATGGTTTGATATCGGTCGCATTCATACTGGCCGAGTGATCGATCACCAGCACGATCCGGCGAGCCGATCGGGTCTCCCAAAAGAAATACGGGTCGGCCAATGCGGTGACCAACAAGCACAACATGGCCAACTGCATTAGCAAGGAAACAAGATGTCGCAACCGTTGCCAGATCGAACGGGGATTTTGTTCATCAAGGACCTGTGTCCAGAACATGACCGTAGAAACAGGCTGCCGCCGCAATCGAATCTTCAAAATGTAGAAGACCACGATGGGCACACAGAGTGCAAACCAGAGCAGGGAATTCGGCGAATCGAACAACATGGCAAAGTCACATCTGCTGACAAGCTTTTTCCGCGTCGTAACCAAAACGCCGATCGAACTCGGCGACGGAGAAAATCCTATCCGTACGCGGCGCACAAATCCAGACAGCATGTCATTGTTTTGCGATTTCTGGTAACGAGCGTGCGAGAATGCTTGGATGCCGTTGATTTCGAGAAAAATCAACGGTTGAGGCGTGATCGGGGCCGCGGTACGATCCGTGAAATCCTCTAGATTGTCGCTTCGTTCGTCCCATTCGTTGAGAATGCTCGAAAGAAACAGCCATGAAAAGCCGCTTCGTGATCGCTGCGTTCAAGCCAAAGCCAGGATGCCTGCCTGAATTGACGACCGTTGTCGAGAAGCATTGGCAGATTCTTAAGGATCAACATCTAGTCACGGACCGTCCCCGCTACGCCATGCAGTCCCAAGATGGCACGATCATCGAAGTTTTTGAATGGCGATCCCCTGAAGCGATCGAGCGAGCCCATCACAATCCCGCCGTCTTAGCGCTTTGGGCCGAGTTCGAGGCTGTCTGCCAATACGTCCCGATCGCGTCGTTGTCGGAATCTCTGCATCCGTTTTCTGAGTTTCAGCCGCTACCAGTCTAAGCCGGCCACGCTTCTCAGCGTCATTTCAATCAACTGCAGCCGGATGATTCGAACTCGATGACAGCGTTGCAGGCGTAAGGTTTTTGGCGTCTGGCCTTTTCTGTGGGTTCCATTGTTTGGAATCGGTCCAATACAGAGAACGTGGAGGACGTTCCGCGTGGTGAGGTCACGAGAAAAACTCAAACTGGCAATGAATCGCCAGCCAGTCCAGAAGTTGATCCCGTGTTGTCCCGAATCACGCAGATCAATTATGCAATCTGGACAACGACTTTTCCGAACACGTTTCCCCTCAGTTTTTCAAACGCGGCAGGCACGTCTTCCAGTGAAAACCGATCGTCGATGATCGGTCGGACTTGAGAACTGTTCAGGAGTTCCACGATTCGTTTCCAAGCCGCTTGGGCCTTTGCGGGTGAATCGTCCGTTACGAGAACTCCGTGAATCGACGCACGTTTGAACATTAACGCCGGAATGGAGATGTTGCATTCGACTCCGGCCAGTACACCCAGGACGCTGACTCGACCGTGAATACCGAGTAAATGCAAAGCACTGGACAACAGCGGGCCGCCCACCGTCTCCACCACCAGCGAAACCCCCTTTACTTTGAGAGCTTCAAAAATCTGTTCTTTGAGGTGAGGGGCCTCAGGAGAGAAAACGAAGTGCGCCCCCAGTTCGAGTAGGCGCTGTTGTTTTTCGGTGGAACGCGACAGGGCAACGACGGTTGCTCCATAGGCTCGCGCCAATTGAACGGCGGCCAGACCGACACCGCCTGAAGCGCCGGTAATCACAACCGGTTGTCCCGGTTGCAGGCCGCCGATATCAACCAGGGCCTTCCATGCTGTCTGGTAGACAAGCGGTGCAGCAGCCGCTTCCGCGTCGCTCCAGCCCGCAGGTTTACGAGCGAGATTTTCTGCGGCGATCCACTGCTGATCGCAAAGCGTTCCATGTTCGAGATTTGTTGTAGACGACTGAAGAACCACGACCTCGTCGCCGGGTTTCCAGATTCCCTTTGCGTCACCTTGAACGACAACCCCAAAGGCGTCACGTCCGGCGATAAAAGGGGGCCGGGGGCCACCCGGATAACGGCCTTCAATCTGATAATTGTCGGCAGGGTTCAGGCCGACCGCACGCACTTTGATGAGCACCTGTTCTGGCTGACCTGGCCGGAGTTCGATGTCCGACAATTTCGTGTTCGGCCAACCGCCGGGAGAAGACGTGACGAGCGCTCGCATAATGATCGTCCACAGTAGTAAAAGTCATCGTCAACCAAACGCAACAAGGCCCGGTTTACCAAGAAACCGGGCCCTGCGCCGACTTATTCAGTCAACCAGCTGTGTCTTACAACTCGAAACCCGCGCGGTATTCACGAGTGATGTACTGATTGCTGGCTTCATCATTGGTGATCTTCATCTTTTCACCATCCCACATCACCTTTTTGCCGGCTCGCATGGCGACGTTGCCCAGCAGCACGGTTTCTGTCAAGCGGCCTGCGTAGGAGAAGTTCGACGCCGCCAATTCGGGCTTGTTTTGCTTGATGGCGTTGGCGAACTCGGTGAAATGGCCCGGTGAAACGATGTATTCGGGCTTCTTCAGATCCTTGAAGTTGTCTTTCGGCAAAATCACGTATTCTTCGTGGTAATCCTTGGGAGAGAAAATCCGGCCTTTTTCTCCGATGACCAGCGAACCGCTGGCTCCCATCGTTTCACCCAGCAATAGGGCTTCGTCCGGGCGGTTACCGCCGTCGTACCAGTTCAGCGTGCAGGGGCCGAACTTGCCGCGTGGTCCGAATTCGAACTTGATCATCGATCGTTTGGGGTACGATTCGTTACGGGCTTCGCCTTCCCAAGCGGGATCGGGGAACGCTTCGATGCTGATGGGATTGAACAGCTCCAGGGCCTTCACCGACATATTCATCGTGTGACAAGCCATGTCGCCCAGCGCACCGGTTCCGAAGTCCAGCCAGCCGCGCCAAGCAAACGGCAGGTAGGCGGGATTGTAGGGACGTTCTTTGGCAGGGCCGAGGAACAGATCCCAGTGAATGTGCGGCGGGCAAACGGGTTTGTCTTCCGGTCGTCCACCACCTTGAGCCCAAATGGGACGATTGGTCCAAATGTGGATCTCTTTCACTTCGCCAATGTCGCCTCGGCGAATGACTTCCACAGCTTCGCGCAAACCACCGCTCGAAGTTCCCTGATTACCCATCTGGGTACAGAGTTTCTTTTCTGCGGCCAATTCTCGCATCATTCGGGCTTCCGCGACGGTGTAAGTCAGCGGCTTCTGGCAGAAGCAGTGCTTGCCCATCTTCATGGCGCGAATGGCGGCGGGGGCGTGGCTATGGTCTGGCGTGCTGACAGTCACGGCGTCAATCTGGCCACCGATTTCGTCGAGCATTTTGCGATAGTCGACGAACGTCTTTGCCTGTGGAAATCGTGCGGCCGCCTTTTCGAGACGCTCTTCATCAATGTCACACAACGCAACGATATGTCCATGTCGGCCAGCGTCGTCACGATCGCTGCGGCCTTTTCCTTCGACCCCGATGCATGCAAAACGAATTTCTTCGTTCGCAGATTTTTCTTGGGTCCACCCTTGGCTGGAAGAACTCACCCAATAGGCTGCGGCGAGCGCGGACGACTGTTGGAGAAATTCTCGACGTGAAGACTTTTGACTCATCGGCGGCTCCCTCAATAGATTATGACGACGACACTACGGATTTGAAGAACGACCCGGTTGGTTCTTGCGTTCCTTCTATGATAGTCTTGCCTCGTATGGATCAACAGTGATCAATCCAAAAAAAGCGGATGCGGACCACGATTTGCGGCATGACGAAGGGATGGCCAATGGATCTTCATCTGACGGGAAGTGTGGCAATCGTCACAGGTGGTGCGAGCGGCATCGGACTGGCATGCGCCATGGAGTTAGCTCGCGAAGGCTGCCGCGTTGCCCTGTGGGACATTTCTCCTTCCGTGACAGACGTTGCTGCCGAGTTGAGTTCCAATTTTCAGGTTCCCGCTTGTGGTCTGATCGTTGATGTCAGCCAGTTGGAAAATATCGAATCGGCCGTCGATCAAACTGAGCAGAAAATGGGGCCGATCGATGTCGTCGTGCATGCCGCCGCCGTGACGTCGGGCAAGTTTGGATTTCCCTTTACGAATGTCCCTGCGACGGCATGGCGTCGAGTGCTGGATGTCAACGTGGTCGGGATGGCGAACCTCGCGCAGTCGATGGCATCGCGGATGGTACCTCGTCGACGCGGGGCGTTCGTTTTCGTCGCGTCGGTGGCGGGGCAAATCGGTTCCCAAACCGATCCGCCGTACAGCGCCAGCAAGGCCGCGAATATCAATTTCGCTCAGTGCATGGCCAAAGACCTGGCTCCGCACGGGATCCGCGTCAATACGATCTGTCCCGGGATGGTTCAGACCCCTTTGAATCGATCCGTGTGGCAAGCCTGGAACGATCAACAACCGGTGGAACTGCGTCGATCGTATGAGGATTGGGCGAACGAAAAAGTCAGAAATGTTGTCCCGCTCGGACGTTGGCAACAGCCGCAGGATGTGGCCAATCTGGTTGCGTTTCTCGCTTCCGATCGTGCTTCCGAAATGACGGGGCAGACCATCAATGTTGACGGCGGATTTGTCATGCATTGGTAGTTGCCAAATTGAAAATTCAATGGCGATGCGCGACCAGTGGCAATTCGTCACCGTTTCAGATTCGGCAATCGACAAGTTCCCCGCTGAATTGCCGTAGACGCCGGATCATAATCCTGATCTATGACCACAGACTTTGCCAATTCTCTGGAAAGGCGCTCGATACGGTTATCGGCTCTTTGGTCGTTGGATGAGCAAATGTCAAGGCGGACGCGTGAAGCGCGATGAATCCGTCGACCCGGGTCCGCGAACCGTATTTGCCATCGCCGACGATGGGCCAGCCGCGCGAGGCCAGTTGCACGCGAATTTGATGACTGCGACCGGTCAGCGGTCGAATCTCCAACAGGGCGAAACGTCCGAGTTGCTCCAATCGTTCGTACGACAGCGAGCATTCCTGGCCTGAATGGGGATCGGATGTAACGGACACTTTGTTGAGATCACGGTCTTTGACGAGTCGATCGTGTAACTCTCCCTGCCGTGCGGCCACTGTTCCTTCGACCAAAGCCAGATAGACCTTTTCGGTACTATGAACACGAAATTGCTCTGATAACCGACTGGCCCCTTTGCTCGTACGGGCGAACAAAACGACTCCGGAAACGGGACGATCGAGTCGATGGACGACGCCCACGAAGACGTTTCCAGGTTTCTGATATTTTTCCCGCAGATATTCTCTGACGGAATCGACCAGTGTTGGCTCACCCGTGTGATCACCCATCGTTAACAGACCCGCAGGCTTATCAACGGCAAGGCAATGATTGTCTTCGTAAAGTACAAAAGGGTGGGGCGTCACAGGATTCGTTTGATTCTATTCGGCGGACGTTGAGTGTTTTCGCGATCGTCCAAGCATTTTAGCGGTTGCCGGCATTAATTGCCCATCATCGCCCTGCGGGATCGGCGTTTCAAACCGGGCGACGATGCCGGTCGTCCCTTTATCGAGAGCTCATTCGCCCAATTGGCACCGGATTGCCTCTGAGTCCTGAGTAAGAGGTTTTACGAGCGAGTCCCGTATCGTAACACCATTGAGTCAACATCAATTGATGTCGCAGGACGTCAGTCGAGGCACGCCGTTCGTGTGTGCCGTCGCCTTCGCTGCGAACAATCAAATGTGTTGTCCGCTTCGCAAAATCAAGAATTCGCACAGCGCGACCGGTACGAGAATGTTTGGATGAGTAGAATACTGGCGGCTGTCAGTAAGGTGTCGCCGTTCAGCGGGAAAGCGGACTCGCCATTTTGTCCCGCGGTGCTGTGAAGGAAAATCCATTGGCTGAACTCAGTTACGGGACACTGGTGTCGCGAGCGATTCGATTGCGTTGTCCACGTTGTGGCATCGGCCCGCTGTTCAAGAATTTCATCACGATGCATGAGCGGTGCCCCCAATGCTCACTCAAGTACGAGCGTGCGCCGGGGTACTTTCTGGGGTCGGCCTACGTCAATTACGGGTTTATGGCGATCACGACGACGTCAATGTATATGGGGCTGCACTATGGTGCCGAAATCTCCAACGAGACACTCACGGTTCCTCTGTTGGTTTATTGCATCGCGATGCCATTGATTCTATTTCGGTACGCTCGTGCATGGTGGTTGGCCATGGACTGCTATTGCGATCCTACCAGCTTCGGACTTCACAGCGATCCTTCACCGAAACCGGCGTCGAATACCCCGAAAACGTAGACCTGTCGGTCAATCGAACGTCTCGGCTTCCGCGCGATTACGGCGTGCCGGGAAGCGTCGCGACGAGATCGTTGACCAGTTTTGACAACTGCTCGTGCGTCAGTTGCAATGGAACGGGAATGCGATTGCCACTGACGCTGTCATTCCGAAAGCGTCGCAGAGAAAAACGACCCGCGCCCTGAGACGAGAGCATCACTTCATAGTACTTCGTCGTTCCCGCTGCTGATTTGTCTGGCGGCGTCGACCGGATCAACACCTGGTTTCCCTGGGCGTCGTACTCAAGTGGGCCGAGGTTTTCGAGCAGGTAGGTTACTCGACGGCATAGATCTTTGGCCCAGTTCTTCAGCGTATCGAGCGTTGCCGCACCCAGAGACGGGACTTCCAGTCTTAGTTCTTCGCACGAAACGCCAAGAGATTCCACGGCGAGCAGATCGACCGCCAACGTGATCCCACTGCCGTCGGAGACCACGACGGTTTTCGGCGGGACAAACGTCTGCCCCAGCAGCGGATTCAACGCCGCAGACAGATCGAGACTCAACGACATAACACCCCTCCGTCAACTTGGCCGCTCAAAGGCATTCTTCTCTTCGAGTCAAACATGACACGCCTCTGGCACGTGGAATGGGATCTCCCCCATTCGGCGTGACAACTTGGTGTACTCGGAATTGTCGAGCGACGCCACAGTAATTGACTCCGACATGTAACCAGATGCCTGACTGACGATTGTTCATCGGCATTGATCAACTGACGACAATTGATCATGGGGAACCCAGACAATCACCAGTGCTCCAATGAAATAGATTAATCCACAGATTGCACCCACTCGAGGATACGAGCCATCCAGCAGTGCGAAGAGGGCTCCCGCCGCGAGAACGCCAAATGCCGTTGCAAACCGACCTGTATTATAGGCGATACCCGCTCCTGTGGCTCGAACATGAATCGGAAAAAGATTCGGCAGGTAGAGTGGCAACCAGCCGAAAAACAGCGTTGCCACAAATGCCTGGGCGAAAACGATCGCCAGGAACCCGGGTTTTAGAGGTGCCGTTCCCAGAAACAAAACCAGCGTCAGGATTGTCGCACCCACGCTGATCAACGCGTAGGACCGCTTTGGCCCGAGCCAGGCCGCAATTTGGGCACCGGAAAAACTGCCGATGACGGCTCCTAATGCCCACCAGCCCTGGACGGTCGCTTTGTAGCCGGGCTGAATCGTCTTTCCGACCGCGTCGGCCCAGGGGATCATCCATTTACTGGCTGCCCACGCGCCCACCAGCGGAATCGATCCGAGCAGGATTCCCACCAGAGTCGTTCGAAGAAGTGGCGGTCGAAACAGTTCGAACAAGATGGAATAGCGGGGACCAGATGAAATCGTTGTCGGATTGTCATCGGACAAACTCTGCTCACGACGCCGATTTCTGGCGGCTAGCCAGGCTGGCGATTCGGGTAAGGCGATCAGTACCAGCAGACCGAGTAGTGCCGGGGCCGATGCGAGATGAAACAGCCAACGCCACGAGTCGGCGGTGATCGGCCAGATTCGGGCCACTTGGGACAGCAATAAGATTCCCGAATTCAATGCGGCGCCCATCAATCCCGCGATCGTCGGTTTCAATTTGTCCGGCCAGCATTCGGCGACCAATGCCACCGCATTGGGCCAAACTCCGCCGACCCCCAAGCCGACAAGAAATCGCAGCCACAGCATTTCTTCCTGGGTTCGAGCGAATGCTCCCATGCCGGCAAATACGGAATAGAACAGGATGCTGATCCCCATGGCACGAGATCGTCCAATGGAATCACCCAACCGCCCCAGAACGATCCCACCGATTGCGGCACCCAGCATGAGTGCGGCGGTGAATCTCGCGAACCAATCGCCTCCGGCGACGGGGGAATAGGCGTCGCCAAGCAGTGATTGCGAAACCGAGAGCGACGCGACAGGCATCAACCCCAGTTCCACGCCGTCGAATAGCAGTCCGCAGATGGATGCCAAAAGGACTGCATATCGGGCTGGTTTCGAAAGAGGGATCATTCGGCATCCGCCTCGCGACGCCCTGCGGCGATGGCGGCGACAATCGCGGAGTTATCCAATTGCCCCAAGCCCATCTGTTCGGCCCGCTCGAGGAGCATGCGATGAGTTTCCGTGAGCGGCAGATAGGATTCTGTCCCGGCGGCCGACAGGATCAATTGCACGTCTTTAAGATGCTGGGAGAGCCTCGCTTGGGGCGTAAAATCGCCCCTCAGCATTTTTTCTCCCTTAGTGTCCATAATCCGCGAATACGACATGCTTTCTCGCAAAATCTGCAGCGTCTTGTCGAGATCCATGTCGAGATGCCTGGCAAAGCAAAGTCCCTCGGCCAGTGCCGCTCGATTCAGTCCCAAGACCAGATTGGTGACCAGCTTCGTTCGCGCGCCACTTCCTGGGACGCCGGTGTGAAAAGTCTTCTCGGCCAGGCAGCGGAAAAGATCCTCGCAGTTCCGATATCCCGCTGCCGTCGCGCCGACCAGGATCACTGCTTGTCCGTTTCTCAAC
Organism: uncultured Schlesneria sp.; assembly: GCA_903871875.1. GTDB lineage: Bacteria > Planctomycetota > Planctomycetia > Planctomycetales > Planctomycetaceae > Schlesneria. Next base: position 69,863 of record CAIQIR010000019.1, read on the forward strand.
TGTTCGCTGCTGCCTGATACGGTCGCGTCGACGTATTCGATTCCCCGCTGGGACAGGGATACCGATTGGGTCACCGCCGCATTGGGATCTCCCGTCGACATATCGATGATGATTTGTCCGCCGCGCAAGACCGATTCGGCCGATTCCAGGACCTCGGCCACTGCCACATGAGACGGCAAACTCAGCACGACTCGATGACAGTTCGCCATCACCTCAGCGATTCCGCTGGCGATCGTACCGCGGGGGAGATTCAAGACGTGACAACGATCGGGAACCAGGTCCCAGCCACAGACGTCGTGACCAGCGCCCATCAGACGCTCGGCCAGTGCCGTACCCATTAACCCCACGCCGATCAAACCGACCGTTTGCGACGGTCGATTCTGCGGTTCGTGCTCGATGGTACTGTCGATCTTGATTCGCCAATCGGTCATTTGAATTCCGCACAGATCCCAGATTTGGATCGATGATCATACGGAGTGTCGCGATCGATGGCGACGTTGAAGCGAGGATCCGCGATGCCAAAATGGACTCGACGCAACCTCTCTCAGCTCTTTATTCGGCCGACGCAGCCTTATTTTTTACCGGTCATGCCACACGCACTTGGAAAGGTTGAAAATCGAGGGATGATCTGTCACATCTTGTGAGATGGAACCTCAAGAAGTTTTGCAGACGTTTTTCGGTCACAAGTCGTTTCGTCCACCACAGGAAGCGATCATCCGGCGAGTGATCGGGGGCGAACATGCGCTGGTGATCATGCCCACCGGAGGCGGCAAGTCGTTGTGCTATCAGATTCCCGCGCTCATGCCGTGGGAACCGGACGCGTCATCGCGTGGAAGAACGCCACTGACACTCGTCTTATCCCCCTTGATTGCCCTGATGAAGGATCAGGTGGATGCACTGTGTCACCGCGGAATCTCGGCGACGTTTATCAATTCCTCACTCTCGCGTGAGGAACGTGAGCGGCGTTATGCGGCCGTCGCGAACGGAGAATATCGACTGCTGTATGTTACGCCAGAACGGTTTCGCAAGTCCGAATTTGTGGACGCTCTCTCGAAACGGGACGTGCGACTGCTGGCTGTCGACGAGGCCCATTGCATCAGCGAATGGGGGCATGACTTTCGACCCGACTATACGCGGCTGCGAGACCTCCGCAGACAAATGGGCGAGCCAACCACGATTGCATTGACGGCGACGGCTACCCCTGATGTGCAACGCGACATCGTCAAACAACTGGGGCTTGATCCAGACAGCGTGCGGACGTTTCATGAAGGGATCGATCGGCCCAACTTGCAGTTGGCGGTTGACGAGGTCTGGGGTGACGACGAGAAGCTGGATCGGATGGTCGAAGTCAGACAGAAGCATTCACCCGCCGCCGGCAGTGGCATCATTTATTTTACTTTGATTAAAACTCTCGAACGATTCCGTGAGCGATTGCAGGCGTTGAAAGTGCCGCACGTGTGTTATCACGGTGACCTCGAACGGAATCAAAGGCGTCGAATTCAAAATCAGTTCATGAGCGGTGATTGCCCGCTGGTCCTGGCAACGCCCGCGTTTGGGATGGGCATCGACAAAGACAACATCCGCTTTGTGATTCATGCGGAAATTCCCGGTTCGATGGAAGCCTGGTATCAGGAAATCGGTCGAGCCGGCCGCGACGGATTACCGTCGGATTGTGTGCTGCTGTATGAGGAAGCCGATTTGCTGACTCAGATGGAGTTCTTGCGTTGGAGTAATCCTGATGCCGAATTTTATTCCCGCGTCTACGACCTGCTGATCCATCATCGTGAACAAGTTGATGCCTTTGGCTTGGAATGGATGCGAGAGAAATTGCATGCCCGACAGAAGCACGATCGACGGCTTGAGACCGTGCTGGGCATGTTAGAACGCTATGCTGTGATCGAAGGCACGTGGGAGCCGATGCGACTGACCGTTCTAGGCCAACTGGCCAGCGAACTGACTGATCAGGAACGCCTGGCCGCGAAATTGCGTCGCGATCAGGAAAAGCTGCTCGCGCTCGTGCAATTAATCCGTCACGAGGGAGACCGTCACGAGTACATCCACCGATATTTCGGCATCACCGAATGATCGGCTGGCCGCTGATCAATGGAACGAAGAACTCAGGCAACGCGGCAAAAAAATCTACTTCTTTTCGACGATCCAGATGTTCCGGAAGCGAATCGGATTGCCGTGATCTTGCAGATAGATCGGTCCTGCATCCGGTTCTTCGGGAACGGGGGCGGCCGTGGTCGTCTTGGGGATGGCAACGTCGGAATGGATCACCACGCCGTTGTGTTTGACCGTCACACGAGCGTTGTCCGTTTTCTTGCCATCGGCATCGAACTTCGCCGCGACGAAATCAATGTCGTAGGTTTGCCATGTGAGTGGTGGGAAGCACATGTTGACATCAGGTTTCTTGATGCCATAGATCCCGCCGCATTCGTTGTTCTCACCGCTTAGTCCAAAGGAGTCGAGAATCTGCACCTCGTAACGTCCCTGGCAATAACAACCGCTGTTGGCTCGTCGTTGTCCTTTCTCGGTCGGCATGTACGACAGCAGAAACTCAAGATGGAGAGTGAAGCTGCGGAAGTTTTGCTTGCTGCTGACGCCCTGAACGAGCAAGTCGCCGTCCAATTGCCCCTTGATGAATTGATCCGTCGATTTTCCATCAAACAAGACGATCGCCTCGGCAGGAGGCTTTTCACCCAGCGTGGGGCTGTTGCGTGTGAGTTTTTTGCATTCGCCGATCAGAGAACCTCCGTTCTCGTGGATGGTGATGACGCCGTCTTTCGCTTTCACTTCGGCGTCCTCGGTAAAATCGAGCAGACCATCTTTGACGTCGCCCTCGCCGCGATGGGGGGCCTTGCCATCCCATCCGTCGCCCGGCAGTCCGCCCATGTAGGCGATGCCGACGATCTTGCCTTCCCCTTTCGCAACCACCTGGATCCCAAGTTTTGTCTTGATTCCATCGAGGGTGATCTCGCCGACATACTCACCCTGTACGGCGAAATCGGCGTCAGCCTTGTTCGGGTCGAGAACAGCCTTGTCTTGTCCAGAACAGTTCCGATCAATGGACATGACCGACAAGATTGCCAAGCCGCCGGCCAAACACCATGACAACGTTCGACGCATGATTAAGGCTCCCAACTTCGAATCGGTGCTGAGGATCAAGATCCATTCCCAATTGGGTGATAGTCAGTTTCAAGTTGCCGCGGCCGCGTCGATGAATCGACCAGGATTGAGCAACCCGTAGGGATCGAGTTGTCGTTTGAGTTTCTGCATCAATTCCCAACTTGGTTCGGGATCACCACACATCGGCATGCAGGTTTTCCATTGAGGATGACAATGCAAGACGACCAGGTTTCCATGAGCGGAACGAGCGATCTGCCGAAGTTCGTTTAAGATGGCTGTGGTTCGTTCGATCGTTGCCGCTTCGTCAGGAAGTTGTCCGACAATAATTCCATTGCCCGCGTGAACTTGTACGGCGACCCCCAGTTGGGTGGCCCGATGGGTGAATTCGATGCACCGAGACGGAAGCAGATTGGCTTGAAACGTCAAAGGGTCGTCGGCACATGTCGGGAACTCGGTCAGTGCTTCCCACAGGCAATTTGCGTCAGGTTCGCTGATTCGTTCAGAGGAACTGAGGTCGAAGTCCTTCATCTCACGGCGAAGGGTTTCGATCTGCCAATCGACCTCGCGCGCTGATCCCTCCACACCGACGCACAGCACCGGCGATTCCGAATCAGTCAGGCAACGAGCGGCAGCACAGATCAGCTTGGCTGCCGCAGGATTCAGGACCTCAATGGCGACAGGTCGTGTCTCAGACAGCAACAGCCGCTGCAGTGCCTGATCGATCTGATCCAGTGACTTGAAACTCAACCACAACAGGGCCGACGTTTCCGGTAGAGGACGCAGTTTGAGGGTCATCTGCGTGACAATTCCGAGAGTTCCACGCGCTCCGATCAGCAGTTTACAAATGTCATAGCCCGCGACATTTTTGACAACCCGGCCACCGGCTTTGAACAATTGTCCCGAAGCGTCCACGGCCGAGATGCCAATCACATAATCGCGAAACGTCCCATGTCCAAACCGCCGTGGGCCGCTGGTGTTCGTGGCCAGAGCGCCACCCAGTGTGGCGCGTCCCGGCTGGGCGATGTCGATCGGAAGTCGTTGACGTTCCGTTGCCAGCCGTGCCTTCAACTCATCGATTCTCAATCCCGCCTCGACGGTGATGGTCATGTCGCGCGCCGGATAGTCCACGATCCGGGTCAATTGAGATAATGACACCGTCATGTCCGCTTTGGCTGCTGACCCGTAATCCAGAGCCGTCCGACCGCCAACGGGGCAAATTGTTTTGCGTGGGCCGATCGCATTGTCGGCCATGAAACGAGCTAATTCGGCCTGAGTCGCAGGCACGAATTCAGCAGGAGACGCGATTGTTGCCATGTCCGAACAAGACTCACCAAAGGATATTTCGTCTGAATTGGAAACGAGAAACACTTGTTTCGTCGCTGGTCTCAAACATCCGTCACACGCCCGATGGTGTGCAAACGCGAGAAGGATCGACGTGATGCAGAAGACGACTTGTCACTCCAGGGTGCCAAGTACGACCATGCTGCCGTCGAATCGTCGCCAGCTGTTTCGAACCCATTCGCGGATCGAAGCATAAAGTTGCTGGTCACGAAAAGAAAGCCGCTAAGCAAGATGCGGCTTGATCATCCTCATTCCACCGCAATGCGGCCGATCGCATCGGCCAATGCCGTGACCATTGTCAAATTCAGATCGGGCCGACAACTCGGAAAAGTTACGTCGGACGTTCAGGCAGCTTCCGCTTCGGGATCGACGCCATTGACGCGTTTGCGAAGGGAAAACGGAATAATCTGTTCGTCGCTCGGGTACAGATTATATTTCATCACATACGCATCTTCGTCAGTGTCTTCGTAGTGGCCTCGCAGAACATTGCTGGCGGCCAGACCCTGCTGTTTGAAAAACAACTGAGCCGCGAGGTTCGTTTCGCGAACTTCCAGCGTAATTTCCTGACGACGCTGTTGCGAAAGCTTATTCACCAGCTTTTCGACCATTTGACGACCCACGCCTTGCCGGCGCGACCAGGGCGCAACCGCAAAGTTCAGGACATGGAGGTGTGACTTCAACAATTCGTAGATCATGAAGCCGACGATTCGCTCTTGTCGTTCGGCCACCATGCCGATGCAATTGCGTTGACGCAGGCAACAGAGGAAATCTTCCTCGGTCCAGGCGAATTCAAAACTCTGGCGTTCGATATCCAATACTTCGGGCATATCCCGACGGATCATCCAACGAATTTGAACATCACACTGAGGTCGACGCGAACTGGATCGCGAACTATTCCCGAAGCTCATGCGGACCTCCTTGTCCTACTGATTTCTGGGCGACGCACCAATCCATCGTCGTAGGTGCGCGGTGGGGAAAATTAACGAATGTCCAAAATAATGGCTAGTCGAATCGAGTGAGAAAGTTTTTCGATTTCTGAACGCAGCAAACCTGCCCCGTTTTTCACCATCCCCGATCATCATCCCGCCCCCAAAACGGCCATTTATCGGATTGGCGCAAACAGGGCTTCGCATCGCGACCGCCGTCTTCTCCCGGGGTATCAGAGTCGATACGATTCGGCATCGTTCAGTGCGAACGAACTGTTTGGCGAGGCTTACTTCTTGGGACACGATATGTTTTCGTTGGCGACTAAATTTGTGCCCGACCTCCCGGGATTCAGGACCGCGTTCGAAGCGGGTTTTCGTGCTGCGGAATTCTGGCTTGACCCGGAGTTGCTGGGTGAAACGGACCGAATTGCGAATCTGGCCAGCGAGTTTCCTTTTCGGTATGCACTGCACTTTCCGAATCATGGGCCCATTTCGGCCGACGCACTTCGCTCGGCGGTCTCGCTCTACCGTCGATTGGATTGCACGGCGATCGTCATTCATCAACCCATGTTCGATCAATACGCTCCGGCATTGCAAGAATTGGCTCCGCAGGTGAGCCTGGCGGTCGAAAACCATATTCTCGATCTGCCGCGATTTGAACGCTGGGCCGACCACAACCCCGGTCTCACGTTGGATGTCGAACATTTGTGGAAATTCACGCTGCACGACGCGCCATTAACCACGCTGCTGGAGCAGGTCGAGCTGTTTTTGCAGCGGCATGCCGACAAACTTCACCATGTGCATCTGCCCGGCTATCAACCGGGCGGAGAAGAACACCATCCGATTCACCATAGCGTCGAAATGGCGAGCGAAGTGTTGACCCTGCTGGATGCGCACGGATTTACGAAACTGGTCGTCAGCGAAGCAGATACTCCCTTTCAAACTCAGGAAGTTCTTTCGCAAGACGTGTTGTTTTTTGAGCGATGGAAGCAGGCTTCCACGGTCATGCAATAACGCCCGTAAAGAGCGACGGCCGGTGAAGGGCGGCTAGTTGAACAGGAAGTGGCAGATGTCGCCGTCTTGCATGACGTAGCCTTTGCCTTCCACTCGTAACTTACCGGCCGCGCGGATTTCCTTTTCACCCTTGTACGTTTCGAGATCGGCCAGGGTGTAAACCTCGGCTCGAATGAAGCCTTTCTCAAAATCCGTATGGATCACACCGGCGGCTTGAGGGGCCGTGGCACCGATTGGAATCGTCCAGGCGCGAACTTCGATCTCGCCGGCGGTGAAATAGCTGTGTAGTCCCAGCACGCGATAAGCTTCACGAGCCAATGCCGCCAGTGCCGGCTCGGACAGACCCGCCCCCGCCAGCATTTCGGCTCGGTCGCCTTCGTCCAATTCCGCGATTTCCGCTTCCAGCTTGGCGCAGACAGGCACCACCGACGCCCCCACTTTGCTCGCAAATTCGCGCACTTGCTGGACCAGTTTTCCCTGGCCTTGCAGATCGTTCTCGTCAACGTTGGCGACATACATGATGGGCTTGGCCGTCATCAGGCCGTAACTGGAAACGACCTTCGATTCGTTCTCGTCGAATTCCATCTTTCGCAGCGGCTGGTCGGTGGCGAGGTGAGCCAGACATTTACGAATCACTTCGACCCGCATCTTGGCGTCCTTGTCGCCACTCTTGGCCGTTCGCTCGGCTTTTGACAGCGAGTTTTCCAGAGTTTGAATGTCCGCCAGCATCAATTCGATTTCGATCGTTTCGATGTCCGAAACCGGATTGACGGTTCCCGACACGTGAATCACGTCGGGGTCCTCAAAGCAGCGGACGACCTGCAGAATGGCATCCACTTCGCGAATATGCGTCAGGAACTTATTTCCCAGCCCCTGGCCTTCACTGGCGCCTTTGACGATGCCGGCGATATCGACCAGTTTGAGAGCGGCCGGAACGAGTTTTTTCGGCACGATGTATTGGCTGATCCGTTGCAATCGATCGTCGGGAACGCTGACCACTCCCTCGTTCGGTTCAATCGTACAAAATGGGTAGTTTGCGCTTTGAGCCGCCTTCGACATGGTCAATGCATTGAACAGAGTGCTCTTGCCCACATTGGGCAATCCGACGATTCCAGCTTCCATGATTCCGCGACGACCTTTTGCGAAAAGTATTGAATTCGAGCGATTCCACGATCATCGTGGCATTCCGCGGGTCTCAATTCGTGACGTTTAACCCCTGTTTCAACGCGACGCAGAGATGCGACCCGCACTGGCAATTGTTTGTTGCGGGTCAACGCCACAAACGCAAAGATTTTCACTGCGGCGATTGATATCAAACCAATCCGACAATGTCACGTCGGTTCGTTGGTTCCGTTGTCGCAGCAACGTTGAGATTCATTTCACTTGCGGACTCACTTGCCGGCCCGATTCCCCTCGACTTGGCTCCCGTTCTGGCCGCGATCCGGCGATTCATCCGGGTTCAGCCTTGGATCAGGTGTAATCGCAGCATGTTCATGGCCACTTTGGCGGTACGGCTTTTGGCGATTGCGGGATCGCCAAAATGCTGGACTTTTTCCACTTTCGCGCCTTTGGGGCCGGCCAATGCCACGAACGAGGCCGGCACGGGGGCCAGCGGATCGTCGGGATCGAATTCGGGCCATTCGGAAACGGCGATCGCGAAGTTCGTACCGAATCGTTGACGGCAGCCCTTGGCGATGGCCAGTGCGACTTCTTCGCTGATCGGGCCGTATTGGCGAATCAACATCGGATCGACGAACACGAGTTCCCGTTTGGCGGCGTTTGTCGGAACGACCACGCCGCCCATATAACAACTTTCAAACCCCGTGACGCCCGTCAAACGATGGGCCAACAAGCCCCCCGTACCAGACTCGGCGGTCGAAAGTGTTGCCCGGCGTTGTTGCAGCAGTCGCACCAGCGCGTGTTCGAGTTCTTCGTCCTCAACGCCGAACACCAATGTTCCCATGCGATTAAGGATGGCGGCACGAGTTTTCTCGATTTTGTCTCGACATTCATCCACGGTCCCGGCGGCGGCGGTGATTCTGAGAGTAATCGTGGCTTCGTGAACGGTGATCCCCACGTCCGGATCTCGACCACGAGCGGTCAAGTCGCCGAGGATTTCTTCTGCCTGAGATTCACCGACGCCGAATAGGTTGATGCGAGCGCGGCGAATGACCTGACCGCCCCCGTCCAGTCGTGGAAGGACTTGTTGACGAAACATTTGCTTCATTTCGCTGGGCACGCCCGGCATCGCGGCGACTCGGGCAATATTTCCGTCGGGTCGAGTATGAACCATCCAGATTCCTGGGGCCGTCCCGCGAGGATTGGGCAATGGTTCACTTCCCAGCGGAAACATCGCCTGGATCACGTTTCGTTCCGGCATGGGCCGATTGCGTTTCGCGAACATCGATTTCACATGTTCGAGCGAGGGGGCATGCTGGACCAGCTCCACTTTCGCAAATCGAGCCAATGCTTCCCGCGTCAGATCGTCCAGGGTCGGGCCAAGACCGCCCGTAATCAAGACGATTTCAGAGCGTTCCGCCGCCGTGTGCAAGGTTTCGACCATCGCATCGAGATCGTCGGATATCGTTTGATGCGCCAGCACCGGGATGCCGATTTCGGCCAGTTCCAGGCTCAGCCACTGGCTATTCGTGTCAAGTTTTGCTCCGGTTGTCAGTTCCGTACCAACCGAAATAATCTCTGCGTGCATGGGAAAATCCCTGGATATCCAATAATTAATGACGAGGCCGCTGGCGGGGTCCTGGCACTCGATTCGATGTCAGCAGATGAATCGCGTCCAGCGAAATTTGATCGGTAGCGTTGGGCGAATAAAGACGAAGCTTACTCGCTGACAAGCCGGACAGGCAACGCGGACAAACACGACTTTTTCCGCGTTGTTCCCTTCGATGACGCTCCTCAGGTAGAAATTAAGTAGAATGACGTCAATTTGGGTAAGTGCTTTTTCGGAAAAGTCGTACGTGGATCAAACAGAAACCTGAATTTGTGACAACAATGTCGATATCTCACAGGCCTGTCTTTCCCAATTTTAAAACATCGACAACAATCCTGTCCGGTCGGTTCGCGATTCGAGGGGGTGTCATGTGGTTCATCCACCGTTTGGCGGCATTCGGAATTGCAACGACGCTTTTGGCCGGTCAAGAATTGCTATCGGAAGAAGCGACGACGACACCAAGAGATGGAACTCTCAATCAACAGGCGGAAGAAGCGATGTTGTCGAAGACGCTCAGCGGACGACAATTCTGGGGCGATGTCCACAGTTTTCAAGGGTGGCGGATCCAGCAGAATGTGTTCACCAAGCACTATCGATTGAATGATCCACAAGGTGTGCGGCATTGTTGGGGATCGTTTGAAGAATGCCTGGACTTGCTGAAAAAGATTCGCGACGAACAAAAAATGCCCGAAATGACCGGAGCCGCGGTCGTCATGGTGCATGGCCTGTTGCAATCGTCAAAATGCATGGCTGAGATGGGAACCACTCTGCGAGACGCCGGCTATACGACGATCGAATTTGACTACCCCAGTACCCAAGTCAGTATTCCCGAGGCGGCCCGATTTCTGGATCGTCTGGTGCAATCGCTCGCCGGCTTCGACGAAATCAATTTTGTCGTACACAGCATGGGCGGGTTGGTCGTTCGTGCTTATGCGATGGAATACGACGATCCCCGGATTAAACGGATGGTGATGCTGGGGACGCCCAATCGCGGCGCTGAACTGGCCGATATCACACATCAGTATTGGTTGCTTCGCACCGTGGCCGGACCAGGTGCCCGACAGCTGGGGACTCGATCGGACGGCCTGATCCCGAAACTTCCGATCCCGAAATTCGAATTTGCCGTGATTGCCGGGTCACGCGGCACGGCGTCTGGATGGAATCCTTTGATCCCCGGCGATGACGACGGAACGGTCACGGTCGCCAGCACCCGATTGCGGGGCGCGACGGATTTCAGCACGGTCCATGCGATCCATTCGCGATTGTTGTGGAACGAAGAAGCGATTGCTCAAACGGTCAGTTTTCTCAAGGACGGCCGGCTGCGTCCTGATCGTGACGCACGGCCGATTCACGATGATGATGTGGCCCAGGGGCAATTGCCGACTTCGAAGCGAATTCCTGATATTTCTCATCGTTGATGTGAGCGACACCGAAATTCCATGCCCGATGAAACTGCCATTTCCAGTGTCTACGCCCAGATCGGCGACGAGGGATTCAAACGATTGGTCGGTGCCTTTTATCGCCAGGTTCCGGGCGACGATGTACTGGGGCCCCTTTATCCCGCCGACGATTTGGAAGGCGCCGAACATCGTCTGTGCAGCTTCCTGATTTTTCGGTTTGGCGGGCCCGATCGCTATCTGCACGAACGCGGACATCCCCAATTACGGATGCGACACGCCCCCTTCGCCGTCGATCAGATCGCCAGGGATCGCTGGATGGTCCTGATGAATCGAGCGTTGGACGAAGCCCAGTTGCCGGCCACGGCGACGGTCATCATGCGACCGTTTCTCGAAGAAGTCGCCACCTTTTTGATCAATCGCGGTGCGCGTCCGGCGATCATTTCTTGATTTTCCCGATCAGGTACGGGATTTTGATCTCCGTTACCAATCCTCCAGTTCGCGAAGATCGAGTCGGCTTTCGAGAGCCTGACTTGCTGGGCACCCATCATGAATAGCGAGCGGCAATCGCAGCCAGGACCGGTTCCGACCGTGACTCCCAAGTCACAGGCCAATGGCGGCTGGATCGGCGGTGTCGTTTACGTCCTCGCGGTTCTGGTGGTGCGGACCCTGCACCTGTGTCTGCTGGGCGGTCCCGCAATCTATATGAACCTCAAGCCGGCAATCGAGGCGAAGCAACTTCTGATCGGTGGCATCAGCGCGGGATCTGTTTCGATGCCACCGGTCCCTGTCTTTCTGCTGGCCGGGCTGGCGAGTCTGACGGGGCTTTCGACAGGGGCTGTTTTGTGGGCGGCCGTTCTGGGCGTTCACTCATTGTTTGCCGTGGGATATTGGTGTCTTGTCCGAAATCTCCGCTTGCCGCCGCTCGCAAAATACGCGTCGCTGATGTTCTTTGCCTGTTTGCCAGGACTCAATAGTCGTCCAAGAAAAAGGGCTTTGATCCCTGAGTTTTCGGGTAGTCAGCGGAAGAACAGTTGTTAGGATTCGCAGGGTATTGATGTCGATCCCTCCAAAACCTTGCGATTTCTGACATGAAACCACGCTCACGTCCGGA
>CAIQIR010000020.1 GCA_903871875.1 uncultured Schlesneria sp.
GGCTTGAGCCAATACCTCCCGGATCTCTGCTTGCAGCGATTTCTGGTTTCCTTTTGCGACCAGGACGTAGTCCGCTCCTTTGTCGGCGATCTTGGCGGCCGTTTCGGTAACCGTTCACACCCCGTCCTAGTGGTCGTGTGAAATTGGTCTTCGCGCGGTTGTCAAAATCGGCGACATGATTGTCATGTTGCATTCCCCCGTCACAGCAGAGCAGTTGGCCGCGTTGCCGCCGGAATTTCGGGCGTTGCTGCAAGCGGTGATTGATCATTATGAAAAGCGAATCGCCGAACTGGAACAGAAGGTTGTGAATCTGGAATCGCGAGTGAGAAAATCTCCTCGGAATTCGTCGCTTCCACCGAGTACCGAACATCCCCATGCGAAGCCGATACCGCCGCGAGAGAAAAGCGGCAAAAAACGGGGTGGGCAACCTGGTCATTCCAAGCAGGAACGGTCGCTGATTCCGACGGGCCAATGCCAGGCTGTCGTGAGCGTGAAACCCGGGGCGTGTCGACGATGTGGGGTTGGATTGGTCGGCGATGATCCCGAACCACTGCGTCACCAGGTCTGGGAAATTCCCGAAATTCAACCGATTGTCACAGAATATCGGCGGCATCGACTCCCCTGTGCCTGTTGTGGCATCACGACCTGCGCCGAACTTCCGTCCGGAGTACCGCTGAGTCAAGCCGGTCCGAGGCTGGTCGCGTTCGTGGCATTGCTCATGGGTTGTTTCAAGCAGAGTAAACGCCGTGTCGCCTTACTTCTGGAGCAGGTTTTGAACCAACCGTGCTCGCCAGGATGGGTCGTCAAGCTGCAAGATCAGGCGACGGCGGCACTCACACCCGTCTACGAACAGTTGGCCGCCCAGTTGCCGAAGGAACCGGTGCTCGGCATCGACGAATCGCCGACGAAAGAAGGTCCAAGCAAGAGTTGGCTGTGGACGTTCGTCGCCAAGACATTTACGGTCTTTACCGTCCGAACCACACGAGCCGCGACCGTCCTTCACGAACGGCTGACCGAGACCTTTGGCGGTGTGATCAACTGTGACCGGGCAAAGATGTACTGGAATATCGGGAGGCCACAATGGTGTTGGGCACATCTGAAACGCGATTTTCAGGCCCTGATTGACCACACGGATCATCAGGTCAAGCGCCTCGGCCACGATTTGATGCGACCCACCAAAGAGCTGTTTCGACACTGGTCGCGCTGTCGGGATGGAACGCTCACACGTCGTCAATTCACGCGGCTGATGAAACCGATCCGCAAAACGATCGACAGTCTTCTGCTGCGCGGCGTGTTCAGTGGAAACCGAAAACTGAAGGGAATGTGTAAACCCTTGCACAGCCATCGAGACCGCCTGTGGACGTTTCTCGACGTCCACGGCGTGGAACCGACCAACAACGCCAGCGAGCGGGCGTTGCGCCCGGCCGTGATCTGGCGGAAACTCTCCTTTGGCACTCAGAGCGCCAAGGGAAGCCGTTTCGTCGAAACGATCCTCACGATCGTCGAAACCTGCCACCGACAATCTCGAAACAGTTTCGAATTCCTTACCGCCGCAATGAACGCCCACTTCGAGGGAACTACTACACCCTCACTCCTCACCGGGGCGTGAACGGTTACGCCGTTTCGATCTGGCAGTGCATCGCGTCGGCGGTGACTATTGCTCCTCGCAGATCGATCAGATCAATTAACTGTTGGACGGCCGGGATCTCGTTGGATTTGTCTTCCACCGATTTCAGGCCCAGGCACAGTTTCAGCCCGCACGCCCATGCCGAGACTGAGTGCAACGCGGATTTGGCAGACGCCTGATCGAACGACCCGCACAGTGTCTTGCCGTCAAAGGCGACTGTCTGACCTTGTAGCGAACCAGCGACGCTGCTGGTCCACGATTGCAACGCGGCATAAAACTGCACGCTGTCCAATCGGGCGAATACTTCGCTAAACGTGTCGTGCGAGGGAACACCAAGCTTGAACGGCAGAAACTTCCGAAACCAAGCGAGCTTGGCATGACCGAACTCACTGACATCGACCCAAGAGTTGCAATCACAAATCGAGCCACACAGCGCGACAAAGACCATTTCGATCAGGGGATAATTCTGGCCCCGATTGACGCGGGGATCTGTAACTTCTTCAAAGTACTTCGTAACTGTTTCAACAAATACTGAGGACACGAGTCGACTCCGTTGTAAGCGATCAGAGAAATCCAAGCCCCGAATCCGCGGGGCTTCCCTGACCGCTTCCCCATGCAATAATCAATCCGCGACTTCGACGCTCGATTGCCCTGTCTGCCGCTCTAGTTCCGTCAACTCGATCGCCGCTGCCACTCGCATGGTATCTGAACCCTCCGGAACATGCGATCGTTCTGAGCGTCGATGAGAAAAGTCAGATTCAAGCATTAAATCGTACTCAAAAGAGTCTGCCGATCTTTCCGGGACGTTTGGAAACGATGACTCACGACTACAAACGCAATGGAACCACAACCTTATTCGCCGCGTTGAATGTCGCCGATGGAACCGTCCTCGGTGATTTCAAACCGCGACATCGACACCAGGAATGGCTCGACTTTCTCAAGACGATCGATGAGACCTTCCCGGAGATTGAACTTCACATTGTCTGTGACAACTATGCGGCACACAAACACGAACGAGTTCAGAGATGGCTCAAACGTCACCCGCGGTTCCACGTGCACTTTACCCCGACCAGCGGATCATGGCTCAATCTTGTCGAACGCTGGTTTCGGGAATTGACCCAGAAATGCATCCGACGCGGTTCATTCAACAATGTGCCACAGTTGGAATCGGCGATCTGGGACTATATCGAGAACACAAACGACTCTGCGAAACCTTTCCAATGGAAGGCAAATCCCAAAGATATTCTCGCGAAAGTCGCTCGCGCCCGAGTGGCTCTCGATAAAGCACAATCTAAGTGAGACACTACACTAGTACTACAGTTGGACTTTATTAGATTCGCCTTTTTCGTTATTTCTTCCGTGAGGAGGGGATGGCGATGTCAGGGACGATTTTGCTGCGAGATTTGCACCGCTGGGAGCGGGAACTGGAGCAGACGACACAGCGCTTCA
>CAIQIR010000021.1 GCA_903871875.1 uncultured Schlesneria sp.
CACATCTGGCAGGAACATCACATCTGGCAGGAACATCACTGATGGCCATGTTACCAGCGCACAGGACTGCGCACCCATTTCGGAACCCCGAGCAGACTTCGTAAGACGCAGTCCTCCGACCGATGTCAGAGGAGCTTTCGGTCGATTTTCCTCACGGACGTCATACGTTGCCCTCGGGAAATTACAGCACCCACCCCGCGCGATATTCGCGTCTCAGGAAATGATCGGCCGCGGGCGAATCTGTTTTGAGCTGCTTCGTATTCCAGTTGAACGCTTTGCCGGCACGATAGCTCACATTTCCGAGCAGCACGGCTTCGGTCAAATTTCCCGCATATTCAAAATGCGATGACGTCGTGCCGTTCGTCCGAATGGCTGTCAGCCATTCGGCATGATGTCCGGCGACCGAATCGGCGATCCAGGGTTTGACCGCCGCGGCCGTTTTACCTTCGTGCATGAAGACTTTGTTCGTGTTGTAGTCGGCGATCAGACGTCCTTCTGTCCCTTCGAACAGGATGGCCGAATTCATTTTGTAGGCTTCAGCCCCTTCCGGCATCAGGCCGCCGTGGTACCAAGTCAAATGCACCATGGACCGGTCGCCTTGGGCCGGGAAATGGTATTCGACCTTCATTTTCAAGGGACATTCATTGTCGCCGTCATGGCCTTTTTCACCGGTCGCCGAGACGTAAGTCGGTGCCCCCAATTCCAGGGCCCAGAACGGCAGGTCCATGTAATGACAGCCAATGTCGCCCAATTGCCCGCCGCCAAAATCCCACCAGTAGCGCCAGTTGAAGGGAACCCAGGCGTCGCTGAACGGTCGATAGGGTGCGGGACCGATCCACTGATCGTAATGAATCGACGACGGAGGATCGCTGGTCTTGACCGCCGGAAATCCTTTGCCGCCGCCGGCCACCCAGACATGCACATGTTGGATCGGTCCGATCGTTCCCGAGCGGACAATTTCGACCGCGCGGCGGTAATTGGCTCGCGCATGAATCTGATTGCCCATCTGCGTGGGCACGCGAGTCGCCGCATTCAATTTCCGGATCTGACGGGCTTCCCACACGGAATGAGTGAGCGGCTTTTCACAATAGACGGGCAACCCTTTCTTGAGTGCCGCGGACGTCACAAAAGCGTGCACGTGATCGGGCGTGCTGCAGACCACACCATCGAGATGCGGCATTTCGAGCGCCTCGCGAAAATCGAAGACGCATTTCGCATGGGGATACTTCTGAGCCGCCGCCTGCAACCGGTTATCGTCGATGTCACATAAGACCGCGATATTTTCCGTCGATACGTTCTCGAGGTTGTACCCCCCTTGAGCGGCCACACCCACCACGGCCAGGTTCAGCTTTTCATTCGCACTGCGAACCTCTTTCGCCGGCAAAAACTGGGGCGACATCAGCGTCCCGGAAGCGGCGACCGATGTTCCCGCCATGATGGCGGACTCAAGAAAACCACGACGGCTGAGACCACGCTTCATGACGGCATTCCCGACAAAAAAGAAGTAGAACCAATTCGGCAATGACGAACCAAAATACGCAGCTCGCCAACTGCCAATAGACCAATCGGAAAGACCCGCCGCAAGCCAGACGGCAAAATCTAAACGGCGTCTTCACCGTCATCGAGCGGATGTCCGTTCTTGGCTGCGTGATAACGTCGGATTTGTTCTTCCAATTCGCTCCGTTCGTGCCGCAGATGCGCTCTGGCCACGGCGGAATAGGCGACCGTCGATAACCAGTCTCCCAGCGCCATCAACACCATCCACAACACCAGCACGAAAACGCAGCCGACCCAGACGAAAAACAACAACGGCCGCTGCACGAAGATCCGGTCCAATTGATCGCCCAGCGGAATCAGCAGGCCCACCGCCCCCAGCATCAGACTGACCTGCAGACGTCGACGAAATTGACGATCCGCATGCAAGCGGGACTTTTCGTCACTTTCCACCGCCGGATCCAACGAGATTCGGGCTCGCCAGACAAAAACACCCATCATGACGGCAAGGGCGATCAGCAACCCACCAAAGATGAGTGCCGGCAAAGTGGTGGCGTCGATACGAAGAGGACCTAGCATGATCTCTGGATACTAATCAACCCGCGGACCTGTTCCCAGTGGGTAACGTCGGCGCCTTTTTCCGACGACGATCAAACTCAACGAAGGAAGAAGAACTTATCGGCAACCGGCAGACCGTCTTTGTCTTCCATTGCGTCCCCGCTCCTCGGCGCCTTGGCGTTACTTTCCGGCCTTTTACTGAGAATTCTCGACAGTCTTCACCCGCCAAGCTCTTCCAGCTTTTCGGCCACTTCTTCGATATGACCTTCGACTTTGACTCGGGGCCAGATGGCGACGATCTTGCCGGACTTGTCAATCAGAAACGTCGCCCGCTGTATGCCCATCGATTTCTTGCCGTACATGTTCTTTTCGACCCAGACACCATACTTCTCGGCCACGGCGTGATCTTCGTCGGCCAACAGCGGAAACGGCAGGGAAAACTTCTCGGTGAATTTCTCGTGCGATTCGACCGTGTCCGTGCTGACACCCAGGACGACCGTGTCGGCCGATTGGAAATGACCGATCTCATCGCGAAAACCGCACGCTTCTTTCGTGCAGCCCGGCGTATCATCACGAGGATAAAAATAAAGGACGACGTTTTTCCCCTTCGGTCCGGCGAAGTCTTTCAGGGAAATCGTCTTGCCGTCAGTGGCGGCCAGTTTGAAGGCAGGCGCTTTGGAACCGACTTCGAGAGTGGTCATGGGCAGTTCTTTTGATGAATGGAGTTTACGCGGGGTTCGACACAGTCACCCATCAATTAACAAACCCGCTTGCACTCTTTCAACGGACAATCTGCGGATCCGTCAGCGATTCCTGCAATTACTCAATACCCGCCGTGGTCACGCAGGTTCGAAGGACAGAGAGCATCATCAGCTTCTTCAGTTGGCCAAGTTCCTTCAGACCGTCGTTGATGTCGTTTCGGTCACGCTCCATTATCATAGTACCGGTAAATCCAGAACCACAGACCGGGCAATTTCCCCCCCGATGCGTTTTCAAGAATGACACGATCCCAATATGCAAGTTCTTCCGGTACTGGATCTTCTCAACGGCCACGTGGTCCACGGCGTAGCCGGACGGCGGGACGAATATCGACCAATTGTCAGCGGTCTGACGAGCAGCAGTAATCCGCTGGACGTGGCCGCAGCGATGCGAGGCTCATTCGGTCTCCATCGGCTGTACATCGCGGATCTGGATGGAATTCTTCATCAACGCCCCGATCTGGAATTGTACCAGCGGCTAATTGTCGAGGGATTTGAATTATTGATCGACGCGGGGATTCGCGCCCCCGGTGATATGACGCCAATTCTCGAGACAGGAGTCACGGGTCTGATTGTGGGCCTGGAGACTTGCCGCTCACCAGAAGACCTGGCCACGATCGCGAACCAAACCACCGAAGTTATTTTCAGCCTGGATCTGCTGCATGGTCAGCCGCGTCGACGGAATGATGCTCAAGGCTGGAACGACAATCCGCGTGAGATTGTCCGTCAGGTGATTGAGGCCAAGGCGAGTGCAGTTCTGCCGCTCGACCTGTCCGATGTCGGCATGGGGACGGGCGGATCGACTGACTCCCTGTGCCAGTGGATTCGTAACGAGTTTCCCGCCATCGGACTGATCGCCGGAGGTGGGGTGCGCGGCCCCGAAGACTTACATCGCCTCAGCGAGTTGGGCGTTGATGCGGTGCTTGTGGCGTCGGCTCTGCACGACGGGCGGCTGGTTCGTAGTGACTTGGATCGAGAGGAACCGAAACCGCGTTACGGGTTTCGATAGTCTTTCGGATTGAAGTTCGAGACATGTCCGTCGCGGAAGAACAGGATGACACTGTAGCCCTTGCTGTCCGGCCCCCACTTATAAGCAGGGTCGTTTGTCTGGTGCAGTCCATCGGATTTGAGCTGTCTCGCCTCGGTCGTCAATTCACCTGGTGCACCCAGGATTTCTTCCACCTCATGCAATTGCATGCCATTCCCGACACGGTTGGCCAGCAACCAATAGAGGGCTTTATGATCCTGATGCAGCGAGAACTTTTCTCGTTGCTCACGTTCCTCTTCAATGACTGCCGGGTCTTCTTTGACATATTGTTCCAGGCCAGGCACTCCCGCTTTTTGGAGCGTCTCACAGCCAAACCCCGCGGCGAATGCCACGACGGCAATCCCCACTCCCCCATAAATCATTCTGCGACCTGACATGAGGTAACTCCTCCAAACGTCCTAATTCGACGCGAAGAGTAAGCCAGAAGGCTAATTTGAGCTAGGTCGATTTGACTCAATTCCCCTGAAGAAAAGGGATCGAACCTGAAATTGACGACATGGCAAGGGAACCAGAAGCTGCTGCTTCGATGGACCGAATGGCAGATCCGCCTATAACTTGTCGCCTGGAATTGAGCTCGGATTCCCCCAAGATTAAGAGAAAGAAATCACCGATGGCCAAGGACATTTCCGTCCCTGATCCCAGCATTGTGCTCGATTTGATCGAAGCCTTTCGGCGTTCGAAAACGATGTTCGCGGCCGTCTCGCTGGGAGTCTTCGACGCACTCAATTCAAAACCAAAATCGCTCGGCACTCTCGCCGGGGAACTCAAGGCCAACCCCGATGCGTTGAAGCGATTACTGGACGGCTGCGTGGGCTTACAACTGTTACAGAAAACTGCTGCAGGTGATTATGCCACCACGCCGGCAGCCGGCGCGTTTTTGACATCCACCAGTCCGCACCGCTTCACCGGGTATATCAACTACAGCAACTCCGTCCTGTGGAAGTTGTGGGCCAACCTCGAAGACGCGATCCGCGAAGGGACCAATCGCTGGAAGCAGACCTATGGCTGGGATGGTCCATTGTTCGAGAGCTTTTTCCACACGCCCGAGGCGCTGCGCGAATTCCTGATGGGCATGCATGGGTTCGGCATGCTCAGCTCGCCCGTCGTCGTGAATGCCGTCGACCTCAGTCAATTCCGTACGCTGATCGATCTGGGCGGTGCGACGGGGCATCTGGCAATCGCCGCCTGCCAGCGATACGCCGATCTTCAAGCCATTGTCTTTGATCTGCCCGCGGCCCTGCCATTGGCTCAAGAAATCATTTCCGCGTCCGGTGTCGCAAACCGAGTCCGCGTCGTCGGAGGCAATTTCTTCGAGGATCCCTTACCGGAAGGCGATCTGATCGCGCTGGGCCGAATTCTGCATGACTGGACGGAAGAAAAGATCCATCGGTTGCTCCAGCGCGTCTACGAACGTCTGCCCGTTGGCGGAGCGTTGCTGATTGCTGAAAAATTACTCTACGAAGATCACAGCGGCCCCCGCGCAGCTCAGATGCAAAGCCTGAATATGTTGACCTGTACGGAAGGAAAAGAACGGACCCTGACGGAATACGAATCGCTGCTCAACAAAGCCGGATTCCGTGATGTCATCGGCTGCCGCACGTCAACGGTGATCGATGTCGTCATGGCCTGGAAGCGATGACATCACTTGGCCGATGATTCGTTCTCAGTGATGTCGGCCGTCTCGGTCGGGGTGGGGTTGGCTTCTGTAGGGCCGTGCTGATCAAATTCGGTTCCGACCGAACGCAGCAGTTCGGTGCGGCTGCGGTGGTATTCGGTCAGTTTTTGCTGGTAGGCGATTTGTTGTTCGGTGGATTGCTTTCGAGCTTCCATCAGTCGCAGAAAATCGATCGAACCGGCGATATACGCAGCGCGGGCGGCATCCAGATTCGTCTGGGCGGCCGGCAAGATGCGATCCTCGTAGAGGTAAACCGCTTGTTGATTAGCCAGCACGCGCGAATGGGCGATCTGAACTTCCTCGCAGACGACGTCTTGTTGCTGGGCCTGTTCGGCCATCAGCTTGCTGAGTCGAAACTGAGCTTCGCGAACGGCCGCACCGCGCCGGCTTCGATTCAAAGGAACGTTCATGTTCATGCCGACTTGTGGCCGCTGAACCTTGTCGGTCCAGAAGGAATCGTAACGGCCCATGAATTCGAAATCCGGGTAGTAGTCTTTGCAGGCAAGTGCGACCGCATTTTGTTCTGACTGGATCTTGGCGGACAGCGAGGCCAATTCGGGTCGATGTTCCACGGCCAATTGCCGAAGCATCGAAGCGTCGGGAAGCGGGTCCGTCGTGGCCAGTCGATGTGGAGGTGACGGCAAACGTTTATCGGGACGTTGATGCAGCAGCGTATTGATCCGTGCAATCGCAATGCGTCGAGCCTGCTCGAGTTCCAACCGCATCTGCTGCAGCTTGGCCAATTCCAGATCGGCAGCGGAAAGATCTTGTTCCGAAACTTGATTGGCTTCGTATTTGGTTTTGGCCGTGGCACGAAAATCCTGCATCAACTCGACATTCTGCAGGTTCAGTTCGAGTTCTCGCTCGGCCAGAAAGAAATCGAAGTAGGCCATTCGACTCGCCGCCGCCAGTCGCAGTTTCACTTCCTCGGTGTCCCACGATGCGGATTGCGCATCCCACTGGGCCATCTGCCCGCGCAATGTCCGTTTGCCTTGCCAGGGTACACGCTGGGCCATGCCCAGGTAATAAGACGATTCGACCGGCGAACTGGAAGGAAATGTGGCCGGTGCGAACATCGTCTGCAGCATTGGATCCTCGAGTGCGATCACCTGGGGATATCGTTCGGCCGCCGCACTCCATGCCGCTTGCGCCGCGTGCATCGACGGATTGCGGGCATGAACCGCCGCGATCAGCGCGTCGAGTGATAGTTCGTCCGCTCCGGCAAACAGATTGTCCCCGTCCAGCTGATCAGAGACAGGCATCTCTGAAGTCGTCAGATGACCGACAGACTGGATGCCAGCGTCCAGCTCCTCTTGTCCCGCGGCGTTTTGACGAGCGACCGACGCAGGTTTATCGCGAAGGTCCGTGCGATCGGGCAAAGCGGCCACGCGCGAAGACGCCCGGCAACCAGTCAGCCAACAGGCCGATGCAATGACTGCGCAGAACCCGAACCCGTGGAACAGCGACATTCTCGCCTCCTTGGACGATCGCATGAATGATGCTGGCGGGTTAGCGTGTCAGCCAGATACAGTGCCTTTCGAGCACATTCGTTAGCCCCCTTATCGTCTGGAACAAACGCCGATTTGCGAAAATCAGACCTGGCCCGCAAACCCAAGCATTCTGCGGGAGTGAAATCCCCGTTCAAGTGATGGGGAGTGGCAGAAATCGCCACTGCGCTCCTCGGGACGATGGAGGCAACTCGCTTCAACAACAAAGGATTCTGTTTGGACGAGTCGGTGACGGAACGAGGGTTTGCGAAGCGTTGACATCCCCATGACGGACCGCAATCCCTGGAAACGCAATGGCGGTCGTTCGTTTCGCAACTGATTCTCGCGATCTCTATTGAACGTGGAACTTTCCTTTGACACTCGGAGTGACGTCGTGTTGTCCACACCTGCGATCCCCGCCACGGCCCCCGACGAATTGCCAGCCCGTTCACGGCGCGATCGGTGGCGGTCACTGCCGGGATGGTTCCGAATTTTGTGCTGGGCGACCTTGGGAGCGGTTCTGTTTGAAATCGCGATTGCCGTGCGAATCCGAATCGGATTGATCGAATCCCCAGAAATTCAACATATCCGCCAAGCAGGTGGAATCGTCTTGTATCCGTGGAGAAGCGGGTCTCCCGAGCCCTTCCAGGGGTACTATCTTATCTTGGATGGCCTGTCCGGTCGTTCCGCTCGCAATGTCCATGCCGTGATCTTACCGCGAGGAAAAGACGAACTCATTCATCGCTGCCTCACGGATTTTCCGCACGTGAAGGTCATCGTAATGACCGAGCTGCCGATTGAAGTTAATGACTATTTTTTCTACTCGTTCTGCTTGATGATGGAACAGCAATTTGGCACGACCGAGCCGATCATCATCGACCACGCCGATGGACGGGTCCCCTGGAAACGAATTCGTCTGCCTTCCCAACAATCTACTTGAGGCTGACCTCGTCGTACGTGTTGAGAATTGGGGCTTCACGAACAGACGGTGAATTTCGGCAAGCCACCGTTGCCAACCGGCGAATACTCAATCTTGTTTGAAAACGAAATTTGTCCGCCGAATCTTCCAAGTGAAGGATTGTGTTTAATGGAACTGGCAAAAACGCTGGGGATCTTTGTACTGACAGCGCTCGCAGAAATTGTCGGCTGCTACTTGCCGTATTTGTGGTTGCGCAAGGGGCAGTCACCGTGGCTATTGGTTCCCACGGCAATCAGCCTGTCGCTGTTCGCCTGGCTGCTGACATTACATCCCACGGCGGCAGGAAGAGTTTATGCCGCCTATGGGGGTGTCTACATCACTGTCGCTCTGATCTGGCTGTGGGTGGTTGACGGAATTCGCCCGAATCCCAGTGATTGGGTCGGTATGTCGCTGTGCCTGGTCGGAATGGCCGTGATCATGTTTTCACCAAGATAATCTCGGCGAGCGAACGATTCACTTCGGAAAGAAGTATTTGCCCGATCCGATTCCCTGGGCTAGAATAGGGCTTAGCCCGAGAAATTCTGTGGTGGCTCATCGGCACCTGACGAAATCGCGTTGAGGTCAGAGCCAAGACAATTTGGCGAGTTTTCTTCGCTGTTTCCAACGATTGAGCCGATATTATCGTAGAGCAACGTCGGTTGAGTTGAGTTCCTTGAGGACGAGTATTTCACGATGAACCTGGTGCGGCTATTGACGGTGCTCATTCTTTTGCCGGTGACGGCATTGAGTGCGGTGCCTCACGTCGCCTGTCGCTGTTCCAACGGCGAAGTTCATCTGTCTTGCCCGCGCATGGCACAGCCACAACCGGCTTCAGATGCCAAATCTTGCTGCAACACGTTGCAGACTACCGGTCGTAAGTCGTGCTGCGGCAGCAATCAGTGCGGTGGTTCGTCGAACCGGAAATTACCAGCCCCGCATTCATCCTGCTCGGCAGCAGGGTGCCATTGTACGCCGGTCTATCTGACCGCCGACGTCGGTCCCAAGCTGACGAAAGTTTGCGTGCCCGACCTGGTTCAACTCGAACTGGCGGATCTCTCGGCAACTGCGGCAATTGTGATGCACGTTGCTCACAAGGATCTGTCCCGCATCGACTTCACGCCCGAGCCGGTTGACCTGATTCTGCTCTATGAGCGGTTTCTCATTTAAGATGCGTCATTGCGCCGTGCGACGCACTCGCACAGGCCTCTTCCAAGACGCTGCTCAAGTCTGCACACGTGTCTGACCGTTCGTTTTGGCGCGACCGTGGCGACTTCTCACTGGCCTCATCTGTTGGTCATCGAAGGGATTGCAGAGATCCCGCGTGATCGGGCACAGAGGGGACGATGCATATTTCCCGATGCAGGGTGTCCCTACGTCGGGTGGTCGTTTCTATCAGTTGTATTGCAAGGCTCTCGATTCGCGATTCCAGAGGGAATTTGTGGCGCGAGTCCTTGTTTGAAAGGTCCAAATATCATGTCCAAATCAATTCTGTTTGCGTTGTTGACCGTGACCGGTTCCGTGTTGTCGACAGCGGACCTGTTCGCTGGCCAGGGCAAAGCCGGTTGTGCCTGCGGCGCCGCATGCGCAATGTCTGCATGCACAACCACTTCATGCTCTGCTCCGGCAAGCATGGCACCTGAGAAAGCAGCTCCCGCCGATCCGCATGCGGGCATGAACATGTCACAGGCGAATTCCGGCAGTCGGTATCAAAGCTTTTCGTACGAACCCGACGCCGCGCAGCCCATGACGTCGACCTCCGCACGAACGACCGTACCCAGCTATCGGACTTACCGCCAACCGTCGACTTCGTTCTACGACTCGGTTCGCGGAGACCGCAAGGTCCGTAGTCTGAGCGGCGTTAACTAATCCTCCTTGTGCCGTTGTTGTCCGTGGGGTCTCGCCTCAAACGGGATCCCACGGGCAACGCGGTGCGTGTTGGCCATTATGTTCCGGCTGATTCTTCCCCGTTCCTTCTGTCGAGGAGTTGATTCATGAAACAGCAGATCTGGACCACAGCAACCAGCAGCGCGGCACTTCTCTGGTTCGCTGGCGCACTCACCGCCGCCGATCCCGCCCCCGCGGCAGCGGATGCCGCAGCACCCTCCACCGTGAAAGCAACGTTTTTGATGACAGGCCTGCACTGTCCACCCTGCACCTCCACGGTCGAAAGATCGATCAAATCGATTCCGGGCGTACGCAGCGTCAAAGTCGATTGGACGACCAAAAATGCCAGGGTTGAATTCGACGAAAAGCAGATCGCGGCCCAACAGCTATCCAACCGCATCGCCACGACGCCCCACATGATGGGCGGCACGATGAAATATGGAGGCTGGCTGGCTTTGAAAGTGCCCGAGATTGCCGCCGAAGGGAACGGCGACAAAGCCAAGGACGCTTTAACGAAGGTCAAGGGCGTGGACAAGGTCTCGATTTATGCAGCTCAAAAATCGATCGGGGTCTCGTTTTCCGCCGAGGGTCAGGTCACGAGCGCTCAATTGATCGAGGCTCTGAAAGGCACTGGTTTGGAAGCCAGCGTGCTTCCTTAAGCACAACAGACAGGCCGTCGAACGTGGCAACACGGGTGACGGCCGTCCGGCGAGCAGTCGGGGCCGGGTCAGTGGGTTAGCGCCTGTTTGGCTGGTTCGCGTTCCGGCTGCTCGCCGGATGGCCGACGAGAGATCGCCCGCCACACTGTCGACGGCGACCTGTCGATTCCCGTAAGAACGATCAAATCGGTGACTGAAAAATTGTTGAAGGACTCGACGAAGATGGTCAATCCTGCTGACTCTCGCCCGCCAGAATCAAACGACGTCACGTCCGACGAAGGGGGCCTGCGCGCTCCCTCCCATCTCAGCCGCTGGGGAAAAGCGTGGTGGTGGTTTGATTTTGTGATCCTCGTCAAGCTGGCTCGGCTGCGGTTCATTGCCATTCTGGCCGCGATTGGGATCGTGATCACTCAGTGGGACACGCTGGTGGCCTATTACGACAAGTGGACCCGTCCGAAGACCGCGGCCTCGGCCGCCGCAAGCAACACCGAATACTTTTGCCCTATGCATCCGGCGGTGGTCCGCGAGACGGGCAAAGAGAAATGCCCCATTTGTTTCATGCCGCTGTCAAAACGCAAGAAGGGCGACCATTCGATCGAAGCCTTACCAGCCGGCATCGTCAACCGCGTGCAATTGTCGCCTTATCGTGTCGTGCTCGCAGGTGTGAAAACCTGGGAGGTGGACGACGTTCCACTGACCAAGGAAATCCAGGCGGTGGGATACGTCGAATTCAACGAGCGAGGACTCAAGAATGTCTCGGCGCGCGTCAAAGGTCGCCTGGATGAACTGGCTGTCAATGAAACGGGGCAACTGGTGGCCGAGGGTGATCTGCTGGCTTCGCTCTACAGTCCTGACCTCAACGTCACCGTGCAGAATCTGCTCGACGCCAAGCGACGCAACAGCGCGGAAACGGTGGCCAGTGCTCGGCAGCGATTGCAACTGTTGGGAATCGGCGACGATCAGATCGACGAAATCGTTCAATCGGGTAAATCCAACAGTCACTTGCGGATTCGATCCCCCATCAGCGGTCATGTCATCAAGAAATACGTTCGCGAGGGTCAGTACGTCGACGAAGGCAGCCCGCTGTACGACGTCGCCGACCTGTCTTCGGTTTGGATTCAGGCGCAAATTTACGAAGACGACATGGTCTTTCTGCCCATTGATCAATCACACAAACTGGACGAATCGTTCCCCGTGTCCGCTACAACCCGCGCCTTTCCCGGCGAAGTGTTTCGAGGCACTTTGACCTTTGTTTATCCTCATGTCGACCAGCAATCGCGGACGGTGACGGTCCGTTTCGAGTTATCAAATCCGGGACACAAACTGCGCCCCGGAATGACCGCGACCATTACACTGCTTGTCCCACCCGAACGCGTTCCCGTGTTGCGACAACTGACGAAAAACACCGAATTAGAAAACGCCAAGCTTCTCTCCGGGCGGGTACTGGCCGTTCCCGAGACCAGCGTGATCGACACTGGCAACCAGACGATCGTCTATCGCGAAACCTTGCCGGGAACGTACGAAGGAGTGCTGGTGACTCTCGGCCCAAAAATGACCGGGCCCAACAATTTGACTTATTACCCAGTCGTCGAGGGACTTGAACGCGGTGACCAGATCGCCACGTCGGGGTCGTTCCTCGTGGATGCGGAAACTCGACTGAATCCTGCGGCGGGCTCCATTTATTTTGGCGGCAGCGGGGGATCAAAATCGGGTGGCGGTGCGACGACCGTTCGCCCAACAACACCGGAACACGAAGACGCAAAGCTAACGGCAGCCCTGAAGAAACTGGCTCCGGAAGACCGGGCTCTCGCCGAGCAACAGAAGTATTGCCCGATTCTGGAAAACAGCCGACTCGGTTCGATGGGCGTGCCGCTCAAGTTGATGATTGACGGAAAGCCCGTGTTTATTTGCTGTCCGGCGTGTGAGAAGTCGGCCAGAGACCAACCGGAAGAGACGTTAAAGAAACTTGAGCGGAAGAAGTCGTCGGCACCGATGCCCGGCTCACCAATGACTTCCCCATCAGCTGGCAAGAAAGTAACTGATTCCGAAGCCAAGATTCGGACCAGCCTCGCCGCACTCAGTGACGATGATCGCCAACTGGCCGAACAACAACGGGAATGCGTCGTCTTGAAGAATAGTCTTCTCGGATCAATGGGGACACCACGCAAATTGATGATTGAGGGGCATGCAGTCTTTATCTGTTGCGCCGCGTGCGAAAAATCGGCCCGCGCCAATCCCCAGGCGACATTGAAGCGACTGGCGGAACTGAAAGCGCAGAACGAACACGAGTCCGATGAGTTGGCGGACCTCAAGGGACTCGATCCCGAAGTTCAGACCGCATTGGCCAAACTCAATGCCGCTGATCGAAAACTGGCACTCGCGCAGCGATTCTGTCCGATCGCGGAAGGGAGTCTGCTGGGATCAATGGGACCGCCGGTCAAGCTGATGATTGATGGCCAGCCAATTTTTCTCTGTTGCGAAGGCTGTGAGGACGCCGCACGAGAAAAGCCACAACAGACCGTGGCCAAGGTGAAAGAACTCATTGCCCAGCCCGTCGGCGAGAAGAAGGAGCGAACTCGATGATCGAACATCTGATCGAAGCATCGATTCGCAACCGATTTCTCGTGTTGATCGCCGCGGCGATGCTCACGCTGGCGGGCGTGTATGCCATGATTCAAACTCCGGTCGACGCCATCCCCGATTTGAGCGAGAACCAGGTGATCGTCTTCACCGACTGGATGGGCCGCAGTCCGCGTGAGGTCGAAGACCAGGTGTCGTATCCGCTGGCGCGCAAGCTGCAAGGTCTGGCGGGCGTCCGCGCCGTGCGGTCCTCGTCCGAATTCAACTTCTCGATGATCACAATCATCTTTGAAGATAACATCGACTTTTATTTCGCTCGTCAGCGGGTGACGGAAAAGCTCGGACAGGCGTCCAACTATTTGCCGACGGGCGTCGTGCCCTATCTCGCACCCGACGCGACAGCGCTGGGTCAGATCTTCTGGTACACCGTCGAGGCCGGACCCGAGCACCCTGTCGATCCACAGCGGCTGTGGGCCATCAACAAATTTTACATCGCACCGCAACTCAACGCGGCTCAAGGGGTCGCCGACGTGGCGACCGTGGGTGGGCTACCCCTGGAATACCAGATTGACGTCCGCCCTGAATCGCTGTGCGCCTATGGCATCACGCTCGGCGATCTGTATTCGGCGGTGGCCCGCAGTAATATGCCGGCCGGCGGCGGAGTGATCCAAAAGAACAACGCCGAATATATCGTGCGGGGCATCGGCTGGATTCGCGATCAACGCGACATCGAACGGACGGTGATTCGCGAGGTCAATGGAACACCAATCTATGTGGGCACGGTCGCCTCGGTGCAAATGGGTACCCAGTTCCGCCGTAGCGTCTACGAGAAAAACGGCAGCGAGGTGGTCGGCGGTGTGGTCCTGATGCGTCATGGCCAAAATCCACTCGCGGTGACAGAACGCGTCAAAGAAAAGATTCAGGAATTGCAGCCTGGCCTGCCGGAAGGCGTGCATATTGTCGCAGCCTATGACCGCACGCGATTGATTCATGGTGCGATCCACACGCTGACCGAAGTCATGTGGCACGAAATGATTATTGCGTCGGTCGCCATCCTGTTGATCCTGTCGCATGTCCGCAGCGTGTTCGTGATCTGTATCACCCTGCCGCTGGCGGTGCTGTTCTCATTCCTGATGATGTGGCTGCTGCGAACGCTGGGTGTCATCGATATTCAGGCCAATATCATGTCACTGGCGGGCATTACGATTTCGATCGGCATTCTGGTCGATCAGGCAATCGTGATGGTTGAGAATGCGACGCATGTACTAAAGGATCATTTCGGCGACAAACCGGTCACGGGCGACACGCGCGAACTGGTGATTCCTGCTTGTCGAACGGTTGGTCGGCCGATCTTTTTCTCGGTGCTGATCATGCTGCTCTCGTTCGTTCCGGTGTTCATGCTCAGCGGTCGTGAGGGGAAATTATTTCATCCGCTCGCCTTTACGAAAAGCTTTGCGCTGATCGGCGTGGCCCTGATTTCGGTCACACTGGTTCCGGCCTTGATCCCGATGTTCATTCGAGGCCGCCTGCGAAGCGAAGAAGAGAACTGGATCGTTCGCAGTTTCATTCATATCTACAAGCCAATGCTGACCTGGGCATTGCCACGGCGCAACCTGGTCATGTGGATGTTCGCCGTCTTGCTGATCTTGGCAGCCGGCATGTTTCCTTTGCAGGCCATTGTCGGGCAAGGTGCGTCTGAAGCGGCCTGGAAGACGACGTTCTTATTGGTCTTCGCGCTGGTCGTGGCGTTGACGGTGATTTCCACTCGCAAAGTCCGTTGGCAGATCTTGTCGTTCAGCACGCTGACACTGATCGGGCTGTGGGCCTATCACTTTCCCAAAATCGGCGTCGCATTCATGCCGGCGCTCGATGAGGGAACGACGCTCGATATGCCGATCACCGTGCCGCGAGCCAGCATCACGCAAGCCTCTGACGATCTGAAAGCCCGCGACGCACTATTGCGAGGTTTCCCCGAAGTCGAATCGGTAATCGGCAAAGCCGGACGCGCCGATACCCCCACCGATCCAGCCCCGCTCGACATGGTCGAGACCTTCGTGAATTTCCGTCCTCGTGAGTTCTGGCCGAAGCGTGTGCTGCGATATCACGACGCCGAACGTCAGACACGCGACGCACTCGCCACCCTGGAACAGAACGGTTACATCGCCGTCTCCGGAACCACTGAAGACCGCGAGTCACTCATCAATAACGCGGCACAGAAGGCACTTGAACGCTGTGACGAGGCGCTCAAGGAATTGTCGCTGGCGAAATACCAGGCGTTCGAATCGCGACTCGGCGGCGAGTTGGCCGATTTTGGTGTCCGCGAATCGATCCGGGAATTGATGAGATCCGGAAACTGGGCCTGGCCGAAAGAGACGAACAGCGACAGCGCGACGATGGAACTCGTGATGTCGCTCACGACCGAACTGGGTCCCTGGCTGGCAACGACCCCCGCTCTGGAGGACGTCACGCTGCTGGTCCATCGCGTCGTGCAGCAGGGCGTCGAATGGGGAGCCGTGACAAATTCCGTTCAAGCCTTGGAACTCAAACCGACATTGGTGGGCCAGGCGATGGCCCTCGTCGGAGAAACGTTGGGACACACGCGTGCCACTCTGCCGGATGAAATGCTTCAGCGCGTGATCCACCAGCACGCCGAGCTGTGGCGAGAAAACGTTCGCCAGGTGAATTGGGAATTGTTTGATCGTGGCACCGAGGCCTACACGTTATTTGCACTCGAAGAATTGGCCCTCGCGGCGAAACAGCAGGCACTGACGTCGTCCGCCGCAAAAGGGACCGAAACGGACACCTTCGCCGAGGCGTCACTCCAATCGCAGTGGGGGAATGCACCCGACGTCAAAACGATGGAACCGTTTCTGGCACTTCAGGAGCGATTGCAAAAGCCGTTCGCCGACCGAGTCTTCCTTTGGCCGCGTCGCAACGGACCGAAGGGTGATCTGGTGGATGACGAAATGGGCCGGGTACTGCAAGTCCCGGGCTGGAGCAACATCTTCACCCAACCGATTATCAATCGAATCGAGATGCTGTCGACCGGCGTACGGACGGATATCGGTGTCAAGATTTTTGGCCCGGACCTCGACACGATTGACGGCGTCTGCAAACAGATCGAAGTGGCGTTGAAACCCCTGAGCGGTGCTCGAGACGTCATTGCCGCGCCGATCATGGGCAAGGGTTACCTCGATATTAACATCGATCGCGAAGCCGCCGCACGCTACGGAATCAGCGTCGAAGATATTCAGAACGAGATCGAAGTCGCCTTGGCCGGCCGCGCCGTGACCTACACCGTCGAAAAGCGAGAACGGTTCCCGGTGCGCATTCGCTACGCCCGATCCTCGCGCGAGAGCGAAGAATCGATCCGGCGGCTGCTGATCAGCCCGAACAGCATGGGGGGAACTGCAAACATGTCCCGCCCAGCGGACGGGATGTCGCGGCAACCCGGCGGTGCGACAGGGACACTCGCCGCCGACCCGGATTCGGCCGAGAGCCATTCTACATCCCCCGGTCATGCGAGTTCCGGTCGGCCGCTGATCCCCTTGTCCGCCGTTGCCGAGGTCAAAATCGTCGAAGGCCCGGCCATGATCAAGAGCGAGAACGGCCGGCTGTTAAACTACGTGACACTGAATGTTCGTGGTCG
This sequence comes from uncultured Schlesneria sp., assembly GCA_903871875.1. Lineage (GTDB taxonomy): Bacteria > Planctomycetota > Planctomycetia > Planctomycetales > Planctomycetaceae > Schlesneria. Next base: position 16,751 of record CAIQIR010000021.1, read on the forward strand.
CGATATCGTGGGGTTCGTCGAAGAAGCCCGGCGAGTGGTCTCGGAAAAAGTCTCGCTGCCCGAGGGTGTGCATATCGAATGGAGCGGCGAGTTTGAACATCAAGTTCGCGCGGCCCGGACACTGCGATTTGTCTTTCCTGCAGTGATCGCCGTTATCTTTTTGATTCTCTATTTAACCTATCGCGATCTGGCCGACGCCGCCTTGATGATGCTGACCGTTCCCGAAGCCCTGGCTGGTGGCGCGTTTTTCATGTACCTGTTCCCCAAAATCATGCACGGCTGGGATGCGCCGCCAATGGATTTCAGCGTCGCCGTGTGGGTGGGATTCATCGCTTGTTTCGGCATGGCCACGGAAACCGGCATCATCATGCTGGTCTACCTGCGAGAAGCCATCGAGCGACGCGGTGGTTTGGAAAAGATCGCTTCGTTGGAAGAGCTGCGGCAAGCGGTCATCGAAGGCGCAGTGCATCGCCTGAGACCCAAGCTGTTGACTGAAGGCGTCGCGATCATCTCCATTTTCCCGATGGTGTTCGCGAACGGCGTCGGTGGTGAAATCCTCGCTCCAATGGCCCTTCCGGTCTTGGGCGGACTGCTCATTTCTGACGAAGTCGTCGATCTATTCCTGCCGGTGCGATTCTATTGGGTCCGTCGCGCCCGCTGGCTTAAGCTGCACGGTCGCGTCGATACAGGACACGTGACGCACTCGACCGCGGCACCGGTCGACGCCACGACATCGGTTTAAGCCCGCCATTCGCCAGTTACTCAAGCCTTGGACGAGCACCAAGGCGATACGAATCGGCCAGTTTCTCGACCGATTCGCGACCCACATATTCGTGGACACCTCGTTGTCCCGTGAATCTGTTGGCCGGACCTTCGATGACGATGCGAATTTGATTCAATCCCAGCTCACGAACCAGTGCCAGTGCCACACCCACTTGGAAGCGGTCTTGCGGGTAGATCGGAGCATGCAGCGCATCCAGCGACCAGCGATCGAGTCTCAAGGGATACCACTCATCGAAGACCGTCTGCTGGCCCAAGTACGCCTGCCGGTCCTTCGGCCACTGCGAGAATTCAGACTCGCTCAGGTACACGGTCACTCGTTCCAATTTGGCCGCATAAACGGCCCAACTCGGCCAGTGATCACAGCCTCCCAGCGGCTCAAAGAGCGGCCAGATCAGCGCCGCAATCACCACCGCTTTGGCAAACCGGTTACCCCTGGTTGCCGCAAGAGTTGTAGGAACTTCCGCAACCGAGGAGCCTGTCCGATGCCGCCAAAACAGCATCCAGTTCTGTACGAGAAAGAACAGGTTCCAGACCAACACACCGGGTTGATGATTGTGTCCCCATGGCCCTAGCGAAAGCAGCAGTCCCGCATGCATCGCTGCCGCACCACAGACGGCAAATCGCCGGGTCCGACGCCCGCACAATCCCACGGCGACTAACAGCTCGAACAGGGGAATCGCGGCCGCCACGACGTATCGAACGTTGGCCGGCCAGGTTCGTGTCCCCTCCGCGAATCCAATCGCCTTGCAGATTCCGTCGAGCAAAAAGGGGCCGTGATGAACACAAAATCCATAGTCGATCTTCGACCAGGCTGACCAGGCGTAAATGCCGATCACCAGCCAGCGCCAGACCGTGCGAGCCGTCGACGGCTGCGCCGTCGCGAGTACCAGCGAGACGATCACAAATTGCCACGCCCAAGGCTGCAATCGATGTTGATCGATACTGACCAGGCCCATCGTGGCCAGCCCGGTCAAGAGACTGGCACACCGTTGATACTTCGATGTCACGAACAACAGCATGCTGCCGAGACAGGCCAACAGCACGATCAGGAATCCCCATTCGACCGACCGCGGACACTGGCCAGCGACGGAGATCAACGGAACTTGCGGGAAGACCGTCTGCGGTGTCCACAGTCGCCAAGTCGCGGCCAGCAGCGCCAAATACCCGCACGCCAACAATCGAAAAAGATTGTCGGTGCCACCATCAGACGGCGCAGATTGAGTTTTCAATATCAACGACTGTCACTTGGGAAGACTTCAGCAGAGCAGCGGTCACTCGATCGTCAAAACATGGTCACGCGACGGACCATTTCGTGTGCCTCGAAGGAACCGCCGCCGTCAACTATAAAAGGACGACGCTGTTTGGTCAAAGTTTGGAGGAGCGGCCCCAGGCTGTCTCCATTTTTCCAAGCCTGGCTGGCCGCGCTACCGACGGACAAAAACGTTCGACCCGCTGTGCCCTGGATCGAGCGATTTCCATTTAAGGAATTCACCTGCGATGACAACTTCGACCTTTCCCCAGACCTGGGATTTGACTTCGCTCGCACCGATCCCCACTTCACCGGAATTTCGCGACCAACTGGATCAATTCAAAGCTCGCCTGCAAAAACTGGCCGAAGCGACGAATCAGTTACCACCCGTGAATGTTCGGCCGGAAAACATCCAACGCTGGGTGCAACTGATCACCGAATACGAATTCGTCGACGCGAAAGGTGCTGACTTCCGCGCGTTCATCGACTGTTGTGCCGCCGCTGATGCCGAAAACAAACTCTATCGACAATTGCAGGCCGAACTGGCCGCCACAACGCCCGATCGAGAAAAGATCGCCACCAGCGTCGAATTTGCTCTGCGCGATGCCACCGCCCAGGATTTTCTCGCCTTTGTCGAAGCGGCACCCATTCTGAAACGGAATCAGTATTTCCTGACGACTCGTCGCAAGAACGCCGAACTGCGCTTGCCGAAGACGCAAGAACTGCTTGCGGCCGACCTGGCTGTCGACGGTCTGCATGGCTGGGGACGGCTGTTCGACCGAATCTCGTCGACGCTGAAGGTGCAGGTTCAAGAGAAAGGCAAAATCGTTTCGCGATCGCCCGGCCAGGTTCAATTTGACTCGCCGCAACGGACCGTCCGCGAAAATAATTTCCTGGCACTCGATGTCGCCTGGTCGACGATTGCCGACAACTGTGCCGACGCGATTAATCATATCGCCGGATCGCGACTGACCATGTATCGGCACGCGGGATTGAAGGATCATCTGGAAGCGCCGCTACGCGCCAATCGCATGACGCGTGAAACGCTCGACACGATGTGGTCGACCATTTCGGCCAGTAAGGGTGTGCTCAAAGAGTATCTCGCCAAGAAAGCCATGCTGATCGGCGTGGATAAGCTGGCCTGGTACGACCAGTGGGCTCCGCTGCCCCAGTTACCGGGCGTCGGGAATTCGGATGACATTTCCTACGATCAGGCCTGCGAATGGATTGTCGATGCATTTCACACCTTCAGTCCCGAGTTAGGTAATTTCGCGAAGATGTCACTGACCGAGCGCTGGGTCGAAGCCGAAAACCGGTCTGGCAAACAGCAAGGCGGTTTCTGCACCGGGTTTCCCACTGCCCAGCAGTCACGCATTTTTATGACTTACACCAACAGCGCCGACAGCATGAGCACCCTGGCGCACGAATTGGGACACGCCTATCACTCGTGGGTCTTGCGAGACGAACCGGTCTTCTTGCAGGATTATCCGATGAATCTGGCCGAAACGGCGTCGACCTTCGCCGAAGCGGTGCTGGGTGAGCAGCGACTTCAGCGTGCGAGTTCCGACTACGAGCGGCTGCAAATGCTGGACGGAATGCTGGGTGACGCCGTCGCGTTTCTGATGAACATTCATGCTCGATTCTTGTTCGAAGACGAATTCCACAAACGGCGTCGGTCCGGCGAGGTCTCGGCCGAGCAACTGAATCAGATCATGGAGGCTGCCCAGCGCGAGGCCTATCTGGGCGCCTTGGCCGATGACGGCTGGAATCCCCAATTCTGGGTTTCCAAGCTGCATTTCTATATTACTTCAGTGCCGTTCTATAACTTCCCCTACACCTTCGGCTATCTCCTGTCACTGGGGGTCTATGCCATCGGAAAAGAGTCGGGCGGTGATTTCCCGCAGAAGTATCGAAGCCTGCTAATGGCCACGGGGTGCAACGATGCCGAAGAAGCCGTCTTGTCCACAATGGGCTTCGATTTGCGCCAACCCGACTTCTGGCAGAAAAGCCTGTCGATCGTCGCCGATCGTGTGCAACAGTTCGTCCGACTGGCCGATCAGGCCATGGGCAAAACGAAGACGCTATGAAATCTGTCAAATTGGCGAGGGAGTGGCGACAGCCACTCCCTCAGCGTGCGAGGAGATTTTTCAAGGTCGCTTGAATCAGATCCTCGGCGCCGGGGCGATTCCAGGTGTAGTGATGCTCTTCTCGAAAGCCTTCCCGGTAAGCCTGATTGGTCGGGATGTAACCCGGCGCGCTTTCGCCGAATCCCATGGTCACCACAAATCCGTCTGGACGCTGCTGCTGGGCAAACAACTGGTACGCAACAAAACTTTCCGCCGGCAGTAATAGCAATTGAGCCGCCCCGAAATCGATCAGCGGCACATCGATATGATGACCATCGGCATGCTGCATCAACGAACTCAACCCCAGGGCCACTTGAACCCGCGACGCCAACGGAATGCGAGCCTCGTCCAATTGCTTCTTCAAAGTGGCTTCACTCAGCGAATCCAGTTCGCTGTGCGGAAGAATCAGTTGTTCATTCCGAAACGAGATACTCGTCAGTGGCTGCCGCTGAGTATTCTTCCAAGCCGCCGCCATGCCAGCCGCCAGTCGCTCGGCAAAGTTCGGGCGATTTTCGGGGGAACCGTCATTGAACTTGCCCGCGGTGACATCGCCGCAACAACCATTCGCAAAGATCTGGAAGACGGGCGGCGGGGCCACGTCGCGAAGTCGTCTCGCCAGGTTCGGAAAATCACCCGAGATTTCACCTCCGCCGTAGGTACTCATCGGATGACAGGCATAGGCCGACAAAGCCAACAACGGTTCGTCTCCGTTCCAAAAGCTGATCGTCTTTAACCAGGGATCGATCTCTCCTTCGGGCAATGCTTGCAGTTTCGGATCGGTACAACGGCTATAGCGACGAAAGCTGACTTTTCCCTCTTCATCAACACGGCGATTGGAGGCCAGCTTTTCAATTTGAGCTTGCCCCGTTCCGATCTGCGTTACGGGCCGCAGTCGTCCCTGACAGTCTTTGACCGCCGCAGCCGCTCGCTGGACGCAGTCTTCATGGAACGCGGCATCAAGCATTTTGCCACCCGGTTTCGACGCTTCCAGCAACTTCTCGGCGGTCAGGTCGAAATACGGCGCGTCATGCTGATGGACGGTATGAACCAGCACGCGCTGCGGAGTTGTCCCGGCAGCTTCAGCCAAGACGTTTCGCCAGCGTTCGAAAGCATCGTTTCGCAGTTCGCACCAGTCAATCGAAATGACCACCAGGGGGCGGTCTGGTCCCGATAAGACAAACCCCCGCGCTTCCAGAGGATCACGCACGGATGTCGACGGCGCGAACTGGTTCCCGAGTAGTGGATGTCCGACCGGTGGCGTCACATCGAGTTGAAACGTGCCGAGCCGCCAACCTGCCTTGTGATCGGCTTTCGCAGAGGAAGTGGCGGACAGGCCAACGCCCAGCACCAACAATTGCTTCAAAGCCTCACGGCGTGACGAGGGCACGGTCATCGATCTCTCCTCGGAACAAGGTGAACCTGCTTTCCCTGATCCGCAATGGCAAAAAAACATGGTGGGACCAGCACGGTTTAAGCGCTAATCCCACCATGAGTCATACCAAGTCGTTGATCAGTGAGCGATCTTGCTGGCAAAAAGCCCCGTCATCGAACGGCGCAGATCACGCCGCATCAAGGAAGCGGAACGGTCCGCAGATCTTGCGATCCGCCGGCAACTTGCACGATCACAATGATATTGTCGTCATTGAGTCGATCGAGTTGCACAACGCCGTCAAGCTCCTTGATCGTTTCGTACGACTGACCGGCCGTGCCTTCTTTGACCGGTTCCGTAATCCCGTCCGTCCGAGCAATGTTTTCAGTGCTGATCTTCATCACCCCGCGAGCCGAATTCGACAGCAGCAGATAATCCTTGCCGTCCTTTTGATAAGCGATCATATCCAGCGGTTTGTTGCGGTTTCCCAGTTCCGCGACCGTGGTGCCGCGCGCTTTCTCGGACGACTTCAGATGATCGATCGGAAATCGCACCAGTGGCGTGCAGACGAAGCCCGCCAGCAGACTGGGTTCGCCGTTGATCGTCATCGGCACGAAGGTACGAATCGCGGCGTAGTTTTCGACACGACCATGGGCACCGTGGAAAATTTCGACACTGGTTCCGGTCAGCCCGTCAGCGAACGGAAACGGAATCTGATGCACGCTGGATGGAGCAGTTCCGGCGGCCAGCCCCGACGCGAAGACCTTTCCTTCAGCATAGGCCAGATCGGTAATCGCATCGTCACGAGGATTTGAGGTCCGGCCATTGCGGACGACTTCTTTATCTTCTGGAGCCGACGTCAGCACCACTTTTTGGAACGGAATCTTTTTCAGAGAAATCTCGCTCAGCTGGCCTGTAGCGCTGATTCGCACGATCGCCGGTACCGCCTCGGCCCCCTTCCCCTTGGTCACTGACAAGAATACGTTTCCGGTAAGCGGATTGGTCGCCAGGTCGTTGATCGTGATTTGCTCGGGGGTGGTCCCCAGCAGCGTCGCGACCTGTTTGTTCAGGCCTTCCAACTGAATGCGGACATTGGCCCGGTCGCCTTTGGTGTCGCCCGTTTCGAACGCGAAGATCGTGGCCGCTTTGGTATCGCCGACAAACAGAATTCCATCGGGACCGAAGGCCAAAGCCCCCACCGATTTCACTTCCGGGTGGCCTTCTTTCAAACCCCAGTCTGCCGAATACCCGGTGGAAACCGCGAGTAGACAAATTGAGGCACAGAAGGTGATCGTCCGCTTGTTCATTACATGCTCCTTGTTTGAATCACTTTCAGGATCAGCTCGTCAAAACGTTGGCGCGTCCTGAAGCTATGAAGACTGTCGTTATCGAAAATCCCTCTTCACCGGCAACGCCGGAGCCTACTCGATGTCAACCCGATTGCGGCCGGCACTGTATGTCTGCCGAAATTTCGTCGACCATCGCAGGAGATCTAACGTACGATCAGTATGCAATCGGTTAGCCTGTTTGTGAACTGAATTCGCCGATCGGGAAATGCCGCTCACGTGGAATTCAGGTTGTTAAAAATGGCGATGACACAACATTCTTCGGGCGTATTCCTCAACACCTTCTGAGGGAACCGTCTTTCACGATTTCAGGTTCGGCCGTACTATTCACTTGGCCTTCAACGAGCGGTGCTAACGATGTGGGACGATTCGCGTTTTTCGAACGTTCCGCTTGTAGCGGCAAACAGACGGATCATTGCGGTGAGACGCGAGGTTGAAGCGCGGATGGACAGGGATGATCGCAGAAGGAGGCGGCGGGAAGATGACGTTATGGAGGATCGTGCTACTGCTGGTGATTTCATTCGCCACAACAGAACTGGCGTGGGCCGAGGAACCGGTGACGCCACCCGTAAGGTCGCCGGCTCCGACAATTGATATTCGTCAAATGTTCATTGATGGTGGTGCGATTGGATACATCATCGTCGTGCTGAGCCTGGTGATGCTGGCGTTGATCTTCGAGCACCTGATGACCATCCGTCGTCAGACGTTGATGCCGCCTGGCTTGCAGGAAGACATTCAAAAACTGATCGGTCAAGGACAGACCAAACTGGCGGAAGAACGCTGTGTCGCGAGCCACAGTTTTCTGGGCTACTTACTGGCTGCGGGTCTCAGGGAAATCGAATTGGGCTATTCGGCCGTCGAGAAAGCGATGGAGGATGCCGCCGCTCAGCAGGCAGCGCGGCTGATGCGCAAGATCGAATACTTGTCGATGATCAGTACGGTCGCCCCGATGCTGGGATTGATGGGAACCGTTTGGGGCATGATCCTCGCCTTTATGGAGTTCGAGCGCAAGGCCAACCCCCAGGTCAGTGAGTTGGCTCCCGGCATTTATAAGGCCCTGGTCACGACGCTGTTCGGACTGATTGTGGCGATTCCCGCCATTGCCGCGTTTGGCTTCTTCCGCAATCGCATTGATGAACTGGTGGCGCAGACAGCGCTGACCGCCGAACAGGTCTTCGCAGACTTCAAACGAGCCCTGGCCATTCATCGACGCGACGAACGACGACAAGCGCACGCGAGCGAAACCAGCCACCTGCCGGTCGCGCCTGTCGTGCGGAGGGAGACGCGCGGATGAAGATTCCGACGCGAACCCAGGATCGCGGCTTCGCTTTCAATATCACGCCGCTGATCGACGTCGTCTTTCTGTTGATTATCTTCTTTCTGGTCGCCAGCCATTTCATTCGCAACGAAAATGTCGAGCGAATCGAGTTGCCCATTGCTTCGCAAGGACACGACGATGACGAATTGTCCAGCCGCCTGGTCGTCACCGTCGTCCCGACCGGCGAATTAATGCTCGGAACAACGGTCATCACGCCCGATGAATTTGAGCAGCGCCTGCAAACGTTGATCGCCCAACATGGCACAGAATCGACCGAGCTGCGCATCCGCGCCGATCGAACCGTCATCTATTCGCGGGTTGAACCACTGTTGCTGACCGCCGCACGTCATGGAGTCAGTCGGGTGCGATTCGCCGTCTTGAAACAATGACGACGGAGACTTCGACCATCTGGAAAGTCCGGGGCCAGGCCGCTCAAGAGCGGTTCTCAGCTTTTCTTACCCAAGAGATTTGCGGAAGCGGCGAAATTGATCGAACGAAAACGGGCTGCCCGGCACGCGTCATAGACATGAATCACGTCTCCCAGCGGAACTTCACCTTCGATCTCCAAATTCACTGGAATCTCAGTCGTGGCCGACGCTAAGACTTTCAACGTCGCGTCCAACTGCGTCAGATCATGGAATTCACGGCCTTCCAGAAAGGCGGTCGTTTCGTCGGCAACCCGTTTCAGACGAATCCAGACTTCGCCGAGTGGCTTTTCGCGTTCCTTGGCCGTCGGCGAACCCACGTCTCCGACATGAAAATCGGTACGCAACAACAACTCTTTCATGTGTCCCGTCGAGGCGCAGATGAAAAAGATCAGCAGCTGAAAAACGACGTCAATCAAAGGCGTCATCGCCGTTTGCATATCAGCCTGCGAAGCGCGTTGACGCGAGGTCGGAATCCGCATATCCGCCGCTTTGAAATTCGGAAGGGTGGGGTTTAGACAATTCATACCGTAGCGGATTTGTGATGGCGTCGACAGAGGAACTTGGCGAATCACGACCGAGAAACAGGTCCGACCGATTGTCGTTCCGAGTCCAGATTGCCAACATGTCGGTAGCAGTCATTCCGGTTCGCTGGTCCTGGTGGAAATTGTTGTGCTTGAATTGGTGGCTCAGGGGTTAGATTCGAAAGATCGCTGGCGGCGGCCGATATCGCCCGGCCAGCGTTACCTGCTGGGTCGCGATACGGAAGTCCCGTTGTCCGTTCCCTGGGATCGACAGATTTCACGTCACCATGTGCAGATCGACGTGCATCTGGACCATCTGCAATTGACTCGGCTGGAAGCAGCTCGCAATCCCTTATTTTTCGCCGGGGAATCGGTCGGCACCTGTCGCGTGGAAATCGGACAGCACTTCGTCGTCGGTGCGACAACGTTTCACGTTGCCCCGTTCGAGACCGACACGGGGAACGCGTCGGTCCCGTTTGAGGAGGTCGCGTTCAAACCTCAAGAACTACGCAAGATCCGCTATCAAGATCCCGAAAACCGCATTGAGGTGTTGACTCATCTACCGGAAGTCATTTCCGGCGCGAGAAACGACAGTGAACTTTACTATCGTCTGGTGAACTTGCTGCTGAAGGGTGTCGTTCACGCGGAAGCGGTCGCCATCGTCACTGCCGCGGGGACCGACGAAATCACGATGCTGCATTGGGATCGCCGACATGAAACGGCGGGACCGTTTCATCCCAGTCGTCGGCTGGTCACCGAAGCCCTCGAACGTCGCCAGTCGAGCGTACTGCATATCTGGGAAAAAGATTCGCCGCAACCGCACGATAAAACGCTAATGCAGGAATTTGACTGGGCCTATTGCACACCGGTTCCCGGCCTGGTTCTGGAACCGGCCGGACTGTATGTCGCCGGCCGGATGGGCAAAACGTTCGTTCCAGGAACCACACTCTCGGACGCCCTGCAGTTGGAAGCGGACGTCAAATTCACCGAACTGGTGGCCGAGATCATCGGCGCAGTCATCCGGGCCAAACGCCTTGAACGGCAGAAAGCCGGCTTAAGGCAATTCTTCGCGCCCCCTATTCTCGCCGCGCTGGGCGACGAACTCGACACGACCTTGCTGGAACCCAGCGAATGCGACGTCACGGTGATGTTCTGCGATTTACGCGGATTCAGTCAGCGAGCCGAAACCGAGGCCGGTGATCTGATCGGTTTGCTGGAACGAGTCAGCCGGGCGCTGGGCGTGATGACACAGCATATTCTGGACAATGGGGGCGTGACGGGTGACTTTCAGGGTGATGCCACTCTGGGCTTTTGGGGCTGGCCCTTTCCCTCCCCTGACGCCGCCGTGTATGCCTGCCGCGCCGCTCTGGGAATTCGCGCGGCCTTCGCCAAAGCGGCCGCCACAAAAAATCACCCTCTGGCCGATTTTGCCATGGGAATCGGCATCGCCCATGGTCGAGCAGTCGCGGGAAAGATCGGCACGGCAGAACAGGTCAAAGTCACAGTGTTCGGTCCAGTCGTAAATCTAGCCAGTCGGCTCGAATCGATGACCAAACAACTGCGAGTGCCCATTTTGCTGGACGAAGCGACGGCCAACATTGTCCGACTGCGGTTGCCGGAAACAGAAGGACGCCTCCGGCGATTGGCCCGGCTGCTGCCGTATGGCATGGAAACGCCGGTCGTGGTCAGCGAATTGCTTCCGCCCGCCACCGACTTCCCGGAATTGACCGACGCCCATATCGAAAGCTACGAACACGGAGTCGAACATTTCGTCGCCGGTGAATGGGACGACGCTTATCGCTGCCTGCACGCGATGCCACCCAGCGATCGGGCGCAAGACTTCCTGATGCAACAGATTGTTTCGCACAATCGAACCGCTCCTCCCAATTGGGATGGAATTGTTCGCTTGCCCAGCAAGTAATCAGGCCCCGCGTTTAGAACGCATAGTCCCACATATCGCCAGTCCCCTTAATTCGGAGCGGCGAAAACCGATATTGGACGCGACCGAGCAATTCTTCCGGCTGATCGAAATATTCCGACAGCAACCGATCGAGTCCCGGATCACTGACCGCTGCGTCGCGCGGCTGGAAATGGGACAGCACCAACAAGCGATAGGAACCGGCTTCGATGGGAACTCGATAACTGCCCGTGGCATCGACGGTGGCGGCTGCACCACCCGCCGCTTTCAAAGCGGCATTGGCGACCAGTTGATCGGCGGGACTATCGGCCGGTCGAAATCCGACGACCGGCAATTTGACCTCGCCCGACCGCTGCTGCGGAAAGATCAGAATTCGAGCTCCCCGATCAGGCTGACTTTCACCATCTTTCGTTTTGTAACTGATGCGTCCGGTCAACTCGTTGTCGACCACCGGGGGTGGCTGCTGTTCCTGTCTAACGACATCCACTCGACCGCGACCTTCCAACAGACGAACAAATCGTTCCGTCAACATCCCGGCGAGAAACGTCACCAGGATGACCAGCGCAACGATCCCAGCCGAAAACGGCTGCGTTCGTTGGGAATAGGAAAATCGTGTCGCTTCTGGCTGAGACTTGAAAGCCCCCACTGGTGCGGTTCCTTCGGACAGAGCCGCCAATTCAGCAAACAATCCTCGTTCGTTAGCGGCGCCATTTTCGGAAGTCGTCGTCAGCACGGCGTTCATCGACGGTTGCACCATCACGGGCGTCGGAGGCAGCGGAACTTCGATCGGAATCGGCTCAAGCAGTGGTTGGGGAATCTGATTGTCGGAATCGGAGTCATCCGGCTTGTTGCGAGACTCTTTCAATGACACATACTGCTGAACCGGCGCATCAACGAGTTGAGCCAATTCTTCGAGTGCTCGCGTCAGATGATCGTCCTCCAGATTCAGTTCGGGATCGGACATCGGCTGAACGGTCCCGTCGAGCAGCGGCACGCGGATCGACCGACCGCAGGTTGGACAATCGACAACGCCACCCGCCTGAGCTCGTGAGATGCCCAGAAACTGTCGACAGTAACTGCACCGAAATTTAATAGGCACGAAATACCGCTTCTCTTAATACTTTTTATGCGCAGCCACGGATGGGGCCTTATTTGAAAACTGTTCTCGCGTCAGGCCGGTTTGGTTCCATGAACGAGTTTGACGATCGCTTCCCACTGAAAACGCAACAGGTGACCTGGTGTGGTTGGGCAGGGGAACTGCAATTCACGTTACCCCGTTGTCGGCCGTCGTTCAATTGGCGGACAAGGGACCAACAGATCCCTCGGTGCCTAACCAGTCACGGAGATCTCGTGGACATCGCGTGAGCATCCGGCGGGACCGGGATATATTCAGTCACGGCAGATCCTCATTTTCAATCGAAAGGCGAACTCATGCACGGCTTCACCAATAAGGTGGCCCTCATCACGGGTGGCAGTCGCGGTCTAGGCCGCAACACGGCAATCACGCTGGCTCGCAACGGTGCTGATCTCATCCTCACCTACCGCACACAGCAACAGGAAGGTGAAACGGTTGTCGCGGATATCCAAAGCCTGGGACGAAAGGCCGTGTTGTTGCCCCTGGATGTCGGCGACGTAAGTCAGTTCACGCGGTTCCACGACGATGTGGCCCAATCGCTGCAATCGACCTGGCAACGCGACAACTTTGATTTTTTGATCAACAACGCCGGCATCGATCGGATGTCGCCTTTTGCCGAAACGACCGAAGAAGCGTTCGACAGCCTGGTCAATGTTCATTTGAAGGGTGTCTACTTCCTGACACAAAAACTGCTGCCGTTGATCGCCGACGGCGGGAGAATCGTGAATACCTCCAGCGGTCTGGCTCGTTTTGCCATTCCGGGTTACTCGGCTTACGGGGCCATGAAGGGCGCCATTGAGGTGCTGACTCGTTACCTGGCAAAAGAACTGGGGCCACGCCGCATTACTGCGAACACGGTCGCGCCCGGGGCGATTGAAACCGATTTCACCCGCAGCGCGTTTGATCACCCGGGCGTCAAAGACTTCCTGGCATCGCAAACAGCACTGGGCCGCGTCGGAGTGCCGGACGATATCAGCGGTGTCATCGCGTTCCTCTGTTCGGAAGAAGGACGCTGGGTGAACGCGCAACGCCTGGAAGCATCCGGGGGAATGTTCGTTTAAGGCTCACCACGGCGGATCGAGATGAAGATCGTACTTGTCCGACAAGGATGTTGCGACGCCGTCGCCGCTCGATATAGTACGGGGTTGGCGGTTCCGTATTGGCTCTTCGGCGCCGGAGAGAATGCTCATGATCACGCTGCTGGGATCTGCTCGCCGTGGATGCTGTGGGCCCACGCGTCGCGAAACGCTGCAGGCCGGGGCCTTCTGTCTGCTGAACAGCATGTTCGGTGGACCTGGACTTCCCGCGGCAGAGATCGCGGCTAGCCCCAGACGGCCCGCGCGAGCTAAAAGCGTCGTCCTGTTATATCTGCAGGGCGGCGCACCGACCCAGGACATGTTCGATCTGAAACCTCACGCTCCCGGCGGTGTCGGTGGCGAATTCAAACCGATCGCCACGACGGCATCTGGTGTCAACATCGGCGAGTTACTGCCACTCACGGCCCGCTGGATGCACAAGTCGGCCATTGTGCGCAGTGTCTATCACAACGGCGGCTGTCACAAAAATCTACCGATGTATACCGGGTACGATACGAACCTCGCTGACGAAGAGTTCCGCGACAGCGATCCGCCGAGCATGGGTTCCGTATGTGCCTACGTCGAACGCGACCAGCCGCGCGACCTGCCGACTTATGCGTATCTGCCATGTCCCTTGGGCTGGGGTGAAGTCCGTAAAAAGGCCGGACCGCATGGCGGTTTTCTGGGCCGGCGTTACGACGCATTTTCCACCGAATGCACGGCCTATGTTGATCACCCGCCCGACGAGATGTGGGCACCGCAGGTCGTCCGCGGTGAGCCGCGCGTCACCGACACCGAATTGCTGGAAGGCATCACACTGGACCGACTGCTGGGCCGAAAGCGATTGGTAGAACAGCTTGACGATCAAGTTCGATCGCTCGAGGCACAGGGCGGCAGTGGAAATTTTTCGAGCCAGCAGCGTTTGGCTTTTGACATGCTGACGTCGCTGAAGATTCGCGAAGCCTTTGATCTGAGCTGCGAGGATCCGCGCATTCGCGATCGGTACGGTCGCTCGCTGTTTGGTTCGACCACACTACTGGCAAGGCGGCTGGTTGAACGAGGCGTGAAATTCGTCAACGTCAGTTGGGACAACCATTCGAAACGGTTCGAAGTCAGCAAGGCCGCTTGGGACACGCATGAACGCAACTTTCCGATGCTACGCGAGACGTTGCTGCCGAATTTCGATCAGACCTATTCCGCCTTCATCGAAGATCTCGACGCGCGTGGTCTACTTGACGAGACCTTGGTCGTGACGATGGGAGAAATGGGACGCACGCCGAAAATCAACGCCAAAGGCGGTCGTGATCATTGGACGGAATGTTATTCCGTCCTCTTGGCCGGCGCGGGAATTCAAGGTGGGTCGGTATATGGGGCATCGGACGATCAAGCCGCGTTCATCAAAGATCGACCGGTCCATATTCGTGACATCTGTGCGACCATTTATCACCTGCTGGGAATCGATCCTGATATGCCTGTCTACGATCGAGGCGGCCGCCCTGTCCCCGTGGCCCACGGCGGACAGCCACTTTCTGAAATTCTGACGAGCTGAATCGCTGTTCGATCTGGCGAGCAACAAATCATCTCCAGCGAAAGCGATCGGACGTCACAAACGCGATCGAATTCGCTGAAACGCTCGCAACCTCGCGAGATTAGCGATTTGACGCTGAATTTTACGTCATAAATGACGACCTCGTTCGTGTTGGCGGGGATATCTCACATTTCCACACTTCCATGAAATGGATAGAAATCACCTGCTTGGTGGTCCTTTCCATTCTTTCAGCGTTATCGATCCTCACGTCGACAAGTAAATGACGATATTTGACGGTAGGAAACGTGGCGTAGCGATCTGTCGGCTGATGCCTACGAACGCCGTCGAATGCACTTTGACCCGACGTGACCGACAACTGTCCCGGTCGCCTCGGGAAGCCGGATTCCTCTGGTGATCGACAAGGGAGTGCATATTGTGCTGAAGCAGATCGGCTTCATCCCCGCGGTAATGGTTTCTGCGGCCCTGCTCGGCCTTCCCACCTTCGCGCTCGCGCGAGGAGGGGGCGGAGGTGGTAGTGGACATGGCGGGGGTGGCGGAGGCCGGGGATTTCACGGAGGACCGGGGAGCGGACGTGGCATCAGTCCGGGCTATCACGGCTACACCGGTGGCTATCATGGATACAACCGGGGATCTGTCGGGTACCGAGGATATCCCGGTTACCGCGGCTGGGGTTATCCCGGCTACTACTATGGTTGGGGCTATCCGTATTACGGTTATGGCTTGGGACTGGGCCTGGGATTGGGTCTCGGTTACGGCCTGTCTTCGGGGTACGGCTATAGCAGTTACTACGGATCCGGGTATCCCATGTACGCCTCCAGCGCGAACACCAGCACTGTTCCCAGTTCGGTTTTGACCGCTTCTGCCACGACGACCTCAGATCCGGCGGCGGCCAAATCGCAAGAATTTTCCGATCGTGGCGACACCCTCTTCAGGACGAGCAATTACGAAGGGGCGACTTATGCCTGGCGGCACGCCGTCGTCGACGATCCTCAAAATCCGCTGCTAGTATTGAAGCTGGCCCAGGCGCTCTTCGCGATGGGCAAATACGAAGAAGCTGCCGGAGCAACCCAAGCAGCCATGCGTCAGCTTCCCAAAGAACAATGGAGTGCGATTGTTAGTCGTTATCAGGAACTTTACGGCAAACCCCAGGACTACACTCAGCAGTTGAAAGCCTTGGAAAAAGCAATCAACAAGAAGCCGGACGACCCGGCCCTGCACTTCCTGGCGGGATATCATTATGGCTACCTGAGTTTCTACAAACAGTCGATTGAGCAGCTGGAAAAAGCGATCCAGGGGGAACCTCGCGACGAGATCGCCAAGCAACTGCGGGAGGAAATGAAACGTCAACTTGCGGCGCGGGAGATTCCTCCTGCGACATTACCACCCGCGCCCGCCCCTGAAACCTATTGGACCACCCCTAAATGAGGCGATTGATTCCACGCAGTCTGCGCACCGATGCTCGGCGGCGCCGCCTGTACGGCCTGGAATGGGAGCGAGGGGATGCCATGCGACTCGTCTACTTGACCTGCCTGACTCTGATATTGATAGGTGGTACGCCGCTGTGGGCTCAGAACGTTGTCCCGCCGCCAGGATTTGTCCCGGGCCAGGATGACGGTACGCCCCCCAGCCCCCCTGCCGACTCGCTCGCTTATCCTCGCAGTCGAACATACTCGGGCAGTGGTGACTATCCGAATCCATTTGGGAATCCGGGTCCGAATAGTGATCCTGAATTCGATCCCGTCGTACCGGGTGGAACACAGCGTCCCCAAACATTCCGTGCGCCGTCCATTCCCACCACGCTGTTCGTCGAGGATGGTCCGCCGATGCCGAGGGTCTGGTTCAAGGCCGAGGCGCTCTTCTGGTGGTCGAAAAACAGTCCCCTGCCCGTACCGATCGTCACACAGGGCTACCCGGCCGATACGATTCCCGGTGCACTCGGACAGCCAGGAACGTCGGTCATCTTGGGCAACCAGAATATCGGACTGCCGATGCAACCGGGTGGTCGATACACCTTCGGATTCACCTTTGATGCCGAACAGACCTGGGGAACCGAACTGACCTATTTCTCGCTGGCGACCGCCAGCGTGTCGCAAGGCGTCTTCGCGGACGGAAGTCCTGGATCGGCCTTACTGGCCTTCCCATTTTACGACCCGAACCTGCATAGAGAATCGTCGTCACCCATCGCACTGCCGGGCTATTTCGCCGGGAGTGCAGTAATCATTTTGCAGAGTTCTCTACGGGGAACCGAGTTGAATCTGCTGCGTAACATCTTGAACTCAAATGGAATTCGTCTGGATCTACTCGGCGGCTTCCGTTACGTGAACTTTCAGGAAGGGCTGAACTTCAACACAGATAGCCCGAACGTCTATCCCAATCCTCCGGCGTTCTTCCATACCTTTGACCAATTCAACACCACCAACAATTTTTACGGCGGACAATTCGGTGTCCGGGCCAGCTATGACAGCTCAATCTTCTTTATGAACGCGACCACCAAATTGGCTTTGGGCGACACGTTCGAGAACGTCTCGGTCAATGGGGGAACGTTCACCAATTTCAATGGCGGATTCTCATCAGCCAATGGTGGCTATCTGACGCAGCCCACGAACATCGGATCCCAGACACGCAGCCAATTCGGCGTGATCCCGGAATTCGATCTGAACTTGGGAGTGCGGCTGCGTCCCTGGGCCAGCATCATCGTCGGCTACTCGTTCCTGTACCTCAGTTCGGTCGCCCGACCTGGTAATCAGATTGATCGCGTGGTGAATCCCACCCAATCGTCGGCCATCAGCAACAATTTCCCAGCCAATCTGTCAGGCAACGCCAGCCCTTTTCTGAGTGTGCATAACACCGATTTCTGGGCACAAGGCCTGAACCTCGCCCTGGAGTTACGGTTCTAATCCTGGCCCGGCTGTTTGCAGTGCAAAGGGATCGTGCCAGTGCGAAAGCGTTTTGCCAGGCAGAGACTGACAAAAGAAAAAAGCGCGCTGCGGCGGCAGGCGCAACGCGCTTCGAGAAAGCCTCAGGTCTTGCTCCCGTTCTCGGGATAACCAAGGCTTCCCCCAGATCCAAGCGACTGGGCAACAAGCGGCGAAATCAAATTGTTTCGACACATTGGTTGGTCGTTGGCGGACGATCAACCGATCGCATTCGCCCAGTCGCTATTTCGATTTGATTCGTTCGATTTCAATTTCGATATCCAAACGGTCAACCTTGGCTTCTTCCAACTTCAGTAGCGAAGCCCCTTCAGGCGACCCTTTTACGATCATCTTGGGCAAAC
>CAIQIR010000022.1 GCA_903871875.1 uncultured Schlesneria sp.
AAACTCCAGTTCACGACGTAACACGATCAGCGTCGGGTTTTCACGGACTTTTTGGAACGGCAGCGCACTTTCCAGCCAGCCCGGCTTTCGATCCAGCAACGGAATATAATGTTCGAACTCGAGTCTCCATTGCCCGGGATCACTATTACTGCGACGGATCAAACGGACGATCTGACGAAGTCGCTCAGTCAGTCAGGCGGATACGTCATTACACACGTTGTAAAAATCGAACGAACTGATGGATCTGTATTCTCGTCCGATTCAAGCGAGGAAGTTTTATTCTGTCTCCATCATTTTCTTTCATTTGCGTTGGGGCGGTGGGCTGGATTGGCGCTTCCAGTTGGCTTCACAGATTCTGGCGAAAAAGTTTTCGAACAATGGGGTTTGCCGATGGCGGCATCGGGCGAATGGAGTGGTGGACAATCCTGGTTTGATTTGCACCATGGTCAACTTCTCTCAGAAGTGTTCCCTGGCTTTTGGGCCTTATGGAGTGAACCATTGTGGCAGAAGGCGATTCGAGAATGTCTCTATTGGTACATTGCCGCAAATGAACGTGGAACTGGAATTGGCATCGATACCGGGTTGATTCTTTGCCAGACGGCTCTTGAGCACTTGGCTTGGACGGTTTGCGTAAAGGTTCGGAAGCTAGTCTCAACTCAAGCATTCTCCGTGCGCGGCTTAAATGCTGCTGACAAGATTCGCTTGTTGATCACGTCACTTGGCATCCCGGCAACTATTCCCGCAACTTTGGGCGACTTGGCAAAGCCGCCATCCCATATAAGCGGCGGAAAATGGGATGACGGACCACATGCTCTGACGGAGATCCGGAACGCAATCATTCATCCTGACGCCAAGTTGACGCCCACCCATGGTGCCTATATCGATGCGTGGAAGCTGTCAATTTGGCTCGTTGAAATGTGTCTGCTACGTCTTTGTGATCATCGTGGAAGCTATGGAAATCGGCTGGTTCGAAGATGGACTGGACAAGTTGAAAAAGTACCTTGGTCCGCATGATCAGATCAGGCCGCCTTCCGCTCAAACGACTTCACGAGACCGCCGACATACGATCGGACGACAATCTGGTCGCGGTCCAGTTTAGTAACTTCTTCAGGTGCCTCGCGAATCGGTGGCAGATGATCTCGTTCCATGTGCGCGCGCCGGGTGTTGTAATAGGTGACCCATTCGGACAGGATGTGATCCAGGTGCCGCTGACCAAACAGGATGAACTTAAAAAGACATTCATATTTTAGGCTTTGAATTACTCGCTCGCATCTGCCGTTCAGATTTGGAGAAGCGACAGGAAGCGCGTTGGTCCGTATATCCTTTGCTTTCAGGGTCGCCACGAATTCCTTAGTGAACTTCGTATCGCGGTCGTGCATCACGATGGACGGTTTCTCTTTTCGCCCCGCCGTTTTTTCGATGAACATCTCGGTCTGCTTCTTTACCCAGGCTGAATTCGGGTGCTTGGTCGAGGACGTGACGATCACCTCACGACTGTGCAGACACAGGAATACGAGTACGTACAGGTCCTGGATGCCCCGCATGGTCACCGACTTCACCGAGAAGAAATCGACAGCCCACAGAGTGTTCTGGTGACGCTCCAGGAAGTTTTCCCATTTGTCCGATGTCCGGTCGGGCGCTGGCACGATCCCCTCCTCTTTGAGAATGTTCCGTACCGTCTGCCGACTGATGCCTTTGATTCCCAATTTGCGCATCTCACCAATAATTCGGGTGTATCCGAACCCCGTGAGCTTGGCGATTTCGATCACGAGTTCACGGATCTCGCGCGGCTTCCTCTGGCCACCCTTGGGATTCTTTTTCTTCTTGCCAGCCTTCTCGTCGCGGCACCAGCGATAGAACGTGGATAGCGACACGATCGTCAGTAACTCTCCGACCGCCTGCCCGAGTGCTTTGCCGAGCTGGACCAGTCGCCGCCGTTCGTCAGGCTTCGTGTGGACCTGACCAGGAATCCGGGCGCGGAGGATCTTGTTCTCCTCTTTCAGAAATTCAACATACTTGGCCAACTCGCGATCAGTTCCTGATGCGATCAAGGCCAGCAGTGGGTGGAAAAGTTTGGCCATCGCGGTATTCTCGGAATATGTGATAAACAAAGGTGTTTCACATTCGTTGTACCTCGCTTATAGGCACGAAAAACACGGCCGCTGGCGACGTTTTTTCGACGAATCCGGAACCAGTTTTCTGGTGCATCTACAG
>CAIQIR010000023.1 GCA_903871875.1 uncultured Schlesneria sp.
ACGAATTGAGGTCACTGGCCGTGAAAACAAACAAGAAGTTCACGCCACTACCGCTGGCAATGCCAATCAGGCCACACAGAACTCACTCTGCGCGACGTTCCTGTTTATCGCCGCGATCATCGTGGGCGCCACTGGCGGCTATCTGACCTACGCTTATGCGATCGCCCATGTGTTTGATTCGGTGACCGGCGCCAAGGACGATCCTCCGAAAACGTCTGAGATGTTTGAGAGGTTCAAGAGTTATTCACAGAATTTGGGGAATGCCCATCCCATTCAAGCCAGGGAATTCGTGAGACATCCGATCGCCTTCTTCAGGATCTGGCGGGCGAATCGCAAACGCAAAGCCAACGTTGCTACCGGCACGTGACGGTCTCGCGAGGGAACTCTTGATCGATGATTCGGCGCTGTCCGAACTGGTCACGCGTCGTGGTCGCAGGGGGCTCGTCACCGTGAACGGAATCGGATCTTCTAAACGTTTGGAAACAACAGGCGAACTGGCGCAGCGGAAACATTTTTTTTCACTATCTTGAGCGTACCGCTTTCGCGATCGAACGGCGGGCTTGGAAACCGCAACCAGCCCCCGACACCGCCGGGCCGCGAAGACGAATTTTTGACACGACGAAACAAATGCCATGACAACAACCATCAATACGGACGATTCCGTTTTGTCCGAACTGGCGACGCGCTGGGCGAGCGTGTATGGACTGCGGCATGTCCCGGCCGACAATCGCTATCGCGGCATCATCGACGGGGTTTGTGTCGAGGTCGCGGTGGTCGACCAGACACTCCAAGCCCTGTTTTTCTCGCCGACCGGGTCACTCATCAGCCAGATTGCGTCGGACTTTGCCGGCTTTACCAACCTCGCAAGGAGCGGTGTGGCGCTCACGTCGCTGACAGGCCTCATCAGCCGCCGCCCAGACGATCTGGGAAGCTGCGTGCTCACGCTGTCGATCCCGCAACTGTTGGCGGTGGGCCCGGACAAGTTCGATGAGATTCCGGCGCTGGTGGTCAAGGATTTTCACCAATTCGGAACCGCTGCCAATGCGATGATCTGCAAGCTGTGCCAGGCTCCCTCGCCGACTCAACTGGTTCAATACGACGAGCAATATCATGTGATCTGTGACAACTGCTTCCAGACGTTCCAGCAGCGGGCGATGGAAAATCCCACAGCGGCCGCGAAGCCGACGGTGAATTGGAAGAAGGCTCTGCCCACGATGCTGATCACCATGGTGATCGGAGGCGTCGTCTGGGGCGTGTTGCAGCACCAAGCCTTCCGCTTGCCGTTTTACTTTCTGGTCGCGTTGCCCGGGATCGGCGTGATGGCCCACGCTCGATTTGCGGCGAGGGCCGCGCACGGCATGAATCGACAGTTGCTGGTGGCGATTGTCGCGACATCTGTCATCGCGATCGTGATCGGAAATGTGATCGGGTTCGCATTCGCGCTGGCGGCACTGAAAGTCCGGGCAACCTGGTGGGAAATCTTGCGAACTTATTTCGAACATTATCTGCCAGCCAACTGGCAGGAAGAGGCTCTTTATTTCGTCGGCGGATTGATCGGGATCTACTTCGCCTGGGCCGCTCACAAACCCAAGACCCAGGGCGAGATCGTGCAACGACTGTAAAGGGGAGGCAAAACAGACCCGTGG
>CAIQIR010000024.1 GCA_903871875.1 uncultured Schlesneria sp.
GCCGACCACGGGAATGCCGACCACGGGAATGCCGACCAATAGCGTTGCTTCCATCCAACGTTCAGTGGGTGCGACCCAACGGTTTTTGCCACGACCCGCCAACAGCGTACCGTCGGCCAGCGTTGCCATCCAACAGAATCAGCAAGCGGTCTGGGTTCCCGCAAACTAGTGTGAACCTTGCTTCGCTCGTGTCTTAAAGGCCCAAGTCAATGACTTGGGCTTTTTTCGTTGGCACGCATGGCCGCTTGTTGCGGATTCGTGCGGAATCCTTCGGCGAAGTCTGACTTGGGGTAACGGGTTTCGCAGCGATCGGTCAAGCGGCCCGGCGTTGTTCATTGGCAAAGCCCGGATCGAGTTTGCGCCATTGTCGTCCCGCTTCGTCCCAGGGAAGCAGTGCCACTTCCGGGTGCGGCCAATTCACAAAGGGGGTCGTATCAAAGCTGGCAGAAAAATAGGGCGAGCTGGCCCGGCTGGCGATTTCCTGAGCCAAAACAGGAGCCAGCACGAGTTTCGTCGGCCAGCCTGTCGTGACGTTTCCAGCACACAACACTTGAATACTCTCAGGCCGACCTCCGTTTGCCGTTGCGCCCTCGGCCCGGTCGATGGTATAGGTCGACCATTCGGTTTGTCGAAAATCAATACCCGGTAGCACGATCGATAACTCTGACTTCGCGCGTTCCGTCAACGCGGCCGAATCGAAGTTCACGCCCTCTTCCGCGATCTGGCCGCCAATCTGCCAGACCATGCGTCCTTCGGCATCGATTTCCGAAGTGATCGTGACTCTTGTCTTCGCTCCATCCAGACAATGCCCGTTCAATTCGGGAAGGTTCCCACGAACCAGGACCATGTGCAGCGGTCGCCGTTGCATCACGTCGGCACTCAGCCCCGCCATCTGACGCAGTCGGGCATTGCCGGCACCGGCAGTGAAGATCACTTGCCGCGGATGCAGTGTCAACGTCGATCCATCGCGAGGCGACGTCAGTTTCACTGCGGACACTTCCCCAGGGCTATCGAGTTCGAATTCCAGTCCTCGTTTGGCGTCGATCTGCAAAATGCGATCGCGATATTGAAAGGCGAGATCCTGAATGAAACTTCGTGGCGCGATGACCTGTTCGGGCAAGCGAGCGACCGTGCCATAGACGTTCTTCAACGCTTCAGGTCGCTCGTCAATCGAAATGGATTCCGGGGTCACTTGCAGACCAAAGCGTGCGCCGATCATCCCGGCACGAGAACTGAGTGAATCGGTTTGCCACAGGTAACAACAGCCTGATCGCAAGCGTGTCTGTGAAAGATTCGGAGTCACTCGGCCAAGTAGCGAGTCGCGCCAGATCGTGGGCATCTCACGAATGTTTTTGGCCGATTTGGTCAACAATCCGGACAATGTGTACTTCAGGCCGCCGTGGATGATTCCCTGCGACGCTACGGTTTGACCGGCGCCCAGCGCATTCGCTTCGAGCAACAAAACGTGATGCCCATCGCGAGACAAACGATCCAAAAGCCAAAGCCCCGCGGCACCGCCGCCAAAAATCAATGCATCCAATCGCATCGCCGAGTCCCATCTTCCTTGAGGGGCCACGAGTCTTCCATTCTGATCGGAAAATTCCCATCCGATTCTTGTCTGACGAGCCGTGGCTCGCCTGATCTCGAAGGAACTTGTCGAGCGATCGTCCCTCGAATCATCGGGCAAAGCCTAGCCGAAAATCGACATCTGAGGAAGATGGATTGAATCACGCTTCCAACCTGTTTCGGCCGTTATTCGCGGCTTTCAATCGATTGAGGATTAAAGCGAATCGAACTGGGGAATCCGTCGCGACGTCACCCTGTCGGCAACTCGGTTCACCAGAGGCGATCATTGAAGATCCGGTTGTCGATTCGTTGATGTCGATGAACGTCGTCGAATGTGATGGTTCATCCGTTGCGATTGTCGTAGTTGATAGGGGGGGGGGGGATTCAGTCCTGATTTGCTGCTTCACATGGATCACGAGGGGCGCTTGTTGCCGGTCGCGGAAGATCGCTTGTTCGGTCTTTTAAAATTTATTATCAAAATTCAAAAAACTTGAGAGAAAACACATTGACACGTTTTGGCCTTGCCGATACATCTCGCCCGCCTTTCTCCAACTCCAAAACACAATTCAATTCAATCGCCGGTCATTGACTGGAACAACGAATCCCTTGTCGTACGTTTTCGTGCTGACAAGTTTCGTTTCGCTCTAATCAATCACCGGCAACCGGCCACGAACGTTCGTTCGTTGTCACCTGTCTGTTGGTATCTCCCCTAACAATTCGTTTGCAACGACAGCTTTCACGGCGCGGAAATTTCTTCGCCAGGGCGCTTTCGGTGCATTCACATCCCCTTGCCCGGTTCCCTCCCAGATCACGGTGCCCGTATGTCCTTTGCCCATCCCGATGTGATTCCATTTCCACAACGTGCTGCTGCGTCATCCTCCGCGCCAGCCAGCGAACCTGCTCCTTCCGTACTGGTCGTCTCACACGATGCCGATAAAGCTCGGCGATTGTGTGAAGAGGGTCAGGCGCTGGGCATGGTTTGTCGAACAGTGTCATCTGTGGAAGCGGCTCTGCAGTCGCTCCACACGCAGTCGGCCGACATTTGTCTGGTTGGTGCGCTGGCCGCTGGTGAAACGGTTGCCGGACTGACCAATCAGATTCAGCAAAAAGGTTGGTCCACGCAGGTCATCTGCGTTGTCTCCGAAGCCTCGGACGATGGTCCCCAACTCTTCACGAGTGCCACAGGGGTTGAACACCTGTCCGAGCCTTACACGGCCGCAATTTTTTCTCGCGTTGTCACGGCGGCCAGTCAACGATCACGGCTGCATGCGGAAAACCGCCGCTTGAAACGACAACTCAGTAACCGCAATCTTCGTGATATGGTCGGCCATAGCCCGGCGATGCAAACGTTGCGACAAAAGGTACAACAGGTTTCCGAACAGGCTGGCTGCGTCCTCCTGAAGGGCGAGCAAGGCACGGGAATCGATCTTGTCGCTCAAGCCATTCACGATTCCAGTCGTCGGGCTCACCGCCCGTTCGTCAAAGTTGATTGCAGTGTGCTGTCGGCCGAGACGTTGGAAGAAGAACTGCTCGGCCAATTGGAACAAGAACAAAGTGGTGTCACCCGCCACAAACCAGGCCGTCTCGAGCAAGCGGATGGCGGCACACTGCTGCTCGATCAAGTCCAGTTTATCGCTCTGCCGGTACAGAAGCGATTGGTCAGTCTGCTTCGCGAACAACGATTTGAACATCCGGAAACGCATGAACGCGTTCGTTTCGATGTGCGATTCATCTTCGGTTCGCATGTCGATCTCGCCTCGCTTGTTGATCGCGGTCTTTTCCGTCGCGATCTGCATGAAGAAATCTGTCAGGCCACGATCGAATTGCCCACACTGCGATCGCGTAAAGAAGACATCGGCTCGTTGACCGAACATTTCCTGCGTCGAGTCGCGGGTCGCGAAGGCAAACCCGCCCGTTCGATCATGATCGAAGCACTGCACGTGCTGCAGAACTACGATTGGCCAGGCAACGTTCGCGAACTCGAGAACATGATCGAACGTGCTTGTGCTCTCGACTGGGGCACGAAGCTGACCGCGGCGATGATTGAGCCGTGGATGTCGAAAGAGTGCTCGAATGAAGATCCCGATGCGTTGCCCGGTATGACGCTTGCCGAAATGGAACGCAAGCTGATCGAAGCGACATTCAATCGCTTCGCAGGCAACCGCGAAAAGACGGCCAAGGCGTTGCAGATCGGAATTCGCACACTGTCGGGCAAATTGAGAGAGTACGGTTATCCCCCACGTGGAGGACCCGGCTCCAATATCAAAGCTTGGTCCCCAACGGAGGAAACCATCATCCTTCATGTGGACGACGCCGAACAATCCGATCGTCGCGCGGCTTAATCATTGCTGTCGACGAAACATCACGAACATGTCCCCAACGGCTTATCACCGTTGACACGTAAATCACAAATCCCTTCGTGCCAGTTTTTGGGAGAGAGCTGGTGCGAGGGGATTGTGCTTTCTTTGGGCGACGTTAGCGGCCCGGTCTTTTCAGTGAATGCGGTTCGACCAGCTTGCCGTACATTTCTGGACGGCGGTCGGCAAAGCGATTCACCTCATTGACTCCGGCTTGACGAATCAGATGTTTGTTCCGTGATCGGGCGACATCAATGTCAGCGTAAAGAATCGCTTCATCCGCATGATCGGCGACGGCTAGCGTCTTGCCCAGCGGATCGCAGATGCGACTTTTACCAATGAACGAGATTCCTCGTTCGATGCCGACGCGATCAGCGGCTGCGTAGTACACCGTGTTCTCCAGTGCACGGGTATTGATCGCATAGTCGGCGGCCGGTTCGGCACTCGTCGGCCAATTGGTTGGCAGCACGATCAAGTCGGCTCCCAAGAGTGCCAGACATCGCGCTGGTTCGGGAAAACCACCGTCGTAGCAAATGTTCATGCCGATCCGCACTCCATCAATCTCATGAACGGCGAAGGGCCGGTCACCAAAATCGGTGTACTTGTCGACGCCCAGAAATGGGAGATGGATTTTTCGATACGTGCCGACCAGGCCACTGGGACCGACCAGCGCCAAGGAATTGAAAATTCGTCCGGCGTCGAGTTCCAGCATGCCGAAGACGACATATCCGCCCAGTTCCGTACACGCACCGATCATTTTCTGGACCGAAGGCCCCGGAATCGATTCCGCGTAAGCACTGGCTTCGTCGAGATTTGTAAAACAATAACCGGTAAGAGCGCACTCGGGGAAGATCGTCAGGCCGGCGCCGGCGGCCCGCGTTTCGCGGATCTTGGCGATCATCCGATTCAAGTTCCCGGGCACATCGGCTAACGTCACATCCATTTGTACGGCGGCAATTCGCATCGCGAGGTCTCTTTATAAATATTGTGCCAAGCCAAGCCACAAGTCGTTACCATTACCATAGACGAAATGGGAATCAAATTTCATCCCTGGAAATCAGCCGTGTCGATCCCTCGTTCCGCTTCTGTCGAGCAATATTCCCCCGCGAACGATCTTGAAGGACCTGGTGCCGAACGGCATTCTCGTCGCGACCTGCTTTGGCAGTGTGGTGGTGGGTTGGGGGGAATCGCTCTCGCCAGCCTGTTGGGTAACGAATCCTTGCTTGGCGCGGCGGAGTCCCAGACGCTCAGTCGGACCGGGGATGGCGTGCTCGAAGTGCTGCATCTGCCCGCAAAAGCGACGCGTGTCGTTCAATTCTTCATGGCCGGTGCCGCCAGCCATTTGGATTTGTATGACGAAAAGCCAGAACTGACGCGGCGCGACGGTCAGCCTTGGGATCCGGGTGAGAAAGTCGAACTGTTCCAAAACGGACATGGAGCGACATTTGCCTCGCCTTGGAAATGGCGACACTACGGCGAGTGCGGCAAGTCGCTGTCGGAAATCTCCGCGCCACTAGGCAATGTCGTCGATGACGTTGCCTTTATCCATAACTTGGTCGGCAAAACGGGGGTTCACAGCACGGCGACTCTGTTACAAGCGACGGGATTCCAAATGCCCGGCTTTCCCGGCATGGGAGCGTGGGTCAGTTACGGCCTCGGCAGTATGAACGACAACTTGCCGACGTTTATTGTGATGCCCGATCATCGGGGATTTCCCTCGAATGGCCAAAAGAATTGGGATTCGGCTTTTCTTCCCGCCCGGCATCAGGGAACCTTGATTCGCCCCGGCGCGACGAATCCCATCGAAGACCTGTTCCCGGCCCGGGAGGGGATTGTGACCAAGTCGGCCGATGCTGCGGGACTGGGCGTGATGACTCGGCTGAACCGCCGCCATGCGGAATCCCGTCCGGGTGACTCGCGGCTTGAGGCGCGGATCAAGACCTATGAACTCGCTGCACGCATGCAGCTGGCCGCACCGGAAGCATTGGATCTCGCTGGCGAGCCAAAGCATATCCTCCGCATGTACGGTCTCGATCAGAGGTTGGGGGAATATCCCAAGGAGATCAACGTTCCGGAAGAGACCGAGATTTTCGGTCGGAAATGTTTGATCGCCCGCCGTCTGTTGGAACGCGGTGTTCGATTTGTGCAGATCTGGTCTGGGTGTGACAACGGGTTCCCGCGTCGGAATTGGGATTCGCACGAGGATGTTCCTCGCGACCATGGTCCGTTGGCCTTGGGCATGTCGAACGGTGCGGCGGCGTTAATCGCTGACCTGAAGCAACGTGGAATGCTCGACGACACCATTATCCATTGGACGACTGAATTCGGCCGAATGCCTTGTGCTCAGGGAGGTAAAGGCCGAGACCACAATCCGTTTGTCTTTACGAACTGGCTCGCGGGAGGTGGAATTCGGGGCGGGATGACGTATGGTCCCAGCGACGAATGGGGATATAAACCTCTCGACCGAGCCAATCCGACTCAGGTCTACGACATCCACGCGACAATGTTGAACCTCTTGGGGATCGATCACACTCGGCTGACGTTCCGTCACAACGGAATCGATCGCCGTTTGACCGACGTGCACGGCCATGTCATTCATGACGTACTCGCATGAGTCCTGCGAGAAGCTCACGATCATCGCGGCCAATTTTGGATCGCAGCGCGGTCAAATGATTGGCAAATTGACCCACACAGATCGGTCGTCATCTACCCCGGTGACAATACTGGACTATGATATTCCGAGTTGTTAGGACCGTTGCTGCGTTGTGGCACGACTCAAGCAAACAATCGCCAAGAAGGGATGCTGCTGTGGGCAATCGGCTGGGGCGCTGGTTCGCATATTCTCTGATTGTGATTTCGATCGGTTGCGCGCGGAAAGAACAGCACGCGGCGAAAGCTCCGCCGCCAGCGATTCCGGTCAGTCAGATCGTCGAACGTGAAGTGACCGACTTCGTTGATTTCACTGGTCGAACAGAGGCCGTGCAATTGGTGGACATTCGTCCGCGTGTCACAGGATATGTGGTCAAACAACCGTTTCGCGAAGGTTCCGAGGTCAAGAAGGGCGATCTGCTGTTTGAGATTGATCCTCGACCTTATCAGGCGCAACTTGATCAGGCGGAAGGTCAGGTCAAACTTTACGAAGCTCAACTGAAGCTGGCCCGGGTGACACTCGCGCGAGACCAAAATATCGCCAAGACGCCCGGTGCCATCAGTTTGCAGCAAATCGACCAAGATGAAGCCTCGGTCGAAGAAGCCGAAGCGCGACTGAAGGCCTTTCGCGCCAGCCTGGAAGTTTACAAACTGAATCTGGAATTCACCCAAGTCACGTCGCCCATCGATGGTCAGGTGAGCCGCTATTACCTGACCATCGGCAACTTGGTCAACCAAGACCAGACGTTGCTGACAACTGTCGTCTCGCTCGATCCGATTTATGCTTATTTCGACGTCGACGAACCCACAGTGCTGCGCGTACGCAAGGCGATTAACGATGGAAAGATCAAACAGTATCAGCAAGGCGCCTTGCCGGTGTATATGGGGCTGCAAGGGGAGGATGATTTCCCCCATCCAGGAACGCTGAACTTTGTGAACAACCAAGTCAATCCGGCTACCGGTAGCATTTCCGTTCGTGGCATCTTTCCGAACGCCGTTCCACAGTCCGGTACGACGCGGCTGTTATCGCCCGGGATGTTTGTCCGCGTTCGTTTACCGATCGGTCAGCCCTATTCGGCGTTGCTGGTGGTTGATCGGGCGATCGGTTCTGATCAAGGCTTAAAGTATGTCTATGTGGTTAGCGGCGATAACAAAATCGAATATCGCCGAGTGACCACCGGATCGTTGCAGCTGGACGGCCTGCGCGTCGTTACGGCGGGGCTGAAGCCCAAAGAATCGATCGTTGTGGGCGGTTTGCAATTAGTCCATCCGAATATGGAGATTAAGCCCGATCGCACGAAGATGCCTTCGCTCAGTCCGCAAGAGGAAGGTTCTGCCACGAACTCAGCGGTCCAAACAAATACAGGCGCCAAGAGCGACGGAGAAAAGCCCGACGAAGAGGCAGATGAAAAAGCAAAAAGCAAATAAGGGTCAGAACAAGAGCGAGGGCCAAGGCGGGAAGCCAAATGCCGGTTAGAACGGCCATGTGTTCAGTCGGGTTCCCGTCGCTTTGTCCAGATGGGATTTGAGGCTTGGAGTCGTCTGCCGTGATCTCCCATTTTTTTATTGACCGCCCGATTTTCGCCTCAGTGCTGTCGATCGTAATCGTCCTGACCGGAACGATCGCCGCCTTCAATTTGCCCGTGGCGCAATATCCTCAGATCACCCCGCCTGCGATTCAGGTTTCGATTAGTTATCCGGGCGCCAACGCCCAAGTTGTGGCGGACACGGTGGCCGCCCCGATCGAACAGCAGGTGAACGGTGTTGAGGGCATGCTGTACATGTCCTCTCAAATGGGAAATGACGGTTCCTATTCATTGACGGTGACGTTCGACATTGGGACCGATCTGAATACGGCGCTGGTTATGGTGCAGAATCGGGTTTCGTTGGCGATGCCGCAACTGCCCAGTTCGGTTCAAAATCAGGGGATCACGATCCGTAAGAAGACTCCCGATATTCTGATGGTGATCAACTTCTTCTCGCCGGACGGACGCTATGACAATATCTATCTGAGCAACTTCGCGACGATTAATATCAAGGACGAATTGCTCCGCACGCAGGGGGTGTCGGATGTCACCTATCTGGGGCAGCGTGACTACAGTATTCGAGCCTGGCTCGATCCGCAGAAGCTGGCCGCCTGCAATATGACGGCCATGGATGTCGCGGCGGCGATTGCCAGTCAGAACCTCGACGCGCCGATTGGGCAGGTCGGTCAGCCACCCGCGCCGAGTGGACAGTTCTTTCAGCTTCCAGTCCATACCCTGGGGCGCCTAAGCGATCCCGAAGAATTCGGCGAGATCGTCGTGAAAGCAGGCGGTGGCAATAACACGTTACCGTCTGCCGTTCCCGCATCGCCGCAGCGCAGTGGTTTTGGTTTGGCGAATGCTGATATCACAAGTTCACTGCAATCGGGATCAACGCCGGATATGACGGCGGGCGGCGCCACGACGACCGATTTGTCCACGACCTCGGTTACCGCGTCGACCACCTCTCAATTTACCGCTTCGGCCACTGTTTCAACCGGCAATCCGGGGACTGGAAATACGTCCCCCGCAATTGTGGCGTCTGCTTCAAACGCCACCGGCGGAGGATCGTCGGCCGGGGGAGGATCCAGTCTGGGTGGTGGCACGACGGCCGGTGGTGGTGCGACAAGTGGCGGAGGAACAACCGGCGGAGCGGCCAACACCAATACACCGCTGACCGGTCTTTCCATCAACTCGTCTACGAGTAGCAAGAGCGGTACCGGTGTGGTCAGCGGAACGAGTGCGGCGGCGCGACCCGCTCCGCCCGCTGTGGGTATTATTCGTCTGCGTGATGTGGCTCGTATTGAGCTGGGTGCTCAAAACTACAATCAGTTTTGTACCTTCGATAGCAGGCCGTCTGTCGGACTGGCGGTCTTCCAGTTGCCGGGAACCAATGCGCTGGATGTGGCCGATCGGGCCAAGCAAAAAATGATCGAACTGAAATCGCGGTTTCCCGAAGGTGTCGACTACACGGTCGCCTACGACACGACGCCCTTCGTGCGCGAATCGGTGGCTGACGTCGTTCGGACCTTGCTCGAGGCGGTGGTGCTGGTTGGACTGGTGGTGCTGGTCTTCTTGCAAAATTGGCGCGCTGTCATCATCCCGTTGATTGCAGTGCCGGTGGCCATTGTCGGTACATTTGCCGTAATGGCTGCCTGTCATTTCAGTCTGAATAATATCTCACTGTTCGGGCTAGTGCTGGCTATTGGAATTGTGGTGGATGATGCCATCGTGGTCGTCGAGAATGTCGAGCGGTGGTTGGACCAGGGACTGTCCCCGCGCGACGCCGCCCGCAAGGCCATGGATGAGGTCACCGGGCCTGTGGTGGCTGTGGCGCTGGTCTTGTGTGCGGTGTTTGTGCCCTGCGGATTTATCAGCGGCATCACAGGTCGTTTTTTTTTGCAATTTGCGGTCACCATTTCTGTGTCCACCGTTTTTTCTGCAATCAACTCACTGACGCTCAGTCCGGCTCTGGCTGCGATTTTGCTGCGGCCGCGCAACAGCCAACGCGATCCGCTCACATGGTTGCTCGACACGCTGCTTGGCTGGTTTTTCCGCTTGTTCAATTCGGCATTTCAAGCCAGCACCGATGGCTATGCCTGGGTGGTGGGGAAGTTGCTGCGCATCAGCGCGCTGGTCCTCTTGGCTTATGGCGGGTTGTTGGTGCTGACGTATTGGGTTTTCAGCGTCGCGCCATCGGGATTTGTTCCCGATCAGGATCAGGGGCGAGTTATTGCGAATGTCCAGTTGCCCGATTCGTCCTCGTTGCAACGGACCCAGGAAGTCGTGGCGGCGATCGACAAAATTGCGCGTGAGACACCCGGCGTGGCCCATACGATCACGCTGTCGGGCATGTCGTTCGTACTGTCGGCGACAAGCTCTAATTTCGCGTCGATGTTTATCGTGCTCGATCCATTCGAACAGCGAAAAAAGCCTGAACTGCATGACGCGGCGATCATGGCTCGATTGCGACGCGAATGGGCCAAGGAGATCAAAGATGCGCAGGTCATGGTTTTCGGGGCACCGCCGATTCCGGGTTTAAGTGTCGCTGGCGGTTTCAAACTGCTCGTCGAAGACCGGGGGGGCCTTGGACTGTCTTCACTTCAGCGACAGACCACCGGATTGATTAACGAGCTGCAAAAGCAACCCAGTTTGACCGGCGTTTCGACGCAATTCCGCTCCAACGCACCCCAGTTGTTCATGGATATCGATCGAGAAAAAGTCGAATCGCTGGGCATTTCGATCAATGACGTGAATCAGACTCTGGCGATGTATCTGGGGTCGCTCTACGTCAACAGTTTCAATCGCTTCGGCCGTCACTGGCAAGTCACCATTCAGGCCGAAGGAACCTATCGGTCCCAGACGGAAGCACTCAACTTACTAAAGATCCGGAACAATCAGGGACAGATGGTTCCGCTGGGCACATTGATTCGCTTGCGGGAAATTGGCGGCCCGGCGTTTGTCACGCGGTACAACCTGTCGATCGCGGCACCAATTACCGGCAATCTGCGGCCGGGATACAGCACGGGAGATGCCATCAAGGCTACGGAGACTTTGGCCGCCAAGACCTTGCCGCTGTCGATGAAAACGGAATGGACCGAGTTGATGTTCATGCAGATTCGCGCGGGAAATACGGCCATCTACGTTTTCTTGCTGGCGATCTTGTGCGTCTTTCTCGCTCTGGCCGCTCTCTATGAAAGCTGGTCGTTGCCGCTGGCTGTCATTCTGGTGGTGCCGCTCTGCCTACTCTGTTCCGTCTGCGGAGTGTTGTTGACGGGATCGTCGGTCAACATTTTCGTGCAGATCGGATTGGTGGTGCTGGTCGGTCTGGCCTGCAAAAACGCGATCTTGATCGTCGAATTTGCCAAGCAATTGCATGAGGAAGGTCGGTCCACGTTCGAGGCGACTCAAGAGGCCTCGCGAATGCGCTTGCGGCCGATTCTGATGACGTCATTCGCTTTCATCCTGGGCGTCGTGCCGCTGGTGATCGCCGAAGGCGCGGGAGCGGAAATGCGTCGATCCCTGGGAACCGCCGTCTTTAGCGGCATGATCGGCGTGACCGTGTTCGGCATATTTCTTACCCCGGTCTTTTTCTATGTCATTCAAGGGTGGGGTGAAACTCGCGTCTTTTCATCTCCGATCGTTCAGCGCGTGGGCATTTGTGTCGTGATTTTGTTAGGGGTTGCCGTGTTGGGTATCCCCGCTCTCAAGATCTCCCGCTCGCTGCAACTGGCGGTCTTGGTCATTTCGGTCCTGGTGATTCCGATTGTCAAAGTCATGCGGGACCGACGCCGACAGGTGGATTCATCTCTACCTCAAGAAACGGCTCCAGAGAAGAAGGACGAGCAGCCGTGATTTCCCATTTTTTTATTGATCGGCCGATCTTCGCCTCAGTGCTGTCGATCGTCTTTGTGCTGGCTGGGGGCGTGGCGGTGTTCACATTGCCCGTCGCCCAATATCCCGATGTCACGCCGCCCACCGTGGTTGTAACCGCGCTCTATCCGGGGGCCAACGCACTGACCGTCCGCGATACCGTGGCCGCCCCGATTGAAGAGCAGGTCAGTGGCGTTGAGGGCATGATGTACATGTCGTCGCAATCGACTAACGACGGCGCTTACACCCTGACGGTCACGTTCCGCATGGGAACGGATTCGGATATGGCTCAGGTTCTGGTCCAGAACCGTGTCTCGCTGGCGTTGCCGGTGATTCCACTGTTGGTGCAGAACGAGGGCATCAACGTCAAGAAGATGTCTCCGAATACGTTGATGATCGTCAATCTGGTGTCGCCCGATAAATCGTTCGACAGCATCTTCTTGAGTAACTATGCCACGATCTATTTGAAGGATGAATTGGGTCGTCTACCGGGCGTCGCGGGCATCACCTATCTCGGTCAACGTGATTACAGTTTGCGAGCCTGGCTCGATTCGAACAAACTCGCGGCGCTCAACCTGACTGCGATGGACGTCGTCACCGCCATCAGTCAACAAAACCTTCAAGTGGCGGCCGGGCAAATCGGCCAGCAACCGGTTCCTCACGGGCAGCAATTTCAATTGACGATCAACACTCTGGGACGACTGACCGATCCGGAGCAATTTGCCAATATTATTCTGAAGGCAGGTTCGGGAACCGCTCCAACGACGTCGTCTTCGTCAACCAGTGGCGGACAAAGTCCTACCACCGGTTCTTCGACGACATCCAGTTCCACAGGTGGCCAGAGCGGTTCGAATTCGGCCAACAGTTCGTCTTCCCAATCGACAGGAATTGTTCGTTTGCGCGATGTGGCTAGCGTGGTGCTGGGCTCACAGCAATACAACCAATCCTGTACCTTGGACGGCCAGCCCTCGGTGGCGCTCTCAATTTTTCAGCTTCCCGGATCGAATGCGCTCAGTACCGCTGACGGTGTCTACTCGAAGATGAAGGAGATGAAGCAACGTTTTCCGGAAGGTCTCGAATACCAGATCGTGTATGACACGACGCCCTTTATTCGTGAATCGGTGAACGAAGTCTTCTATACCCTGCGCGACGCCATCATTTTGGTCGCGATTGTGGTCCTGGCCTTTCTGCAGAATTGGCGGGCCGCGGTGATTCCGTTGATCGCCGTGCCGGTTGCCATCGTGGGAACATTTGCCGTCATGGCGGCCTTCGGATTCTCACTGAACAATTTGTCCCTGTTCGGACTGGTGTTGGCGATCGGGATCGTCGTCGACGATGCGATCGTCGTGGTCGAGAACGTGGAACGTTGGCTGGATGAGGGTGAGAAGCCGCGCGAAGCGGCGCGGAAAGCGATGGACGAAGTCACGGGGCCGGTGATTGCTGTGGCGCTTGTCTTGTGCGCAGTCTTTATTCCTTGCATGTTTCTCGGCGGGATCACGGGGCAGTTCTTTCGGCAGTTCGCCGTGACAATATCTGTGTCGACGGTCATCTCGGCGTTCAATTCCATGACACTCAGTCCCGCGCTGGCCGCGATTCTGCTCAAGCCGCGCGAAGCCAAGCCAGATCTCTTGAACTGGCTGCTGAACCTCGGGCTGGGTTGGTTCTTTCGACTTTTCAATGCCGGGTTTAGCGCTGGTACGTCCATTTACACGCGGATGGTCGAAGGGTTATTGCGAGTCAGCTTTCTGGTGATGCTGGTTTATGGCGGACTGCTGTTTTTGACCTATCTGGAATTCAATCGGGCACCGACCGGATTCGTCCCTTCGCAGGACAAAGGATATTTGCTGCTGAATGTGCAATTGCCCGATTCGGCCTCGGTTGAGCGGACGCAAAAGGTCATGGCGCACATCGAGGCGCTGGCTCAGAAGACAGAGGGGGTC
This sequence comes from uncultured Schlesneria sp., assembly GCA_903871875.1. Lineage (GTDB taxonomy): Bacteria > Planctomycetota > Planctomycetia > Planctomycetales > Planctomycetaceae > Schlesneria. Next base: position 13,909 of record CAIQIR010000024.1, read on the forward strand.
GCCCATACCGTCGCCATTTCGGGACAGTCCTTAATCTTAAACGCCAGTGCACCGAATTTTGGATCGATGTACGTTCTGTTGAAAGAGTTCAATGATCGGCACGGCGCTCAATTGACCTCTGATGCCATTGGGGCATCCTTAGAGGATCAGTGCCGAAAGGAAGTCGGGGAAGCGATCGTCACCGCTTTTGGTGCGCCGCCGATCGATGGTCTGGGAACGACGGGCGGATTTAAGCTGGTCATCGAAGATCGCGGGAATCTGGGGCAGGACCAACTTCAACGCGTTAGCGATCAGATCGTGGCGAGCGGCAACAAGACAAATGGACTGCGAGGCCTGTTCAATAGCTCCCGGGCGGATACGCCCTGGCTCTATCTGGACATTGATCGCACCAAGTGCATGGCTCTCGGGGTTCTGGTCAGCGATCTGTTCAATACCCTGCAAGTCTATTTTGGTTCCTACTACGTGAATAATTTCAATGAGTTCGGTCGGACATGGCAGGTCAACATTCAGGCCGACCAGCGATTTCGCAGTGAAGTTACGGATCTTCGCCAGCTTCAGGTCCGCAATAATCAGGGACAGATGATCAAGCTGGCCACCCTCATGAATGTCCGCTCATCTAGCGGACCGGTCATGGTCATGCGTTACAACATGTATTCCGCCACGACGATTACGGGCGACACGACTCCAGACATCAGTTCCGGTCAGGCCATTGATTTGCTGCAAGAGATTGCCAAGCGAGAATTGCCGCGTTCGATGGCCTTTGACTGGACGGAACTCACGTATCTGCAACTGCAAGCTGGGAATGCCGCGATCTATGTCTTTGCTTTGGCGGTGGTGTTTGTCTTTCTCGTACTGGCGGCGCAGTATGAGAGCTGGTCGTTGCCGATGGCGGTGATTCTGGTCGTTCCCATGTGTCTGTTGTGCGCGATTACCGGCGTGACGCTGGCTCACATGGAGGTCAACATTTTCACGCAAATCGGGTTTGTCGTACTCGTGGGATTGGCCAGTAAGAACGCGATCTTGATCGTCGAATTCGCCAAGCAACAGGAAGAACTGGGTAAATCTCTACACGATGCGATCATGGAAGCCAGTCGCTTGCGATTGCGGCCGATTCTGATGACATCCCTGGCTTTTATCCTGGGTGTCGTGCCACTGGTTCGCGCGTTTGGCGCAGGTGCAGAAATGCGTGTCGCCTTGGGGTTGGCCGTCTTTAGTGGCATGCTGGGCGTGACGATCTTTGGGTTGTTCCTGACACCCGTGTTTTATTCGGTGATTCGTTCCATCCGTGGGACGAAACCGGAGTCCCTTGATTCTCAGGCAGCGGAATCGACGGCGAGCGACAAGCCGCTGTCGGAGCAAAAAAACGGTCATGACTCTCAGGGCTGATCCCACTGAAGGGCGCCCCCCCCGGAAGGAGGACCTGGCCGCAAACACCTGTTTTATTCAACAGGCGAATCGATGAAGGGGAACAGCGGCGCAACATCCGGATCGCTATTGCCGCCGTCGTCTTCCAGACGAACTTCCCAGCCCCCACCCAATGCTCTGTAGACATTGACGAGACCGGTTGCGATTTGACCACGGGCTTGGGCTAACAGGTTTTGTTGTTGGACCAGGGTTTGTTGCAAGACGGCGACGCGGTTGAAGTCGACGCGTCCCTCGCGGTATTGAACCACGGCCAGATCGACCGCCTTTTTGGCGGCATCGACTGCTTCTGACTGATACTGACTTTGCAGCTGAGATTTGAGAAACGTGACCAATCCGTTTTCGACTTCACCAGCGGCGGTCAGCACCGTGTTCTGGTAGGCCAAAACCAATTGCCGGAACAGCGCGTCTTGCGCATGAACGTTGTTCAGGATGCGACCGTAGTTCAAGATCTTCCAGGTGTAAGATGGGCCGACCGTTCCTTGGAACGATCCCGGCGTGATCAATGTTTGCAATGATTGCGTCGAGTAGTCCAATGTGCCAATCAGGGAAATATGCGGATAGAATTCCGCTTCCGCGATACCGATCTGTGCGGATTGGGCCGCGGCGGCACGCTCGGCTTGCCGCACATCCGGACGGCGGCGCAGCAGATCTATGGGAACGCCTGCTGCCACGTCCGATGATGCCGTGGGAATATCACCCTCGCCCAATCTCGCCTGCAAGTCTTCGGGCGGCATCCCCATCAAGATGCAAAGTTGATTGCTGGCCTGGCGTACGTTGATTTCCAGGACGGGAATCTGGGCCTTGGTCTGGGCTAGTACCGTCCGAGCCTGCTCGACATCCAGATCCGAGGTGGCTCCCGCATTGAATCGCGCCTCGGCCAGAACCAGGGTTTTGGCCTGCAGTTCCACGTTGTCCTGCGTGTACTTGATCTGTTTTTCCAATGTTCGGATCTGAACGTAATTCGCTGCCACGTCGCCTTGCAAGGTGACGAGCACCGCGTCGTAGTCCTCGACCGAGACATTCAGATTCTCTTTGGCAGACTCGATCGCGCGACGGAGCCGACCCCAGAAATCGATCTCCCAGGCCAGATTGAAGCCGTAGTCGAATTGATCGAAGAAGCGTGTTCCGACGAAACCTCGGTTAGCGGCGTTACGGCTCAGCGATTCGCGATAGGCGTCGCCAGTCATGGTTTGTGTTTGGGGGAACAGATTGCCTCGTGCATATCCCAGTTGTGCGCGCGCTTGCAGGATACGAAAACTGGCTTCGCGTAGGCTGAGGTTTTGCTGATAGGCCGCTTCCACCAACGAATCGAGGACCGGATCGTTGAAGACCGACCACCAGCGTGGTTGGTTTTCATTGGCGGGGTGAAGGCGGCTGTCTGCTCCGTCGATCCATTGCGAGGCAACGGGAGCATCGGGCTTACAGAAATTGGGACCGACTTTAAACCCGTTGTGGATGTATTCACGCCAAGGCGTACAGCCACCGCCCAGCAAAAGCATGCCGTATGTCAACATCCGCACAGGGGTCAATCGACAGCCAACCGCTTCGACGGAAGTACAGATTTTGTTTGGTGTTAGCGGCTGATTTTCAGGTGTCGACGACAGATTCATGGGATAAACCCTGAGCATGACCTGCCGAGATGTTGGCCACTGCGTCTGACCTGAAAACGAGGATGCCATTGTCCACTGACAATCCGCCCTACACAGATCTATTTAATCGGTAAAACCGGCACAGCCGGTACAGGGAAACCTGAGATCCTGCAGCAGAGATTGGAAATCGATTCGCCGAGCGGTTCGGTTTGCCGCTTAGGGAGGCCATCAGCGAGAGGTCTCGCTAACACTCCCTCGCTTACGACGGGATTTCGATGGAATACCGATGAGGAGCGGCAGATTTTTCCGTACCGAGGTCAAAGGGATTCACAGAACGCACTCCGGGGCGGCATTAACGGAGAAAGAGGTGATAGACTCGATTCGTCGTCTCGTCGACACAAGGGTAGCCGAGCGTATCGAGGAACTCTTGAAACTCCGCTTTCTCCGCCGCCTGGACCTGAATACCGACCAGGATGCGCCCATAATCGGCGCCCTGGTTGCGATAGTGGAACAGACTGATATTCCAATTGGGATGCATACTCGACAGGAACCGCATCAGCGCACCGGGCCGTTCGGGAAATTCGAAGCGGTAAAGTCTCTCGTCACCGGCCAATCGACTTCGGCCGCCGACCATGTAACGCAGGTGCTCTTTCGAAAGTTCGTCATCGACCAGATCCAATGCCACGAACCCCTGTGCGGCGAGCTCTTGGCTGATCCCGCAGGCTTCACTGCGGTTGTTGATGGCCAGGCCTACTAGCACATGGGCCTCTTTTTCGTCCGAGATCCGGTAGTTGAATTCGGTGACATTTCGCTGGCCGATCGACTGACACAACCGCTTAAAGCTTCCCGGTTCCTCCGGGATAGTGACGGCGAACAGCGCTTCGCGTTCTTCCCCCGCTTCGGCTCGCTCGGCGACGAATCGTAAGCGGTCGAAGTTCATGTTCGCGCCGCAGGTGATGGCCACCAGATTTTCACCTTGCAGATCGTGCTGCGCGACGTAGTGCTTCATTCCAGCCACGCTCATAGCGCCGGCCGGCTCCAAGATACTTCGGGTATCTTCAAAGACATCCTTGATGGCTGCGCAGACGGCATCGGTGTCCACGACGACAAAGTCATCGACCAGTTCCCGTGTCATCCGTAGCGTTTCTTCACCGACCATTTTCACGGCGGTGCCATCCGAAAACAGTCCGACATCTGCGAGTTGCAGTCGCTGACCGGCCTTGACGGAACGAAGCATGGCGTCGGAATCCACCATCTGGACACCGATCACCTTAATCTCGGGTCGCACCGCCTTGATATAAGCGGCGACACCCGAGATCAACCCACCCCCGCCGACCGCGACAAACACGGCATGGAGGGGATGTTGATGCTGTCGAAGAATCTCCATACCAATTGTGCCCTGACCAGCAATCACGTCTGGATCGTCAAAAGGATGTACGAACACGTACTGATATGTTTTCTGTAACTTGAGCGCGTGAGCGTAAGCATCAGAGTAACTGTCGCCGTGCAGAATCACCTGGGCGCCCCATGAACGGACGGCGTCTGATTTCAACTGCGGGGTTGTCACCGGCATGACAATGATGGCTTGGCAACCTAACCGATGCGCGCTGAGCGCAACGCCTTGGGCATGATTTCCCGCTGACGCACAAATGACTCCCCGAGTCCGCTCTTCGGGGGACAAATGGACCATTTTGTTGTAGGCGCCCCGCAGTTTGAAACTAAAGACCGGCTGAGTGTCTTCACGTTTCAGCAGCACCGTGTTGCCCAGGCGGTTAGAGAGCTTACGTGCCGGTTCCAATGACGATTCAATTGCCACGTCGTAGACGCGGGCGTTCAGAATTCGCTGCAAGTAATCCAACAGGCGTTTTTCCATAAATCGTATCTTCACTCTCAAGCCATGCCGCGAATCGACGCGACGTTCGTCGTCCTCCGGCCAAGCCATCCTCGTGCCTGCCAGGTTGTTGATGCGACTTGTCATTCGGATTGGATCTGTCAACCGATCCGTCGTCGCTCACTCTGTTCGAGGCACGATATCCCCTCTTGGTTCGGTGAGGAAGGGGACTGTGACGTGCAGGCGCGACCGAAATTCTTTTCGAAATCGATTTGGCCAAGCCGTTGCAAAAACGTTATCCGTGGCCGTGATCGAACGCCTGCCCTACAGGCAGGGGCCGTGCCGAACTTTTCTTCTCGATTCGGATGGTTGATTGAAAGTCATCCAGATTGATCAGGAGCGTCCCGAGGTTTGTCGTGTCTGATACCACGTGACGGCTTTCGGAGAACGGGTGTAGAACCCTTGTAAAGAGGATGCCAGCAGTGCCCTCTTCGTACCTCTTAAAGCAATATTTCTTCCGTCCGTGTCCTTGGCGAGCAATCGTCGGATGGAATGCAATTTGCCGCTGAAATGTCGCGGCTAATTTCGATACGCCCCGTGAGCAACGTTCCGCGCCGCGCCGTGGCCCCTCGTTGATAATTCTGCTCCTGATTGCTGTGGAGGGTTTGCGCCATGTTTCATCGATCACCATCACCTGTTGTTCTTTTCTCAATGATCGTTTCGGCCACTCAAGTTTGGGGTCAGACGGCTGCACCACCACGTGTCGGTTCGCAGCCCTCGTTAGGCAATTCCGCTCTGCGGTCGAATAGTTTCGAGCCCAACAAACCGGTCGCGATGGCCAACAAGATCATCAAACCAATACCGCTGTCAGCCGACTCTCAGCGTAGCGCCCTGATGAACATTGATCGGAATATATTGGGCCAAATCGAGGATCTGTCTGAGAAGCTGAAGGCCATTTTGCCAGACGAACTCGCCATTCTGACGAAGACCACCGGTTGGAAAACGGAAGACCAGCAAACCTTGGTCGGGGCCTTGCGAGACGGTGATCGAACCGCCGTCTATGAAGCCTGGGTCAAAGGCAACCCCCAAGATACGGCCGGGGCCGAGTTGGCGGCCCGACAGACCGATGTGAAACGCCTGATGTCGCGGCTGGCCCAGGATGTCGAAAAGAATCCCACTGCGATGAAGCCGAATGTCGCTGAATTTGATCTGGCCTTGGGTAAGATCGCGAGTTCGACACCTGCTGTCACTGACCTCGCGATCCTTGTCAAGACTCTGAAAACATGGGTTGAAGCACGGAAGTTGATCGAGACCGCTGTTCCCGGAAAGGGGCCGGTGGCCAAACTGCCCGCGAGCAGCGATGTGACGATGATTTTTGATCCAACCTTGCCGCTCGGCACGGCCATTGTTCTCAGTGATCAGGCGATGTTGGTTGGCCGCGAAGGACAAAGTTCGCTCGTCATTTCCAAAGGTAATGCGGCCGAAGCGTTAGGTTTGCCAATCGTCACAGGGTCGCCACTGGTCGAAGCGGAAGGCGAGGAAATGTTAGATGGTGTTTTGATCATTAATCCGGCCAGCTCGCGCGGGACGATTAATTACAATATTAATGGGAACCACTACGTGGCTCAGGCCGGCATGCAGCAGAAACTGGCCGCACTCCAGAATGGTCTCAATTGGACGATCGAATACGATCGAGGTGAGAAGTTTGGTCCCGCGACTTATACGCTGGCGCCCGGTACGTATCGCTTTACTCCCACCGATCGCGGTTGGGAACTTTACCGGCAACGATTTGAAATTGTGTTGGACAACTCACAAAGCAATCAAGAGTTCAATTTCATCTTCCAAGGGGAGGATCTGATTGTTCCGTCGGGCGGTGCCAGGACGATTGTCTCGAACTACCCTGTCGTGCTGCGATTCGACCGCGGTAACGGAACGGCTTTCGTTGCGAAAACGACCCCTATCACCGTCGGCACGATCCAAGTGGGGGTCAACGCCAACGACAATTTATGGGATCTCTTTCCGACCAGTGGAAACCGCCGCGAAGTGTCGAAACTGAAGCCATTCAATGCTGACGGTCGTGGAACCACGAAATAAGTTCTCTGCGATAAAGTCGTAAAAGTCGTGTCTCAGGCGCGACGCACGGGGGGAATCTCACCGGCGAATCTGCTCGTCAGACTTTCCCGCGAGAGCAATTGGAATTCTTCCGTGCGTCACATCGCCAGCCGACACCGAATTCTCGGTCTGGCCGGCACTGTGATTTTCCCTTGTTCTGAGGGGCTTGAAACTCAAATTGACAAAATTGCCGGAAGCAAGATAGAGTCCCGGCCTCTCCCAACCCGTCGAAATCACATCTCGTTCAAAATTCAATCTGCGGATTCGCAATTGTCCCCGCACGTACACTATTTCGCGCGGAGTAAATGGCTGCCAGTAATGGTAGCTCTGTGCAGTTTGTGCGCGCATTTGGGTTGTACATTATTTCCCGCGATGGCTCCGCTGACTTCAAATTCGGCTGGCCCGCGAACGCTGCCACCAATTCAAACCTCACCTGAAGCGATCCAACTCGATGTCTTTTTCGTCGAGCGTCCAGCGGACGATCGACTATTGGCTACCGGTGTCTGGAAAGAAGTGGATCAGATCGGAGCTTTATCGTCTGAAACACGGGAAACTCTGCGAGACAATGGGTTTCGCGTCGGAATCGTCGGTTCCAATCCTCCTCCGGCGGTCCAGAAGCTATTGGGGATGGCCGCAGAAATCTCAACAGACGACTCCGATCGCGCCAAACCGTTCATGGGACACCATCACTTCTTCCCCCCGGGCGTCGAGACACAAATTGCCACGGGCGTCGAGCATCAACAGTGTGAAGTCCTCATCCGCGATGGAGAACGTACGAAGACACTCGAATTCGAACGAGCGAGTTGCGTTTTGCGGATGAAAGCCCAGCGATTGCAAGAGGGCTGGGTCCGGGTTGATTTTCAACCTGAGATTCATCACGGCGAGAGCATCATGCGCCCCACCGCGACTGAAACCGGCTGGGCATATCGTGGCGGACAAGATATCGATGTCCGCCATGCCCAACATTTCCACGTCATGATGAACGTGGGTGAATGGGTGCTGATCACCGCCACACCTGATGATGATGATACCTTGGGTGACAGGTTCTTCTGTCATACGGACCAAGGGCTGAAGAGGCAACGCGTCCTCATCGTTCGGATTGCCGGATCAGGTCAATCGCCGACGAATCATTAGTGGTGTCGGGAAACTGCTCGTCCCATACAAAAGCCGAGGCAGATCCCGGCCAGGATTGAGGCCAACGGGTTCTTCTTGATGACGGCCACGATATCGGCGGCGATGCCTTCCAATCCTTCTTGCTCAATATAGTCTCCGGTGGCTCGCAGCTTTTCACCGACCTGGGCCGAAGCGTCGCCCGCTGACTTCAATTGTTCGCCGACGGCGGTGGTGGCCTCTCCCGCACGTTGACTGATGTACGCACCGGCCTCTTCAGCTCGTTTCGTCGAATCGGCGAGAAATTCGTTGGCTTTTGTCCCAACGTTGTCGGCAACCGACTTCATTCCTTCGACCGCGTTTACAGTCGCTTGTCCGATTTGATTTCCAAAATCTTGAATTCGATTCATCATGGGATTTGATGTTTCAGCCATTGGAATCCGCTCCCGTTTAATAGGACTTCCTGTTTCGAGCCGCTTGAATTTCAGCACAGAGATCATGGGATCGCTGCAATTCTCTGACGGGATTAATGGGCAAAACATGTGCCACCGAACAGGTCGGTTGTGGATTCGGAAGAAGGATGCCATCACGGCAACAGTCGTGGTGGCCATCACGCTGGTCAAACCGGCATGTAATATGCGAATCCTGAAGGACGGTGACCGAAACGGTTTCGCTTTTTAAGGAGGGCGGTGATGAGCGACACGACCAATAACATCAAGCAGACGATCGATAAGACCGCGCAAGGCGCGAAGAACATGACCGACAAAGCGGCTGATACCGCAGCAAAAACGGCTCAGAAAACCGGTCAGGCCTTGAAAAACGCCGGACAAAAGATCCAGAATACTGGCAAGTAGATCGTTTCGTTGATGCCAATTTCGCCCGCCTGTCACTGGTTACTTTGCGCTCACGGTGGCGATTAAACAGCCAACGGCCGTGACACGCGGGCCTGAACCGAAGGACAGCGGTCCCCTTTTTCTTGTGGAGAACCACATGGTCAGTACCGTCGACGATCGCAGCGCCTTTTATATTCATCTGACCGCGACCGAACAGTCCGCACTCCAAGCGATTGAGGGTGGCGTTGTGGATTATGTGAAAAACAGGTTGGGCAGCAGCTGTCGGCCGATCTGGGCCAGTCTGAATGACCACGGCCATCGAATTGTCCGATTGTCTGCCGCGGATATCTGCCCGGTGATCGCTTTCAGTATCGGTTCGACGGAATTGACCAACTTGTCCGACGATACGCTGCTGCATCTCATCGAAACCTGCGGACCGGAAGAAGCGAGCGAAGCAGAACGCGATGCACAATGACGCGGAGAAGTTCGGGGATCAAATGGCAGATGATAAGTCACCGTTCCTGATGCTGTCGTCCGGAACGATCGTGGATGAGTGTCGTTGGGGCTCGAAGAGCCCCAACGCTTCCGCAAAACGATCGTAAGTCATTGATAATAAGTAGGATATCGTTGCGATACAGGGTCTCGAATGGTGCTTGAGTGCCGTCTGAATCGGGAACGAGTCACGTGATGGACGGTGGCGGGCGATTCCAAAGCGGATTTCGTCATGATTGATGCGATTCCGCCTGGATTGGCGAAGGTTTCCTGAACGGACTTCCTTCGCTTCCCACGCCTGTTGCCCCTTGCTACACTGTCCGCCCCGCTGGCGAGTTGGTCGGTATCGGTATCGGCTGCGCGGCAATGGTTTCTCAAGACGTCCGACTGGAGGATTGTGTGGTCAAGTTGCGGTTGCGCGATAACGAGGGGATCAATGACGCGGTGAAGCGGTTTCGTAAATTGGTTGAGCACGCTGGCATCAAGAAGGAAATGCGGCGTCGCGAATTTTACGAAAAGCCCAGCGAAACCCGCCGTCGCGCCCGTCGTCGTGCCGAACGCCGATCACGAATTCAGCGGATGGTTGGCGGAGGCAGCAGTCCTGGCGGTAGCGCTCCAGCGAGTAAGCCAGATCGATAATCGAATCTGACTCGACGCATGACGAATTCAGGAACGAGTTGCTGTCGTTGCCCGATGTCGGTGGGCCGGCTCTTTGCTTCGGCGGCTTCTTCCTTTGAGTGACGATGAGCGCATCTTCCCGTCCGTGGCTTGTCCGGCTGACGAATGTGCTGGTGGACTACCGTGGTTGGTGGTTATCAATCGCCCTCGTAACCACGTTGCTGGCTTGGGGGCCGGCGTCGCGATTGGAATTTGAGCAATCAATTGAATCGCTTTACGCCAAGGACAATGCCCGATTGTCCGCGTGGCGGGATAGCAAGCGCCTGTTCGGCGGCGACGAGTTTGTTGTCGTGGCCTATACCGATCCCGAACTGTTTGAGCCGGACGGAGACAAACTGTCCAAGGCCGCAGTCGGCCGGATCGAGGCGTTGGCCAAGAAGCTGACGAACGTCAGTGGATTGCAGACCGACAGTTTTCAACATCTGGCTCATGCTCTTCAGGCCCCCTTTGGTCGCTCTTTGATCCGCAAGCTGATGGAGGGTGTGCTGGTCGGTACTGACGGTCAAACCACGGCCATTTTCTGTCGGCTCGAACCCGAATCGCAGGCAAAGATCTCTCGGTCGGAAACGTATCGGCTGGTACGCGAAATATCCGACGCCCAGACGCTTCCCACGGCCGTCGTAGGCGAACCGGTGCAGGTCCACGACATGTTCCGATACGTCGAAGAAGACGGAGCCACCCTGGGTTTCGCGTCAGCCATGCTCTTGATGATCGTCATCTTTGTCCTGTTCCGCAGTCTTCGTTGGATGGTGTTGCCGCTGCTTGTCGTGCAGGTCACCCTGATTTGGACGAAGGCACTGCTGGTACTGAGCGGCATGCAACTGAGCATGGTCAGTTCGATGCTGAATTCGCTGGTCACGATTATTGGGATCGCCACGGTTATGCACATCACTTTGCGATTTCGCGAAAATCGCTTCGATCAAGAGCCCACTGCGGCCTTACGACAGACGATGTTGGAATTGACGGTTCCCATTTTCTGGACGATTGCCACGACGGCCGCCGGATTTGCCGCACTGCTCTCCAGCCGGATTGCTCCAGTGGCAAGTTTCGGGATCATGATGACGCTGGCCACGATGCTCGTTATGGTGGCGTGTGCGGTCGTTTTGCCGGGGGGAATTCTGATCGGTGAAACCGGACGAGTCCCTGGCAAAGCCCCGGCCGAAGATTGGGTGACCCGGGCACTGGGCCGCTTGACGATCTGGGTCGAGCATCGTCCGCTGGTCGTGGGTTCGGGTATGGCACTGTTGACGGCGGTGTGCGGCGCGGGGCTGTACTTTCTCAAAGTAGAAACGGATTTCAGCAAGAACTTTCGCGCAAGCAGCCCGATCGTCAAGTCGCTGGACCTGTTCGAAACGCGATTGGGCGGTGCCGGGACCTGGGAAGTCAACTTTCCCGCTCCGCATGAGCTGGATCCAGCCTTCCTGGTTCAGGTTCGAGAATTCGCCGCAGAGTTGCGTGGTCTGGAAGATCAGCAGTCACCTGGTCGGCTAACGAAGGTGGTCGTCATCACGGACGGATTGGACGTCCTGAGTTTTCTGCCGCTGTCGTGGCGATTGTCGGCGCTGGAACGCATGCAGCCGGACTTTATTACCAGTCTCTACAACGCCGACGCGGGCCGAATGCGAGTCATGCTGCGGGCTCGTGAACGACAGCCGTCCGATACTAAGCTCAAACTAATTGCCGATGTCGAAGCGGCGGCTCGCAAACGCTTTCCGGAAGCGCGAGCCACCGGTTTGTTTGTGTTACTCACCTACCTGATCGAAAGCCTGATGGACGATCAATTGGGCAGCTTTTTGATCGCTGCCGCGGCGATTGTGATCTTGATGACAATCGCCTATCGCAATCTGACACTCGGTTTGATTCTTTTGATTCCCAATCTGTTTCCGATCGTTTTGGTCATCGGCACCATGGGCTGGATCGGTCTGCCGGTCAATCTGGCCACGGCCATGATCGCGAGCGTCTCGATGGGATTGACCGTGGATTCGAGCATTCATTACCTGGCGGGTTACACTGCCGCGCGGCGTCGCGGATTAAGCTTTTCGGCGGCGTTGAAGTCGACCCACCAGGGAGTCGGGCTGGCGCTGGTTTTTGCCAATGTCGCTCTCGTGGCCGGATTTTCGGTGCTGACGTTGTCGCACTTCATCCCCCTCGTCTATTTCGGGATTCTCGTCAGCGTCGCGATGTTGGGCGGTCTTCTGGGAAACTTGGTGCTGTTGCCGTTGCTCTTGCGGGCCGTTGATCGAAAATAACCTGAGCCTTGCGACTTTCTTTTCCGTTTTCGGCGAATTACCCTTGGGAGTATCCAAGGTACGAGATCGCCGGGCCGAGATTGCTGAATTTCGGCCATCCCCTACGCTTGCAATCCCTTTCGCCCCTCAAAATTCGGACGCGAGACGGAAGGGACGGTCCAGCATCGACTGCGAGAAACGTTTCCACATCAGGTGGGCGCCATTCAATAAGGGAATCGTCATGGGCTGGTTTTGGAAATCGAAATCGAAATCAAAATCGACTGAACCACAACCCGAACAACTAGAGCAGTTCGAGCAGATCGAACCGCTGGAAGAATTCGAAGCGGAAGTGGTGCCCACTTTGGAAGAGACACTGCAAGCCGAAATTGATCGGTTGCAAGTCGTGAATGCCGAAGTCACGCGGCAGCAGACGGAATGGCAAGCCTCGGCGGAAACGGCAATGCAAGAGCGAGACGCGCTGCGGGCCGAGACGGCCGAAACGCTCTCAAGCGAACGACAGCAAAGTGCCGACAAAATCGCGGAGCTGCATCGTAAAAAGGAAGAAATGGAATCGAACTTCGCCCAAGTCCAGCAGAAGCTGAGCTTGCTTGATGAGGCGAATGTTTCGATGGCCGAAATGATTCGGCAGGGCGAAGCGAATGTTCAACAACGTGACCAGCGTCTTGCGGAAATGGAATCGCAACATGCCACCAATTCGACGCGCATGCTGGCCCAAATCGCGGATTTGACGCAGCAAATGACAAATCTGTCACAGCAGCTGACAACGGCCCGGGAAGACGCTTCGGCTAAGTTGATGGCTGCGGAACAACGGATCTCGGCAGATTCGGTCCAGGCTGCGGAACGAATCGCCAACCTGGAGCGACAGTTGGCCGAAAGCGAAACACGTTCTGCAAATCGAGCCGAACAACGTTCGGCCTTGCTGCGGAATATGATCGAGATTCATCGTCTGAGCACAACGTCCTCGAAGAGCGATATTCCGTCCGATTCGCTTAAGCTGATCAATCCTGGATGGTCAGAACAGGCTGTCAATCCGGTCCCGTCTGCCGAACCCGATTCGGCTTCGTCCAATGCCTTCTATTCGAGAAGCGGGACGTGGAGCGAGTCCAGTGAAAGCGAGTCCGCTTAGGATTAGCGACAGCCCGATGAATCATCCCTCGCCGCACGACATCCCGCAAAATCGAGTCGCCTGGTGGCGTGAACAAGAACTTTTGTTCGTGCTGTTAATTGCCATCCCGGCGTTTTGTTTGCGGTTGAATGCACTGCCATTGTTTGGTGAGGAACCGCGGCGGGCGCTGATTGCTCGCGAGATGGTCGAAAGTGGCGATTGGCTGGTGCCCGGCACGCAACGAGTCTTTCTCCCTAGTCGCCCGCCTCTTCAGAATTGGCTGATCGCCATCGCCGGTCTGGCCATTGGGTCCATCGATATCTGGGCCGCACGATTGCCGAGTATTCTTTCCACGCTGGCCGTGGCGGTGATGATTTACGGCTATTTGCGGCAGCAAAATCGACCGCTGGGCAGCATGGCCGGCGCCTTGTCGTTTCTGACTATGCTACTGGTCTTGGAATTTGGTCGATCGGCAGAGACCGAGGCGGTGTTCACTGTGTTCGTCGCGGCCTCGCTGTTGTTGTGGCACTGGGGATGGATTAACCGGTGGCCTGCCGTGTGGATGTGGTCAGTCGGTTATGGCTGTGCCGCATTGGGTATGTTGACCAAAGGGTTACAGGCGCCAGTGTATTTCATCGGGGCCACCGTGCTGTTTCTGCTGCTGACCGGAAACTGGCGAGCCATTATCACTCGTGCGCATGGAGCGGGGATTTTGGTGTTCCTGGCCGTTTTTGGGGCCTGGCAGATTCCGTTTACGTTGCACCGCGGTATCGCGGATAGTTGGGCGATCTACTTCGGCGATGTCGCCGGTCGTTTCGTCGATCGCCGCTGGTCGACGTTTCTGTCACATCTGGTGACCTATCCTTGCGAACTTCTGTTCGTCGGATTGATGCCCTGGTCGATCCTGTTGTGGGCGTTCAGTCGTCGTGTCGTTCGCGAACAGTTGGGGCGTCGCCGCGAGACGGTGATGTTCCTGACCATTTGTATCTTGTTTTCGTTTGTCTTCGTCTGGCTGCCACCCGGTTCAAAAGTTCGCTACTACATGCCGCTGTTTCCGATCTTTGCCACGTTAGTGGGGATTGCGGTGGACTGTCTGGCGGAAGGACTGCCCGAACGACAACCGTCAAAGCTGTGGACGCTCTTCGTTCAGTTCACTTCGAACGTAATGATCGGTGCGGCCATTGTTGTCGTGGTGGTGTCGTTAGCGATGCCGACGCTCTTGATTTCACTGCCACTGCCGGGGGCTTGCGGATTCGCCATCGGTGCCGTGGTGTTGGCGATGATCATTCGGCGTTCGTTGGCGAGATCGACCGAAGGCGCGATGACTCGTGCGATCTGCTGTATTGCCGGATTCCTGGCACTGGTTCAAATCGGTCTTGTCATTACCGTCCAGCAGCGCCGCTGTGAAGATATCGACGGACAGGTGCAACAGCTCAAGCATCAGCTTCCTCCCGATTCGCACCTTGTCAGTCTGGGGCCCGTCCATCACGCGTTCGCGTTTTTCTATCGCCAACCGATTCCGATTGTTCCCTGGCCGGTGACCAAATTGCCGGATGGAGTCGATTATTTCTGTCTCCACACGTACGAGGCCGATCCGCCGGAATTGCCATTTGAATGGACGCTCCTCACGGTCGTCTCCTGTGATCGATTCAAAGGCTTACCTGTTCCGAAAGATCGCGTCTTCATCGGCAAACGGGTCGCGGCCGGTGAAGCGGAGGCCGGAGGAAAATGATCGCCAGAGACAACGTCGTACCGGTACTCTCGATGGTAATAATTCCCTGACAGTCGCACTTGGCCTCACAAATGACCCGACGGCGAATAGTCTCGTCGCTTGATCAGCACGAAAATGTCGATCAAAACTGCAGAATTCGGCGGAGCGGGCAATTTCACGGACCTGATCGTCTCGATTGAATTGACGATCGGCCTATCGAGACGCCAACATATCCGGCCATTGACTAAACTTCCCAGATATCCCAGAGAGGATTGCCGAGATGCCGAAAAAGAAAGCGGTGAAAAAGAAGGTCGCCAAGTCTGTTGTGCCGGTCGCCCCGCAGAGAATTGTCTTGCGGACCGGTGAGGCTCTGGTTGAAGCCGCGCCCGCCTATTCAGCGGCAGAGCCGGAAGTCGTGATCGGTGAATTGGATGGTCCGGTGGGATATGCAATCGCCAACCTGATCGGTGACCAGGTGAAAGGTCATTCGCGGGTCTTTGCGATTCTGAATTGTGACGTCCAGGTGCGGCCGGTGACATTGATGGTCAGCAAGGTGACCGTCGACAGTACCAAGTACACCAATATCCTGATGGGTTCGGTCCAAGCCGGGATCGCCAATGGGGTGCTGGATGCCGTTCGCGCTGGCGATATCCCGAAAGAAAAAGCGAACGATCTGGGTATTATCGTTTCGGTCTGGCTTGATCCCAGCGTGACCTCGGTGGAAGTCGATCACAACATTCTGTTCGAGACCAACCGGCAGGCGACCGCCAAAGCCATTCATAAAGCCATGCACAACGAGCCGGGGATTGACTGGCTGCTCGCCAATCAGAAGAACGTCACGCACTATTTCCACCAATTGGGAGTGGAAGGGAAGCTGTAATCTCTCGGCAAAAACAGACGAGTTGAACGACGAATCCAACACATGGCGCCAATCGAAAGGTTCAGACAAGATTGTTGGCGGTGGTTGTCGCGTGCAGCAGCCTGCCGCCGGGATCGATCTGATGTTGCTGACTCGGATTCTTGCCAGTTGGTTTTGAGAAGACGGAATTGAAATGCATATTCGTGATGGAATTCTGAGCCCTGAAGTCTGCTTGGCGGCAGGGCTGATCAGTCTGGCCGCAGTCGGATACAGCTTGCGCAAACTGCGGGTTGATCTGGAAGATCGAGCGGTTCCTTTGACTGGGATGTTGGCCGCTGTCGTCTTCGCGGGACAGATGGTGAACTTTCCATTGATCGGATTACCGGTTTCCGGCCATCTCTTGGGTGGTGTTTTGGCGGCTGTCGTCTTGGGGCCGTGGGCCGGTTGTCTGGCCATCACGCTGGTGCTGATCGTGCAAGCGGTGCTGTTCAATGACGGGGGACTGCTGTCGCTGGGGGCGAACATCCTGAATATGGCCGTTGTTGGTGCTTGGGGTGGTTACGCGATTTACGCCTCGGTCAGAAAATGGCTGGGAAACGGGACGCTTGCCGCCATACCGGCTGCGGTGATTGCCTCGTGGCTGTCGGTACTGGCTGCCGCGGCACTGTTCTGTTTGGAATTTGGTTGTTCGGCGGGCTCGCGAGGTTTCAGTCTGCGCGGCATCTTCACGCTCATGGTGCTTTATCATGCCTTGATTGGAATTGGCGAGGCATTGATTACCGGCAGCATTTTGGGATTTGTTCTCGCCCGGCGTCCGGATTTGATTTCTTCGCCGACATCAACCGGAATTGTCTCCAACGGATCGCGCGTTGTCGTGGCCGGGCTGGTGACGGCGCTCGCTGTTGCGGCATTCCTGGCTCCGTTCAAATCTGACTTTCCGGATGGTCTCGACAAGGTCGCGGAAGTGGCCGGATTTGAATCGCTGAAAGCCGAACGGGAAGGGCTGCTGCTGAACGACTACGAAATCCCCCTGCCAACCGGAGTCGGCTGGTCGACCGTAGCGACGTCATTGGCTGGTCTGCTGGGAACAGCTGTCGTATTCACCATGGCCTTCGCATTGGGTAAGGCGGCTCGCTGGAATTCACCTTCGCTTGCCACGGAAGGTGGCCATGCCACCTAATGGGAATTGCAAAGAGGATTCATTTGGCGAGCCCGACGGTGCTCGTTCCGGGATGACTGTCAGTCCGCTTCCGGGCAAGAACGCACCCCGGATAAATCAGAACGAGCGTCGTTCCGATCGACCCGCGTCGATTGCCAAGTCCAACCTCTGCCAGGCCCTTTCATCGGAACTGAAATTGG
The DNA here is from genome assembly GCA_903871875.1 of uncultured Schlesneria sp. Taxonomy (GTDB): domain Bacteria; phylum Planctomycetota; class Planctomycetia; order Planctomycetales; family Planctomycetaceae; genus Schlesneria. Next base: position 31,262 of record CAIQIR010000024.1, read on the forward strand.
GCCTGACACTGGTGGTCATCGTCGTCGCCAGTCTGATTCCACTCGAACACTGGCCCGCGCATGGTCTCTTGCTGGTGTTCGTGTTTATGGGATTGAGTTTTGCCGATGTCACCATCGGTTACTTACTTCGACGACTGGCACTCTTCCTGCCGATGTTGTTCGTTTTTGGGCTCAGCCTGCCGATGACTCAGGTGGATCGCAGTGCTGCTTGGGTCTGGACGATGGCGTTATGGTTGCGCTGCACCGTTTCGTTTCTGGCCGGACTGTGGTTAATTCATGTCCTTCCTTTTCCGGAACTGTTGGCCACGCTGCTTCGTTGGCGTTGTCCGACGTTGTTGGTGGCCATGTTGTCTTTCATGTATCGATACATCTTCATTCTTTGGGACGAATTGGCTCGGCTGCGTCACGCGCGGGATGCTCGCGATTTTGGCAGCGGATCGCTTCGATTACGCTGGACGGCCAATGCGCAGCTGATCGGATTGCTGTTACTTCGCGCTATGGAAAGGGCGGAACGAACTCATCATGCTATGCTCGCCAGGGGATGGGACGGCTCGATGCGGTTCCTCGGTGACGATCCGAGAATGCCACAACAATGACCATGACCACCAATTCCCCGGCGCTCGAACTTCGAAAGCTCTCGTTTCAGTATCCCAACGGCCGCATGGCGCTGGACCAGGTCTCCTGCTCTTTGGCCGCGGGTGAACGGGTGGCCGTAGTCGGGCCTAGTGGTGCCGGAAAATCCACGCTGCTGATGCACCTGAACGGACTGTTGCCTGCTCCGTCACTGACCGCCGATGACCAGGCGCAAGTCTTCGTCCAATCGCTGCCGGTTATCAAATCTCGGTTGGGTGAAGTTCGTCGCCAAATCGGATTCTTGTTTCAAGATCCCGACGATCAACTGTTCTGTCCAACCGTTCGCGAAGATGTGGCATTCGGTCCGCTGAATCTAGGTCTTCCACGTAGCGAAGTCTTCCGCCGCGTCGATCACAGTCTGGTGGCCGTTGGACTGCCTGAACATGGGCCACGCAACCCGTCACAACTCAGTACGGGTGAGCGTAAGCGAGTCTGCCTGGCGGGGATTCTTGCGTGCGAGCCGGCCATGCTGGTGCTTGACGAACCCACCAGCAATCTTGACCCGCGAGCACGTCGTCAGCTGTTACAGATTCTGGGCCAGTTTCCAGGGACGCAAGTGATCGCCACGCACGATCTCGATTTCGTGCTCGATCACTGTCATCGCGTGTTGGTTCTGGACGGAGGCAAGCTGCACGCGGATGGCCCTGTCGAGCGCGTGCTGTCGAACGCGATCCTCATGGATCGTCATGGGCTGGAAGTTCCCTGGCGGTTGCGTCACCGTTCACCGTCTGAACTAGACCGCTGAAACGACTGTGACATCGAAGATCAGAATGCTGTTGCCAGGAATCAAGCTGCCAGAACCGGCAGTCCCATACGCCAGATCCGAGGGAATAAGCAATTCGGCAACTGTTCCCACGGGTAACAGAGCAAACGCCTGATCCCAACCGGTAATGACCTGGCCTGCACCCAATTTGAACGAGAATGGCGTGACGTGTTTGAATTGAGAATCGATATTGGAATCGAACTCGGTCCCCTTCGTTCCATCCGAATTCAAAACGTAGCCCGTGTAGTTCACGGTCACCGATTGACCTGACGTGGGGATCGCCCCGGTGCCTTTGGTCTTGATCACATAGTCCAAGCCGGACGCGGTGGTTGTGGCCGTCAGATTGTTTTTGGTCAGATAGTTACTGATGATCGACTGTTCGTTGGTGATCGTCCCGGTTCCGGTGGCGATGTCGCCTTGTTTATCGGAACTGGCGACGGTGACTGTCGTTGTTTGTGATGTCAGCGGCGCAGTTGCCAGGTTCAATGACCATTTTCCCGCCGACGGAGTGGTCAATTGACTACTGGTCCCCAAGGTGTAGGTGGTTCCGCTGACTTTCACGCTCAACAGCGGTCCATGAACGGAATCATACGTTCCCGTGACCGTAGGTGTGGCCGTTGATGCAGATTGTGAATTGACGGTGGGCGTGGCAATGGTCGTACTCGGACCATTCACGTTTGCGAAACGATATTTGGGAGTGAGGTCGAAGACAACGGAATTCTGTGGTTCGTTGACTGTGGTCTGGCGACGACGCGTACCCGTGATCGAGACCGAGCTGCTGAAATGATTCGGTCCGCTGACGGCACCAAGCATATCGACGGTGCCGTTTTGTCCCATCCTGATCGACACCGCACCAGAATAAGTTGAGGCCGTGGACGTCATCGTGCTGTTCCTTGCGGATTCGACGTCGTTCAGATTTCCCGAGATGGTTGATTGATTTACGACCAGCTGGCTGACTTGATCTCGGACATTCCCCGTGACAGTCGTCGATTCAAGATCCAGTTTATCGCCGGAAGAACGGCCCAGGTTCGCGCTCAGATTTCCGTTGATGGTGCTCTGATTGAGCGTCACATTGTCATCGCGACGCCCACCGTTCACATTCAGTGAATTGGCGATCACCTTGGTCAGCGTCAGCGAATTGTTCTGACGTCCCGCTCCAAGGTTGATATTCAATGAATCCAAACTGGCCATTCCATCGCCGCTGACTGTGACCGTATTGCCGCGAGGATTGAGTCTCATCGAGATCGATGCGGGACCCGTCAGATCGACGGTATAACTCGACATTGTCTGGCCGTTAACCCGGAACGATGTCCCGTTTGTACCCGTCAACACTGCTTGAGTACTGGTGTACGCAACACTGAAATTGTCTCCTGACGACGCTCGGCCTCGACTGACATCCGTCAGGTTAATCGAATTTCCCTGAACATTGACGGCGACCAGATTGGTCAGCAATCGCCGTGATTCAAGAACCTCAAGTTGCGAAATCATCGCGCCGGACCGAAATCCTTCCAGCGGTCGACGTGAGCGGGATCGCCGGCGGGCAGCGGGGCTGCCTTGACGCTGCAGCCAGGCGGCAACTTGCTGTGTCCAGTTACGGAACATGGTCATGTTTCGTCTCAAAAGGAATAGCGGTCGGTCGACGGATCAGCGGATCCTTCCCTGAAGTAATCATCCTGAATTGTGCTAACGGGATACCGTATTCTAAATGATGAATGGGACGGTGTGAGAACCAATTTGAAAAGTTTGAAACGGTTTTTTAATTCGATCTCGACCGCGTCGCGATGGCCGGGCTGAATTCCGGTTGGTTCGATCGGCGCGAGAGATTCTCCCGTTCAAACGTCACAATCGATAAGATCCGACGGCCCCTGATTTTTGATTCTTTCGTTACCGCTCTCGCCGGCAATTGACCCGTCGGATTAGAATCTCATAGAGACGGACTATCGCGGGTAATGGAGTTTTTCCCATGGTCGCATCCCCTACTTCCACGACGGAAACGCTGGCCACACTGACGGCACACAGTTGGACACCTCAACCGAAACCCGCCCAGTTGGTTCAGCGGCTGTTGAACGAGTGTCTCGATCAATCTCCGTTTGCAGCACAATTGTCGCAACGCATGCTTCAAGACACAGGCACGCGGTTACTTGACTGGATCGACCACTTCGGCCTGTCTACGGGTGACGCGTTATTGGCAGAGTTACCGGGTGTGGGCTACGTCCCGGGGGTGTCGATCCAAGGTCAACCGGTCTGGAGCCATCCCGAAGGATTGTTCCCTCGACTGCGGCCGCTTCGGGAAAAGAAGCGACAGTTGGCGATTAAAGTGAGTTCCGTCGTGGATTTCCTGTGTGCCCACCAACTGACCGATGTTGCCATCAAGGGCGAATCGTTTTCGCCACTGCGAAAAGCGTGCGTTGCGCAAGGGAAGGAGGTCGACTTCTGGGTTGTTGAACGACATGGCACATTGGATTTTGAACCGACGGTCGGCTCATCGACTGTGTCGAATGCCGCACTGATCGTACACCATGCGGAAGCCTTGCTTCTTCGTCGACGCGACTTCGAAAGTGATGCCGCGGGATTCGCTCATGCCAACAAGATGATTGATGCGGCGATCGCGGATCTGGGACGCGATCGCGCCTGTGATCTGTTCTTTACGGCGGAGCGGGCCTATTGGCAACGTCGCAATCGCGCCGGGCAGATTCAGGTGGCCAGACAGGACAAGTTGGGATTGGGCTGGGCCAATCACGACCATCATACGTATCGGTCCAGTCGTGAATCGTTTGCTTCTCTGATCGCCTTTTTAGAGAAGCTGGGCTTTGAATGTCGGGAACGTTTCTATGCGGGGCGCGAGGCTGGGTGGGGAGCACAGGTCATCGAACATCCTGTCACCGGTGTGATTATTTTCGCGGATGTCGACATGTCGCCAGAAGAACTCGCTCACGACTTCTCACACGAGCCACTGCCACCGCGAGATGAATTGGGAACCGTGGGCCTGTGGTGTGCCCTGCATGGCGAGGCTTTCCTGCAAGCCGGCATGCATCATTTGGAATGTCAGTTCGATTTTGCCGCCACACGCGACCAGTTGAAGCGAGCAGGTATCGATACCATGCCGCCGTTCACGGACCTGCCGTATCTGCGGCAGGCGTTCACGCGTGGTGAATGGTGGACGGTGAATCCGGCTCGAGTGGAACGTCTTCGTGTGGCCAGAAAAATCACCGACGAACAGGCCCGTCAGTTTTTGCAGCAGGGTGCACTCGGCTCGCACCTCGAGATCTTGCAGCGAGAGGACGGCTACAAAGGCTTCAACCAGCGAGGGATCAACGAGATCATCTCAGCAACCGACCCTCGTCGCGCCTCACCAGGCTAAAATCACCGTCAAGGTTGCCAGCCGGGCTAAGCGGAATTACGGATCAGGGTCTGATCAAAAAACTCTCGCAGCCGACGGTCATATTCGGCGGGAGCGACATTGCGAGCCCGGTTGTGTTTGGCCTTCGGCACCAACCAGAATTGGACGCCGTCGGAAGCAATTCGGCGTTGCAAATCTCGTCCGACATTGGGATGGACGTAGTTGTCACGTTCGCCAGCCACTAACAGAACCGATTGGTTCTTCAGTCGGGGCAACCATCGCTCAAGGACGACATATCGGCTCTGGCGGAAGAATTGACTCGTCCACCGAACCAGGACTGATGTGACGCGAATGTGCCAATTCGGAAGCATTGGCAACAACGCACGCGGGACGTAGAGCGTAGCCCAGCGACCAATGAAATGGACCATCAACGCGTCGGTCGAGTAAGCGCCTTCGCAGCAGACGGCTTTGACATCTTCTGATTCAGCCGCCGCAATCAAGGCCGGTGTCGATCCTCGGCTGACCCCCATCACTCCCAGTGGCAAGTGTCGTAAATCATCGCGTGCTTTGATGAATCGCAAAGCTGCCCGCACATCTTCGACTTCAAATGTCGTGGGCCAATGCAAGGGATCGTAGCCAGGCTGCGAATCGCTCTCGCCCTGACTCCGAAAATCGAAAGAAACCACATCGAAGCCCGCTTCCAGCAGGCCGTGGGCATAAGAGGTCGCTGACCAGTGGCTGCCTTCCAATTCGGGACAAAACAGGATCAGGCCCTTGGAGGACCGCAGCAAAGGACGATGAATACTTCCGCGAAGCGTCACACCGTCGTCCGTGACGAAGGAGACCAGTTCGGCAGAAGGATCTGGAGGAAACGAAGGAACCGCAAATGGCGGCTTGGATTCGAACACTCGCAGGACCAGTCGCACGTAAACGCACTGAACGATCAGGTCACACGCGATCAACCCAATCAACAACAATGTGAGCCAGATCAACTACCAACTCCGACTAGAGGAAGCGGGAACTCGATCGATGATTTCGTCATTTATCGCGGCGAGCGATCTCGCTAGCTTTGATATTTTGCGAAGATCAGCGAACAATTCTGACCGCCAAATCCGAAACTGTTGGATAGAGCGCGTGTGACGGGGGCCTGACGCGATTCATTCGGAACGTAATCCAGATCGCAATCTGGATCTGGCGTCTCGTAATTAATCGTCGGTGGCAGGACGCCGTCGCGCATCGACAGCAGGCACGTGATCGCTTCGACGCTTCCTGCGGCGGCAATCAAATGGCCCATCATGCTTTTGATGCTCGAAACCGGTGTTTTAAACGCGGCTGCGCCAAACGAAGTCTTGATCGCCGCCGTTTCGACTTTGTCGTTCACTTCGGTGCTGGTACCGTGCGCGTTGATGTATTGCACGTCGTCAGGATTCAGTTTGGCATCTCGCAAAGCCATATTGATACAGGCCACGGCGCCGCGGCCTTCCGGATGAATGTCCGTGATCCGGTAAGCATCTGCCGTTGATCCATAGCCGACCAGTTCGGCATAGATCCGGGCTCCGCGTTGTTTGGCGTGTTCCAGTTCTTCCAGGATCACCATTCCCGCGCCTTCACCCAGCACGAAACCATCGCGATCGCGATCGAACGGACGCGATGCTCGCTGGGGCTCGTGATTGTGAGTCGACAGGGCGGTCAACAGGTTGAAGCCTGTGACACCAAAGGGGTGGATCATGCTATGCGCGCCACCCGACAACATCACGTCGGCATCCCCGCGACGAATGATTTCGGTCGCTTCACCGATCGCCTGGCTCGACGCGGCACAAGCGGTCAAGCAATTCAGGTTCGGTCCCTGAGCATCGAACAGACTGGCGAGATGGCCCGCGGGCATGTTCGGCTCTTGTTCCAATTCCTGCTGCGCATGCAGCCGCGTCAGGCCGACGCGCGTGAACGCTTCCAGATCGACGTGACCATCTCGCTGCGATTCGGCGATCAGGCTCATCACGCGACCAAAGTCTTGTTGACCTTCGCCTGCGCCCAGATAGATTCCGAAGCGGGAAGGATCGACGGTATTCATGACACCCGAATCATCGACCGCCTGCTTGGCCGCTCCAATTGCAAAGCGAATGTTCAGGCCGCAATGTTCGAATCGTTTCGGATCATCGACGTAGTCTTTGAGATCAAAGTTTTTCACTTCGGCAGCAAAGGTCGTCGGGAAGTGCGAAGCGTCGAAGTGCGTGATCGGACCGATTCCGCTCTTGGCTTCCTGTAGCGACTTCCACATTTCTTCGACTGTATTGCCGATGGGTGTAATCGCCCCGATACCTGTCACGACAACTCGCCGTCTCATCATGCTCTCCTGCCCAGGTCATTGCCCGGGCGTCTGTCCGTCGCCTGCTTTTCCGACATCCATCACACCCAACAGGCGCATGGAAAAAACAAAGTTCTTCTGATCGATTTTACCGCCGCCGGCCGCTTTTTCGTCGACATGGGCAAAGACAATTTCACCGTCGGCGACAAGTCGCTCACCGACGTGGGCTTGCACTTCGACCATGCCCCCTTCGGCTCGAGCATCGATTAATTTTGCAGTGTAAGTCAAGGTATCGCCGGGAACGGCCCAACTATGATACGTCATTCGCGGCACCTTGGCCAAAATGACGACCTTATCAAACTCATTGACCTTACCGAGAAGGATTCCCCCCGTCTGAGCCATGCCTTCCAGCATCAGCGACTGAGGCATGATCGGAAAACCCGGAAAGTGGTCGTGTAAGTGGTCTTCCGCAAGGGTGACGTTCTTGATCGCCTTGGCGTGTGAGCCATTGACGAATTCCACAAACCGGTCAATCCAGATCCAGCGCATATTTTTCTTCTTGGTGGGCGTTGTTTAAAACGAGCCGCCGACGCTTCTTGTTTCCTCATCCCACATTCTGAGAGCCTGGGACGAGGGGTATTTCGTTACTCATGTTGTTACGGGATTCGGACGTGTTCCATCGTCGGAAACGTCAGAACCCATACGAGAAAAACAGTCGGCACAGAGGCAGTGCCGACGATCACCGGTTTTTACCAAGCCCGATCGATCAGGCCATTTTCTCAATCAGGCCATTTTCGAGGCGAGGAAATTGACGACCATGTTTACGGTGAACAGGTCTTCAACGTTCTCGACTTTGGGGTTTTCGGCCAGCTTGTCGATCGAAGCCTTGTCCGCGTGCGGCAACTTCGTTCGCAGTTCGCTGATTCCCTTGGCCGTCACCTTGCCGTTTTCGGCAAATCCCGAGTCGGCAGCAAACAGGCTTTCGGGGAACAGTTCGTTGCGGGGAATCTTGATTCCAAAGTTCTTTTCCAAACGGAAAACGATATCCAGGAAATCGATCGATTCTGCGCCCAGGTCCGCCTTCAATCGCGCGGTGGGGGTAACTTCGTCGTCATCAACTCCCAAAGCATCGATCAGGGTCGCTTTGACTTTTTCGTAAATTTCGTCGTGAGAAGGCATCCAAAAATCTCCTGAGGATCGTGAAGAGCCTGTTTGAACAGGTCCCAGATGATCCAGTTTCGAGTTCGCCCAATTCAAATATTCGTAAATTCTTTCCGGTCGACGGGGCGAGGCATCAACCGGTCTGACCCACTGACATCTATTCGAAACCCGCGTGCCCAGTCCGAACTCACGGGGTTAATTCGCCTCGCGCGTGACGCGAGGCTCTGATCCACAATTGTCTTCAGTCTCTTGACTTGAATCCCCATCCGAGCGTGCTTTGAAAACACGGGAGACCGAAGGCGATTTTCGTTAACTCATCCCACCCAATGTTAATCCGCCATCCACTTTCAAGACCTGACCTGTGATGTAGCTCGATTCTTCACTCGCCAGGAACATCACCGCGTTGGAGATGTCTTCTGGACGTCCTAGTCGTTTGACGGGAATGGAATTCTTGATTTTGTCGCCGGCCGCGTTGACCACTGCCATCGTCATATCGGTTTCGATAAAGCCTGGTGCCACACAATTCACGGTAATCCCGCGTTTGGCGTATTCCGTCGCCAGGCATCGCGAAAATCCTTCGATCCCGGCCTTGCTGGCGGCATAGTTGGCTTGTCCAGGATTCGAAAAATCGGCGGCGACGCTCGACATATTCACAATTCGCCCATAACGATTCCCCATCATGGGGCGAATGGCGGCCTGACAGAAGTTGAACACGCTGGTCAGATTGGTGTCGATGACTTGCTGCCATTCTTCGGAAGTCATCGCCAGAATCAGCTTGTCCCGGATGATCCCCGCATTGTTGACGAGAATATCCAAGCGGCCCCATTTCGCCACGACGTTTTCGATGGCCGCATCAGCCTCGGGCTTCTTGCTGGCATCCGCCTGAATGGCGTACACCTCGTGGCCTTTGCCGGTCAATTCGGCGACCAGTTGATCCGCGGCGTCTTTGTTTGATTGGTAGACGAAAGCGACTTTCGCCCCCGCACTGGCCAGGGCCACCACGATTGCTTTACCGATTCCGCGGCTTCCGCCGGTCACCAGGGCGACTCGTTCGGAGACTTTCATGAAACACAAATCCTCGTTAATTCGAAGCACCCGATTCGGTGCAACAATAGGGTCTATCTTGAAAGGTGTGACATTGTTTCGAGCATCACGACCCAGGCGGAGTCCAGATTTGCAGAAACAATTCTCGATAGGTTTGCCGTCGAAGGTCGTCAGATTCTGCCAGCGATGAATTTCGCTCGCTCAGATTGAAGGCCTCTAAAGTGAGTTTCGCCGAAACGGCCGAGTCACCATTGACGGTACCCGTTCCATTAAAATCCCAGATATTCTCCGCCTGCTTTCGCACCGTCATTTTTACGATCAGCGAATTTCCAGGCGTCACAAAACTGTTGTAGCGGATCGCCCGCGCTTCTTTAAGGAGGATTGTGCTGTGAGCGAAATCTTCCGCGTGACGAATCAACCAGCCACCGGCTTGAACAAGTGTTTCCAGCATCAATACGCCGGGTAGCACGGGAAATCCAGGGAAATGATCCGCCAGATATTCTTCCGCCAGAGACAGATTCTTCACGGCCGTAATGGACTTTTGCGGCTCCAGTTCCGTGATGCGGTCAATTAACAAAAATCGCATTCAATCCGTCCATTACAACACCCGCCGCTATCGGCCGCCGAACTCAGGCAACGTTAAGTCAACGAATTTCCAACTCGGCAATCGACCGAGCGAACGAGTAATACCAAGCAGAACATTCTATTTGCGCCCAGAATCACACACAACCCTGGATCTTTTTACCTAATCGGCACAATCATAATGCCTGTCTGAGTAAATGTTTGCGTCGGGCCTTGTCCGGCAGAAACCGCCACAGCTCGGCTCCGGACGGTTGATTTGGGCGACGTGTGGAATCTGTTTTGCTGCCTGGCACGAGATCCGAATGGCGGACCGACTGGCTGGGAAGTGGATGCAAGTGAGGGCGTCCACAGAGCATGAGTACCTTCTCGAGCTGCGACCAAGCGACCTCATGCGTACACCGCGTTTGAACGAAACGACAGGCCGGAAGGCCGACCATCCGGCATCAGTGTGAATTGATCTCAACCCGGGCAACTGTTGTGATCGAATCCAAAAACCGAAGCGGGGATAGTTGTCCTGGCGTTTGACTCGCAGGCTTGACCGAGCTCACTTTGAGTTCTATTGTTGTTGGTCTTCTCGGCAACGAGGAGTTTTCTTCAGGACGATTAGCTCAGTTGGTTAGAGCGCCACGTTGACATCGTGGAGGTCGTTGGTTCGAGTCCAATATCGTCCACTTAGAAGTTGATATCCTGAAAAGGCTTACGTCAGTTATCGATTCAGGTAAAATCCGCATCAGGTAAAGTGGGAATGTCAAAGGGAAGATCACTGACGAAAGTCAGCGGTCTTTTTCCTTTTTGGGTTCCGTCAGCTTTTGAATGATCGCATGCCGATCTGGATTCCTTTTGGTTGGATTTCGTTGAGCGCTCGGTAAAGCGGTTGAGTGTCTTTTTTTCTTTTCATTCAACTTCAGCAATCCGACCAACAAATTCACGAGGACCGTGATTTCTACAGGCTTGACAAAATGGTGGTCAAACCCGGCGTCCGAACTCTTCTTCCGGTCGTCCTCCTTTCCCCATCCGGTCAGGGCGACCAGCACCGTGTCTCGACCCCATGCCTGAGCACGGATGCGGTGGGCCGCTTCGTAACCGTTCAGTTTTGGCATCCGGACGTCGAGCAAGATCACGTCGGGGCGGAACTTCTCTGCCACTTCCAGCGCCTGCAAGCCGTCGCTCCCCAGCGATTCGGCAGAGTCGACGTTGTCGTCGGCGACCAGAATATGGCGGCCGGACGAGCCGACAGCCTCGTCCCCGTCTTGTACGGCCGGTATCTGATTTGTTGCTAATACCAGTGGCAATCGCGCCATGAACGTGCTGCCCCGGCTTTCACCTTCGCTACGCGCTGCTGCAATCAAGATGATTGCGGTTATTGCGGCGGCGGCTGTGTGGTCTCGAAAGAAGATCTGGCGGAGCACGACTCAGAAATTATTGACGAGGCTGAATGTCCACACTGCAACGGTCGGGGGACCATTGGACGAAACGGCAGGGACTGCCTTGGTTTTTGTAGAGCAGCACCCGGAATACGATTCCGACAAAATTGACGAAATCGAATGCACGAGGTGCCACGGTGATTGTGTCGTAACCGAAGAATTGCGGGATGCCTAGGTCCGAAAGCACCAAATGTGGTTGCGTTGAGTCAACCATGGCGACGTTTGCCCACAACGAGTTGCTGTACGATTGGGCCGAGGATTGCTCCGTCGCAGGTGCCGCAGGAGGGACGATCAGAGTCGTTTCCAAGCTGGTCCGGTCATTCGATTTCGAATTGTTGCAGTTACTCATAAGTTTCGTGTGAGGTGTTGCAAGCTTATTTCAGGCCGCGTTTCCAAGATTTACAGCTCCAATTCAAGCGTCATTGCAAACAAACTCCTGAGATGAGTTTTCGAGAACCTTGGCATGATGTCAGTTACCGCAATTGGTCAAACATCTCTCGTCCTCCGGAAAACGAATGTTTTCTGACATCACCCGGTTATACTACTTGGACGCGTTGGTCGATGTGAGTGCCCTTCGGCCCCCAGGCCGATTTGTCCGACCTACTCACAGGTGTGTCGTCTCGGACCAATGCTGAATCGGCAACGATTGTGGAATGGTCGCTCTTTGTGGAGCCTCGCTCCCAAGGGCGTGCCGGTCGATCTGCCGGAGCGAGCTGACATGATCCCCCCGGCAGGGCTTAATTGGGTGGTGGGTCAGGCATCCGAACCCGTGCCGTCGCTCGCGGAGGGGTGGTGGGTGACGCATTCTGGGGAGCGAGGCGGCGGGCGAGGCCGACTGCGGTGGCCGCCCAAGCGGCGAGTGCGACCCACGCAAACGTCTTCCCAATGGGGGTCAAGAACGGCAGTCCGAACTCTCGGGCCAGTCGGAGTGTGCATGTGGCGTACATGCCAAGCGGGAAAACGGCTCCCCAATAGCTGTGGTCGTAGACCAGCGGATACCGCTTCACCCCGTGTCGCCAGATCCCGAGCATTAACAGCAGTGGCAACCACCAGGTAGCTGTCGCCCAGAACATCAGCGTCAGCCCCTTCAGAAACGGAACCAGCTCGGCCAACGATTCGGACTCGCGAACGGCGGACACGAGAGTTACCCCGCCGAGTGTGGAAATCGCCATTGCCCCCATGTTGATCCAGTACGGCGGGGTCAGGTCGGTCGGAGTGAGTGGCAGGAACATCATCCGGTAGAAGATCAGGGCGATCAACCACAGATAGAGCATTCCCCCCACGAGCCAGAAACATAGGACAGTAAACAGCCCCGGCTCAATGGCGTCGTCCGGCAGGTGTGGAATCACCAGACATCCGAGCACGCACACCGACTGGGTGGCTACGACGGTGAGCAGCCAGACCCCGCTCAAACCCTTCTCCAACTCCGGCTTCTCCGTCGCCTCGATCAACCCGGGGAGAATCGTGTACGACAGTCCGGCCCAAAGCATGAGCGCAGTCACCCACAGTGCCAGTCCCGATCCTGGCGAATTGAGCAATAAGACGCATCCATTTCCGAGTACACCGGTGGCGGCGACGATCGTAAAGAATGCTGGAGCACGGGCATGCGAAGTAAAGTCGGTGTAAACCGCGGACCCGTAGCGGATGCAACGGGTGATGGTCAATATCCACAGGACTGCGTAAGTCGCGACACCAACCCAAAAGAGGAGATGACCGCCAGTTGGCCACCCGGCGGCGTTCACTGCCAGTGCGACGATTCCCGTCGCCATCACGACTGCGAAGATGTTTGCAGGAAGGTCTCGGACGGATCTGGCTGCCATTGGATGAATGGGATCAGGCATGTCAGGCCGCTGGTCGTTGGAGGTATACGAGCCGACGAAGTAGCGATAGGTTCATCAGCAAGCACGCGAGGCTCGCAATGACGCCCGGCCAGACGACCGAGTCGTCCCCGCCCATATGTGCGTTCATGGTGGCGGTCAGCAGCCACAACTGCATCACCACGAGTAGCGCCACGATGCAAAAGATGCCCGCAAAAATGGTGTCCTTCTGGCGGCGTGTTATGATTGGCTTCACGTCGAACTCCCTGCGATTAAATGGTTCGCGGTTCAAATCCAATAGCGAACACTACTCCGTCCTGGATGTCCAGTTTTACCAGCGCCAGCGGTCGGCGAGGCGGACCAGCGATTGGTCGCCCCTCGGTCAGTTCAAAGTGCCCGTTGTGACACGGACAGTGCAATTCGCCCTGATCCAGGTGTGGAACCACCGCGCAGGAAAGATGCGAACACTTCTGGCCGTAGGCGACGAAGCGCCCGGGCTCGAGGCAAATGGCCAGGCATGGCTCGTATTCGTCCGGGTAACGAAACTCCACGACTCGCTTCGTTTCCAGTTCCTCCACCGTTGCCACCCGCAGTCGGGGGAGAGGCCCGCTCGTACGGCGGTGGCTGGCGATCGCGATCCAACACTGTCCGGCCACGAATGCTCCGCTCGTCAATACCAGGAACTTGACGAACTCGCGACGCGCGACGTGCTCGTCTTCCGGGACGTCGGTCGGGAAGTCCTTGCGCCAGGTTGGTTGGAACTGTAGCGGTATGTGATCCGGGTATTCGCGAGGCTCTTCACCATCGAGGGGATTCATGATGGGCTCTCCACGGCGACGGGTTCGTTGCTCAGGATGTTCAAAGAAATCAGCCCGCTGGTCGGCCTCTCGTGCATTGCTGCGGTCACGTCCAGGTGCGACTCGGTCCGCTCCCTCGGAACCATCATGTTGACTTTGGTCGTGACGATTTGATCTCCGAACCTGAACTCGTTGGACGACCGGGATCGCTTCCGTCGCAGTTCCACTTCCTCGCGGGTATCGAAGTACAAGGCTCCGCTTGGGCAGACGGTCGCGCACATCGGCTTGCGCCCCGTGCTGGTCCGATCGAAGCACATGTCGCACTTCATCATCAGTTCGAGTTCGGTCATCATCTTGGGCACTCCGAACGGACATGCCAGTACGCAGTTCGAGCACGCGATGCACCGCGGCTTGCGCGCCGTCATGACGCGCCCGTCGGCACTTCGCTTGATGGCATCGGCCGGACAGACGTCGGCGCAGGTGGGACTGTCACAGTGCATACACACGACCGGCACCGTCTGTACCGACGTGCTGCGTTCGACGTACTCGATGTGAATCATCGAGTTTCCCTTGTGCGTCTCGCACTCGGCGCAGGCGTGTTCGCAAGCGTGGCACCCGATACACCGGTGCGGGTCCACGAAAAACTCCATTTCGACGGTCATACGTTTCCCTTCACTGCTGTCACTGCTGTGATTCAAGACGCTTCGTGTACTCGGGTTCCTCGGCCTTGCAGATGCGGACAGCACACACTTTGTACTCGGGAATCTTCGAAATCGGATCCTGAGCCGAGATCGTCACTCGATTGACGCTCTTAGCCCCACCCCAGTGGTAAGGGACGAACACCACGTCCGGGCGGATTGTCGTCACCACCTGGCATTGCACAGTCAGTGCCCCGCGTCGAGATTCAACCGTGACCCAGTCCTTGTCAACGATTCCGTGCTTCTGCGCCAGCACCGGGTGAAGTTCCAGAAGCGGATCCGGATATTGATCGACCAGCGGGCCGATTCTTCGGGTCTGGTTCCCACTCAGGAACATATTCACTGTCCGCCCAGTGGTCAGGATCACCGGGTAATCGGCGTCCACATCCTCGGTCGGCGGTGCATAGGAGGCGACGTTGAAGTGAGCTTTACCATCCGGAAAGTAGAACGGTCCGGCACCCTTCGCGACCGGATTCCATGACCCGGGCTCGAACAGTCGCGGCGTGCCGGGATGATCAATCGGTTTACCGTCGCGGTCGGTTGCCGGGCACGGCCAGAAGACTCCATACCGGGACTCGATTTTCTCGTAGGTGATCCCCGAGTAATCCGCGATGCCGCCGGCAGATGCTCGCCGCAGCTCTTCAAAAATCGCGCGCGGATTTTCGAACGTAAAGCCGTGTTCGCGGCCGAGCGCCTGCGCGATGTCTTGCAGGATTCGCCAATCTGGTTTCGCGTCGCCTGGCGGGTCGACCGCCTTATTGATCTTGATGACGCGTCCCTCGGTGGAGCAAACGGTCCCTTCGTCCTCCTCGTGCTGCGAGCCGGGAAGAATGACATCCGCAAATCGGCACGTCTCGCTCAGGAAGAAGTCGATGCAAACGAAGAATTCCAACTTCTCCAGCATCCGCCTGACGAAGTCGCTATCCGGAAGCGAAACAAACGGATTGAACGACCAGCACAGCAAGCCGCGAATCTCGCCCGTCTCGACTTTGCGCAGTAGTTCGTAACAATCGACACCGGCGTGGGGAAGTTCTTCCTCGCGGATGTCCCAGATCGCAGCGATGTGCTTGCGGTGTTCCGGGTTCTCAATGTCGCGGGCTCCGGGAAGTTGGTCGGCCTTCTGACCGTGTTCGCGCCCGCCCTGACCGTTACCCTGGCCAGTGATGGTCGAGTACCCGCACCCCGGTCGCCCAATCCGCCCCGACGCCAGAACGATATTGATCGCGCTTAGCACATTGATGACGCCGTGGCTGTGCTGCTCCATCCCGCGGGCGTGCATCAGATAGCTAGTCTTGGCCGTGCCCCACCATTCGGCTGCTTGCCGGATCGCCTTCTCCGCGATCCCCGTCACCTCAGCCGTCTTTCGCGGGTTCCAGTCCTTGACGGACGCGGCCACTACGTCGAAGCCGACCGTATGGTTCTCAATGAAATCGTGATCGAGCCAGTCGTTCTCGATCATCAGGTGGAGGATGCCGGCGTAGAGTGCGGCGTCGCGGCCCGGTTTGATCGGCAACACCAGGTCGCAGGTTCGAGCGAGTGGGGTGATGCGCGGATCGACGTTGATGATCCGCGCGCCGTTCTCGCGGGCCTCCCAGATATAGCTCGTCGTAATCGGGGCGCACTCGGCGACGTTCGCACCACCGATCCAGATGACATCGGCCAGCGGGATATCGCTTGTCGGGTTGCCGGCGCGGTCAATACCGAACGCTTTCTTGTTACCGACTCCGGCGCTGACCATACACAATCGACCGTTGTAGTCGATGTATCGCGTCTTCAGGCACACGCGGGCAAACTTCCCAAGCAGATAGCACTTTTCAGTCGTCATGCTCGCCCCGCCTAGCACCCCGAATGCATCATTCCCATAGGTTGACTGGATGCGCTGAATTTCGGATGCGACACGCGCGATTGCATTCGTGTAGGGCACCGCCCGAAATCCGTCCGGCCGAGTCGGATCGCGAAAGTGGGCGGCCGTCAGTCGATCGTGGTGTGAGTTCTGCAGGTAGCGGCGAATGCCCTTCGGACAAAGCATCCCCTTGTTGAAGGGAAAGTCAGTCCAAGGTTCGAACCCGATGACCGAGTTCCCCTTCACCTTCAGTTGAATGCCGCACTGCTGACCGCAGAAACAACAGTGGGTTTTAACGATCCGGTCGGGGTCCACCGACGTATCCAGTCGTTCTCCAGACTGGTACGCGCGCAACGGGCCGAATTTCGCCAGCAATTCGGGTGTCATCTGAGCTTCAGTTACCATGTGCTGGCCTCTCTCGGCTCAGGTTCCCACGCCGCGTGCTGGGCAAGTGCCAGTATCTTTCGACGGCACGGTGGGCAGATGCGCTGATAATGCCCGCACTTCGGGTTCGACATTTCGTAGTGATATCCCAATTCGGCCTCGACCTGGATCAGATCTGCGACATGGCTTGGGGTGGCGTAAGGCTCGTTGCAACGGGCACATCTGGCCGGATCCTCTTCCAGCGACCC
>CAIQIR010000025.1 GCA_903871875.1 uncultured Schlesneria sp.
CGAAGTAAACGCAGTGTAGTGGAGGCCGTGAAGCCTGCGGTTTTGAGCGCCAGCGAAAAGCCGCAGGCTTCACGGAGTACGGCAGATCGACCGTGCCTGGGTGTTCAAAACACCGTCACAGAGCGAGATCGCCGTGCGTCCGTTGGTATCAGCCCGAACAGCCGCCAGAACCGGGCTGCGACATCCGCCGTCCCGAGTTCGCATTTGCAAGACAGGGTTAACACCATTTCCATCGCCCCCATTTCACCGCCAATCTTCGTGGGAATCGACATCGCCAAGGATAAGTTCGATGTTCACGTTCGACCACTCTCAACAAAGTGGACTCTGAAAAACGACCCTGACGGATTCGAGCAACTCGTCGAACTCCTCAGGCAATTTCCCACCCTGAAACTTCTCGTTGTTGAGGCCTCAGGAAGTTACGAGAGACCACTCGTCTGCCATCTCATCGATGCGGGTATTCCCGTGGCCGTGGTCAATCCGCGACAAGCACATGATTTTGCCAAAGGGCTGGGACACCGTGCCAAGACAGACCCCATTGATGCCAGTCACCTGGCCCATTTCGCCGAGACTGTGCGCCCTCGGCTCGCCACCAAAACTCCTGAAAATCAGCAAGATCTACAGGACCTCGTCACCAGACGACGACAGGTCATTCAACTGCGAACGATCGAGAAAAATCGACAATACACGACACATGGAAAAATCCCCCTGAAGACCATTCAGCTCTCCCTTGATCTGTATGCCAAGCAACTGGAAATGATCGAGAACGCCATCGCGCAGCTCTTCGAATCCAACGATGACTGGAACGACAAGTGTCAGATCCTCACCAGCGTGCCTGGCGTGGGGGACAACACGGCGAGACATCTGCTGGCCGAGATTCCCGAGCTCGGTTCCGCAAACCGCGCTCAAGTGGCCGCGCTCGCCGGGCTTGCTCCTTACAATCACGATAGCGGAAAACTCAAAGGACGACGCTGCATCGCCGGAGGAAGAGAAGACGTCCGAACGGCCCTCTATATGGCAACCCTCGCAGCCAGAAGATTTAACCCCGTCATCGTCGAATTTGCCAAACGGCTTAAGGCGGCCGGGAAACCCTATCTCGTCGTCCACGTCGCCTGCATGAGAAAGCTCCTAATTATCCTCAATGCCCTCCTCAAAACCGGGCTCAATTGGAATTACAAACTTCCACAAGAACCGCTCGCTATTTCCTGATCCATTTCCCATTTACTCTTGAAAAGAAACACAGCCGCTCTGTGTTTCAAAATCTTCATTTGTCTTGCAGGGAAAAGAGGCGCAGCCGTCCTCGGCGCAGAACCTGAATCTCCGGAATCTTCACTCCGCAACATTCAGTTGCCACGAGACCCCGAAGCGGTCGTTCAGCCAGGCGAAGTGAGTGCTGAAACCATAGTGGCCCGGCGGCATCAGAACTGTTCCTTGATCCGCGAGGACGCGGAATACCTGATCCAGCTCTGCCGTTGTTCCGAACTCGACGAAGATCGAACTCGCTGGCGTGAACGAGAAGTCGTGCTTGATCGGGCTGTCAGCACACATGAACTCCCGCCCGCAAATCTGCAGCAACCCAACCTTGATCGTTCCCGGCGGTCCCGCTTCCCCATTTCCATAGCGTTCCGCGCGGACAAGTTTCGTGTCGGGCAGAACAGAGGTGTAAAGGTCCACCGCGTCCTGTGCGTCGCCCTGAAACATCAGAAATGGAGTCGCCTTGGCCATGATCGACCCTGAATCGGACCTGCTGCCGAACCTGTTTCCAGGAAGTTTTCACCTGACGGTCGCTGATTTCTTGGAAAGTGCCCTATTCCTCTTGGGAGACACGAGTGATTTCGTTCGTCTGGAAGTCGGTGACCTGTATTTCTTCGTCAGATTCCGATTCCGATTCCAATGCGCGTTCTCGCTCGCGCCGCTTGATGGTTGTCCGACCCAAAACATGTCCGGTCGCGGCACCGCCGATCGCAGTGATCGGCATTGTCAGCAGCGGCAACGTGGCGACACTCGAGACGGCCGAATGCCCGCCCAGGGCCGCTTCGATTCCCATCACAGGATAGACGATCGCATACGTTTCCCGTTCAAGTTCCCAATCATCGTTCAATTGCGCGTAACCAAGAGTGTCGTTCAGTCCGTACGAAAGTCGCCAGGTCTCCAGGACAGGCAGTTCGTTGATGGCCGCGTACGGACCAGGCAATCGCCGATCGTGGACATCCTTCGCATAGGCGGCTTCCAGGATCAGTAGGGCCGGAACGTCGG
Source organism: uncultured Schlesneria sp. (assembly GCA_903871875.1). GTDB lineage: Bacteria > Planctomycetota > Planctomycetia > Planctomycetales > Planctomycetaceae > Schlesneria. The sequence continues at coordinate 2,254 of CAIQIR010000025.1, forward strand.
AGTTCACATACAGCGTGTTCGTGTAAGCGTTGTAGTGATCGCCTCCGAACACTCGGCCGGGGAAAAGCGTGTATTGAACCAGCATGCCCGCCCCGAACGTATACTTCCAGCCCGGTGAAATTCGCGGATTTTCCCGCAACCTTTTCCATTCACCCTTGGGATCATACTGGTTGACCCGCACCAGAACGTCGCTCAAATCATTCTCACGCAGATAGCAGCTCAATTTGTCTGTTGTTTCTGGAGAGATGTCGTGATTGTTCACCTTAGAACTCAGGGGAAGAATCCGCGAGGGCATGCCAACCACCCACGCCAGGCGATCGAGCGTCTTGTTGGGACGGCCATACTCAAACACGGCTTCTGTATCAGACACCACGCTCGAATTGCATTCGCCAGCAGATTGTTGGTGATGGCCGTACCGGTATGGCGTCACCGTGCATCCGACATGACACGCTCCCGAAGTTATCGCCAGCAGGAACAGCAGCCAGCAGCGCCTGCTCATGGTCGTTCGCATGAATGTCACGGAAACCACCTTCATGATCCACGTCGGCACGAATCATCCCGAATCAGACAAACGGCTTCGAACGCCGCGAATCGGCCGTTACTGCCGATCCGCTTCTGAACAAGCGGGAAGTCACCTCGTTCATTGAATAGTCGGTACGGTGCCAACCACATCTTCTGGAAGGAATGGTATGGCCGGCGCAATGGTTTCAGTCGGCAAAGTCACGCCGTCCGTCTTCACAAACGAGGGACCGTCTTTCCCATCAGAATCGCTCGTGGGCAGGACTTTCAATCCACCCGAGTTTGACGCCTGTGTTGAGGATCGAGGTCTGTCGAGCCGGTCTCTACTGACCTGTGGGAGTAGACAGGTTCAGGCGTCTTGGGACGTGGAATCGGCAGCGGTCACATCGATCGGCGCCGTCGTCCGTGAATCGGGCCGACACACGCCACGCAAATTGTTGTCGAGGTTAAGTCCGGTATTTGAGGATGAAGCAATTCGTCCCCATGACCCATTCAAAATTCCTCCCGCCGCGCCGCCAGCCTGGTCATCACCGCCGAGGCCGAACGCCGATGGCGTGGTCGAGAATGCGCGCGACGCTGTATTTCGATGAGAACGAGAACTCGTCATCGTGAAGGGATCTGTCGGCGTTCAGCTGGAATTCTCGGTGAAGGGGAATTCGTTGTCGTGGTCGCTAATGATCTTGCCATTCACTTGACCGTCGTCGCGATTTTGAGGTCCCGGAACTTCACCGTACAGCCCGGGTTGGTATTGCTCGTCATCGAGACTCCGACCTCCAGTTTCTTGGGCAGGAACTCGATCTCCGCCTGCTCGAATTCTTTCCACGTCTTGCCGTCATCCTGGCTAAATGAGCCGAGCAACGAATTGCCGTGTCGCTCCAACTTCAACCGTGTCGGCACGTCTTTGATTCCAAAGACTTTGTGATAGATGCGTTTGCCGTCCTGATACACGTGCAGATAGCATTTCGAGCTGGCTTCTTGTCGACAGTCGTTCATGTGCTCGAGCCGCACGAAGTTTCGGTCATCGTGTCGGATGAGCAGCGTCCCGGAATGGCAGGCGACGGGAAAGTTGCCCAGGCGTTCCAGAACCGAATTCGGTTTCGACGGGTCGACGTACAGGACGTTGACTTCAGCGGTGAAATCGCCCGAGACATCTTGCGTCACTCGCGGGGCCGTCGTTTTGTTGTAATTGTCGACGTAGTCGTCTGGCGCGGTCATCACGAGCACGTCTTTGTCGATCTCGACCTTGGAATAGAAGGCGGGGTCGACGAATTCGCCCCAGCCCTTGATCGTTCGGGGTTTGTCGTCGGCGCGGAGAGCGGCCGCTCCCCCCGCTGACAAAATCATCAAGCACAAAACATGACGGATGGTCGAGCGCATGGCGGTCTCTCCTTCGGAATTCGTGATTCTTGTCGCGAGCGAATTCCGCGAACACATGGCCACGGGGCTGCTCACCGACTTTCACCATACCGTCTGAGATGCAATTAATATAGCATTAGGCTTAGTTAGCTTGGACTTCTCACACGTGATCTCTTTCTCGGTCTTCTCTCTGCGGCAGCAAAGCCTGCGAGGAAATCCGGAGGTAGAAACACAGAGTCACAGAGATCACGGAGGTAAGAGGAGGTGAGGCCAGGAATGGCACGGCTCTGAACAAGGCAAGCCTTCTCTTCCGTCATCTCTTGCTCCGTTTTTTCTCTGTGGCCTCCGTCGCTCTGTGTTTCAAATCTTCGTTTGTCTTACATTGAAAAGCGGCGTGCCCGCGCCGCAATTTCCCCGTTCCTCGCGAGGCCTTCTTCCTTCGGTCCAACGGACCAACCAACCCCCCAGCCAGGGTCGCAGCCATCCGCGGCGCAGGCCCTGGAACCGATCCCCCACCACGGGATTAAAGGTCTGAAGGACTGGTCCGTTCGATGAAAGTTTGGCTGAGAAGTCCTTTTCGAGCGCCGATATTGGACCTGTCTCTTTCGTCTTGTCAGAGGACTTCTGTATCGACCCTGACGTGTACTAACCCGTCGCCACTCGGCAGAATGGCAGTGCATCACTTTCCGAACCATGTTTCCCGTCAGTTGCCGAAAGGCAAAAGCACAGCGAATGGTTTCAAACGACGAACAGCCGGAATCTCATTCGAGGGGTCTGCGGCGGCGACTCCGTTGGAAACGCGGAGCACTGATCGGCGCCGGGCTGCTGCTGCTCTTTTGTGGCAGGCCGGTTTGGCACGTCCTGACCGTTGCTTGGAACGATCGCAATGAGCTGTCGGCGATCCCGCACGGGGAAATCAACGATGCCAGCCGGCTCAATCAGACGCCCGTTGCCGAGATCGTCAATGTTGGTGTCGAGATCGACCGCGCGGAAGAGCAGCTTGCCGAACTGTTGCAGCGGGCGCGTCGCGAGGGTCTGCGGGTCTCAATCGCCGGTGCCCGGCATAGCATGGGCGGCCACACGATCTATCCCGGCGGCATCTCGATCAACATGCTCTCGTTGAATCAGATGGAGCTGAATGAGGATCGTGAAATCCTGCACGTCGGGGCGGGGGCTTTGTGGAGTGACATCATCCCGTATCTTGATCACCGGGGTCGATCGATTTCCGTGATGCAATCGAACAGCTCGTTTTCGGTCGGTGGGTCGTTGAGCGTGAACTGTCACGGCTGGCAGTATGGTCGCCCTCCGATCGCCTCGACCGTTGAATCGTTTCGACTGATGAAGGCGGATGGATCGATTGTCATTTGCAGCCGGTCGGAAAATGCCGACCTGTTTGCACTGGTGCCGGGCGGCTATGGCCTGTTCGGCATCATTCTCGACGTCGATCTGAAGGTCGTTTCCAACAAACGCTATTTGGTCACCAGTGACATCATTCCTGCCCACGAGGCTCTTTCAACCTACCGTCGGAAAGTGGGAACACGATCGGACGCAGCGATGGTTTATGCGCGGCTGAATGTCGATCCTGACCGATTCCTGCAGGACGTCATTCTCAATGTGTTCACCGAGGATCCCGATCCGCAGGCGGCAATCCCCGATCTGCACGATCCCGGGCTGGCCAGCATCCGCCGACACATCTTCCGCGGCTCGGTTGACAGTGACTATGGGAAACAGCTGCGGTGGGCGGCCGAGACAAAACTGCAACCTCGCCTGCGAGCAAGCGCCTTTTCGAGAAACCAGTTGCTCAGTGAAGGGGTCTCGGTCTTCGAGAACCGACTGGCGGACTCCACGGATATTCTCCATGAATACTTCGTTCCGCCGGACAGAATCGAACTCTTTGTCGACCGCGTCCGTTCGATCATTCCCGAGTGCCACGGCAATCTGCTGAATGTCACCGTGCGAAGTGTGGAACAGGATGACGACACATTCCTGCGTTACGCCGACAGACCCATGCTGTCATTGGTCATGCTGTTCCATCAGAAACGCACGATCGAAGGTGAGGCGGCCATGCAGAAGATGACCCGACAATTGATCGACGCGGCCCTTGCGGTCGGCGGACGCTATTACCTGCCCTATCGGTTGCACGCGACGGTCGAGCAGTTTCAGGCGGCGTACCCAATGGCGGCCGAGTTCTTCGAACGGAAACGACAGCACGATCCCGACGAAATCTTCCAAAACCAGTTCTATCTGCAATACAGTGGGAGATCAGATGTGGGTTCGCAAGAGAATTGACATTGGCTGGCTCGATTTGCTGAGTGCCGCGGTCAACTGCTTTCGTCCCGGCTCGCGGGCCGTTGCCAGCGACGCCGCCGAAGCCGCGTGGTCGACCGACGGCCGCGCATTTGTCTGCCTCTCCGTGCGCACGGGACTCGACCTGGTGCTGAAAGCCCTCGAACTGCCGACCGGCAGCGAGGTCCTGATCTCTGCGATCACGATTCCCGACATGGTGCGGATCATCGAGCAACATGGGCTGGTGCCGGTTCCGATCGACCTGCGCGCGAACGACATGTCTCCGCAGGCCGACCTGCTGAAACATGCGGTGACGACCAAGACCAAGGTGATCCTGGTGGCTCATCTGCTGGGCGGTCGTTTCGATCTGGCTCCGTTCGTTGAGTTCGCCAGGCAGCACCGTCTGATCCTGCTGGAAGATTGCGCTCAGGCATTTGAGGGGGACCGCTATCGCGGGAACGACGCAGCGGACGTGTCGATGTTCAGTTTCGGCCCCATCAAAACCGCGACGGCCCTGGGTGGCGGGTTGTTCCGAGTCCGGGAAAAGTCCCTGCTGAAACGGATCAGGGAACTGCAGTCAAAGTACCCTGTCCAGTCCCGTTGGTTCTTCCTGAAGCGAGTGTTGTTTTACAGCGTACTGAACGGTCTCGGTGGGCGGACCCTGTTTGCCTTGTTCTTGCGAACGTGCCGCCTGTTTGGCAAGCAGCTGGATCAGGTGCTGAACGGATCAATTCGGAATTTCCCTCAGGCCGAATTCTTTAATCGCCTGCGCGAGCAGCCGTCGCTGCCGCTGCTGCGACTGATCGCCCGAAGAATCATGAACTATCGTAACGACGACCTCGACCAGCGAGCCGCACGCGGGCATCTACTTGCCAGCCTGCTTCCGCCGGGAAGCTGCCCCGGCAGCGAAGCAATGCCGCACTCGTTCTGGATCTTTCCAGTGCAGGTTCCCGACCAGTCCGTCGCGATCGCGGCATTGCAAACAGCCGGATTCGACTCGACCGCCAGCAACTCGCTGCAGCCCGTCGATCCGCCTCAGGACCGACCGGAACTGGAGCCGCTGGTCGCCCGCAGACTTCTGGCACAGGTGATCTACCTTCCCCTGTACTCGGCAATCCCGGAATCAGAAATTCGCCGCATGGCGAGCGTGCTGGCCCCCGTTGTCTGCGGCGGGTGACTCGCCGCATTTGCGCATTTGCCGTGGCGGGCTCGGGCAGCGTCGGTGCACGGACCGTTTCCCGACTCATGTCATTCCTCAGCCGGCAGATTGAATCCCTTTCGCCCGCCACGATGGGGTCCGTTAGTTGTCTCTTGGCCGCTGCAAAGGACCGCGGGGAATTCGGAGGTAGAAACACAGAGTCACAGAGATCACGGAGGTAAGAGGAGATGAGGCCAGGAATGGCACGGCTGTGAACAAGGCAAGCCTTCTCCTCCGTCATCTCTTCCTCCGTTTTTTCTCTGTGGCCTCCGCCGCTCTGTGTTTCAAATCTTCGTTTGTCTTACATTGAAAAGCGGCGTGCCCGCGTCGCAATTTCCCCGATCCTCGCGAGGCCTTCTTCCTTCGGTCCAACGGACCAACCAGCCCCCCAGCCAGGGTCGCAGCCGTCCGCGGCGAAGGCCCTGGATCCGATCCCCCACCACGGGATGAAAGGTCTGAAGGACCGGTCAGCGCCGATATTGGA
>CAIQIR010000026.1 GCA_903871875.1 uncultured Schlesneria sp.
CACGTTTGATTCTTCTTCGACGGGGCGAACTCTCGATTCACGACGTTTTCCGCCACCGGGTGTGAATGATTGGAATCCGTTGTCGTCACTCGAAACTTCTTGACCGTTGCGGCCTTGATTCCCGCCTGTTTCATGCATTTGATCTTTCGACTCGCTTTTCAAAAAACGACTATTTCCGCTTCGCTTTCTTTGCCTTGAACTCGGATTCGTCGCCTTGATGGAAGAAGAACATCCCAGTGATTTCATCGCACTCAAGAGTTGCCCAACCTCGGCCTTCAACTGGCGTCATCTCGTCGCTGTCTTCCCAAGTAAATTCGACACACGGGTTGGTATCACGAACGCCTGTGCAGTAGTCGATTTGTCCCAATACGTATCCGAATTGGAAAGATCCCATGTTGTTCGAGCCAAACTCAAAATGACCTTCAACTTCCTCATCCACGAAATCTTGATCCCACAGGCTCATCGACTTGATTCGCCAGTAGCCTTTGAATGGATTTTTCGGCTGTGCTTTCTTCGCCATCGTCATTCAGCCTCCGTATTGCTTGAACGATCTGCGGGAACGTAGGGAATCAGTCCCTTGTGGAAGGCGACTTCTTGAATTTCTCGTGGGAGATGACGCACATCTTGTATAAAACCATTTACGTCCACCCACCAAATTGGAGTCGTCTCATCAATTTTGCTCGGTAATGTCCATCGGTGATCCCACTGCCGAATTCTCAGCATGGTACGAATCAACTTTGATTTCCCCTGTCCCGTGCTTTCAGCGACTCCAAAATGTTTGTCGATGGCGGTCAGTTTCACGTGCGGCGTCCGACAGGAATCGTCAAGAAAATTAACCCATCCAATCGTGCGAATAATCCCACAAGCCCAAGTATTCGGCTTGCCACTGAGCAATGGAGATGGTCGTTTCCGAGCCAGTTTATCCGTCAGGGTACGACACAATACGGCATACTCGCCATTGAGTTGCTCACGACAAAAATCATCGACCATCTTTGAGATGAGATCGATTACCTCTTGGGAATCGTCAGCGAGCGTTTTGTTGGCTCTTTTCTTGGACATGGTGCCGTTTTTTGCTGATAAAAAAGTTTTCTTCTTGCAGTTCGGTGTCACTCCCGCCAGTCCGGCAATCCCTTTTTCATAGCCTTGGTCGCTTGCTGAACGTCGAATTGATTAGGGTCAAAGTCACCACCCCATTCCATGTAGTTGTCATGATCCTCATGTTTCGGATCGGCCAAGGCTTCGAGAAAATCGTAGTACCCGTAGATCCCGCCAACATCTTCAGGTGGGCAAGATCGTGCTCCTTCAAGGCAAAGCGGGTACTTCGTGCCCGCCACCTTCATTTTGTTGCCCTCGAAAAGAATCTCGTGTTCCCAACCGTCGCCAAAATCGTACTTGTAGATGAACTTGAATCGCTTTCCGGCGTTGGGCGTGATTTGGCTGAGTCGGATTTTCGTTGAGTCAAGGCAATCGAAATCGTCGAACCCATCATCAAGGAGTTCAGGATCGCCGTATCGCTTCCCAAAGATTTCAAACTGGTGGAGATGTGAGTTGGTCCAGCCCATCGCCGTCTGGATGTGTTCGTGCAGTTTGTCGAGAGTACAGTCCTCAACTTGAATCTGACGCCAGATTGGGGGCTTTGAGCCTTTCAGCGTGATTTTGAATTGATAGACCGTGTTGGGGTAAGCTTTGGCTTTCGGTTGCTTCGTTTTTTCAAAGGTGATTTTGCCTGCGTGGGCAATGTCTGCGTGAAGTTTGTCGATGAGATGTTTTCCGAGACGAAGCAACGCTACCTGTTGTGGAAGGGCAGCGTCAGTCAGGTGTTCCGCAAGAGCCATCGACATATTGGCGACATCAGCGACTGTGAAGGAAGCCTTCTCCTTCGCCAGCTTAGTCTTGATGGACTTTGAGATTTCGGGGACTGCCAGCAGGACTCCCCGTTGGGCCGGTGACAGCGTTAAGTGTTCGAGAGGCTTCGTCTTTATGCTCAACTGTTCGGCGGCGATCAGGGCCGTCGCTGCAAATTCCGCCATCTGCACGACATTCTTTGCGAGCAACTTGGCCTTCTTGGCTGCATCGAGCTTGATTGTCTGGAGTGGCTCTTCGATGGGAACTGTCTTCTTGCGTGACATTTTCAATCTCGCTTCGTGAATCCGTTCATTCATCCCGTTTATCGGTCTTCTTCTTGGTTGATTTCTGTGGTGACGAGTCGCTTGTAATTGCTTTCAACTCAATCGCTCGATGGGTCTTCTCCAGTTCGGCGGTGAGCAGTTTCTCATCGGGCAAGGCCATTCGATACTCAGCAGCCATGACTTTGTTGGGCAGTCCTTCCAAGGAATAATGGGCCACCGCTTTGTCCCTCTTAGCACAGAGAATCAGGCCGACCGGGGGATTTTCGTATTCGTGCGTCCAGTGTTCTTTGGCATAGTTCAAATACATGTGCATTTGCCCCGTGTCGGAGTGCGTCAGCTTGCCAATCTTCAAGTCGATCACGACCAAGCATTTCAATCGCCGATGGAAGAACAACAAGTCAATCCGATACCACTCGTCGCCGATTCGCAATCGCCGTTGCCGCCCGACAAAAGTGAAGTCACCGCCGAGTTCCAACAGGAACTCTTCCAGCTTGAGGATCAGGGCCTCTTCCAGTTCGTGTTCGGAATACTCGTCTTTGAGGTTGAGAAACTCCAGAACCAGCGGATCTTTGATTTCTTCGTCGGGTGTGACCAGATCTTCCGCTTGGGGTTCGGACCCTTTGCGAAGCATTGCCGCTTTGTTCTTTGAAAGCAGGGTTCGCTGATAGAAAAGAGTCGAGACTTGGCGATCCAGTTGTCGCACTGACCAACCGCCTCGCAATGCTTCTTTTTCATAGAAGATTCGAGCTTTTTCATCATCAACGCTCATCAATTTGACGTAATGCGACCACGGAAGCGGAAAATGAGTAACGACCGTCCTCATCGACGTGATGTCTTTTGCCAAAGAAGACGGCGTTTTTGCCGTGGCCGATTCAACAGACGGTGTCTGTCGAATCTCGACGCTGGGATCAACCGGCAATTCAGCAGACACTGTCTGTTGAATTCGTTCAGAAGGCCAAAGGATGAAGAATCGACGCATTTGCCGCAGGTTGATCGGGCTAAATCCACGACCGAATCTCGCAACCAAGTCCACAGACAACCGTTGGATCAACTCTGAACCGTAATCGGCCCTCTGATCGCCACGCTGCTCAACTTCCACGATCCGACGCCCAATTTCCCAATATGTCGCTGTCATGATGGCATTCACCGCACGGGCCGACGTGCGGCGTGCCGTTTCCAACAGTGACACAACGTCGTCAAGCAGGCCGCTGTAATCGGCGGTGGGCAATATGGCATTGTCAGGTGCTGGTTTCTTTTTCGCCATCAGAAATTCCTTTTAATCTCGCTCATCATCGACTTGCCGTGGATCTGATGTCGCAAAACTTCATCCGCAGACGCCCGTTCATGGTTTCATTCCATCCACAAAAAATAGTCGATCAATCTTCCAAGAGCCAATCCCTCGCACGCTCCACGAGCAGCAACTCGTTGGCAGACTGCCGAAGCTCAGATTGCCGGTCCATCTCAGCATCTTCTGGGTCATCGTAAGCAGTCGGATCGAATGGTGCTGTTGTCCGAGCCTTGTCCAAATAGACCGCCAGTTGCCACCGCTCGAACATGAGCTTGATCTCGGCAACGAATGCCGGAATCTCCTCACGGAATGAAGCGTCGGTTTCCGCTGCTTCAATAAAGTTGATGAACTTCTCGCCAACGAGGTATTCAATCGCTTTCTGAAAGCCAAACTCGCCTTCGACGGTTTTGGCCGCTTCGCATTGTTCGGTCCAGATTTTATGAATTTCCATCGTATCCTCGTTGTTTTTTTGTTTTGTCGGGGAAATTCGGTGGAGACAATTGGAAATAAGGGATTTGGCGTCAAGGTCGTCGAGGAACAAATCGTCACGTTCTCGTCACCAGCCATGATCCTCGATTGGTTCTCAAATGCCAATTAAACGTGTGAGTTGGCAACGCCAGCCCGAAGCTTCAATTCCGGCTTCAGACTATGAATGGGTACATCACATCAGACATCATCGAAGCCCACACGGATAAAAGATAACATCCGCGGAAAACGATACCGTGCATCGCTCTCCACAGATGTCCTCGAGCAGATCCTCCTCAGTTTTGTGCAGAATTAGATGCGATAGCCGTGGATAAAACACCGTTATTGGAACTAAGTGCCTCCATTCTTTTTGGCATGTTGAACATGCGAAACACACCCCTGAAGCGGACGCAGAAAGGCTTCGTTCGATCCATTGGAAAAAGGGGGGGAACCGCGCGCTCTTTTACTGACTGTCGACCGCCTTGGGTTTGAGCAATTTCGAATCAAACGGCTCGCTGAACAGCCAGTATGTTCGGGCCGCGTTGTGTGAAAGCGGATTTTGCTCATCGCGAATTGCTTCCCAGATGTCGCGATCTTTGTAACGGACGTACAGATTCAGGTGAGAAAAGCGAACCAGTGCGTATTGCCATTTCGGACCGTTTTCGGTTGCGCTCGCTTCGAGCAGCAGAAAGATTTCGGGGTCTGTTCCGACTGAGCAAACAAAAGCAAATAAAGCTCCATCCACCACGCTCGGGTTCGAACTCTGGTAGCGGAATAACGGTTGTGGCAACAGTCGCAATTCCGTTCGCTCATCGCGCGACGACAGCGAGTAGGCTGCAAAATTGCGACTCATTTCGCGCATCTGCCGCAAACGCACGACCGGCGTTGAAGCCGGCGCCGGCGCACCGGCAACCAGGCGCCGCTGTAGCCCCTCTTTCGTGGTCCATTGATGAGGACCAGGTCTCGATGATTTCAAGACCGACGGAGAGAGTGAATGCATCTCGTGGTAAATCACAAATTTCCCATTATCAACCGGAGCCCGCCAGAAGCAGGCGATGGCTTCCGCATTGCCACGATTCGTCCAGACATAAATGTCGCCATAGTTGCCGCCTTGCGATCCTGGCCGCGCCCATTTGTACACGGACCAATTCTGTCGTTCCAATCGGGCGTTGTCAGTCGCGCGGGTCAAATCATATTCCGCCGCAACACCGTCAAGAATCGGTCGCCATTGTGCATTCATGCTCGTCAGACTGTCGCCGGGACTTTGCTCAGGATCCTGTCCGAACAGAACACAGCAGAGGAACAACGTTGCGTACATCTTATTACCCCGCGCCTCAAGTCCCCGAGTAATTGAACGACGACATTGTGCAGACACTATCATTCGAAAGCCAGCATTGAGAATGCAGGCAACGATTGAGCGTCGCCGGTCCTGGGGGGCGTTGTGTCGCATTTGCCGCGGGACACCAAAGTCCTCTCAGCCTCAGCCGATGTCTCGCGCCGCAGGAAATCAACCGAATGACGTTCGATGACGCTAGTGCGGTGTGCTGAGAGAGCAAGACAGTGACCTCAACTTACTTCGGTCCGGCACACGAATGGCACTTAGATTTCGCGCAAGTCATTTGCTGAGATTGCTATAGAAAACGACGTGAGTTTTTGGCCTGATGGAATGGTCTCCACTTCCATCCCTGGCTAGGAGCCCGCGATGTGCCAATTGAAGCGTTGTGTGACGCCTGATCCGTTCAGGTGAGTTCGCACGGGATTGCGTCGGGCTTTCTCTAAATCGACTTAAGAGGAAAATGCTCCGAAAATCCCGGTATCATCGCCAAGGAGCGTTTCAACAAGCCGGAATTTAGACAAGGAAATCAACGATCAGGGCGAAATATGCGCGAGATCATTCGCTTACCGCCGCCGACAAGTTCTCCTGTTTCGGGCGCTGGTTCCGGTATTCAAAACTTATCAGCACGGGGGTTCGATTGCCTGTGCCTCCATAAATCGTCTATCTGACCGAAGAAGAAATCGGGTCAGGTAACGGAAGCATCGATTTCCATAAGTGCTTAATTCACAATACTTGCGTCAAGTCGCGTGAAGGCCCCCCGCCTCCAGGTCAAATTGAAATCCGAAGGGAATTTTTTGTTTGGCAGCTTATTCCCCCGAGAATTCTTAAAAGTGTCGGATTCGGAAATGTCGGTAAAAGTGTTTTCGCGTTTTTCGTGATTCCGACCTTCGCCCTTGTGAATCCGACGTAAATTCGCGTGTACAAGGCGCGTTTTGGCAAATTGAACGCGAGTTGCGTCGAATGCATGGTTATCGCCACGAAGATGGCCTTTGCCACCTGAGAATTCCCCCCCTCGCCCGGCCCCATGATGAGCGTCGATGCCCCACCAATGCCGCCGCGTTCAGAACTCGCGCCAGAAAGGCGGAAGTGCTTCGAGTCGGAGCGTGCGCCTGTCGCCACCTGCGCGCTGACCCCCGATTGGGTTCGCGGCGGTCAGATTCCCTGTCTGGATGGGCTGAGAGGAATCGCGGTTCTGATGGTCGTATTGGGCCATGCGTTTCATACAGAGGGAGCGCCCCATTGGCGGCTGCTGATGTATGTGCGCGGCACGATTGGTGTCGATGTTTTCTTCGTCATTAGTGGCTTTCTGATTACATCGCTGTTGTTGCGAGAGATTCATCGCGATGGCAAAATCGACTTAAAGCGGTTTTATCTGCGACGATGCCTGCGGATCATGCCGGCCTATTTCACGCTGCTCCTGACCGTCGCGATTTGTCAACGATGTGGGTATTTCCAACTTGAATCTCGCGATTGGATTGCATCTCTGACGTACACGACAAATTTCTATTATCTGCCGTCGTGGGAATTGGCCCATACGTGGTCGCTGTCGATCGAAGAGCACTTCTACGTTGTCTGGCCGTTCGTCCTCTGTCTCGGGGGCATCTCCGCCGGATGGCGGGCTGGGATCGGCTGCGTCGTCGGATGCTGGTTGATTCGCTGCGGAATCGCTTTGGGTTTGTCCCCCGGTGGATTCTTCGCTGAATCGAGATCTCTTGAACCGTCCTATGATGCCCTGATGGCGGATCTGTGGACCTTCACTCGCCTGGACACGATCGCGATCGGAAGTCTCATGGCACTGGGCTGTCATTCCGATCAGGTTTTTGAGCGGCTGAATCGTCTGACTTCTCCGGAATTGCTGCCGAGATATTTGTTCCTGCTGTGCGTTTCCAGCATGCTGAAAGAGGTTTTCGCGTACCAACTTTGTCTTGGTTACACGGTCAATGCTGTGTGTATCGCGATGCTCATGTGGGGCGCGATACGATCCACGGGATTCGTTCGTCGAATCCTCGAGAATCGGTGTTTGACGATGATTGGAATTGGTTCCTACAGCATTTATCTCTGGCAACAGCTTTTCTTGCACCCCGCGCATCCGGGTTGGATTCATCAATTCCCGCAGAACATCGGATTCGTACTCGTCGCAGCGTCCCTGTCGTTTTGGTTGATTGAAACGCCGATCAATCAACTCAAACACCGAATTGCGAGATGACGATGAATCGATTCGGGTGGATGATTCTGGCGATCGGCCTGGCGGCCGTTATGCGATTCGCTGCCACGAGTGGCGATCTGGCACTTGATGAAATCTGGTCGCTGTGGTTCGTCAACAATACGATCCGGAGTTTCTTCGAGATCTTCGCGGTTCGCCATGACAACAATCATTTGCTGAATACGATGGTGATGTACGTCATCGGACCCACATGGCATGGAATCATCCATCGAATCCCGGCCGCGCTTGTTTCAATCTTGTCAGTCTGGCTCGCTGGTCGCATTGCCATGCGACGAGGTGGATTTCCAGCCTGCGTCATCGCATGGATCATTGTCGGCACGTCGTACCTGCTGATTTTGTACGGCACGGAAGCGCGGGGATATGCCTATTTAGTCTTTTTTGCGTATCTGTCGTGGCTGTTCCTGCAACGAACGGAAGCGAGCGGGCGATGGACCGATGCCGCCGTGTTTGCCGTGAGCGCCAGCCTGGGATTTCTGGCCCACTTGACGTTCCTCTATTGCTACGCGGGCTGTTGTATTTGGACTCTGCGGAAGTTTCAGAAAACGCGATCGTTAACCCTGTTGCTCGCTCACGTACTTCCCTGTTCAACCGCGGCCTGCCTGTATCTGTTTTTCATTCGCGGCATCGATATTGGTGGCGGACCGGACGCAAATCTTGTCACAGCGCTCATCTCGACGTTTTCGATCGTCATGGGGGGGCCGTTGACGGGGATTGTTAGCGTCATCGCTGCCGCAATATTTCTGGTCGCGTTTGGCATTGGATACTACCAACTCTGGCGCGAGGATCCCGACACGGCGGCCTGCTTTCTCACAATGATCGTTTTGGCTCCCACCGTTGTTTTGTTGAAGACTCACCATGCCGAAATCTACCCGAGATACTTCGTTGTTCCAGTGGCGTTCGCGCTGCTATTGATCAGCGATTCCCTCGCAAAATGTTGGCGAGCGGGATGGATGGCTCGGATTTGCCCGATCGCATTTATCAGCGTGTATGTCGCGGGCAATTGCTGGTGGACCGTGCGGCTTTTGGATCACGGTCGAGGTGATTATTCGCAAGCACTCACCTGGATGGGAAAACAAGTCGCAGTCAGTCCAATGACCGTCTGCACGGATCATCCTTTTCGAAACCGCGTGGTCTTCGAGTACTACATCAAACGGCTCTGGCCCGAAGGATCTCCCTTCAAATACGTCGATCTTGATGATCGAGCGGAACAAGGAACCGAGTGGATGATCCGCCACAATTTTGACGGTGACGAAGACTATCCCGATCAAATCAAGGATCCCTTCGACAATGTCTATTGTCTGCAACGGATCTACCGACATCAGAGCTTGACCGGTTGGAATTGGTGGATCTACCGCAAGTGTGCCCCCAAAAGTTGATCGGCGTCCGCATGATTTACCCCGACGAATTCAATGTCGGCAGGATCCCGAGTCGTAGTCGTCTACCGTAAAGCAGTGCATTATTGGGTGCCTTCGCAATCCTCGTTCAATCGAAAATCGCAGGTTCCTGAACGGAGCGCCGTGATTGCGATCCGCTTTCGCAGTGAAAATGCGATTGCCATACAGTGCTCCATTCGTCGACACCGGCTACATAGGAGTTCAATTGGCGTCTTCCCGCCTCCAGATCAAAGGGGACATTCACTAAAATGGAAAATGGCCCCCTTTTTTCCCTGCACCGGCTCTTTCCGCAGTGAAGAAATGTCGTTCCCATCGACCGATGAGAAGGTGGCCTGCCGGTGTTTTGGCGTCACCCGCGAAACGCCTTCCGAAACGAGCAGATTTCAGTTCGATTTCAATTCGAATTTCAAATCTTTCTGAGGCTGACCTTCAACCACCTGCAGTTGGAATTCCGATTTGACCGGATCACTATATCGGCCGTTCAGCTTGTCGGGTTCCTCAAACACCGGTTCCGCTCGTCGGAATGTGATTTTGTGCCATTCGAACGTCAACTTGTAATCACCAGGCACAAGTCCGTCGCCGTTCTCGTAGGTACTGAACGCGAATTTGCCGTCTGGACCGGCTGCGATAAAGACGTTTGGAGAAATCGGCTTCGGATTATCTGATTTGTACAGGCTGACCAATACATCCTCTTGTGGCCTGCTATTCACGAGAACGGTTCCCGCGACAGGCACCGCTTTCTTCCGCGACTTTTCGGCGTCCTTTCGAATCCTTTCGTTCTCTGACAACTGCTTTTCGCAACCCGCCACCAGCACCGAGAGCAGGACAATGCAACTCATCCCAAAACGCATCGACATGACGTCCTTCCCAATAACCCGAAGTAAAACTCGCTCAAGTACAAAAGAAATCTCGAAACGGGACGCTGGTTTTCGCGATTCGATGAGAGCTCAAAGAAGCGACGACTCGGTATTCTTGAAAGAACCGAGTCCATCGTCGCTTTGCGTCAAATACCGGGGATGAAACAACAGATGCGAGCCGACCGACTCGCATCTATTCACGGCAGTGCGATTCAGGCGAGAATTAATATTCGCCGACGATCTCGCCACCATCCCTGGAGATCACGTAAATCAAGGTCACATTGCTGATATTCGAATTCAGAAAACGGACAGAGCCATCGCAAAGCATTGTGTGCACGCCACCGGGGTGGAAGGAATAAAAGCCTGCGGAATAGCCTGTTGAATCAGGGGAACCGCCCGTTCCGGCGGTATTGTAAGCCGAGCGCGAGTTGGAGCAATTGATCGCACACAGGCCTACCAGGCCCGAGCCATCTGAGTTACGACCGGACATTTTGAAAATCCCGTTATTGGGATCCGCCCACGCACCGCCTCCCACAACCGACTGATAGTATGCCTCGTCTGGAAGAGCTGGTGTTACGATCGGTTTGATCTTATTTCCGGTTACGTAAAGCACATTGCGACCGGCCAATTCGCCGATCATGAACGTGTTGGATGTACCGTCCGTGATATCGGCAATCCGACCACCGGATCCGACACCGGCGTGTGTTCCGGCAACGGAATAGTCACCGACGGCCCATCCATCCCAGTGTTGGGGATCGATGCTGGTGCCATAGGCGGCATTGACCGCGTTTACGAAAACGTCGTGAATTACGTTGGTACTGATGTAATCGATCGCGCCTGCGCCAGCCCCACCATTGGTGCTCGGTGAAAAACCGACGGTAGCGTTGGTAAAACCTTGCAACACCGCGACGTCGTCGCTGAAGGTCACGAGATTGCTGCTGCGCGGTGTTGACGGGCAAAGGTAACCGGGCACGACGGTGGCCACGGCGCGCGCATTCGCCGGATCAAAAGAAGAAAGATTCGAATTGTAAAGATTGAAGGTATTCCCCTGATCGATCTGCGGCAAAATCGCCAATGACCAGACACTGGTGGTCAGCAGTCCCCCAGTAGATGTCCCACCAATCAGATCGTTCCTGACTGATGAATACGAGGGAAGAGGAAATTGCCCGAAGGAACTCTCGTAGTTGAACATCCCCAGTCCAATTTGCTTCAGATTGTTCTTACACTGCGTCCTCCTCGCTGCCTCGCGGGCCTGTTGAACGGCCGGCAGAAGAAGCGCAATCAACACGGCGATGATCGCAATGACCACCAACAATTCAATCAGCGTAAACCCCCGTCTTCGCATCAAGTCAGACATCTTCATCATCGCGAGTGCTCCATAAAGAAGAAATGCAGAGAACTAAAACACCAAGCAACGGTCTAGTGATAGAGAGGGGCAGCCGAAGAGTGCCAAAAACGACTAGCGATGCACGATTGATCTCGTGAAGACCTGACAGGAACGATCAACAAGATCGACTACCGGACTGCCGAGCGACGCACAATCTCTCTTTCCAACAGCGGTGAGCACCGCTTGTGATTTGCTCGAAAGTGCGCGACTGAATGATCCATCACGACAAAAATTCGCACATACCTAATATCCCGAGCCGCGAAACAAATTCCCCATTTAAAAAATGGATTTCGTCTCAAAAAAACTAACCCGCCTTAAGTCGTCCCGCGAGAAGCACATACGAGTAAGTGGAGGATTCATCGAAATCGTGGAGCGGGGAATTCCCGTCAGTGACCAGGACTACTAGTAACGGGTTTGGTGTTCGAAAGTTGTCACGGAGGGACTTGATTCCAATTCGAGCCCCGCTTTCGTTAACTCGAAAAAGGTCATTGCGACGATGTTTCGATGAGGTCGTTGCAAAGCGGCGGAATGACCACTGCATCTGCAGCGAAAAGGGAGGGCGCGTTGGTCGCGGAAACAGGTTCTTGCACCGCCGGGGCTCGCTTCGCAATCGGAACGCCGGCGACTTCAAGCGGCGTTGCGACATTCACGACGGACCAATGTCGGAGCACGTGTGAATTGGCCCTACGATTTCAGCGACATCGCGTGGGGGAGTACGCGTAAAGAGACCTGCCGAGCAAAGGGCCGATCGTTCAGTAAGCCACAGGTCATCGCGTTGTCTTCAGGTCGAAACGTCCAATGAACAATTCGAGCTGGTCCTCGAATTCAAGTCACTGTGATTGGGAAAAGTCGAGCTGGCGTCTTGTCCAAAATGGCATTCACATTCAATCGAGGACTTCATGAAGTTCGTGCTGTCGTGTGCTGCAGGTTTGACAATTATCGCTCTTCTGTGGGCTTCGAATGTCACTTTCTCTGGTGATCACTCGCCCCAGGATGCTGATCAAAGCAAGGCGCCCGTATCACTCGCGACGAGGAAGGCAGATAAGGTCATCGGCCGGCACGTTCCGAACTTCATCCTGTCGGACTTTACGGGAAAACAAATCGCCCTCGCGGACTTCAATGACGCACGTCTGATCGTCTTGGTTTTCCTTGGAACCCGATGCCCGATCGGCAACGCATACGTTCCCGATTTGGTCGATTTGCAAAATCGTTATCGAGACAGGAAGGTGCAGGTGATCGGCATCAATTCCAACCTTTCGGATACGGTGGAGGACATTGCCCGGCACGCGAATGCGTTCAAGATCAACTTTCCCATGCTGATTGACGACCAGCAACTTGTCGCCGATCTCGTGAGTTCGCAGCGGATTTCAGAAACACGGATTCTCGATCGAAGACACACCATTCGTTACAAAGGCCGAATCGATGACCGTGTGGGGTACAATTTTCGTCACGAAAAAGCACATCGTTCTGAATTGGAAGAAGCCCTCAACGAGCTGCTCGCCGGCATGACCGTCAGTGTTGCCGAGACGGAATCGCAAGGTTGTCTGATCACCCGTCGCGCGAATTTGAGGGGCGCGGGCGAAGTCACCTACGCCAAACACGTCGCTCCCATTCTTCAAAACCGGTGTCTCGATTGCCACCATCCGGGTACCGCAACACCCTTTTCGCTGTTGACTTACGAAGAGGCGCGGGATTGGTCCGCGATGATGAAAGAAACGGTTGTCCAGCGGCGGATGCCTCCGTGGAACGCCGATGCGCGATACGGCCATTTCAGCAATGACTTACGCCTGAAACAAGAAGAAATCGACACACTGGAAGCCTGGGTCGACCGGGGGGCTCCGTTTGGCGACAAAAAAGACTTACCGGAACCCCGTCAGTTCTCAGAAGGCTGGCTGATTCCCCAGCCCGACATCGTCTTCAAAATGCCGTTAAAATACACCGTGAAGGCCACCGGAGCTGTGGATTATCAATATTTTGTCACTCCGACGAACTTCGAGAAAGACGTCTGGGTGCAAGCCGCGGAAGCACGACCGGGGAATCGGGCGGCTGTGCATCACATCATCGCGTTCATCCGAGATCAGGGCTCGAACGAAACTCAAAACTTACCGTACGTGTGCGGCTATGCTCCCGGCGAAGAGCCGACAATATTCCCCAACGGAATTGGCCTGAAGATCCCCGCGCAATCGGAAATCGTTTGGCAGGTCCACTACACGCCAACCGGCAAAGAGGAAGCAGACTGTTCCGAACTGGCATTGATTCTGTGCCGGGAACGACCTTCACGTCCCGTGCAGGGAGGAAGTGCTTTGAACATGACATTCAGTATTCCCCCGGGTGACGCAAACCATCGGGTTGTTTCGTCATCGCAAATTTCGAACGACATCGAATTGTTGTCACTTGTGCCGCACATGCATCTGCGCGGCAAGGATTTTCGATATACGGCTCATTATCCCGACGGTCGCCAAGAGGTTCTGTTGAGCATTCCCGACTTCGATTTCAACTGGCAACACCTCTATCGCTTCACAAAGCCGTTTCCGATTCCGAAGGGGACCACCATCGAATGCATCGCGCACTTCGACAACTCGGCAGAAAACCCAGCGAACCCCGATCCTGCGGTCACGGTTCGCTGGGGAGACCAGACTTGGGAGGAAATGATGATTGGTTGGTACGTCTCCGTTGATGCGATCAACGGAGACGTTCCGCCGAAAGACCCCAAGACCGCCCCTTAAGTTGAAATGGGCAGGGGGCGATTGGAGACCTTCAAATGGAAAAATGAAGGGCAAACACCATGTGAGCCAAACCCGTCCCGAGTTCGAGTGAAGACGAAGGATTCCCCCGGCAAAAGAGGAACATTCCGCCGACCAATTGATCCGACGCACATCAACCGGCTGACAATTCGACCGTTGCACGCATCAGAAATTGCCGACAACTTCACCACCATGGCGCGAGATCAGCCCCACCAAGGTGAAATTGTCAATGTCTGAATTCAGAAAACGTACAGAGCCGTCACACAGCAGCACGTGCGCGCCCCCGGTATGGAATGCGTACAAGCCCGCCCCCCACTGTTCGGGATTTCCAGAAGAATCGAGTCCGCTGGTCGCTGCCGGAGTCGAAGAACGTGCGTTGGAACAATTGATCGTACATGGACCGAATGCTCCCGAGCCGTCTCGATTTCGCCCCGTGACACTCCATTCTCCATTCAGAGGGTCGACCCACGCCCCGCCTGACCAGACCGACTGCCAACCTGCGTCGTCCAGGGGAAAGGATGACGTCTGTCGTCGATTTCCTGTGTAATAGAGTGCGTTTCGACCAGCGAGTTCACCGATCATTATCGTGTGGGAAGTTCCATCGGTAATGTCGGCGACACTGCCACCGTTCAGAGTCAGGTTTGCCGATCCGCTGACAGAATTACCTCCAAAAGCCCACCCTTCGAGCCCTACGGCATTGGCTCTTTCGTTTTGGGTCAGGTATCGGATGAAGACATCTTGAACGGCATTGGTGCTGATGTAATCAATCGCTCCCGCGTTCGTCAAAGTCAGGGGAAGGGTTTGGGAATACGATCCGATCGCAAGAGAGTTCGTGTAGGAAATCGTATTGCTGCTTCGAGGCGTCGATGGGCAAAGGTAATCGTTCACGACGACCTGCCCAGCGGTCGCATTCTCGGGATCAAAAGCAGAGAGGTTCTGATTGTAGAGCTCGAACGTGTTTGCATGATCCAACTGCGGCAGAATCGCCAATGACCAAACGGTGGTGGTCAGGATCCCCGAATAGCCGGCGTTTCCGTTCCAGAGAGAAGCGTAGACAGGAATAGGAAACCGAGCGCACGAACTCTCGTAGTTGGACATTGCCAACCCGATCTGCTTGAGGTTGAACCTGCAGCGAGTCTTTCGTGCGGTCTCTCGTGCCTGCATCACGGCTGGCAACAGAAGGGCGATCAACAGAGCGATGATCGCGATCACTACCATCAACTCGATGAGCGTAAATCCTCGTTTTCGCGTCAAGGCGGCTAATCTTGTCATCAAAAACTACTCCGAGATCGGGAGCTTTCAGAAAGATAAGTTATCTAAATCAATCACAAATTCACCTCTCAAAATTCGAATCTCTTCATTTTTTTTGAAAATCCGAAGTCACACGTAGGGAGAAACATACGTCTCAAATGTCCGTTCATCGAAGGTTTGGCGCGGGGAGTTCGCGGCTGATGATGGGATAGATAGTGGGGGAGAAACGGCGCGCGAAATCTGCCGAGGGAGGACGAATGTCTAGTCGGAGGTGCGTCAATGCGGGTGACGAATTCACGGGATTGCTGGCGCAGAACGATCGCGCACTATTCCGGTATATCCTGACATTCGTCAGCAGGCACGGCGACGCCGAGGAAATCTTGCAGCGCGTTGCGACCGTGCTTTGGCAGAAGTTTTCCCAATACGACTCGACGCGTGCATTCTTGCCGTGGGCTCAAGGAGTGGCGTATTTGGAGATTCTCAAATTCAAATCGGAAATGGCTCGCAGCCGACTCATTTTCAGTGAACAGGTGCTCGAATTGCTGGCGGATACGAGAGAATCCTTGAGCCCCGCCCTCGAAGCGCAAATGGAAGCCCTGCACGAATGTCTCGGTAAAGTTGGTCCCGAAGCCACAGAGCTGCTTAAACGCCGATACGGTGACTCGGGAACAGTGGCCTCACTCGCCGCGGAAAGAGGGAAGACCGCCAAAACGTTCTACCGCAGGCTGGACCGACTTCGTGACCTGATCGCAGACTGTATCGAGCGTCGAATCGGCACTTTCGATGCGGTTTCGACCGTTGACTGACAGGCGAATTACGTTGAAATCTGAATGGCCCCTACGACAACCTCGATAGTACGAATCATGACCACGATAAATGGGGTGTTACGTTGAACATATCCGACAGGGAGCAAGAACGTGAATTGTTCCGGCAACTTGCTGATGGCACTTTGCCTGCGAGTGAGTTTTCGATCGTCGAACAACGGCTGTTGACGGATGCCGGCTTTCGGGAACGGTATGTTCTTGCAATCGACAGGGAATGCGGTCTTTACCAGTCTTGCGACATCCCCGGTGGACGGGCCGTTCCCGTCGTTCGGTCCGGGCCGACAATAAAGCTGATCTCGATGATCGCGGCGGGCGTCACCGTATTCTATGGCGTCGCAGCCTGGTTATTCTGGATGTCAAGTACATTGCATCCGAACGCCAAGGACGTCGCACGTCTGCAGTCGAAACAAGCGCCAGTAGCTACGGTCATGAGAGCAGATTACCTCGAAGAAAGTCTGGTGACCAGCTTCGAGCCCGGCATGCTGGCCATACCAGGTGTTCTGAAGATAGGTTGCGGCCAGGTCCAATTGGAATTTCTCAATGGAGCTCAGCTCAACGTAGAAGGTCCCGTTGAGTTGCATCTGCTGTCGGTCGATTCGGCGAAGTTGATCTCCGGTAAGGCCGCGGTCCGAGTACCATCGGAGGCACGAGGCTTCGTACTCAACACCTCCAATACCTCAATCGCCAGCCTGGGGGCAGAATTTGCAATCGCGGTAGACAAGCAAAGAGAAAGTGAGATCCGCGTTGTAAGCGGCGAGATCACGGTCTCATTGCACGATAAGAAGGGGAACGTGTCGAGCACCTTGAGTGTCACGAAGACGAACTCCTTGCGAGTCAACCGGAATCCCGCAGGCTTGGAACTGATCGATGCTCCCACTGTGGATTTGCCCAATATCCAAACTCAGATCCCCGCCCTGCCGCTCATTCGGACACGGCATTGCAACATTCTTCCCTTTTCATCCGGAACGGCTGTTTTGGACGGAAAGTGACCTCGTCACGATCAAACCCCGCCTCTAATTCAGCAGCATTGGCATTGAACAGGTAGTAATCCTCGGGACATGACATTCAGTAAATGCGAAGCAACGTACCAGCGTCGACATACGGATTTTTGATCAGCTGGTGAATCGGCGTTTCGTTGCCGTCTCGATTCCATTCCATCGCGAAGAAGTGCAGTTCGTCTGGTTTGTCACATGCCTGAAAAAACGTCTTGATCTCTCGGCGAATATTGCGGAGATGCTTCTGGGTTGCCTGCTCGCCCAGTTCCATCGCCGCAGTCAATTCGTCCCCGCCTTCGTAGACGAGACGCATGATTTCGTTTTGTCGCTTCTTCGAGATCGCCATTTTGATCACGGAACCCTTTTGCGAGTGCAAGAGTGCCAGCGTTTCGTCGGATGACTTACGGATCGGCGGAGAGGGAATTCTGCCGATGAAAACTTGCCGTTCTGTCGCTCGACAGAATCGATGTTGTCGCATCCTGAGACGCAAAGTCAACCGCACGCATGGGGAGGCGGGGTGGCACTGCCTGGGGCTTTGAGCCTCGTTGAGACCAGGTTGGAGATCACGACTCGCGCAAACGACAGCGATGACACTCCCGCTGTTTTTGCTCCAGGGCTCTTAGCCTCTCCTTGGTCCGTGCTCGCGGCGGAACCGCACAACGTACGCGCGCTGATCGAGTCACGCGAAAATCGACGAACCCACGAACCCACATGGCCGCTTTTCTTTCCCGTAACGGCTTGCTGTAAAAATTGATGTTTCAGCGATCCTCGATCCAGGGCTGATAAAGCGGTAACCTCAACCGGGTCGAATCACCGGGCGAAAGTCCGTCACCTTTCAGGGCTTCTTCCATGTCCACTCCAAACATGCCTCTTTTCTATCGAAATGACGTGGAAACGATTCCGCATGACGAGGACGAAGATATCTATTCGGTGATCCAGGCATTGAAATTCATTCTTGCCCGCAGTCAGTTGAAGACCGGCGAGTTTCGTGCAGATGTGCATGTCAAAACACACGGCTATGCTGACGCAGAACTTCGTGTGTTGCCAAACCTGCCCGACGAACTTGCGCAGGGACTGTTTGAGCACGATGGCCTCTACAACGCGGTGGTGCGATTTTCCAACGCGGCCAGTCAGCCGCAATTCGATGCCATTCCCGATGGTCGCGGAATGGCCATCAAAGTGCTCGGTGTGAAAGGTGACGTGGTGCTGATCGACGAGCAGCGAGGTCGGACGCAGGATTTCGTGATGATTAATCACCCGGTCTTCTTCGCACGCAACGTGAAGGACTATCTGCGATTCGAGCAGGTTATTCGACAAGCTGACGATAATCCGCTCGTTACGCTGCAAGAGAGCCTGACGGCGGGCGACTGGAACCCACTTCACTGGCATTGGCGAGAGATGCTGACGGTCGCCGCAATCGCTGGCCAACCGCCTGCGCATCCGGCGAGCAACACCTATTTCAGCATGTCCCCGATTCGGTTCGGAAACTACGTCGTCAAATATCGGGCCAAACCTGCCGGGGATCGCCAGTATTCGTATCTGGATTTGGTGCAGCAATTCGCGACCGAGTCCAACGCCATGCGTTTGGCGCTCGAAGAAACGCTGCGAACTCAAGAGGTCCTGTTCGAGATCCAAGTGCAACTTCGAACGTGCGATCGAACGATGCCCGTCGAAGACGCCACAATTGAATGGCCCGAAAGCGAATCCCCCTATCGAACCGTCGCTCACCTGTTGCTCCCGCGCCAGGAGATTGAATTGCTGCGTCAGCAAGAGGCCTACAAGTACCTCTCCTTCAACGTTTGGCACGCGCTTGCCGCACATCGTCCGTTAGGGGGCATCAACCGCGTCCGCCGCCTGGCCTACGAACTCTCATCCGCCTGGCGTCGTCAGCAAGCGGTGGTGAGTTCAGGCGAGTAATGTGCCGTTCGCCAAACGGAGAATCCAAACGCGTCACATTTTTTCCCGTCGACGCAACTCAGATTGAAAACCGAGCACAACTCGTCGGGCTGAGACTTCCATCTCGCAGTCATGTCCTCGGGCGTGGTAAGCCACGTGATCTGCCAATCATTTTTGCGATGACGAAGATCTGCCAATCATCGAGGACAAGTACATCAGGCCGCGACAAAGGAGAAACCCCCGCTTGAATTTTCCGCAATTTACCAACAGACACCTGACGTTATTCGTAAGTAAAGTTGGAGGGAACCGAAAGAACAACCAAGGATTGGTGGATCGGACTCGCCATCCGAGTTCACTGAATATTTCTCTGACCAAGGAGGCATGGCTCAGTGCAATAACCAGTAATAAAAGGCGGCCTCGTGACCGAGGGTGAATTTCGCAGATCCGTGGTGAAGGTTTGCCCGGACCTAGCTTCCGGGCGTTGCACCTCTCACATCCTGCCAATGGGGAATGACGATTCGCACGCTGACGAGGCCGAAGACATGCCACTCATTTGTGGCTTTTTTGTTGCGCCGTGAATCCCAGAGGGCGAGACCCTGCCGCCGGATCAGGTCGGGGTCAAATCGCATGTCGGACGACGGGTGAAGTGACATGTTTTCTGCCACGAGGGTGGTCAAAAACTGTCCGGCTCACCGAAATACCGCCTGATCTGCAACCTGCTCACGACAACCGGCAAATTCTGCCGGCTCTATAAAAATTGGGAATAACTGCAAAAATGCCAGTTTGCAGCTCGCTGGCACGGATAGTGCAAACCCATCTGCCGTTGGTAGGAAATGATTCGTTTTTCAAGGAGGATCACGATGCTCGTTCTGACCAGGAAGCCCGGCGAAAAGCTTTGTATCGGTAAGAATATCACGGTCACGGTACTTGAGGTTCACGGCAACCGCGTTCGCCTGGGCTTTGACGCCCCAAAGAACGTCAGTATCACGCGCAGCGAGCTAACCCCTTTCAAGCAGGATGACTTGGGTGATCCCGAATTGTGGGAAAAGCCCGTTGAATTGTGCCTGGAATGGGAGCTGGATGTCGCCCAGTGTTAGCGGCGACAGAAAACGGCCGGGCGGACTGCGTTGATCTGAGGTCGGACCGCCCCCATGCGACTCCGACCCCGACCGCGACCACCGCTTGCCGCACGGTTTAGCAGGCGCATCAAGCTGGTCGTCACTCCGAAAGCGATGACGGGCGTACCCTCTGAAATGAGGTTCATGAATCGACTTCTGAAGAGCCGTGATTGACGCCCTCAAGACATTCTGACATCGTAAGGGCGAGCGAGTCTGACACGCAAGACCTTTGGGATTGTCGGGTGAATGAACCGTTGGGGGAGTCATGGGCGAGTTCTTCAAACCGTGGCGACGAAAGTTCGGCGTGGTGACGCTGCTGATGGCGTGCCTGTTTGCTGCCGGGTGGGTGAGGAGTATGATTGTCTCAGACACGTTCCATCTCATCAGCGGAATGCACACTCAGGAGTTTCTGTATTCTGATCCTCAGTTTCTGAGTTGGGTGACTTTTGAATCGAATGATCCCGCCGCTCTTGGACCTGCTTTATTTGGGCATCATTCGCAACCGAACCACCGCCCCTTCACATATTGGGAAAACAACGACGTTGAATGGCAGGTCCATTGGCTGGGATTCGGTGCCGGTCGATTCAAAGCACCATTACGTTCCGGTTTGAGGAAGGGTTGGTTTATTTCATATTCGCTCATCACCATCCCCCTGACCCTCTTCTCAATTTGGCTCTTGCTTTCAAAGCCCCACAAATCGAATCAGAATAAAATCCTGAACCCGTTTCCACGGAAGGAAACTGAGTCATGGGCGAGTTCTTTAAACCGTGGCGGCGAAAGATCGGCGTAATGACGCTCGTGATTGCGTGCGTGTTTGCGGCCGGGTGGGTACGGAGTGTTTCTACGTTTGAGCAGATCGAGTGGCGAACGTCGCAGGCAAATACCTGTCTTATCGCATCCGGCGGTCAGTCGCTCGGCTGGGTAATTTACAGTGATACTGAAAGTTCTCGGCCCCTGTATTCATTGCATGATCAGGGAATCAATTTTCGCATACCGGCTGGCGTCGAAATTACGATCTCAAAACGAGCACCCTACTGGTCGGTCGTCCTTCCAATCACGCTGCTCTCTGCGTGTCTGCTTCTCACCAAGCCCATTTCATCGACTCCGATGAAAATCGCTGAACCGATTTCCACTTCAAATCATTAGGGCAATCAAACTGCCTTACCGTATGGTCCCGTCAAAGAACTCCCGTGCAATGTCTGCGGCAACTGGGTGATCACTGCTCATTGCCACCCGGATATTTTGCAGGAATTCAGTTCGAAGAGGATCGATTTTGACAATCGTGATAGCCGCCAGCACCCGCAAATACTCATTTGGGCTTTGGAGCCATCCTTCGATCTGTGGAACAGCCGCAGCAGCCAATTGCCCAAAATCCCCAAGAACGTGAATGGTCGTCGTCACAGGTTGGAAAAGGGGATAAGTCCAATTAAAATATTGTTATTAACTGAGGCTGGCGATACGATCGATCCTCTTGCCACGAACTGCTCGTCATGCACCGGGAGGAATGATTTTTCACGTTCTCAACAGAGGGAACGCGCGGGATCAGATTTTCGAGGACGCTGCTGACTACGCGGCTTTCGAACAAGTCCTGGCCGAGACGCAAGAACAGGTCTTCGTCCGAATTCTCAGTTATTGCCTGATGCCGAATCATTGGCACCTTGTCTTGTGGCCGCTCGCGGATGGCGACTTGGGTCGCTTCATGCAGCGATTGACGACGACACAC
>CAIQIR010000027.1 GCA_903871875.1 uncultured Schlesneria sp.
GATTGCCGTGGAGGAAGCTGATGCAGCATTTCACGCAGGTAGCCACCCTGAGCTCCGCGACGAGGATATCGGAAGAGATCGGTCCGGTGATCCTGCCGGCGTCCGGGTGCCCAGCCCATGGCATTCGAGCCTGGGCCAAAGACGATGCCGTCGATCCAATCGCGAGGTTGGGCTTGCAGGTAGTCAAAGATCGCCTGTTCCCCTGCGTTATCCAGCTTTTGATTGCCCACAAAGATTTTGATCTGGGGATGGTACTTCCGGATCAGCGGCGCGAAGTCCTCGCACAAATGAATGAGGGTTCGGCCGTAAGGTGCGGAGGCTTCTGATTCATCGCCACCTCCATCCGCCGATTTGAAGTGGACGTAATCGAACGAAGGCATCTGCTTAAACAGAGCTTCATGTTGCGTGATCAGCGCCGCGCGAGCCGCCGGAATCGAGGGGCTGAGATAGCCCATGCGGCCGATGGCTTCCTTGGCCTGCCACTCAGGCGGTCCGCTGCCTTGGTTCGCGACGATGCAGACCTGCAGGTCGAGCCCGTAGGATTTGAGGAAAGTGAACAGATCATCCGGGCCGCCCAGAGCTTCGAGTTCGAAACTATTAGCGCCCGCCAGGGCATAATTGAGATAGGCCGCGCGAAGCTCGTCGCGGGTCCACTTTCTCGCCCCGGTCAGCTCGCAAATGGTGGCCCCTTGCGACACCAACAACCCCCGCACGGGCCAGCGCGGCGCACAGCGCAGATGCAGCTGCTCGGGAAATTCTACCTCTGTTTTGCGTCCCTCCGTCTGCCGCAGGATTTCTCCGACGGCATATAGCACGCCTCGACGATCGCTGCCGATGGCGAGCACCGTCTGGCCGCCCGATGCAGGCTTCGTGGCGAGAATAAACCCCTCGGCCCCCGGATCAACCTCCGCCGGCAGGGGAATGCCCATTTTCTTTGCCAACGGCCCCAGCGCCGGATGCGAATTCAACGTGCCGAGATGAATGGCCAATCCGTTGAATCGATCGGGAAGCGGTCCGACCGAAATTGCCGCCGAGGACATCACCGACAGACGATCTTTCAGCAGTGCGACATACCGTTGTTCGACGTCATCGGCTTGAGGACCAGGGATCAGATGGATGGCCGCAAAGCGGGATGCTCCCCAAACCATTTTACCGATGAAAAGCAGCGTCAAAAAACAGACGCATCGAACGGCAACCAGCATGAACAGATTCCTTGATCGAGACAGTCATGAACGCTTGGACAATCCGGCTTCCAGGGCTGCGGCAATTTTGTCGACGTCATAAACGCAACCGGCCCATGTTCCTCCACCGGCTCGTTGCAACAGCGCCCAAAGTCGTGTTTCCGGTGGTAGATTGGGGTCGCAATGCAGTGGTTGCGCCGGCTCGCGTTCGGCCAGGATCTTTGCCCCTTCTTCGGGCGTTACTTCGTGGTTGGGCGTACCGATGAAATTGAGAGATCCGGTTAAGTTTCGTGTATCGACTTCGATCTGAATCAGGTCGCCATCGCGAAGCTTGCCGATCGGACCACCATCCAGGGCTTCGGGGCCGACGTGACCGATGCACGCCCCGGTGGAAACTCCAGAGAAGCGTGCGTCAGTGATCAAGGCGACATGCTTGCCGAACGGCAAATATCGCAGCGCCGACGTGATTTGATAGGTTTCTTCCATCCCGCAACCGAGTGGTCCACGACACATGAGGACAATCACATCACCTTCTTTAATGGGGACGGGTGGTGCTTCTTCGGCCGCTGGTACGGATGATGTCGCGGCGGCTTTCGCACCGCCGGAGACCTTGGGTTGCCGGACCGGTCGTCCTTTGACGGCGGCGATCGCCGCCCGCTCTGATGTGAAGACTCGCGCGGGGCCGATCTTGCGATAGACACCATCGGCGTCGACAACACTCTTGTCGATCGCCGTGCTTTTGATGACCGAGCCTTCCGGGGCGATGTTCCCGATCGGGAATGTTACGGTACTCGTCAATCCTCGCTCGCGGGCCGCTTGCGGCGACATGACCACCGTATCGGGATCGACGCCGTCGCGGGCTAGCAGCAATTCACGCAAGCGTACGCGGCGTTCTGAACGTTCCCACCACTCCAAGACATCTCCCACGGACTGGCCTGACACTGTGAGAGCATCGAGCTTCAAGAGACCCAGGGTTCGCAGATGCAGCATCAGTTCGGGAACACCGCCGGCAAGAAAGAATCGTACGGTTGGATGTCCGATGGGGCCGTTGGGCAGGCAATCGACCAACCGGGGGACTTGGCGGTTCAGACGACTCCAATCTTCGACCGTGGGCCGAGTGAGTCCTGCTTCAAATGCGATCGCCGGCAGGTGCAGTAGTAAATTCGTGGAACCGCCGCAGGCCGCGTGGACGACCATGGCGTTGTGCAGGGCGTCCGCAGTCAGCACATCGTGGATCGTCTGACCCCGTCGTTCCATTTCGAAACACGCCCGCGCAGATCGTCGGGCGATATCCAGCCAGATCGGTTGGCCGGATGGTGAAAGTGCCGAATGGGGTAACGCCATCCCCAATGCTTCTGCGATCACCTGGGACGTGGCTGCGGTGCCCAGGAACTGACAACCGCCTCCTGGCGATCCGCAGGCGCGGCAACCGGCTTCGGCCGCTTCTTCCAAGGTGATTTCGCCATGAGCGAATCGGGCACCGATCGTCTGGACCTTCCCGGCATCTTCGCCCTGAGCGGGAGGCAGCGTGACACCACCCGGAACAATCACGCAGGGCAATGTGGATTGGGCGGCCAAGGCCAACATCATGGCCGGCAGGCCCTTGTCGCAGGTTGCCACGCCGATGACGCCGCGTCGAGTGGGCAGCGATCGAATCAGTCGCTTGAGAACAACTGCCGCGTCATTGCGGAAAGCCAGACTATCCATCATCCCGACGGTGCCCTGAGTGCGTCCGTCGCAGGGATCGCTGACGTAGGCGGCAAACGGCAGCGCCTCGAGTCGATCTAGCTCCTCCGCGGCGGCTCGCATCAACAGACCGACTTCGTAATGGCCGGTGTGGTAACCGAGCGCGATCGGTTTGCCGTCTTCGCCGCGAATCCCGCCTTGAGTACTGAGAATCAGAAACTGCTTACGGAGCAATTGCGCCGGGTTCCAGCCCATGCCGGCATTCTGCGTCAGGCCAAACAGATCGCCGCTGGGGGCATTGAGCAGCATTTCTTCCGTGAGCGGCAAGGCTCCATCGGGGCCTGCGGCTTTGGTAACAACTTCCCACAGGGTGGAATCAGACGAGTCCAGAAGAGAGTCAAGAGGCGAAGACATCGGTCGAAAATCCTGATTGAGCAGGCGATCGGTTTCGATCGCAAAAGTTCCATTGGCGATTGACGATTCAGACTACATTTCATCAGACCGACGGCCTTACGCCAAGTCGCTCGATCAGTTTGTAGCCGATGATCGCCTAATCGACCGCGACGAGATTGACGGTAAAGACGCTTCCCTGGCCGATCTGACTTTTGACTTTAATGTTACCACCGAACAATTGGCACAAATGTTTGACGATCGACAGCCCCAGTCCCGTGCCACCGACTTCGCGTGACCGAGCCCGATCCACGCGGAAAAACCGCTCGAAGATGCGGGCTTGAAACTCTTTGGCGATGCCGACCCCATTATCTTCGACCTCGAAGATGACCCATTTGTCATCACGTCGTGAACGCACGGAGACCGTGCCGCCGGGCCGGGTGTAATTGATGGCGTTACCGATCAGATTGTCGACGATCGTCATCAGGCCTCCGAAATCGGCCTGGCCCATGAGAACCGTTTCCTCGAAAGCGATCGCCAGCGTCAATTGCTTGGATTGAGCAACGGCTTGATGGGCGTCGACGCTCGTCCGCAGAATCTCGTTGATATCAATCGCGTCGACATGAAATACATGTTCACCCGATTCGATTCGAGCGAGTTCCAGCAGATCGAGGATCAACGAATTGAGACGTTCGGCTTGTTCACTGATCCGGGTGACAAAGGTCTGGCTGACGTCCCGATCGTCGAGCGCCCCGTTGAGCAAGGTGTCGGCGTAAGCCGTGATCGCGGCAAGCGGGGTTTTCAATTCGTGTGAGACATTCGACACGAAATCTCGTCGAAGATTTTCGAGTCGACGCAGTTCTGTGACGTCGTGCAGTACGAGGACCGCGCCGGGGCACGGGGTACCGGGTAAACGTGAAGCGACGACGGCCACCGTCGAATAGGTCCAGGGGACGGCGAATTCCAATCGCTGTTGCTGTTCTTCCTGCAATGTCATCCGAACCAGCTCGTGGATCTGCGGCAGGCGGATCGCTTCCCACATACGGCGGCCAACCACGTTGAATGCCTTCAAGTCCAGCAATCGGACGGCCGCCATATTCGCCAGCAGAATTCGTTCATCCTGATCGACGGCGATCACTCCTTCCACCATGGCCTCGAGAACCGTGGCGAGTTGTTCATTATCACTGGCCACGCGTTGACGACTATGTTGCAGGTCAGTGATCCGGGCTTCGACCTTTTGCACCATTTCATTATAGGCCTGCGTTAATCGCCCCAATTCGTCGTCATATTCTGACGCGACCCGTTCGGGATATTGTCCTGCGGACATCGTTTGGGAGGCCCGGGTCAATTCGACAAGCGGGGTCAACCAGCGATGGGCTAACTGGGCCAGGAGAGTCAGGCCGACGATCAACAGGATGATGGCCGAGAACATGATTCGCCAACGCAGAATCGACACCGGTTCTGTCCCAGGGACAGACAGCGCAACGAGACCCAGGGTGAAAATACAGACCAAGCCGAAGCCGCCAAATAACATCAGCAGGCGGCGGACAAGAAACGACGACAGCATGCGAAGACCCGTTAGTTGACGCTGAATTTCCCGAAGACGTATGCTACTCGCAAGGGCAGGTGGAGAAACAGCATGCCACAGGAAACTTGGCATCATGCCGAGATGACCTCGTGACGGACGACTTTTAGGAGAAAATCATGAAGCAACATTTCAGCTTGTTGGGACTGATAATTGTATTTCTGGGATTGCTGGCCGAGGGTGCGGGAGCTCAGCCCGCCGTCGACCTGAAGGTCGGAGACGCCGCTCCTGTGTTTGAAGCGAGCGACGATTCGGGTCAGACCTGGAAATCAGCCGATCATGTCGGAAAAAATGTGATCGTGGTTTATTTCTATCCCGCGGATATGACCGGCGGATGCACGAAGCAGGCCTGCGGATTTCGTGACGACATGAAGGCGTTGACGCAAAAAGGTGTCGAAGTCGTTGGCGTCAGCGGCGACTCGGTACGAAACCATCAATTGTTCAAGAAAGCTCACGAACTGAATTTCACTCTGTTGGCCGATAACGACGGCAAAGTGGCCGATAAATTCGGCGTGCCGATCACGGTCGGAGAAAAGACGGTCACGGCCACGATTGATGGCAAGGAAGAAAAACTGACGCGGACCGTCACCGCCCAACGCTGGACGTTCGTGATCGACAAATCTGGGAAGATTGCAGCGAAAAATACGATGGTGAAGGCCGCTGATGACAGCAAGGCGATCCAGGAGCAAGTCGAGAAGCTGAAGTGATGTTCACACGGGAATGTCGGTAATCCGAAATGAAGAATTGAAAAGGTTCAGCACGGTCGCCCTGTGCTGAACCTTTTTCATTGTGAGATGTCTCAAGTTCAAAATGGTCATTCCACTCAGGGGGGCCGACCGTCCCACGCGACCATTCAATCCATTCCCCGTTTCTGCAGAAATTGCGGGCTGGTAATAATCGATTCGATCAGGCTTTCGAATCGGTATCCGTCAGCCGCAAGCTTCGCCTGCATCTGTTCGATGGTCGGGTTATCCGACAGGATCAAACTGCGACCGAGAGCATACGAGAATAACTTGCGGCACAGGTTATTGACGAATTCGTCACGGCGGGTTTCGATCAGGTAGCGGCGAAGACCATCGACACCCGTTCGTTCCGCACCGTCAGGGAACTGGGCCTTGATCTCGATGGGACGATCTCCCAGATCTCGATCGCGTCGTTCACCGATCGGGCCGAAACCCTCGAAAACCAATCCGATTGAATCGAATCGTTGATGGCAACCGGCGCAGGCCTTGTGATCACGATGCCGAGCCAATAGTTGTGGTAGCGATAATTCGCCCAGACTGGCTTCATCCTTCGGCAGTTCCGGGACATCGGGCGGCGGAGGGGGAATGTGTTCGCCCAGTAACCGACGTACTACCCAGTATCCACGTTTCACCGGGCTGGTTCGCAAACCGGGCGAATTCTTCGTCAGAAATACGGACATCGCGAGTAAGCCCCCGCGACCGAATTCATTGGCGCGATCGACCTGCACCCAGCCGTCGTCGGATGCACCAAGATGTTCGATATTCATGCCATAGTGTTTGGCGAGCAGCGGATTGACGTAGATGTAGTCTGCGTCCAGAAAATCGAGGACCGAGCGATTGTGGCTGGCGACGTTGATGAAAAACTGCAGCGGCTCTTCGAACATCGCTTGTCGCAGTTCGTTGGTGAACGAGGGGAATCGCTCGCGATCGACGCTGTTGTGTTCTTCGAAGCGGCGGAAATCCAACCAGTTGCCGGCGAATTCGCTCGCCAGTCCTCGAATTCGCTGATCACGCAGCATTCGCCGTGCGTGGGTCATCAGCACGGCCGGCTCACGGAGGTTGCCCCGTTCAGACGGTGATAACAGTTCCCGGTCAGGCATACTCGACCACAGGAAGTAGCTCAGTCGGCTGGCCAGTTCGTTATCGCTCAGCGGTCTGACGGCGTCTCCTGGTGAGGCTAAATCGAAGCGGTAACAGAACTGGGGCGACAAGAGGACACTGGCGATCGAATCGCGGACCGCTTCCTCGTGACTCAGTCCCTCGTTGTCTCGCAGGCTGTGATAGAACTTGAGCAGATCATTGCGGTCCTCGGATGACAACGGTCTCCGGAAAGCCCGTTCGGCGAACTGGACCAGTGCCTTGAGATGAGTCGGTTGAGCCTCAATCTGAGTTCGCTCGATCCAGCGGACGTCCGCCGACATGGTGGCGAAATAGGTTTCAATCGCCTCGATGACCTGCGGGCTGGCGTTTTTCTTGCGAGCCTTTTTCAGATACAGATCTCGCATTCGGCCCAGCTTGGACTGTGAGGTAACATCCTTGTTTTCGGGACGGGCGAAATCAAACTCGGGTTCGTCCGCGAACTGAGGCGGCTCGGCTCGCTCGAAGAACAGGAAATCTTTGTACTGGCGAATGGGGACGAGTGTCACGAGATTCAAGGTCTGCCAGAGAAGGTCAAGTTCGGCCTTGTCGGATTGATCGAGTACCAGTTCGCAAAGCGGTTCATCATCGCGGAAGTACCCCTGCATTAAATGGAAGCCGGCTGTCAGCAGCCGGACGTTCACGCCCAGATTGGGATCGGCGTAATGTCCCCGGCTGGTCACGGCGAATTGATTCGGGAAGACGCGGCAAAAACGCCGACGCGCGGCGTCAAGTGCCGTGTCCTGACCGTCGCCCACATAATTCCGTCGGGCCGCAGCGATCCGTCGGTTCCACCACAGGACCAGTGGCTGACTGCCATCGGAACCTCCCTTGAGGTGCAATTTGTCGATCTTGGGGTCGAGGCCTTTTCGAAGTGCCAGGACCAATTCCCGCAACTTTTCACAACCTCGCCTGACCTCGGGTCGCCAATCCGGTGCTGGCGCGGCGGTGGGCGTCGAGGGATCGTTGATCAGTGGTTGGCCATCGAACAGTGACGACACATGTTTCCATTCGTTTTGCAGTTCGGCCAGCGGCCCAACTTCTTCGGGTGTGGAGAGCGCCGTCCAGATAGTCTCGAGGTACTTTGCACTTAACGCGGAGGCCTTCGACCCAGGAATGATGGAGTCGTCGTCAATTCGCCGTTCGTGCTTTTGACTGGCGGACGGTTCCTGCGACAGGGGCTTTCCAGGTGCGGTCGCGAAGTCGCTTAAGGCCGCGTGCGGTCGCCCCAATCTTTCGCGATGCTGAAATTGCCAGGCGGCGAAGAAGTAATCGGCGTAATCGACTTCATGCTGATTGTAGAAATCGACGATTTGGTGGACGCAGAACTTGTCACGATCGGTTTCGGTGACGGCCGCATCGGGGGCAAATACGATCCCAGCGGGGGTGAGCACCAAGTGATCGGCGACGGATCGCGCGGCCGCCAGATATTTCTTCACCAAAGCGGGGGACATGGTCAACGATTCGCCCGAATTGTCAAACCCCGCTTCGTTGGCCGGATCGACGGGGAATTCTTTGGTGGGGCGAATGTCGCGGCCGGTTAAATCGCGAATGGTATTGTCAAATTCTGCGTTGCTCAGCCGCCGTGCCAGCACGGTTCCGGGATCACCGGCGTTTCGGCGAGCTTCGTAATCGCTCAGAGTTCGGCTCCAGGCGATGACCGCCTTTCGCGATTCTGCTGACGGCTGTTTCGACTCGCTGGGCGGAGGCATCTCTTCGGCGACCAACCGCTCAACGACATGCTCCCAGACTCGATGATTCCTGACGACCGCCGCGAGACTCAAGTTGTCGCTTAAATCCAGTTTGCCTTCCTGCTTTTTCGATCCGTGACATGCCAGGCAATGGTTCTGCAAGAACGGCAACACCA
>CAIQIR010000028.1 GCA_903871875.1 uncultured Schlesneria sp.
CTGCTTCATCATGATTTTCCGCTTTTGAGAGAGCATAAGCGAGTTTCTTGAAGTATTCGGAATTTCCTGGCTCAAGCTCTACGGCGTGCTTAAAATCACTCACGGCGTCGGCATACTTGCCTTGATTGAAATGGACGGCACTCCCTGTAACACTTGCCCGGTCTTGCCCTTGCTCACGCGAATACACGCCAGCCCGATCCGCCGACAAACATCTTCCTGAAGCCCACTGGCTCTCATGTCAGGCTTGGTGTGGTCTCGAGAGTGGTTCGCGTGAATCGTCCAGCAGCGGTATAGTGAAGTGCGGCCGTGCGACCTCATCAGACCTGCTCTGAGTTGTGCCCTTTGAAACTTTTTTGCCTGAAAGCCACTCATGCTCCGCCAACTGTCGAGATTCGTCATAGTCATCGGAGCCTTGGTGGCCGTGAGCACATCCGCTCGCGCTGAGCGAGGCAATTCCGACGTGCAGTTGGACGGGCAGACCATTGACATGATGGTCGGTGACTTCATGCGGGATCACGACATTCCCGGCATGACGCTGGCTATCGTGCAGGCACCGTATATCTCGCGGCTTGTCGGCTACGGCGTCAGTGATATCGACAAGAGGCTGCTGGCTTCTCCGAAGACCCTCTGGAATGTCGGCCAGATGACACAGGCCTACACTGCCGTCGCAGTCATGCAGCTTGTTGAAGCAGGCAAGCTTTCGCTCGATGAACCGTTAGACAAGCACATTTCAGACTTGCCTGAGGCATGGCGGGAGATATCGCTCCGGCAACTGATGGCACACGCCTCGGGATTGCCCGATTACTCGAAGCAGGCGATGTTCCAGCCGGCTGCCGAGTATCGGCCCGAGGAAGTGATCGCCTTGGTCAAAGATCTTCCACTCACCAGTCTGCCCGGAACGCGAGTCGCCAACAGCGCCACAGACTTTTTCCTACTCGGTCTTGTCATTGAGCGAGCCTCCGGCATGAGCTACGAGGAATACATCATTCGCAATCAAATCGAAAGGCTTAATCTCAAGAACACCTGCTTCGCATCCGGCTTTGCTGAACGAAAGACAGAGGTCGAAGCCAAAGGTGGAAAGCATCGGAAATTCTTGACGGACCGCCCGTATATCGACCCCACTGAAGTCGCTGTCGGTTCCACTACGACGAACGGCAAATCGTTGGTTGTGCCAGCCAACAGCCAGAGTGGGTCGTTCGCCAACGGCGCGGTTTGGGCTTCGGCCGAAGACATCAGCCTTTGGGATATAGGCCTTGCAGGCAACATGCTGATCAACAAGAAGGAGAACCGAGATTTTCTCTTCCATGCGGTGAAGCTCGGTGACGGCTCGGCCACGCCGAGCCACTGTGGCTGGCGATTTCTCGGTCACAAAGGAGCCATGGATATTCGGGGTGATGTGCCCGGCTTTTCCTGCCATCTCAGTCGCTTCACAGATCCATCGGAACTGCTCTGCGTCACTTTGTGTTGCAACAAGGGCGGCGTGGAGTTGTCGGAATTAGCTCGCCGTATTGCAGGGGCTTTCGACCGCAAAATAGCACCTCCGGTCAGCCCACAGTTGATGAAGTGCATGGAAAGCGCCTATTCAGCGAAGGCAACAGCTGATCGGCTCGTAGATGCCTTTCAGTCGCAAGGAGTTGGGTTGTCGACACGGATTTCACTCAACACGAATGCAGCGAAAGCTGGCAGTGAACTTCCGCTGACCGAGCAACTCACTTTTGAGAGCACTGAGGTCAGATTGCAGTTGATGCTCCGCAATCCGCTAGCGAGCATGACACTCCAGACGACAATCCTCGTATGGCAGGAGCCTTCCGGCGAGGTCTGGCTGGGAACTCGCGATACAACGGAGGCGGCCGCAGCATCAGGAATCAATGGTGAAGGCGAGGCACTTCAGCAGATCGAAAATGAGATAGAAGCGGCGATGGCTTATGCGGCAGGAGCATGTTTGTGACGCCTCAAATCAAGCGTGGTTATCCCAATTCATCGTCCACCACTGGAATCGCCTATGTTTGGCTTCTCAATTAACCCCCGGCTCCCGCATGACTCTCCGCACCCGACCGCCACTCACCCCTTCCGACCGCGAATAAACACCGGCCCGATCCGCCGACAAACATCTTCCTGAAGCCCACTGCCTAAGCTGCTCGATCTTGTCGCCCGCAGTGACAGCCACGGGCACAACATTCTGCGAAGCCTGAACGAGCGGCACATCCAGCAAACTGGCGAGCCTGCAGCACGATTTGATCTCAGCGCCAGTCCAGTTGGTGTCGTCCGGCCGGGCCTGCTTCGCGT
Organism: uncultured Schlesneria sp.; assembly: GCA_903871875.1. GTDB lineage: Bacteria > Planctomycetota > Planctomycetia > Planctomycetales > Planctomycetaceae > Schlesneria. Next base: position 2,287 of record CAIQIR010000028.1, read on the forward strand.
CGAGTCCGTAGTGCTGCGTGTAAATTCCCCAAATATCTTCTCGCTGCTTTTCGCCCGGCAGGTCAACGAAGAACACGCCGTCGAACCTCTCAGCGCGTGCGAACTCCGGCGGCAACTTCGAGGCATCGTTACAGGTGGCCACAAAGAACACGTCGCTCTCGTGATCGTTTATCCTTGCTTGCGCGGGCGTGATGATGTTGATGTGTTGTGGCGGTCTAAGTTCCTTTGTGAGTCAACCAAGGCCAGAAGTGCCAAATCCGCAGCATGTCACAGGAGTGCGAACAACGACTCCACAGCCACAATCCACAGAGGTGCCTACATCGACGCCAGAGCCACAAGCCGTACCACCTGAAAACATTCCACACAAGTGGGGAATCATTGACACAACTGGTCGCCTCATTGCGTCTTGTCGATTTGAACATATTGGCAGTGGAGCCGACCCGAAGCGGGAGCGGAAGATGAATCCCGGTTTCGGTGATTTACCAATTCCTGCAAAAGCCGGTTACGGGCCTAATAGTTGGGGATTTATCAACCGTAATGGCACGACGTTGATTCCGTTCCAGTTTGAGCATGCAACACTCTTCTCAAATGGTTTAGCTGCTGTCAAGAACGCTGATGGTTGGGGATTCATCGATTTGACCGGGAAATGGATTATTCCACCTCGGTTTGCAGAAGCACGACCATTCGCCAAAAATGGACTCGCTGCGGTGCGAAGGGGCGAAGTATGGGGATTCGTTTCAAAGGCCGGCGACGAGGTAGTGCCTTGTCAATTCACAGCCGTCAGTGGATTCGCAAATGACCGGGCATGCGTTAGCAAAGGGACCGTTTCTGGCGGATTCGCCAAAGGCGGGTGGGGCGTCATTGATGAAAATGGTAACGAGATTGTAGGCTGCAAGTACTTCAACATCCTCCCATTTCATTCCGGCTATGCAATCGTGTGGGACAAGCAGTTCGTGTTCGATGACAAAGACACCGGAACATGGGGTATTATCGACCGAAGCGGTAAGTTCACGCTTGCGCTACAATCCAACACGATATTCCATTGCTGCTCATGGGGAGACGGTCTGGATGAAGACGAACTGGAATCCCCGCATGCCACCGTCCTGTTTGGGATGTCCCATAAGACCCGAAGCATGTTCGAAATGAGGCTTGTCACTGCCCACGGCGATGCGTTCACGAATGTCCGTTGTGAAATGAGGATGGGCCTGAAACGAGGCGATTCACTTATTCCCGTAGTCAATCCCAACGACCTCGACACTTTAATTCGGACAGGCGTCAGTGACGATAGCTGGAGCAAATGCGGCTTTTTGGGAGCCGATGGCAACCTCGCTATCCCGCACCGCTTCACCTCCGCGGAACCGTTTTCTGAAGGAAACGCAGCAGTGTCCTTGGGTGCAGCGAAGGAAGAAAAATGGGGATTTATCGATGAAAGAGGGAGATTCTCGATTGAACCCCAGTTCACAAAAACTCAGCGATTTTCCGAGGGTATTGCAGCAGTCAAGATTGGAGAGTTGTGGGGCTACATTGACAAACAAGGGAATTGGCTCACTCAGCCGCAGTTTGAAGAAGCCACTCCATTCTCAGGGGGAATCGCATTCGTCAAAGCTTCGAAGAAGTCGCTTACCACTCAGCAGCAGCAGCCCAGTTCACCATCAACGCCTCATGAAACTAAGTCCGGCACTGCCGCCCCCGTTACATCCGATGATATCACACCCATCATGACGATTGCGAAGTTCCCTGGTGATTTCGTCGGAATGACATTCAAAAGGAAGCTGTGGCTTTGTGCCGAAGATATAACGAAAAAAGGCAACAGCGACAATTGGTTGATGATTGCCCGTGATGGGAGCGTTAAAAAGGACTCTGCCCCGCAGGTTGGGAATTTCTTTTTCGACAGCAGCGACTTGAACCTTCTTCTAACACCGGACCAAGCGAAGCAAGTGAGTCAGCTGGAAGCAGGATTCTTTCACAAATGCGATGTGATATTCAAGGTGGAGAAACGAAGTATTGGAGGAAAGGTGTATTTTGTCACTGCGATTAAAGAAATCATTCCGTGACGGCTCTAATAACAAATGCCTCTAACGTATCTCAAAAAAAAGACGACCTTAAACGACCGGATGAAGGGATGAAGTGCAGACTCCGCACCCGACGAGTCGAGGATGCCATGCGCTTTTATGCGTTCAAATGGGCCAACGATTGACTCGCACGAGACCAAGAGCCACATGCAAGTCTTTTCACCAATTCACCCGTTCCGAACTCGCTGCCAACTGCTGCTCACTCTTCTGGCTGTAACGGCTGGTCGTGTTCAAATTCTCATGCCCCAGGATTTGAGCCAGCGAAACCAAGTCGTTTCCGTTGTCTGCCAGGAACTGCTTGGCGAACGAATGTCGGAAGATGTGGGGATGCAGTCGAGTCCCAATCACGGCACTGTATTTTCGGCAGAGGACTCGAATGCCTGCATCGGTCATCGGTCCTCGTTCACCGATGAACACGTTCTGTGATGCGACTGGTGGTCTAGTTTCCAAATAATCCTGCAACGACTTTCGTGCGGGCAGTGGCAACGGAACGGTTCGCTGCTTGTTGCCTTTGCCATGACGAAAGACGATGGCACCAGTTCGTTCTGAAATCATCAGGTCGGACAGTTCGAGGTTCACCAAATCACTGACACGACAACCCGTGTAGAGCATCAAGTGAAAGATTGCTCCCCCACGAATGTCCTGTCGTAATTCAATCTCTCGCAACAACCGTCGAACGTCTGACCGCTCCAATCCTTTTGGGGCCAGTTGCTGACGACGTAATTCCTTCACTGCTTTGGCGGGATTCGATGGAACGTGTCCCTGCTGAACAATCCAATCGAAGAAACGACGAATCAATACCAATGCCCGATTGACCGTGGCGACCGCTTGCTTCTTGTCCCGATGCAGATGGTTTCGAAAATCAACGACGTCCCTGGTCGTCACTCTTCTCAGAGTGAAAAGTTCCCGGTTCGATTCGGTGAACCATTTGGCAAACTTCCGCAGGTCGTTAACGATGGCCTTCCGTGTGTGAATCGAGAAATCGTGTTGGTCCAAAAAGGTAGCCA
>CAIQIR010000029.1 GCA_903871875.1 uncultured Schlesneria sp.
CGCACAGTGGACGCAACAGCTGCATCTGCAAAGTGTTACAGAGAAGACTTACCCGTGCGTCGTCTCGGGATAAGGCGATCTCGGGCAATCAACCTATCCAAGAAACCCACGTTGTTTGCAATATCGTTGCCGGCGTCGTGACGCTGCTGATGGCGTGCGTATTCGCTGCGGGGTGGATGAGGAGCAAGTCCATCACCGACAATTTTGGAGCCCCGATACATGGCCGATTTGAGGTTGGAATTAGTTCGATTAATAATTCGATCGATTTCGCTCTATTCATCAGAGGGTCTGCGGACAAAACTATTTGGGCAATGCCAGATCACGATGTCGTGGAGAACGACCCGAATGATGTCGACTTCGACTGCTACGACGAATTCATCTGGTTCATTAACACAAACGGATTCAGACTGGGCTATTTTTTGCCGCCACAATGTTGTCACATTGTCTGTCTGATACCGTATTGGTCGATTGTCATCCCGCTGACCCTGCTTTCCGTATGGTTGTTGCTGAGCAGGCCGCGAGAAAAACCCGCAACACGATAACCACCCATTACCGGATTCTGAGAATGGGATGTCACGCGAAGCACCGCGGGAGACACTGGGGCGTTTGTTTTTCAACGGGCGTGTGAATCGTGGGTGATTACTTCAAGCCGTGGCGGCGAAAGATCGGCGTGATGATGCTGCTGATGGCGTGTGTGTTCGCGGCGGGATGGGTGAGAAGTCTCGACGGTGTCAATCGATTCTCGATGAAAGACCAAGATTACAGACTCAATTGGTTTGCTTCGTTCAACGGCAGCATTTTCTGGCAGCGCGTCGTACCTCTTGACGCGTCAAAATGGTCAACGCAAATTAACGAATATGCCGTTGAACTCTTCGACGAATATGCGAGTAGTGTTGCAGAGTATTTGTTTGGAGCAATCCTGAGTAACGAGGATCAATTCCAGTGGAAGTACCGATTCCTGGGCTTCGAAATTGGTGAGACTCAGCACGACGGCTCGATGGGTGCGGTTCGAGTGACAATTTGGAAATTGTCGTACTCGTGGCTGGTCATTCCCCTCACTCTGATTTCATGCTGGCTTTTCCTTTCAAAACCACGACGATCAGAATCCAAATCGCCAATTGAACCTGTGACAGAATCGGTTGGGTGAATCATGGGTGCATTCTTAAAACCGCTGCGAAGAAAGATTGGCGTGCTCACATTGGTGGTGTCGTGTATCCTGCTGGCTGGCTGGATTCGGAGTCGCTTCATTGGCGATTTTGTCGCTTTTTCAACCAGCCACTACCCACTGGTTACCATTAGTAGCAGACTCGGGACGATTGAATTCGCTTGGTATCGTGAATATTCACTCCAAACAAAACCGCAGTGGTCGGCGTCTCCGATTAGATCAGAACATGGAAACGCCAATGCAAAAGATAGCTTTGCGTATGCGTGGGGCATAGGAGAGGTGACTACCGCCGGGCGAGTAATTTCCAAAGGTACAACGCTCACTGTGCATTTCTGGGCCATCGTGTTGCCGCCAACGCTGCTTTCCGCATGGTTGTTGCTCAGCAAGCCGCGAATTGCGAAACCGCCAGCGATCGGCGAGAAATGAATAAACGGGCAAGTCACCGAATATTCGGGCAACTCACATTAAACGGGCAAAGCCCCCCCCCGCTGGCTCTGCTTTCCGCGTGGCTACTGCTGAGCAAGCCGCGAGCGAAAGCGAAACCAGTTCCCTTAAGTTAGTGCCATTCGGGTGAAATCCTGGGTTGCCCTCATGGCGATTGCTGTGGGATCTCTTTCTGAGGATGTCTGCAGCAGGCATCACCGATGGCCGCGCCGATCGCGCCCGTGCCGGCCCGATACAGAGGATCATGATCCATGCCCACAGCATGCCCATGCCACAAATGGGGGTGTTTGGCGGCAGCGATGCGACAGAGGTCAGCTCGTGGCGAATTCCATCGACCGCATAATACAGTGGTGGCGCATAGCCAAGCACAAATCCCACGATGAGTGGGTGTTTGCCGAATAGCGCGATCATAAAATCTACCCCTGAAAATGAACCTCAGCCAGCTGATCGGCTGAGTGCCCCGATTTTAATACGAATCGGAAAACTTCGTCGATTCTTCGATCAGTCCGCTGTCGTCCCGAGGTGATTGTCAACGCCCGATGTCCTTGTGCGTGTGTCCTTGTGCCGCAGTTCCCAAGGTGGCCCCGTCGGGAAGGAATGTCATTCAGGACGACTGTCAGGTCCGCTTTTCTCGCGAATTCGTCGACTCGCCTAGAATGTTCTCAGAGCGGGATTGAAGTCGAACAGCCCGGCGATGAACTGGCGTTTGCGCGTTTCAAGGGAGGGGGTATTTCAATGCGTGCTTTGAAAATCGGTGTGATTGTCTGGCTCGGCTGCATCTTTGCCAGTGGCCTCTTGGGAGGTTGGCTCAGTTTCTTTACCGGCAGACAATCCGAAATACCGAAATGGAATGGCTGGAACTACTTTTGGTTCTCGGTGCGAGAATTCATCACCATGGGTGCCCTGATCGGAGTCCCGGTGGCAATGACGGCTTTCGTCATCGCTTGGCTACCTCTAATGATCCCATCTGTCTCTGCCAAACGGCACAACGATGGGAGCGACACGCTGGTCAAACAAACGCCGCGACGGCCAGCGGACGAACCGAGAAATGATCGAATCAGCGGCTGAATGATGACATGGCGTCTGTTGTTCGCCGCTAATACCTCTGGATACAATCCGGGCGCTTTTACTTTTTACACGCGACGTGGGTAATCCTCATGGGCGACTACGTTAAAAAGGAGCGACGTAGGATTGGCGTGGTGATGCTGGTCACGGCCTTGATGTTCATGGTGGATGGGTGTGAAGCTGTCCGTCCCGATTCACGAGATGTACGAGAACGGCGTCGATCCGAAGTTCTTATTGGCGTGAGGTGGGATTGCAGCTCAAGACAAATACGGGTAATCAGGGACGCCTCCGGTTGTTGATCGGTGGCGTTTTTTCGTTTTCGTTCGTTACAAGGCCGCGTGAATCATGGTCGTGTTTTTCCAAGGATGGCGGCGTAAGGTCGGATGCGTGACGCTCTTGATGGCGTGCTTGTTCATGACGGGGTGGGTGAGAGGGTTGTTTTTCGTAGACTTCCTGTGGTTCCCCGGAGAAAAAGGGGCGTATCTTCATCAGGTGATGTTCACGCGAAATATGGCGATCTTTCAAAAATCGGTCTCCCTAAGCTCTGACTTCCTTTTGCCATGGGATGAGGAGACATTTTATGTAAACAGCTACCCAAGATGGCAGTGGAGACCAAGCGACGACATGGGCTTCCTTCTCGCCAACTACCCAAAAGTCACTTGGCGATGCAGGGTCAGTGGTTTCGACATCGTTGAAGCGAGTGCCGACGACGACATTTATCGAGGAACATTTGTGGCGATCCCTTACTTTTCCATCATCACCCCGCTGACACTGCTCTCAGCGTGGCTGTTGCTGAGCAAGCCGCGAGTTGTGAACCCGACTTGAATTTTTCCCAACACGCTAATCACCCACTGCCAGATTCGGAGAATGGGATGTCATGCGAAACGCCCGGGATACGCTGGGGCGTTTGCTTTTCAACGGGCGTGTGAATCATGGGCGACTACTTCAAACCGTGGCGGCGAAAGATTGGCGTGCTGACGCTGGTGCTGGCGTGCGTGTTTGCGGCGGGGTGGGTGAGAAGTCCTTTCGTTCAGGACACGTTTATCTTTCCGTTTGGTATGCCGTCGTCTCTCATGCTGGTGTCCGGTTCCGACCGCTTGATCATGGCCATGTTTCATATCGAAACCGACGAGGCGATCCCCACCCGATTGTGGACCTCGGAAAAGGCAAGCACGATGAGTTGGCATTGGAACTTTGCGGGTACCACGTTGACGACTTCGTTTCCTGATCACGCCTTCTCGGTGGGTGACATGGATTTCGGAATCAGAAATACGAACGTTGCGGCACAATGGTGTCAACTTCCGCATTGGACCCTCGTTGTCCCACTGACTCTACTCTCCGTTTATCTTCTTCTCAGCCAGCCACGGAAGCGGGAAGTATCGGCCACGATATCGGCTGAAGAACGATCCGAGAGCTGACAGAAGAAATGGCAAAAATATGACATGGCGTCTATTGTTTGGTGTGACAGCCTCTGGATACAATCCGGGGGCTTTTGCTTTAGGCACTCGACGCGAGCAATCCTTATGGGCGACTACATCAAGCCGTGGCGGCGAAAGATCGGCGTGGTGACGCTGGTGCTGGCGTGTTTATTGATGGTCGGATGGCTCAGAAGCGTTGCCTTCCATGATGAAGTCCGATTTCATACCTGGACTGACAGAACCGATGGTCTGGTGTCAACGGATAGTTCGATTGGCTGGGAAAGCAGGAGCGGATTTGAATTTCATAATAAACAGTCAACACCATTGATGGCGTTTTTGCCCGGCAATCGATTCGTCAAGATTTCTCGTTCCACTGACCCCCGCAATTATTCCCGCTGGGACTGGAACTGGTACTGGTGTGGATTCGCTGGTGGCGTGGCCCACTACGGTCACGGCCTCGATGAAATCCACATTGAACATCACAACATCTGGATCGTCCCCTACTGGTCAATTGTTATCCCGCTGACGGTGGTGTCGACCTGGTTGCTGCTCAGTAAAACGCGATCATCGAAATCAGGACCAACACACGTCTAGGACTGCGCCTTTCAGCGGCCTGAAAAAACGGACACATTTGTATTCATCCACTACCGGATTCCGAGAATGGGATGTCAGGCGAAACGCCCTGTAATACGCTGGGGCGTCTGCTTTTCAACGGGCGTGTGAAACATGGGCGACTACTTCAAGCCGTGGCGGCGAAAGATCGGCGTGATGACGCTGGTGCTGGCGTGCGTAGCGATGGCGGGGTTGATACGTTGCTACAGCAAACACGACAGCTTCATCCTCACCTATGGAAACGATTCCTCAATTCAATTGTTGTCGGCATGTCGATGCCTTATTTTCGTGAAAACGCATTCCAATGGGTCTAAACAAGCAACGCACTTCACATGGGAAACGTTTCGTTGGGCGGACAATCATTTTCTCACGATGTCTTCACAGACCCAGAGGGCTGTCGATTGCAAGAGATTTTGCCTTGCATCGTTCGACTCGCATTTTAATAATCACGATGCGTTCGCAACCTGTTTCGCAATTCCTTATTGGTCCATCGTCATCCCACTGACTCTGCTGTCGGCCTATCTGTTGCTCGCCCGGCCACGAGTTGCGAAACCGACTTCAGCACCAGCCGACGTTCCGATTGGTCTCATCGGGCAAGACACCGTCTGACAACCCTTGATCCGTATTGCTCAATTACTGCTCATCGCGGGATAGTCATGAACTCAAAAATGTCGTCACGTTGGTTGCAGATACTTTATGGGTTGAGTTATGGCTCCCTCATGGGACTTGGTTTCGGCGTCCTATTTGGGATTGCCGTCTTGGGAGGCATGTCGGTTCTGGCGTGGATCCTTCATTATTCGGGGATCATCTAATCGCGGTCGAGACGCTCGCCCATCCGCTGTCGTCTGTTTGTTTCCAGTGGCCTTGCCGCCTTGACACCGATAGGGATTGGAAATGGATCATCAACCCGCCCCCCCGCCATTGATATTATGGGTTGCTCGATTAGGGCCAAAAGTTCGCCGGTTGTACATTGCCGTGTTCTTGCTCCTGGCGGCGGTGATGGCCTATCCGCACCTTCCCCGGGTCATCGGAATATCTCTGGTGATCCTGAGCCTTGTTGGCGCTGTTGGCGCTGTCATTCAGGTGGTGATCACGATTCTTGAGAGAATTCTCGCCGTCAATCTGAAGAAATCAGACACTCAAATTTCTGACCCACGCTAACCACCGACGACCGGATTCTGAGAATTGGACGTCACGCGAGACGCCCCGCGATAAGTTGAGGCGACTTCTTTTCAACGGGCGTGTGAATCATGGGCGACTACTTCAAGCCGTGGCGACGAAAGCTGGGCGTGGTGACGCTGGCGGTGGCATGCGTATTAGCGGCAGGATGGGTCAGAAGTCTTCATTCGGACGACGTGTTGAATTTGCGTTTTCATCAGTTCGGATGCGCAATTATGGCTATGTCATGGTCCGGGCGCGTGGGCGTCGGCTTCTCCACTGGAAAACATCGGCCCGGTTACATCGAGTTCGAGACGAGTCCAATTGACAGCGCCGAGCCCGAGTATATTGACGAAAGAAATTTAGGCACCTCGTTCGGATTCGTTAACTTCGGCGACTTTGGCGGTGGTGGCGGCCCCATAAATTATTATGGACGATCAGTGGACACTTATTACCGCATGGTCGTCATCCCGCTGACGATGCTCTCCGCATGGTTGCTGCTCAGCAAGCCGCGAGTTGCCCAAAAATCTGTCGGCATCGCCACCCAAAATGTCCCAATACGTTAACCACTCACGATCGGATTCTGAGAATTGGATGTCACGCGAGACGCCCCGCGATAAGCTGGGCGTCTTGGTTTCAAAGGGCGTGAATCATGGGCGACTACTTCAAACCGTGGCGACGAAAGATTGGCGTAGCGACGCTGGTGATGGCGTGCGTGTTTGCAGCGGGGTGGATCAATGGTCTCGCGGCTCACCCGTTAGACCCAAATCTCATCGACTTTCGAAAGTTTGCGACGATTCCTATCCAAGAACACTCGATCGTTGGCTTTGGAAGCAGCAACCACAGACTCAATTGCTTAGCGTACGAATCGGGACAATACACAAATTCTGCAAACGATGGGACGACGACCGTTGGAGCATTCGTGATGCCGGTGCCGATTGTTTCAATTCCCTTCTGGTCGATCGTCTTGCCGCTGACCCTGTTCTCGGCGTGGCTGCTGCTCAGCAAGCCACGAAAGTCAGTAAAAGGCAGCAGAAATTTCTTGACCCACGCTAGTCACCCAGGACAGGATTCTGAGAATTTGAATGTCACGCGAGACGTCCCGTGATCAGCTGCGGCGACTTCTTCTTCAGGGAGTGCGAAATCATGGACAATCGACGATATCCAAACTTGGGCGGACGGCTAGCCATTCTGAACGCCTGCGGCTGGGCATTGCTGGCTCTATTTCAGTTTAATGGTGGCCGCCAATATCCCGAGGTTTACGTGGTCGCTGCCTCGATTCTGGGCTTCCCCATCGTTTGGCCATTTTTAGCTCCCGGCGCAATGATCCAATCTGATTTTCTGGCGCAATTCGATATTGTGGCGAAGTGTCTATTAATTGGACTCAACAGTTTCGTCTGGGGATACGGGATCTCGACGATGGTGCGATGGATTCGTCGTTCAACAAATCGCCCGTGCACTTCGCTACCAAATCTCTGACACACGTTATTCCGCTCGTATCGGATTTGAGAATTTGTTTCCGATCGAATCGCCCCGGTGAACAACGGGGGCGTCTTTGTTTCGAGGGACGTGAACGATGAAAGAGTTTTTCATTTTCCTGTATCGCTTCGTTGTCGAACGCGGCTGGCGATTCCAGTCCGGCATGGTGATGTTGTTTTTGGGGGCGGTTTGCCTCGCGTTGCCGGGGCCTCAGCGGGATGTGGTCACCGTGGGCGAGCTCAAATCCCTGTTGTTCGCGCGAAATGGTGCGTTGTTCTCGACGGGTGGCCATGTCATGTGGGCCTCTGCCTATTCCGCTGAGGGATCACCGCCGCCATGGATGCCCGCCGACATGGAACAACAATGGATCGCGGAACGAATCCTGTGGTCGCAGCGGACGCTTCCCGAGAATTGCCGTGCTTTTGACTTTGACGCTTCCGGGCGGAATTGGCGGTGGTGTCTGTTCGGCTACGGTAATTTGTCGGCCGACGCATTGGGTGGCGGGCGACTGATCGTCTGGGCCGTTCCGCGATGGTTCATCGGGTTGATCGGCTGGTCGCTGATTTTGTCCTCGGCCTCGCTTCTGATCAGCAGCTCGCGCGTGAAGAAAACGTCTCGTCTTCCGTCGTCTCAAATTTCTGCCGTGTGCTAGTTCCCCGATCAGTTAGCGAATGGCCACGCGACGATTCACGCAATGTCTAGCGGTGTCGAAGATCATCGGCGGACCACCCGAGAACGGATCGAAGAAGCGAAGTTCTGAGAATGGGGTTGAAACGGGACAACGCCGGCGATAAACCGGACTCAGTTCGTTGACCGCGGAAGTTCCAGGCGTTGATGCGGGCAGTGGTGGAGGTCGAAAGATGGCAAAACGTCAACGGAAGCCGCCACGTTATCAACTCGAAGCGGAGTTGAAGAAACGCATTCCCGCGAATCTTAAGGCGCAAGCCAAAAATAACTCCTATAGCCCGCCCGAGTACTACGAAGACCTTCGATTCCAGTGTGTCGATTGCGGTGCGGATGAGTTGTGGACCGCGGAACAACAACAATGGTGGTATGAAGTCGCCAAAGGTCCGATTTTCTCCACCGCGATTCGCTGCCTGGCATGTCGTGAGAAACTTCGCGACAGCCATCAAGGGACTCCTCGCCGAACTCATGCGGAACGTTGCCGAGATGTTGGTAAAGCCGACTGATCGCAGATAACCAGAATGCGAGAATCTTTTCAAACGACACCACTCACCGGAATCCGCGACGCGCTATTCACCCGCTACCAAGTTCTGACGATGGGATTCCGATCGAAACGTCCCGGTGATAAGCTGGTGCGTCTTCATTTCGAGGACGTGCAAATCATGGGCGACTACTTCAAGCCGTGGCGACGAAAGGTCGGCGTGATGACGCTGGTGCTGGCGTGCGTGTTCACGGTGGGGTGGATTCGGAGTTTTAACAGAATTGACGTGATCACTGCGCCATGGATTACTTTTATTTCTGGTTGCGGACAATACCGCGTGCTACCGACGCCATACGCTTCTGAAGACGTGAGTTATGGGCCAAATGATTCCTTGGCATTCGTGAAGCTATCTTTTAGGGTCGATATCCCGAGATCAAAAGAGTGGAACTGGCGGCAGTGGCGCACAAACAAAGCGAAATTCGTAGTAGCCGTGGGCGATGCGGGCGACATGGAACTAAGAATTGGAATGTTTTCATATTTGTGGATCGTCGTTCCATACTCTCTGCTCTCCGCGTGGCTATTGCTGAGCAAGCCGCGTGAAAAATCTGCAACACGCTAATCCCACTACCGGAAATCCGGGCACGCTCGGTGTGAACGCGGTGGTCCGTTATACTGGCGGGAGCCGCACTGGAGTGTCGTCGTCCGATGGACTGGCGAACCCTGTGGACGTGTTTCCTGTTTCCCTTTTTGTAGTAGAGCCAATTCCGATGACCGAATTCCGTACCGAACATGATTCGATGGGCGATGTCCAGGTTCCCGCCAAGGCGTATTACGGCGCCCAGACTCAACGAGCAGTGGAAAACTTTCCCGTTTCGGGCTGGACGCTGCGTCCCGATTTGATTCGCGCCATGGGGCTGGTGAAGTGGGCGGCCGGTGTGGCGAACCGCGATTTGGGAAAACTGACCGGAACCGGAAAAAATCCGCTGACCGCGGCTCAGGTCGACGCGATGCTGGCGGCTGCCAAAGAAGTGGTGGCCGGGAAGTTTGACGCCGAATTTCCGATCGACGTGTTCCAGACCGGATCGGGGACGTCGAGCAACATGAACGTCAACGAAGTGATCTCGAACCGCGCCATCGAGATCACCGGCGGATCACGGTTCGAGATGAAGAAGCCGATTCATCCGAACGATCACGTCAACATGGGTCAAAGCACCAACGACACCTTTCCGACGGCCATCCACGTGGCGGTCGCGCTGTCGATCCATCAGAACCTGATCCCCGCGTTGACTCGGTTCGCCGAAGTGCTGGCCGACAAGGCCCAGCAGTGGGACAAGATCATCAAGATCGGCCGCACGCACCTGGCCGACGCCACGCCGCTGCGGTTGGGTCAGGAGTTTGGCGGCTTCGCTCGGCAATTGGAACTGAGCGTCGGTCGGGCCAAGCAGGCGTTGCAGGCGGTGCTCGAACTGCCGGTGGGCGGCACGGCGGTGGGGACGGGAATCAACACGCATCCCGACTTTGCCCGAAAGACCTGTGCGGCCTTGGCCGGCGAAACCGGCGTGGCCTTCATCGAGGCGGTCAATCACTTCGAAGGCAACGCTCAGCGAGACGGACTGGTCGAATGTCACGGCCAACTGCGCGTGATCGCCACGACGCTGTTCAACGTGGCCAACAACATTCGCTGGCTGGGCTCAGGGCCTCGCTGCGGGTTCTATGAAGTGATGCTGCCCGACCGTCAGCCGGGAAGTTCGATCATGCCGGGCAAGGTGAATCCGGTGATGTGCGAAAGCCTGATGCAGGTCGCCGCTCGGGTCATGGGGAACGATCAAACCGTGGCGTTCAGCGGGGCGACCGGCGGTCAGTTCCAGCTGAATATCATGATGCCGATTATGGGACATGCCACACTGGAATCGGTCGCGCTGATGGCGCAAGGTTCCACCGCCTTCATCGATCTGTGTGCGCTCGATATGGAAGCCAATCCAGAAGCCTGCGAAGCGAGTGTCGAACAAAGCCTGGCGATGGTCACCAGCCTGAACCCGTACATCGGTTACGAAAAGGCGGCGGCATTGGCCAAGGAAGCGTTCAAGTCGGGCAAGACCATTCGTCAGTTGTGCCTCGATCAGAAGATCCTGTCCGAAGAGGAACTGACCAAGGCCCTGGACCCCTGGAGCATGACCGAACCGCATGCCTGATTGAGTTGTTTGTTTGGCTTCCGCCGGTAAGGGCGGGGCCGGCCGGCCTCTGCGGCCCACAGGAGGTTCGTGACGGGGCGTTCGATCGGGACGTCAGCGTCTCCGAACAGGTGTCACAAAAAAAGCTGGCCCGCATCCTGTCGGATGCGGGCCAGCTTTGTCATTGATTACCGCCCGCATCGCGGCTCGCGAAGCGGGCGGGGTTCGTTGAAAACTACTTCTTCGAGAACGGGTGGATGAACAGGTCCAGGTACAGCACCAGGGCCATCAGGCAGAGCAGGAAGGCAAAGCCGACATAGGTGGCTCCGATCAGGATTTTCTCGTTGGGTTTGCGTCGAGTACACGCCTCCCACAACAGGAAGACCATGTGGCCGCCGTCCAGCACGGGGATGGGCAGGAAGTTCAGCACCGCCAGGTTCACACTCAGGAAACCCAGGAACAGCAGCATCGCGACCCAGCCTTCCTGGGCGAAACGATAAGCGGTCTTGGCGATTCCCAGGGGACCGTGCAATTCCTTGTACGAAACGCGGCCGGTGACCAGGCTGCGTAGTGTCAGATAGATATTCAGGGCCGATGTCCGCGTGTGCTTGATCGACATCGCTACGGCTTCGTCGATCGAATCGGCCTTTTGGATCTGCTTTTGCAGGTCCAAGCGAATGCCGACGACCGGCAAGGGCCATTTCGGATCGGGTCGCGGTACGACTTCGACATCCAGTTGCTTGGCTTCATCCGTGACGGTCAGCATGACCTTGCGGTGGGGGAAGCGTTGCAGCAGCCAGAATGCGAAGACGCAGTTGTTGGTATTGGGGTCGTCAAAGCTGACGGAAATCGTCGAGTCTTTCACTTCGTCCTGGTTATTGGGCAGATCGGCTCGCTTGCTGAGGCTGATTCGTTTCAGCGGTCCGGGCTTGATCCCGGCTTTGTCGGCGGGGCCATCCGGGGCGACGGCCAGGATGATTGGCAGGATATGAAACGCCACGCCGATCGCGGGGATCGAGAGTGGTTCGCCGGGCAGTTCGGGCTGATCCAGCCAGCCCGGGATATTGTCGGGTGTCAGCTTCAGGGTGACACTTTCTTGTCCGCCGCCGATTTGTTGACGCGTCACGATGACGTCGATCTCGGTTCCGGCGCGTTTGGCAAATTCATTGGGCAACTGCAGGGGATCAAGTTGGGTTCCGATGTCCAAGCCGGCCAGATTGGCGAGTTTATCGCCTTTCTGCAGGCCTGCTTTTTCGGCCGGCGATCCTTTTCTGACCGCGGCGATCGGGCCCGAATCGAGCGTCAAACCGAGCGAACGGAAGAAGTTGTCCGAGACGGCGATGGTTTCCGTGGTGGTCTTGGGCAGACGATTGCCGTCCTTATCCAGGCTGCGGCGAACCGTGACTTGCAACGGGTTGCTGGTATTGGCGGCGACCGCCCGGTGATATTCCACCGAGTCCTTGACTTCATGACCGCCGACGGCGGTGATCTCGTCACCTTTTTGGAATGATCCTTCGGCCGGCAAACGTCCGGGGATCGCGTCGTAGATCGTCAGGCTTTCCATCGGCGTCACCCCGATTTGCGGGTGCGATCGGGTGGCGTCGGGTTCGACGGTGATCTCAAATGGGGTCTCGTCTTCGTGCTTTCCTTCCAGCTTGAGCGGGCCGGACGACAGTGCGACACTCATTTGCAGGTCGGTGAAGGTCGAGATCGGGCTGTCGTTGATTTTTTCGACCTGATCGCCGGCGGCAATTCCCGCTTCCCAGGCTGGCATGCCGGGCCGCGCGTCGCCAATCATGGCGGGCGAGGTGGGGAATCCGGCCATGAAGACGATGATGAAAAATAGGAAGGCGGTCAGCACGTTCATGGTGACGCCGGCGGAAATGATGGCCATCCGCTGCAGGACCGATTTCGCCACGTACGAGCGGGGGTCGGCGGCAATTTCTTCGCTGGTCAACTGGCTGGGGTCGGCATCGTCCTGACCCAGCATTTTGACATAGCCGCCGAACGGAATCAGCGACAGCGCGTATTCGGTTTCGCCCCATTTGCGGCTGAAAAAGACGGGACCGAACCCGATGCTGAACCGTTCGACGTACACGTCGCACCATTTGGCGACGGCGAAGTGTCCCAGTTCATGTAAAAAAATGACCAGACCGAGTCCCAACGCGGCGAGCGCGATGTTCGAGATCTGGTTCAGAAACGGCATTAAATCGACTGCGAGGACTTCCACTGTTGCATCTCCTTTCGCGCCCAATCGTCCAGACGAAGCAGCTCCGTCAACGTCGGTTGAGCGTCGAAGTTATGTTCTTTCAGGATATCACCGCACGCGCGCGGGATATCGACGAATTTGAGATTTCCTTCCAGAAATCGTTGGACCGCGACTTCCTTCGCGGCGTTCAGCACGGCCCCGCAAGTTCCCCCCCGCCGGGCCACTTCAAATCCTAACTTCAAGGCGGGAAACGCCTCGTCGTCCGGGGGGAAGAAGTCCAGCTGGTGCGAACGTGTCCAGTCCATGGTGGGACTGGTAGCCGCCCATCGTTCAGGATAGGTCAAAGCGTATTGGATTGGCAGTTTCATGTCCGGCGGCGACAGCTGGGCCACGACGCTGCCATCCAGGAATTCGACAAACGAATGCACGATCGACTGTGGATGAATGACCACCGCAATCTGATCGGCGTCCAGATCGAATAGCCAGCGGGCTTCGATGATTTCCAGGGCCTTGTTCATCATTGTGGCCGAATCAATCGTGATTTTCGGCCCCATCTGCCACGTCGGATGGGCTAAAGCCCGCTCGATCGTGACCTCACGTTCCAGGCGTTCGCGTGACCAGCCGCGAAACGGCCCGCCGCTGGCGGTCAGCACGATTCGCTTCAGATCGCGGCGGCGTCCCGACTGCAAGGCTTGGAAGACGGCGCTGTGTTCGCTGTCGACGGGCAGCAGCACGGCCCCGGTTTTGGCGGCCAGTTGCATCACCAGCGGACCGGCGACGACCAACGTTTCTTTATTGGCCAGGGCCACTCGTTTGCCCGCTTCAATCGCCGCCCACGCGCCGCGCAGGCCGGCCGCGCCGACGATGCCGCAGACGACGGTGTCGACGTCGGGATGGCGAGCAATTCGTTCGAGGCCCTCCGCACCGAACCAGACTTCGGTTTCGCGCGGGAAGGCATTTCCGCCGATCTGCTGACGCATCGAGGCATCGGACAGGACGGCAAAACGGGGCTTCATGCGCTGGCACTGCTGGGCCAGTGGTTCCCAATTGCGATGAGCGGTCAAGGCGACGGCCTGCAGGCGCGATCCGTGCGCAGCGATCACGTCCAGGCAACTCGTACCGATGGAACCCGTCGCGCCCAGGACAGAGATTCGATTCAATTCTGGCGGTTCAGAGGGCACGCATCTCTCGCAGAGGCCGTCGGCTATCGAGGAATGCATCGCCATAACTCACGTCATCATGACCGATTGCGCACTCCTTCAGAGACACGACATTCTAGGTCACGGGCAGATTCCCAGCAAGAGCGGTGACGCCGGGCCGGAAGGTGGGTCGGGGGCCTGTTTGGCCGAAAAAATCAAAAACCCACGGAATTCCAGGGGGAGTACATGGGCTAGGCGCGTTCCACCTCGTCCAGCGTGAACAGCGATTTGAGCGGCAGCCCCTGCGTTGCCAGGGCCTCTTTCCCGCCTGTCTGACGATCAATGACGCACAAGGCGGCTTCCGGAACCAAGCCATCGGATTTCAGTTTTGTCAGGGCGTCGACGATGGCGCCGCCGCTGGAAACGACGTCCTCCACCAACAGGAAGCGTTTTCCCGGCAGGGACGCGCCCTCGGCGTAGCGGCAAGTGCCGTATTCTTTCGGCTCTTTGCGAATGAACGCCGCCGGAATTCCCGTGACCTGACTGAGCAGCGTGACGATGGGAATCCCGCCCATCTCCAACCCGGCGAGGACCTCGATCCCCGCAGGCACCAGCGGCACCATGGCCTCGGCAATGGCCAACAGCAGGCGTGGATCGGATTCGAATTGATACTTGTCGAAGTAAGTATCGCTGACCGCGCCCGAACGCAGGACGAAACGGCCGGATATTCGCGATGATGTGCGGATTCTCGCCGCGAGAGTTTGCATGATGTAGGTCAACCTGGTTTGGGTTACAGAGGAAAGACGTCGAACAGATCGGCTATTTCTTCGATCATTCAGACGCGATCGTCACAGACGCGCATGGCGGACGTCGATGGTAGCGGGTGGTCGATGCGGCTGAAATTGTCGTCGATGAATAATGGAACGCGATGCCGCGTTGATGGCTGTCCGCGCGGTTTGTACGGTGGGCGCGACGTCGAACCGTTCGTGATTTGCTGACAAACGCAGGTCTCAGAAAAAAGGCGATGTCCACCGGCAATTTCTGCCGAACTACCGATGCGGGTGTCCACCACGCCCCTGGCGATCCATTTCCCCGAGTTCTCGCACACACACACCTTCGGAGCGCTTCGTCGCGTCACACTATGAAAAGACTGTTCGCCGTTGTCGCCATTTTCGCCCTGAGTGCGGCCCCGTCCTTTGGCAAGACCCTCGATTTCCCGAATGACGGCGACGTCATGTTCAAGATCACGATTCCCGACAGCTGGGAACCGGATGCCGACGACGACGAAGTGGTCGAGGCTCAATCACCCGATGGGCACATTGAACTGTCGATCTGGGAACTCGAGACGGTGGAAGATGTCGAGAATCTGGGCAACGACCTGGTCGAGATCCTGAAGGACCACGCCAAGGAGATCAAACTGGTGGGTGAGCCGAAAAAAGCGAGCCCGGGTGGGATGAAAGGAGTCCTGTTCAGCGGCAGTGCTCTGGACGAAGAGGACGATCACGCCATCGAATTCTATGCCCTGATGATCATCGGCGAGGAAAAGGTGGCTGTCGTGTACATCGAAGCCGATGCGGACACTCCGAAAAAAGATCTGGTGAAACTCGAAGCGATTTTGAAATCGATCACGCCGCCTGGCGGCAAAAAGGTGTTGCGTCTGACGCTGGCACTCGACGCGGATACCGAACCCACGACCACGTTCGCTCCGGATGCTCCCAAGATCTACGCATTCTTCGTCGGCGAAGCGTTGAAGAAAGATGACAAGATCAAGAGCGTCTGGTTTGCCACTGACGTCGGTGACGCGGCGCCAAAGAACACCCAGATCGCCGAAGTGGCTGTCGTCGCGACCTCACCCACCGACAAGGGTGCGTTCTCGATCACGAAATCGGAAAAGGACTGGCCCGTCGGCAAATACCGCGTTGAGATCTATGTGAACGACGAGCTGGTCGAAACGCTGAAATACAAGGTCGAGGAGTAGTCCCACGGGGCGAATTGATGCCGCTGGCGGTAGGTGGGTATCAACGTGGATACCCACCAGGGGGGGGCACGTATGAAATGCGAAGGACTTCGGACGCCGTGGTTGTGGGCGATGATGGCGGTCGTCAGTGCGGTCGCGTTTCATTCATCAGCCGCTAACGCCGCCGACCAGGCCGTCTGGCAGCCGCAACAGACCCAAGTCTTTCTCGTCTCGTTGACGCGGTTCAAGTCCGAACGGCTGCACTCGTTTTCCACGGACGACCGACTGGACGATCGGATGGCGCAAACGTTTCGCGATCGGGGTGTTCCCGCCAACCAGGTCGTGCTCTTAAAGGATGACGACGCCACCGGGCAGCATATCAAAAGCGAATTCGCGCGGTTATTACGTCAGAGCCAATCGGGCGAGACGCTGTTTTTCTATTTTGGCAGCCACGGCAGTCTGAATCGGAAGACGGGCGAATACTCGTTTTGCGCCTTCAACGAAAATGTGTCGTTCGCGTGGGTGTTCGACGCGATCGAACGCGACTTCCGCGGCACCCAGGCGATCCTGACGACCGACTGTTGTTATTCGGGCGGGATCGTCGAGCTGGCTCTGAAGCGCAAGACGTCGATCTCGTACGCCTGTTTGAGTTCCACCTATTCGCACCAAGTGGCTCGCAGCGGCTGGCGGTTTGCGCAATGTCTGATTCGTGGTCTGTCCGGAAATCCGGTGGTCGATCTCGATCACAACGGACAGATCGATCTCAGCGAACTGGCGGAGTACAGCATGCTCTACATGGCCTTTGTGGCGGATGGAAAGCCGATGTTCCAGACCACAGGCCATTTCAATCCCACGTTGACGATGTCGACAGGGGTGGCTTCGAGGAGTCCGCACGTCGGCGAATTGCTGGAAGTTCACGTCAACAACAGTTGGGAAAAGGCCGAGGTCCTGGAGGCCAATCCGCTGAAGTGGAAACTGCACTTCACGAAGGATACGCGAACGGCTCAGGATGCGTGGTTTCCCGTTGATCGGGTCCGGCCCTCTCGATTCACGACATACGCGCCGGGCACGGCGGTGGAAATTCTGCATGGCTCGGACGGGGGCTGGCAGGCGGCCAAGGTGCTTTCGAATTGGGAATCGCTGCATTTGTGTCTGCAGGACGGGCATGCTTCCGTTGAGGACGAATGGTACGGCCCCGACCGCGTCCGCCGATCGATGGCCGGTGTCTGGTCGGGAGGTTGGAGGAATTCTGTCGAGGAAAGCGGACCCGAGACACTTGATGTGTTGCTCAGCCAGGACGAGAAGCTGAGCGGAACCTGGTCAGGCAACGTGCCGGTGAAGGGTGAACGGATTGGTCAGGGCATCATTTACTTTGAAGGGATGACGCCCGATCGTTTCTACCGTTGTGCAGGTCGGGTCGAAGGGCCGCATCTGCGGTTGAATTATGTGGCTCATCGAACAAACGGCGACGGGCACTATTACGGTTGGGCCGAACTGGGCCGGGACGGCAAGGTCTTGGATGCCGTTCGCGATCCGCGCGTCGAATTCGACGGTCGCTGGACCGGCACCTTCGAAAACAGCCGCGGCGGCCAGGGAAATGAAACACTCAACGTGACCGAGAACGCGGGCAAGCTCGGCGGAGATTGGTCAGGAGTGTCGGTCACGGGCGAACGCCTGGGTGACGCCATGTTCTTTCTGGAAGGGCAATCGGGGAAACGTCAGTATCGCGTGATTGGTCATGTCACCAACCAGCGACTGGTCCTGGATTACTCGGCGACATCCGGTAACGATCGCTACGTCGGTCGATCGATGCTTAGTCGTTAGTGTGTTGACGTCGGCGCGTTTCGGAGTTGTGGCACTGCATCGGAGTCTGCTGTTTGGACCGGAAACGCAGTGGTCTTCTATTTTGTTTTGGGGACTTCTCTGCGAGTACCGAAGTGAAGAGCACTGCTTCGAGAAGCAGTGGCACGGCGGACAACGATCGATCGACGTTACGTCGTTGGTGCGTTGCCATCGTGGCACGGCGGACAATGACCTCCAGAGGCCATCGTCAGTGCGCGGAATTAACTCCGGCGGACGGCTGTGTTGTCGGTCGAATGTGCTGACGGAATAGGGGCGTGATGATCTGATCCGTTGACTGCCGAGTCGTTCGATTCGCGCGGCCCCTTGTTCGTTGCCGAGGCGTGCGGAACGTCGGTGACTTTGGTCGGCTAATACCGGAACTCGAACGCCAACCCCTGTGTTCCCGAGTTGGTGTCGACCAACGGGATCAGGCGAAACGGGGCATCGGGGCGATAGCGCTGAGCTCCGATCGATTTTCCGATGACATATCCCAGTGCGGCTCCGAAGAAGACTTCGGACACGGTGTGCTGGTTTTGATCGACTTCACCCCACCCGATCAGGCCCGCAACGAGATAGGCGGGGAGACCGCCTTTCCAGCCGAACCGTTCGTCGATGACAGCCGCCAGCGCGAAACTGGCAGCGGTGGGTTCGGACGGGAAGCCGCTGTCTCGCACGAAACTGATTGTCCCGCCGTTGTTGCGATGCGTGCCTGTTCCGTATTGCAATACCAGGGCACTGAGTACGGTGAATTTGTAACTGGTAAACATGGTTAACGTCAGTTCGTGCAAGTCTTCGTTCTGTTGCCAGAGGCTTGTGGCGTACATGCCTGCCAGTAACGGCACGTGAACGGTGAATGTGTCGCCGCCGTGGCTGAGGACGTCGGTGAAGTTGTCCCACAGCGGGCCATGCACTTCGGTGTTGTGGGTCACACGACCGTCGACATTGTTATGCAGCACGGCAGCACCTGCGGCCGCGGTACCCAGAAAGGCGGTGTTCTCCCAGGTGACGAGTGATTCCAGATCGCCCTTTAGTCGTTTGGGCATTTGCCGAATGTCGGTCCACAGACAGAGCGGTTCGGTTTCCGCGAACGGGGGAGAAAAGTTCAGGGTTTCTTGGGGCTCCACCGGTTTGACTGACGGAGGGACGGGCGGAGACAGCACCGTCAAAGGGCCCGTCGATCTGACGGTATCTGTTTCTGCGGAATCGCTGTCATCGTCCGTGGTGGATGCCGTCTGCAGCGAATTCAATTGGAGTCGTGCAGGTCGTCTCCCGTTTTGCGGACGGCCTGTGGGCTGATTGAGAACGGCTGCCGTAGCGAGCGGACTTCGATCTGTGACAGCAACGGCTTGACGGTTTGATGCGCAACCCAGGGCCAGAATTTGAAACCCGATAATTCCTGCACAAATCCACCTATCAAATTCGCGCCGCTTGTGGTCGGGCAACCAACAGGAGTCGTGAGGGGGGTGATGGGAAATCACAACATGGCCGGTCGTTGAGGAAGAGGCTTTTCGAAAGAGTAGATGTGGGGAGCCAAGTGAGCGCGATTTGGTCGGCGGACTGGTAATCGAAATTCGAAAATTTGGGAACCCATTGTAGGATAATCTAAACCAGAATCCATCAAAAAGTCTTGTGGAACACCACATCCGTTCTTCGAAAGATGTTCCTACCAAACACTTTCGGCTGTGCTACACTCCGGCGGGAGCCGAGAACTCGTTCCGACGATAGGAATCGAGCAGCAGAATCTGCCGGTTTCTGTTGTCGCGGCGTCAGTTGCCTGACGGCGGATTGCAGCGACTCGCATTCCGTTTGAAGACCAGGCGGGAAAATCACGATGGCCCGATTGTTAATTGTGGAAGATCAACTCGTTCTGCTGGATGCCATTCGACGGGGGTTTGAGGCGGAAGGGTTTGAGGTGGCCGGTGCGGCAACGGGACGCGCAGGTCTCGATCTTTGCAGTTCCTTTCATCCCGACGCGATCATTCTCGATTTGATGTTGCCGGATGGAGACGGGCTGCAGTTATTGAAAAACATGCGCCAACACGGTTTCGAAAAACCGGTTCTGATCACTTCTGCTCGTGATTCCGTCGATCAGCGAGTCACGGGACTGAATATGGGAGCGGATGACTACCTGGTCAAACCGTTCGTCTTCTCGGAACTACTGGCGCGGATTCGAGCGCTCTTGCGGCGGAATTCCAGTTCGGCCGAGCCGACACTGAGCATCGACGATATTGTCCTCGATCTGGTCACTCGAAAAGTCACCCAAGGCGGCGAACCGGTGGAGTTGACGGCGCGGCAATTTGAAGTGCTGGCCTACTTGCTTCAGCACAAGAACGAGGTTGTTTCTCGCGAGATGCTGGCCCGAGATATCTGGCGGGCGGAAACGGCCACGTGGACGAATCTGATTGAAGTTCAGGTGAATCGTCTGCGTAATAAGCTTGAAACCAAGGGCCGCAAACTTCGGCTGCACACAATTCGGGGGGTGGGATATTTGTTGGGAGATCGAAACCCGTGACCAGCGCCTGGAGTATCCGTTGGAGATTGACCGCGTGGTACATCGCCGTGCTGTCCGTCATTCTGGTGATCTTCGGTGGTCTGATGAGCGCCATGATGAGTCGGCAGTTGCATCGGCGAATCGATAAGGAATTGGCGGAAGAAGCGACAGAACTCGCCGCAGAACTTCGAGCACTACCATCGACCGACGGCGTGCGGGCTGTATTTAACCGGCACTATGTCGAGCATGGTGAGTTCAGCTTTCAGGTCAGCCGTGCGGACGGGTCTGTTGTTTGCGGCAGCCCCTGGCTGCGGGCGCATACACTACCGAAGCTATTGTCGAATCAGCAGAACGAATTCGGCTCGTGGCAGGATCTTTCCTTGCGTAATCTCGGTCTGCATCGGCTGTTCCTGCGTCGAATTCAGGGATATCCTGAATCACTGACCATTTATGTGCTGGTACCCTATGCTTTGTCCCAACGAGAATTTCGTGAATTTGCCAAGATCCTGATCGTCGCGGGCTTTGTGGCGTTACTTGTGGCCTGTGCCGGGGGGCTGTTGATTGCCCGCCGGGCGTTACAACCGTTGGAACGGATCACTCGGGCCGCGGAACGAATCTCGGCAGAAAATCTCACGATGTCGATTGCCGTCGAGAACCCTCGGGATGAATTAGGGCGGCTGGCCAAAACGCTCAACGACACGTTCGCACGGCTGCGTTTTTCCGTCCACCAGATGCAGCGATTTACGGCCGATGCCGCTCATGAACTGCGGACTCCATTGAGCGTGCTGCGGACTCGTCTGGAGGTCGCGCTGCGATCTCCGATTGACGCCGGACAGTTGCAAGAATCTTCGCAAGTGGCACTGCAACAGACCGAGACGTTGACCCGGCTGATCGATCAGTTGCTGATGCTCAGTCGTCAAGACGCCGGTCTGTCGAAGTTGCTGTTCGAAGAAGTTTACCTGCAGCCGCTGCTCACTGACGTCGTCGAAATTCTGGGAACGGCAGCGAGGGACAAGGGAGTGTCACTGACGATGGGCGAAATCCCGAATGGGGTCGTATTGGGAGATGATATTTCGCTGAGCCGGCTGTTCTTTAATCTGATCGACAATGCGATTAAGTACACGCCCGCGGGGGGGGGTGTGCAATTGACGGGCTGCTGCCAAGATCATCGAATTCGAGTGATGGTCTGTGATACGGGGATCGGGATGGACGCCGATCAGTTGCCCAAGGTGTTCGACCGCTTTTACCGAGCTGATCCTTCGCGGAACGAGCAAACGGGAGGCACCGGATTAGGGCTGGCGATCTGCCGGTCCATTGTCGAATCGCATCAGGGCGAAATCTCTGTTTCGAGTCGAATTGGCGCAGGGACCACGTTCACGGTTGTGTTACCGCTGGTCGATGAAGCAGTGACCGGCAACACATTGATAGAGGAACAACATGCGCGGTCGAGCCGCTCGCAGGTCGGTCAGTTGTCCTAAGCGTCATCGCCACGGATTCACTCTGGTCGAATTGCTGACGACGATGGCGATTGTCAGTCTCTTAATGGGCCTGCTGATCCCTGCGGTTCAGCAGGCACGTGAAGCGTCGCGGCGCATCCGGTGTTGCCATCATCTCCGCCAGCTGGGATTGGCCATGCACAATTACCTGGATGTGCATCAAGTCTTGCCGCCCAGTGCCTGTTTTACACCCATCAATGAAGACTTGGATTTGAGTCTCTGGTCGATTCACGGACGTCTCTTGCCGTTTCTGGATCAGGCGAACCTGTTTGCCCGAATCAATGCCGATCTGGGTTGGAATGATCCGTTGAACCAGGAAACAGGGGTTCCACAAAGTAAGGTCGCCATTCTCAGTTGCCCAACCGACCCGCTGGGAGACGTGATCCATTACGCAGGGCCCGGTGAAGGTTACGTGTATCCCACAAACTATGCTTATAACTTGGGGACGTGGCTGGTTTACGATCCACTGACGAACGACGGCGGTGACGGCTGCTTTCGTCCCAACGGCAGTGCGAGCGCTGCTGAAATTAGCGATGGCCTGAGCAACACGCTGTGCATCGCCGAGGTCAAGGCTTATCAGCCCGCTTTGATCAACACGGTCGACCCCGGCCCGGTACCTCCCAACAGTTCGGCGATCCCTGCCCAATACGCGACCGGGGCGGATCTGGTACTGGGACGTACGCAGGATGAAAACGAAGGGCACACGGAATGGTGTGAAGGGACCGTCAATCAGACCGGGTTCACCACAGCCTTTGCTCCCAATCAATATGTGCCTTTTTACCAGCCGGCATTGGGCACTTATGACATCGATTGGTCGAGTCGACACGAAGGGACCAGCACCAGCCAATCAACGTATGCCGCCGTCACTGCCCGTAGCCACCATCGCGGTCTGATCAATGTGCTGATGATGGATGGTTCGGTCCATGTCGAGAATAACCAGATCTCGCTCTCTGTCTGGCGCGCATTGGGGACCAAAAGCGGCGGCGAGTGATTGAATTTGTGCGTCAGAGGCCATGTCGTTTGGCGGAAACGTCCGTATGGTCACTGAGGGTGATTGGCTTTCAATCAAGCATCTTGAACGATCCGACACAGGATTGTTGTCCGTTCTCGTTCATCCAGCAATGCTCGATGCCCAGACTATTGAGCCAGTCGACTCCCGGCAAGCCCTTCAGCATGGCGATCGTACAAACCGATCCCGCGACAAGGCATCGATCCGTCAGCGCTGTGACGGAACTCAGACCCTGTACGGGCCAGCCCGTCTGGGGATTGAGAATGTGGGAATATCGTCGGCCGTCGATGTCGATGCATCGTTCGTAGTCACCGCTGGTCGCCAGTGAGCCCTTGGTGATCGATGCCAGGGCCATGATTTTCTCGGGGCATCGCGGATGCCGGATACCGATTTGCCAGGGTTCCCCCTGAGGAAGGGGGCCGATCACGTGGATATCTCCGCCAAGGTCGATGACTCCGTGCTCGATCCCGTGTGCCTGACAGATCTCCGCCGCGCGATCCGCGGCATATTCTTTTCCCAGCCCGCCGAAATCCAGTTCCATGCCGGGCACTGTGAAAGACAGGTGCGGCGCCTGCCAGCTCAGCCGATCGAGACCGACATGCGGTAATAACTGATCCAGCACGTTTTGATCGGCCAATCGACCCTGTTTGAAATTCCATGCCCGGCGAAGCAGCCCGGAACTAATGTCGAACAGGCCCTCGCTTTTGCGGTAGGCGGCAAAGGCGTAGTTCAAAAGCCCCGCCGTCTCATCATCGACCTGAATCGTCCCACCCGTCTCTGCCACGCGATTAATGGCAGACAGATCACTCTCAGGTCGATAGCGCGAGTACCGAAATTCGATCCGCTTCACCTCGTCGAAGGCCAATTGCGCGACTCGATCCGCCACAACTTGTTCTGACGCGTAGAGCTGGATGACACAGTCCGTGCCCATGGCCAGAAACGGAAAACGGTGCAATGTCAGCATGGTGTGGGCTCCGGATACGGAGCGATCCAAGGCAATTGCGGTACTCGCGATTAAATCAACTTGTTGACGATACTGCCGGGGTCGTTGTTCGTCGAGGTTTGGGTACCCAACAGATCAAGCAACGTCTGGCTTTGGCTGAGCGACTGTGACGGGGTGTTGGTCGACGTCGACAATGGGGCGGCAGATGTTCCGCCGGCAGTTGCCGAATTGCCCAGAGAACTGGTCAGCGAGGTCATGCCTTTGACGAAATTCGATTGTGAAACGGAACCGGTTCCCTGCGGATCGAGTTGCTTGAAGATGGCGCTGGCTCCGAGCGACTGGAATCGCCCCGGTGGGTTGAGCGACGTGAACGCCTGATTGAACTGCTGCTGCGAGATGGAACCGGTTCCCCCCGTATCGATGGTCTGAAACAAGTTTGTCATCTTAGTGGTCGGCGAAGAGTAGGGACTCGCGCCAGAAACCATTTGCGGCGTACTCGCGCCGCCCACGCCAGAAATTGAGAATGACATCGGTTCCTCACCACGCCGTTTTCGGTCGGCGTAAGGCAATCGGTCGAAGCGTGGCCTCTCTTTTGAAAGTGCCAGATTTCACGATTGTTTTGCTAGAGGGTTTTCACTCGCTAGACAGTCTTCGGGTTGCCTAGGGGCGATTCACGTCAATCCGTATGTGGACATGAACGTCCTGTTAATAGCTGTATCGTCCGCGCGTGACAAAGAACTTTTTTGAAGACGGGTCAGCCTGTCTTCAACGACACCTCTGTTCAGGTCGCTTCAGATTTCGGGCGGCCGCTGTTTTGAAAAGGAGGCTTGTCGGGCCATCGGCAGTCGTTGTCACTTCTCACTGGGCGGATTGCCGTCGCGCGTGTCGATGAATCATGCGGTCGATACGGTGTTTCCAAAAAACATCCGCTCGATTATAAACGAATTGTAATTCTTCGAGGGTGATTGGGGTTTCTGGGCATGGCGTTTTTCAAATACACACTCGGCCCAAAGTTCCGGTCAGCGAACTGCTTCGAAGTCTGTCGATTCGTCATCACTTCTACCAAGATCCGACTTTACAAATATGAGCCAGCAACAAGCCAATTCGCAAACTGATGAGTGGTCTGATTGGCTGCTTCACCGTCGTCACGCCGGAGATTCTGATTACTCGGTGCGAGTCCGCGCGGCGGTCAAACGGATTAGTGATCGCGTGCTGGAAGGCGCGAAACTTCGCCAGGACATGGTTCTGGTGGATATCGGGGCCGGCGATGGTCTGGTGTCGTTTGAAGCCATTCAGCGCATTGGTCCGTCACTGCGTGTGATTTTCACGGACATTTCGGCTCCGCTACTTCGTCACGTCGAAGCCACGTCCGTCGAACGCGGCGTACGCGAACAGTGCTCGTTCGTGGAATGCTCGGCCGATGACCTGAGTGCGATCCCTGATGCTTCGGTCGATGTGGTTACTACGCGTGCCGTGCTGGCATATGTCGCCGACAAACCCAAGGCTCTGCGTGAGTTTTTTCGCATCCTCAAACCCGGTGGGCGACTGTCGATGGCGGAGCCCATTTTTCGAGACAATGCCTACGAAACCATCGAGTTGAAAAGATTCATCGCCGCGCAGCCAGCGGAATCTCGCAACCCATTTTTGCCGTTATTGCATCGCTGGAAAGCGACCCAGTTTCCCGATACGCCCGAACTGATGTCACAAAACCCGCTGACAAATTATTCGGAACGCGATCTCTTCCGCTTTGTCCATGGGGCCGGATTTGCCGAGATCCGTCTGGAATTCCATATGGAAATTCTTCCCTGTATCACCAATTCCTGGGAAGTGTTTGTCGGCACTTCACCGCACCCCTGGGCTCCATCGCTGGCGACCGTACTCGCGAATCAGTTCACTCCGGAAGAACGTCAGTTGTTTGAGCAGACACTACGTCCGGTCGTCGAACAGCATCAATCCACTTCCACCGAGCGCAACACCTATATCACGGCGATCAAGCCGTTCGCCAAATCCTAAGCCGGATGTCGTCCAGAGAACATCTGCACGGTTTAGGGAGCGGTGTCGTTTTCATCGAAAGCCTAGCGCCGTCTTCGGGGCTCTCTGCCTCCGTGAAGACCGTCGGCTCGTTTTTCTCACCTCGTATGCCGGCGAACTATGACTCTGAATCGTGTCGATTCACAAACCGATGAGTGGTCTGATTGGCTGCTTCACGGTCGTCATGCGAATGATCCCGATTTCGAACGGATTGTTCGTGTCGCGATCAATCGCGTTGCCGATTATGTTTTGGACGCTGCCGAACTCGCCCCTGGGATGACCGTCGCGGACATCGGTTCTGGCGATGGCCTGGTCGCGTTCCGGGCGATCGAACGGATTGGTCCCTCGCTGAATGTCATTCTCACCGACATCTCTGTTCCGTTACTTCGTCACGCCGAAATGTTGGCGACCGAACGGGGCGTGCACGATCAATGCACGTTTCTCCACTGCTCGGCAGAGAAGCTCGACGAAATTCCCGATGCCTCGGTGGATGTCGTTACGGTTCGTGCCGTTCTGGCTTACGTGACGGACAAAATGGCCGCGCTGCGGGAATTCCACCGAATCCTGAAGCCTGGCGGCCGACTCGCGATTTCGGATCCGATCCTGCGCGATGCGGCCATCGAGGTGATCGCTCTCAAAAATCTGATTGATGCCCAACCGGCGGAATCGAAAGACCGTTTTCTGTCGATCGTGCATCGCTGGAAGGCGGCACAGTTTCCGGACACTGTGGAGAAAATGGCGAACAGTCCGATCACGAATTACACGGAACGTGATCTGGTCCAGTTTGTGAAGGGGGCCGGCTTCGCGAAAATCCACCTGCAATTTCACATTGATATTGCACCTGACACCAATACCTCGTGGAACATTTTACTCGGACACAGGCCGCACCCCTGGGCTTCGCCTGTTGGAACCGTCCTGTTGGAACAATGCAGTTCCGACGAACGAGCCATCTTCGAGCAGGTCATGCGGCCGGTACTGGAAAGCGGCCAGTTTAATTCCATTGAACGTGCCGCTTATATCACGGCCACTAAGGCCGAAGGCTGATATCGGCCTGTTCGTGGGCACGGTACTCCATTCCTTGAGTCGCCTTGCGACGATCGAACCGTTGTCGGCAACTCGTTGGGACACTTGAAGGCGAATGTGAGCACCGAGGCTGGCGGTCGGCGACCGTTGTGTTTTTGCGAATGCGACTCAGGTCAGTCGATCCCGCGCCGCGCAAGTGACACGCGTTCGCAAGAAACGCGTGTCACCAACGAAAATGCGTTGCCCGCGCAGGCCGTTGTTCTTTAATAGATGCGGGCGGGGGCTTGTTGGTACAGGCCGCTCACTGTTTCCCACAGATTCGACATCGACGAAAGGAAGCAGTACCCCCGGTCGCCGCGATCACCGTGCGTTGAGCAGATATCGTGCAATTCGATTTTGTTCTGGGATTTGACGTATCTCGACCCATCCCATTTCAACAGCACGGCGTTGGCTTTGCCCAGTGGTTCAAGGTCATCCAGCAGTTCGAAAGGCTTCAGGTCCATCATCGGAAAAACTCCTTAATTAAGCGGGGGTTTGTTTGCCGGGCGGATCGTTGAGAATCGACTCGGCAGAAAAAGGGGGGAGTGCAATCTTCGTTTCGCTGTGACTCAAGGCAGGCACGACGTCGCGAAGAAACAATTGATCTGCGATTTGGCTGTCGCCGAGTGTAATTTCATTTTCAGATGTGGTGTAGAGGAGTCTGCCAAAGGATCCTTTGCGTGAGTCGAGTTCCGTTACGGCGGGAGGGCTTAACGATGTATCGATTTTCTCTCTCTATTCTCGTTGGCCTGAACCAGCTGAATTACCAGCATTTGATGTATTTCCGGACGGTGGCTCGCGAGGGCAGTATCAACAAGGCGTGCAAGCTGCTGTACTTGACTCAACCCACGATCAACGCTCAATTGCGATCCCTGGAGAAGGCGGCGGGAGCGAGCTGTTCGACCGAATCGGCTGGAACCGGACTGTTTGTGATTCCCATCGTCGTGGAAGCCCGCGTAAAGCAGCAGTATCGGTCCGGTTACTGGGCAGAATCGAGTCGATTAGGGATCGCTTTTTTGGCCATTTCTGTCGAGCGGCGTTTGAAACATCCCGCAGTGATTGCACTCACCGATGCCGCACGCCAGCGGCTGTGGCAGGCTGTGCATGCTGTCAGGAGAGGAATACCTGACGAGACGGGAGTCGGACCGAGGCAGAGCAAACGGACTGGACTCTGTGAGGTGGCGTGAACAGACGTTCAATCGGCCAAGGCCCCTGCATCACCCCCATCGGAACTGCTTTGCTTTAGCGGCGTGGAGATTGGGCCGGCACCCGCGATCCGGCATCGCCGTGATATTGCGGCAGCGAGTTCTGGCAGCTGACATGTTTTGAATCGAGTTCGTTGGCGGTGGGGCTTTTGGCCAGTGCCGCTTCCGCCTGAAGTTGGGCCAGCGACACTCCGGTCGTGTTCAGATAGTACAGTCCGGTCAGCGTCACCATGACGTATTCCGTCAGGTGATAGTAGATCGACGCCGCGAAGATGCTGGCATGGTCATCGGTGAACACACTGAGCACTGTAATAAAGCACAGCTGGATGACACCCACGTAGCCAGGCGCCGAGGGCACGGCGGCTCCGACCGCAGTCAAACCCAAGACGATGCACGAAATCAGCAGGCTGTTTGGCAGGCCGAAGCTCCACAAGGCCAGGTGGATGACCATGCCGTTGATGACCCAACTGCCCAGTGAACAGCCCATGATGCCCGCTACCAGTCGCGGTTGCTTCAGAGCGGCCAGCCCCGTCGCTCCCGAGGTCAGAGTTCCTGTCAGTTTGGCCAACAGCGGTGCGGGAAGAATTGGGGACAACATCGCGTTGACGACGGCGATGAACTTCTGCAGAAAGAAGACATACGACAATAGAGCCAGTACCAGAACTCCGACGCATCCCGCCACCACCAAGGTGTTGGTTCGAACCTGCGGGCTTAACCCCTGGACGAACACCAGTCCGAAGCTCAGCAGGGTCAGGACCGTCATGGAATCAAAAATACGCTCCAAGACCACCGAAGCCGCCACGGCCGATACTTTGACGCGTGCATGTTTGGCGAACAGCAACACGCGGACAACTTCGCCCATGTGAACGGGGAGAACGTTGTTTAATCCGAAACCGATCATCACGAACGGAAACAGATCGCGTGCTGTGGAAAACTGTCCAATCGGCGTCAGCAGCAGCCGCCACCGCATGGCTTTCAGCCAATAGAAAACGGCTGTCGCGGCCATGATCGGCAAAAGTGTCCGGTAATCCGCATGAGCGAACGCATGTCTGGCCTTGGCAAAAGCCTCGGGGTCCGTCAGCAGTTCGCGCGCCGCAAGCCAGAGACAGATCGTCGACACGACGAGTCCTAACGCCAGATGGATCCACCGGTTGTGGTGCAGTGGAGTCGGTGTTGAACTCGAGCTCATGGTAGACGAAGTCTCAGCGGCGGCGACGGAATTCAGGAACGCACCGAATGATATCGGTCAATTCCGGTGTAACATTTATCGTACTCGACAGGCCCCGCAAAGACGAGGGGAAAAAGGGGCACCCCCGCCGTGGGGAACGACCTCAAGACAAATCAAGGCAAGTGGGTTGCCGGCCGGCTTCGAGCCCTACTCCGGATGACGCGAATCCACTCCCTCCAGGTTGCCTCGGCCAGACGAACTCGCGTGGTCGTATTTTTCGCCGCCTTTGTGTAACTCGTCATGCCAAGCAAAGGTTGCGATCGGCAATCTCGTTCGTTCCCTCCGCCCGAAAGTCTCAAATTCGTCGCCTCAACACCATACCGTTTGTATGGCGTCTAAACAATAGTTGTTTGAACAATAATCTAGACGAAAGTTGTCTAAACAAGTATCGTTGACACGTGTGTGTGGGGACGCAGAACGTTCCATTACGGATCGCTTTTCTGGTGAACTTCCACCCTGTGTGCCAATAATGAGTGAGACAGTTTAACCAACGTCGATGTGAGCAGGGTGGTTAGGAAATGGCCAATGATTGACAAGGGAATGCAGGACACAGAACGCCCTGCGGAAGCCGGA
>CAIQIR010000030.1 GCA_903871875.1 uncultured Schlesneria sp.
ACCGAGACCCCAGTCCGTTCCTGATTTTACGCTCAACACGCTCGCCGAGAACGCCAGCCGTGAGCGAGCATGTGCGCAAATTGGAGATCGCGAAACCGACGCGCTGATCGAGAGGACTTGTGAGACATGCAGGCTAGAGCATTCCTGAACCTTTTCCCTGCTCGTCGAGCGAGACGATTGCCTGGGCTGAGCCCTGCCGGAAAATATGAGAGCATTTTTGCTGAGGCGACGAGCAAACCAATCTCGTAAAATCGTCCCCCATCGTGCGAATTGTCAACCAGCTTTGCGATTCATTTCGTTGTCGCAATTGCATACTGTTATTTTAGTTACGATTTTTGAGGTCTGGCTGAACAAAAGACGATTGGACCGTTTAAGGGCGATGTTTGGACCTCCAGTTTTTCCGAAATTCGGCCCGAAAAAATCGCCATCAAAAGAGAAACTTGCGATCACTGGGTAATTTGGGCAGTATATTCTCACTGAAATTCCCACGACCGCCCTGAAATGCATTCCCTAGAAAGCTCTGCTATGAATCGGAAACTCCTCTCTCTTGCCGGTGTTCTTGTCGCGGTGTTCAGTGTGGCTAGTCAGGCCCAAGTGGCGGAGGCACAATTCTTCGGTGGCCAGGCATGCTGCGGCCAAGTTGGTTATTCAGGTTATTCGGCAATGAATGGCCATCCGTATGTCAGTTACGGTGGATATCCCTACGCCGGGTATCCCTACGGTGGATCTGGTTGCGGAACGGGTTGTGGGTACGGTGCGACGCGCACTTATTCCATCGCCCCAACGGGATGTTGTGGAACCTCGTCGTACGGATCGACCGGTTGTGGCACGGGGCGTTGCGGCCTCGGTTATGGAAGCGGAATCTCCGGCGTCGGCTTGTACGGTGGTTATGAATTGGGTGGCTGCGGCCTGGGTCGCGGTTGCTATTCCGGATATCAAGGATACGGATCGTGTGGATGCCGACCACGCTACCGACGAGCCTGCAGCGTATGTTGCCAATCGAGCGGCTTTACAGGAGCCTCTGCGACTTGCTGCCAGCCAGCTCCCACGTGCTGCGGGACGATGTCCGGCGGATATACGGTCCAACCGGGCCCCGCGACACCTGTTCCGACCCCTGCGACTCCCACGCCAACTCTCAATCCTGCTCCATCGGCCGCTCCGATGCCATCGACGGATCCGGCACCGGCCACAGCTCCGACCCCGGGTACCTGAGATCTCGCGGAATTTTGTTGAGCGCGACTGCGGAACGGATCAGGGCTTAAGGGCTCACTCCGTCGCTCACAACAACCAGATGATGACGGTCTGGTGACCATATTGAGACAAACTAAAGAGACAGGTCCAATGACCGGCATGATTGGATCTGTCTCTTTGTCTGCGCGGTAGAGACAACGGAGACGGCTGGCTCACTTCTTCAGGATCTCTTCGACAAACTCGAACAACACCTTTGTCGCCGGGTCATCGGGCAAGCCGAGATTTTCGTTGAGCTTGGAGTGATTCGTGTGAGGGGCGGCAAACAGCTTCGCAGAAATGCCTTGCTCAGTTAACACCGTGGCGAGACGTTGCGCTTGGGGAGTGGTTTCCGGGTCCTCGCCGACATGCAGAATCAGGAAAGGCGGTATCCCTTTCCCACGACTGATGTGGTTAACTGCAGAGAAATCGCGGTGCTTCACCGGATCGCTGCCAAACTTCTCGTAATGCCCGAATTTCGGTTCAGGCTGACCAAGCGCCTTGCGCTTGGCAATGCCCGCTTCGATCCTCAGCGGGATATCGTAGGTATCACCGTCGACGGGCACGCAACCTTGGATCATTCCCAGCGACAGTCCCTCGGCTTTCAGATATCGCTCGTCAGTGCTGATCAATGCCGCAAGTTGAGCACCGGCGGAATGGCCCATGATCAACAGGCGATTCGGATCACCGCCATATTCGGCGATGTGTTCGTGAACCCAGTGCACGGACTTCGCGACGTCGCGAATAAGGGTCCCCATGTCGACGTTCGGCAGGAAGCGGTAGTTTGTGGAAACAAAAACGAATCCGTGTTCCACAAAGGACTTTGGCTTGACTTGCACGCGAGTTTTGTCGCCACCTTCCCAGCCGCCGCCGTGAATCCAGAAGACCACAGGCAGGTTCTTCGCGTTGGGGGGCGAATAGACATCCAGCATCTGCCGTTCGTTAGCGGGCACTGCGTAAGGGATGTCACGTTTGACGTTCTCGGCATGCGCAACCGCCGCGAATGCTACGGCGATGAAGAGAGAGCTGAGTTGTTTCATGTTCATGATGCCGTTCCAGAAAAGTTTCCACACTCTTGCGTACCCAAAAAAGAAATAGAGAACGCGGTACAACGAATGTGAAACGCCGTTCAAGATTGCCTGTTCTGAAAATACCAAGATGGCGCAGATTTTCCATTGACGATCGCGTCCGACGCGTTCCTTTTGAATGGCGGCGCAGTCGAGATTCAAGCC
Organism: uncultured Schlesneria sp.; assembly: GCA_903871875.1. Classification (GTDB taxonomy): domain Bacteria; phylum Planctomycetota; class Planctomycetia; order Planctomycetales; family Planctomycetaceae; genus Schlesneria. Next base: position 2,460 of record CAIQIR010000030.1, read on the forward strand.
ATCGATCACAAAATCGAAAACGGTCCTGAAGGTCAGCCGCGGCCACTTTCGTGAAACCGAAGCCGAGAGACTTTCGTGAAGCCGAAGTCGTGGGGAGTTGTCATGAGTTCACCAAGCAGAGTCCATGAACATTCGGCCAGATGACGCTCGAGGCACGACCGCAACTTTTTTCAGCAGACGCCGCCTTCCAATCGGTCGACGGATCGGAATGGCAGACGTCGTGACTCCGCTCGACATCAGACACGTAATTGTTTTCGCGTATTTTGTGTCTTGTGATTTATGAAGCCGGGTATGCGAATTGCGGACAGGTCTGCGCCGGCAAGCCGGCTCCGTATGCAGAGTCGATTTTATGATTTGCGGTTTGCCGCAGTGACCAAGCCGCCAAATGAGAGCATGCCTTGAATCCGATCTTCTTCGCAATGCGAAGTTCCGTCATGACGATGTTGCCGGCTCTCGCACGGATCAGCGGACACCCGTTCGCCTTTAACAAGCTGCGAGTCGACATCTGCCCTTCGCTGAACGCTCGCAACATTCAGCAAGCGGCCTTGTGGGAGCAGCCCTTCTTTCCCGCAGCCGATCGGGGGCAAGCAATGGCGCTGGTCGTTGCGGTGCCGGACCGGGCGATGTCGCGGAGTCCCAAAGGGACTCTTCCATTCATGATCAGCCGTCGAGATGCGGGCCGCGCCCCAGCCGGAGATCTCGTTTCGGAGAGCGAGACATGATCGCTTCCGATCATCCATGTTAGGTGATCCGGTACACGGCCTGAGAAGTAAATTATGAGCAAAAACACGATGAACGTATCGCCGATCCTCCCCGTCATCCTGGCGCTGGTTTCCCTCTCCTTACCTGCTTGCAATATGCACAAGGAGGAGCACCGCCACGAGGTCCATAAGATCACGGCCACCAGCCCTCAAGCCAAGGCTGTCACCATCGACCAGAAGTATGTGTGTCAAATCCACTCGTGCCGCCACATTGAGGTCCGTGCCCTGGAGAGCGGGTTTCTGGAGGAAATCCCGGTTAAGGAAGGCCAGGCAGTAGCGCAGGGCGAGACCCTGTACCAGATCTTCCCCATCCTTTACGAGGCCAAGCTGGAAGCCGAGCTCGCCGAGGCCCAGCTCGCGCAGCTGGAGTTCAATTTCACCAAGAAGTTGTTCGATGACAAGGTTGTCTCACAGAATGAGGTGGCACTGCTTGAGGCCAAACTGGCAAAGACTCAGGCGATGGTGACGCTGGCGGGAGCCGAATTGAACTTCACCACCCTCAAAGCGCCGTTCGGCGGCATCGTCGACCACCAGCACCATCAGCAGGGAAGTCTGATTGCAGAAGGGGATGTCCTCACGACCTTGTCCGATAACAGTGTGATGTGGGTTTACTTCAACGTACCCGAGGCCCGTTATCTGGAGTACATGTCCGGTCCGGATCAGAGCAAGGATAAAGAGGAACTGCAGATCGAACTCGTGTTGGCGGACGGCAGCAAGTTCCCGCAGATCGGCAAGATCGGGGCGATCGAGGCCGATTTCAACAACAAGACTGGCAACATCGCCTTCCGCGCGGATTTTCCGAACCCGGATCGCCTGCTGCGTCACGGTCAAACCGGCAACGTATTGATCCACCGAGTGTTGCAGGATGCCATCGTCATCCCTCAACAGGCGACGTTTCAGATTCTCAACAAGCGGTACGTTTACGTCGTCGACGAACAGGACGTGGCGCATCAGCGCGAGATCGCTATCCAGAATAAATTGGCGGACACCTTTGTCATCAAGAAGGGACTGGGTGTGGACGACCGAATCGTGCTGGAGGGAATCCGAGAGGTTCGCGATGGCGAGAAGGTGGAATACGAGGATCGGGAGCCGGTGCAGGTTGCTGCAAATGTCAAATACCACGCCAAATAGCCACCGCTTCCCGATACGAAATACGGACACCAACAAGACGCTCACAAAACCATGTTCTCACAATTTCTTCGCAGACCAGCCTTGGCGATCGTGATCTCGATCATCATCTTGTTCCTGGGCGGACTGTCGATCAAAACCCTGCCGATCTCGCAATTCCCTTCCGTCGCGCCCCCGAGCGTGGTGGTCACGGTGGCTTATCCCGGCGCCAGCGCCGCCGTTTTGGTCGATTCGGTGCTGATTATCTTAGAACAGGCCATCAACGGCGTACCGGACATGCGCTACATGGCCTCGTCCGCCACCAGTGCCGGTGAGGCCACAATCCAGATCATCTTCGAGCCGGGCACCGACCCGAACGTGGCCGTCTTGAACGTCCAAAACCGCATCCAAATTGTGAAGAACAGGCTCCCTCCCCTGGTGCAACGAGAGGGCGTCATCGTCATGCAGGCCATGACGAGCATGCTGATGTATGTGAACATCTTCAGTACGGATCCAGGCCACGACCAGAATTTTCTTTACAACTACGGCTTCGTCAACCTGCTGCCCGAGATCAAGCGGGTCCGGGGCATCGGTAGCGCGTCGATTCTCGGCAGCCGTCAGTTTGCCATGCGGGTCTGGCTGAATCTCGAACGCATGCGCGCCTACAATCTGTCCGCCGACGACGTCATGAAGGCGGTGGGGGACCAGAGCATGATTGGTTCGCCCGGACGACTCGGCCAGGCGACGGGCAGGACATCGCAAACCGTCGAGTACGTCCTGACCTGGGTGGGCCGCTACAACCAGCCAGAGCAGTATGAAAATATCATTCTGAAGGCCAATCCGGATGGCGAGATCCTGCGGCTGAAAGACATTGCCCAAGTCGAGCTGGGACCTTCGTACTACAACATTTACTCGGACATCGACGGCCGTCCCTCGGCAGCCATCGTGCTCAAGCAAACCCCCGGCTCTAACGCCGCCGTCGTCATTGAAGAAGTCAAGAAGAAACTCGAAGAGATCAAGGAAGACTCGTTCCCTCCTGGCATGAATTTTGAGGTCAGCTACGACGTTTCCAGCTTCCTGGAAGCCTCGATCGAGCAGGTGCTCCACACCCTGTTCGAGGCCTTCGTGTTGGTCTCTCTGGTGGTCTACCTGTTCCTTGGTGACTGGCGTTCCACGCTGATCCCGACCCTGGCGGTTCCGGTGTCTCTGATCGGAACCTTCTCGTTCCTGCAGTTGCTGGGACTCTCGATCAACATGATCACCCTCTTCGCGCTGGTGCTGGCGATCGGGGTCGTGGTGGACGATGCGATTGTGGTCGTCGAAGCGGTCCATGCCAAGATGCACGAGAAGCACCTCTCACCCTATCTGGCCACAATGGAGGTCGTGCACGAGATCAGCGGTGCGATCATTGCCATCACCCTCGTGATGACGGCGGTCTTCGTTCCGGTGACCTTCATGTCCGGGCCGGTTGGTACCTTCTACCGCCAGTTCGGCATCACGATGGCCACGTCGATCATTCTCTCCGGGGTCGTGGCCCTGACGCTGACGCCGGTTCTCTGTGCGATGATTCTCAAGCCTCACACGGGCCAGCCGAAAAAGCGTGGGCCACTCGGCATGCTGCTGCATCTGTTTGACCGTGGCGTCGAGCAGGTCACGGGCGGTTATGCAGCACTGTTGCGCCGGATCGTCACGCGCCGCGCGCTGACCTTGACCATCATCGGAGGGTTTGGTGTCGCCATTTACGTTGTAAACACGGTGCTTCCGTCCGGCTTCATCCCGCTTGAGGATCAGGGCATGATCTATGGGATCATCCAGACGCCTCCCGGTTCGACGATCGAGTACACCAACGCCAAGTCGCACGAGCTGCAAGAGATCGCCAAAAGCATCGATGGAGTCAACTCGGTCTCGTCGTTGGCCGGTTACGAAGTGCTGACGGAGGGCCGCGGCTCGAACGCGGGGACCTGCCTCATCAATTTGAAGAACTGGTCTCAACGCAAGCTGACCTCGAAACAGATCATCCAAAAGCTCGAACACGAAGGACGTCAGATGTCCAATGTGAACCTCGAGTTTTTTGAGCCGCCCGCAGTTCCCGGTTTTGGTGCGGCCGGGGGTTTCTCCGTACGTGTTCTGGACAAGACGAACTCGATGAACTACCAGCGGTTGGGAGAAGTGACGGATAAGTTCATGCAGGCCTTATCGAAACGCAAGGAGGTGAAGGGCCTGTTCACCTTTTTTGCCAGCAATTATCCGCAGTATGAAGTGGTCATCAACAATGACGTGGCCATGCAAAAGGGCGTGTCGATCGGAGACGCGGTCAACAACCTCTCCGTCGTCGTCGGCAGTACTTGGAATCAAGGCTTCATCCTCTTCGGCCAGTTCTACAAAGTCTTTGTCCAATCCGCGCCCGAGTTCCGGCGATACCCCGAGGATTTGAAAGATATGTTCGTCAAGAACGATCTTGGAGAAATGGTCCCCTACTCCTCGTTCATGACGATCGAAAAGAAGCAAGGCTTAAACGGGATCAACCGCTATAACCTGTATCCCTCTGCTGCCATTCAAGGGGCACCGGCTCCTGGCTACAGCAGCGGTGAAGCCATCAAGGCGATCAAAGAGGTCGCCGCCCAGACGCTGCCGGGCGGTTACGATATCGGCTGGGAGGGACTCTCGTATGACGAAGCGAAACAGGGAAATCTGGCGATTTATATCTTCCTGATCGTCGTCATCTTCGTCTATCTGGTGCTGGTGGGCCAATACGAGAGTTTCATCCTGCCGCTGGCGGTGATCCTGTCGCTGCCGGTCGGGATCTTCGGATCCTTCCTCTTCCTGCAGCAAATGGAGTTAGCCAACGACGTCTACTGCCAGATTGGTCTGGTCATGCTGGTCGGCCTGCTGGGCAAGAACGCAATTCTGATCGTCGAGTTTGCGGTACAACGACACCATGAGGGCGTGAGCCTCAAGGAGGCCGCCATCGAAGGTGGAAAATTGCGCTTCCGGCCAATTCTGATGACCTCATTTGCCTTCATCGCCGGTCTGGTTCCGTTGGTCCGTGCCACCGGCCCTGGCGCGATCGGAAACCGCACGATTGGCACCACCGCCGTCGGCGGGATGCTGCTGGGCACGGTGATCGGGGTCTTAGTCATTCCCGGCCTTTACTACATGTTCGGTGCGCTGGCCGACAATGGCGGCAAATTCATCCAGGACGAGGTCGATGAGCCTCTGAGCGAGCTCGTCGAACACCACGCATAAAAAGCATGCCCCGCCGCCCGCAGTGGAACTGACCGCCCTGCGGCAAACCGGAAAACAACAACTTCGGTGCTGGAGGCATCTTCCTGCGGATCGGATCCGACGCTGCGGTCGCCAAGCAGGAAACTTACTTCTCCAACGTGCCAACTTCGGGAGATGATGGCGGCGACAACACGTTCGTCGACGCGTAGTTGTGCAGTGCCAATCCGATCTGCCTCAAGTGATTCCTGGTTAGTTCCCGCCGGGCCACCTCTCGTGCATATTGAGTCGTTGGCGGCACCAAGACCAACAGCACACCGGCAATGACGAGGCATGCCATGACGGCCAGGACGGCCAGCATCGCGATGATCGCAAATGACACTTTTCGATTCGTTTCCAGGCCAAACGGCATCGTCACTCCTCAAGACTCAGCACAATTGAACCATCTTGTCTTGATCCGATGCTCACGCCAAGTATTGTCAACAAAAGCTCACTAAGTGAAACGTATTCCGCTCGAATCGCTGCCGTCTGGTGTGATCACAACCTAGCCAAGGCCGTCCAGCCGAGACCGTGATGAGTACGATCCAACGGCGGCAAGGGGACTCAACGTCAGCGCGCACTGATCACAGCCGCTTGAACCCAGCGCAACGTTGACCTTGAGCTTTGTCACGGGGTGGAAATCATTCTCTCTCGGCAACCTGACGCGACACAGTGACCTGGTCCCAGAAAAGAGCGAAGCCCCAATTACCGTTCGACCGACCACGAAAGACCGCAGCCGAACTCCTAAAGTATTTCCAGTTACAGAATTGGGGCTGCTCGTCGCTTCTGATTCCCGACGTCATCAATTCGGTGATTCGTCTTGAGCGGTCCCAGAAAATCGGCTACAAGCCCGCCCCCACAAAACAAATCCCGAAGCCATTTCCGCTTCGGCGATTTGGAAACGTCTGCGATGACTCACTGATCGAACTTATCGAGGCATCAATCGATGCGTCCCATATCACGTCGACGATTCATTGGACTGAGCGGTTCCACGGCAAGCCTGCTCTGCATGGGATGCGGTACCGTCTTACATCCGGAACGCCGCGGTCAACCCGCGGGGCCTCTCGACTGGAAGATTGTTGCATTGGATGCGATTGGGTTGGTCCTGTTCTTTGTGCCGGGTGTCATTGCGTTCGCCGTGGACTTTAACAACGGCACAATCTATCTCCCGCCGGATTACCACGGACAGAAAAGCCCGAACGGTGACGGAAAGCAACTGGTCAAGGTAAGCGTACCTGGTGAGAAAATGACCGTCCGAAAAGTGGAAGAGATCGTTTCCATGCAAGCCAAACGGGATATCCACCTGCAGCCCGGAGCATATCAAACAGAAGAACTCGAAAGCATCGACGAGTTCTGGGCGACAACCGACAAACTCGCCGCTCTCTGAAAAGCGACGACGATGGGAAAGGTGGCCCAAGCAGACGCCCCCTTTCCCTGAGCACCCCTGTGCACTCGTGATCAGCAACACGAGTGAAATACCAAGATCCGGGAATGCCTACGACTCCGCCGATCTGGACGTCTGACCGTCAAGCCATCGTCGAAATCCTCCGCGACACGAAAACCGATCTTCCTGACTATTGGAAGAAGTGATGCGATGCAGCATGAAGTAGCGCAGGAGATCTGAGCACAATGAACCAGAAAGCCAATCAACCCTGATCCCGACCGATCGATCTTTCGATTGCTGTCGGAATATGCGTCCGCGAATTTCCAGTAACCGTTTCGTTCGCGCCGTTTTAATGTCGATCATGGCGCTGATTGATGATACGGATGCCCCGCTAGCAACCCGGCGGTCGAAATGTCCCAAGACGGAAATCCCAACGCCCGCGCAGGTGAATCTGGCTGAAGCCGGAAGTCGCCGTGGTCGACATCGACAAACATCGGATTTGCCGACAGGCTGTGAAGTTCGACACCATGGCGTCTCTGCTCGTCGATGTGACGCTGTCCCCACAGGGGATCGGCGGGGCAGTAATACAGGTTGTCATCGGTATCGGTATCCTTTAGCCGGTCCCCCGCACCCGTAGAAAAACTCCGGTGCTCGACGATGGGCCAGTAGTCCGCACGTGACGACCAAATGATGTTGTGCTTGATCCGAGCCCCTTCAATCGGCCATGTGGGATCCGAGATGGCGATGTACCCATGGACAATATTGGGCTTTGTGATCGGCCGGCGGCTGGGAATGAGATCGACGATGATATTTCCGACGATATGGTTTGTTTCCGTGGTCGAGATGCCTGTTTGGGCGCTGCGAATTCTGTACAAAACATTGCCGTCGATGAGAGTCTCGTATTGGTCGTTGTCGCAGCGGATCCCCGAAGCCGTGCCGTCGCCATCGAGATGATGGATGTAATTCTGGTAGATGTGATTTTCTTTTCCCGTCCCCGAAATATAGATTCCATTCCCATCGCCCATTCTTTCCATCACGTCGTGGATTTCGTTCCAGGCCACCAAGTTTTTGCGACCGTGCATATATTTTTCTCGGGCCTCCCACCATTCCCGGTGCACGGAATTCGCGCCGCTGGCAGCACTCGGCAACGCGTCATAGGCCGGCAGTTTGACTTCCGACGCTCGGAAGGTCGCGTCGGTTTCGCTGGTCCAGCCCGTCCGACCACTGACGGTGATGCCCGAGTAGGGTGTGTTGTGGACCAGGTTGTGTGTCACCCGATTTTCGCCGCTTTGCCAGACCATGATGGCCGGTGAAGCCCAGTAGATCTCTCCAACGTGATGGACCCAATTGTTCGAAACGTCGTTACGCTGATGGACATCCTTCGTGCCCGGACCGTACCCGGCGAGGAGGATACCGACGCCTCCGGTATGAGCGACTTCGTTGTCGATGATGCGATTGTCCAAGCACGTGAGATCCAGGCGCAGGCCCGTTCCGCTCGTGTCGACGAACCGGCAGGCCTGAACGGTGCATCCCCGCGCCCCGCGCAGGCGCATCAGTGCGGTGGGCACGTCAAAGTGTTCCCACTTGTGCTGCAATTCCCCCTTGGTGGCCCCATTCCAGGGCCTGCGCTCGCCACCGGTGAATGTTAATCCCTGGAACGCCAGGCCCGTCACGGGCGAATCGTCAGGTCCGTCGTAGTCGATCTTGCCTTCCACTCGAATCAACTCAGTGAGCAGCGGCGCATTGATCGTTTCCGAGGGTTCTCCTTGAGCAGGCCACAAATACAACTTCCGATCGGCCGCACTGAAGACCCACTCGCCCGGTTGGTCCAGCACTTCAAGAATATTCTCCACCCATGCCGTTTCATCCAGGAATTTCACTCGGCCCATCGTGCGCGACGCCGGCGCCGTGGTCTTGCCAAGGCCGGCCTGCTCATCCACCTCCGCCAGTGACAACAGGCACATCTCATAATCGCACGAAGGAATCACTCTTAGTTCGCCATTTTTGACGTCGGGCCAGTTCTTCATGGCTCCCGGGGGAAATGCGATCTGGTTCGGCGGGGTCGTCGCGTTCGCGTACGCCACCGGCGTAAACCCCTGTGATGATGCTCGAGAGAGACGCTGGTTCCCCTCGTACAATGTCAAGACGTTGAGCAGTCTCGGAGGAACGTCGGCGACCCAAACGCGATCGCGGGCCATCTCGGGCAGCAGCGGCGACGGATGCTCCGGTTTCTTCCAGCCAACGATCGGAACCGCCGACGTAAAGACAGGCTTTTCAGTTCCATAGGCCGCATACGTGATCGTCCCGTCGGCAGGCGCTGAATCCTCGATCGAGAACACCACGGTCTCGTCGAGCCGGTACACGCCACCGCGGATCAGTACGTGAATCTCTTTTTTGTCCCGAATCTGCTTGAGCGCTCGGATCGCATCCCGCGCCTTGGTGAGTGTCGCGAAGGGACCGTCCGTGCGAGCCTCATTGGGCTGAGCCAATTGACCGGACCATTGATCGGAACCATCCACTGCGACAAAGAAATCGGCCGTTCTTCGCCCCGCCTCATCCGGAACGCTCGCCAGCGTGTCGGTCGGAAATCCGATGAGCAATAGGCCATAAGTCACCGGAGAAAGCAGCAACAGCCACGCGCAAAGACGCATCTCTTTTCCTTTGCCGATTTCTGCGGACGGACTCAGCTTGCCTCCCGGGACGGAAACTCAACCAGACGCCTCGTCCCCCAATCACCGTCATACCGCGCGGAATCGGCTCACGTCAGATGCAGGGTCGAGTTCGGTTGGATGCTGGCATTGCAGACATTGTCGTCACTCCGGGACAACGTGCAATTACCGGAATCCTCTCCGGAGCGTGACAGAATTCAAACTACGAGATCCATCACTTCATTTCAATGAACCGCAAGCACACCGGACTTGCCATGTGCACCATGTTGATGTCGCATCAACCGCAGCACCGATCACTGTTCGGCGCGAAAACCTCCAGCAGGTCACGAGGGACAGCGGCGCAAACACTGAAGGAACGTTGCTGGCCTGTGCTGAGTTGTCTTGTCATTGACTAGACGTTCAGCGTGTCGCCGGATTTGTCAGAATTCCATTCGATGCGGTCAAACAATCCGCCGTCGGCGACATTGTTCTTCCCACTGACAGGAAGCTCGCTTTTTCCCGTCAAATCATTACTGGATGACAGGTTGTAACCGGACAAATCTCGCCGATGGCTGCCGCCCCGATTCCAACGCCAACAATCCCGGCAATGCTGGCAAGCGGAAACCCTGACCAGCCCGATTGGCACTTGAACTGTCGTCAGTGAGCCCCCAGCACAGGGGAGAGTTCCCAATCACTGTCGCGAGCGCATTTCCCCCGTGTAGTCATCTGACAATTCCGATGGACTTGCGTGTCAGATTCGCTCGCCGATACGATGTCAGAATGTCTTTTTGGCCGTCAGCAGGGACCCGCAAAGCTCGATTCATGAACCTCGGGTGATTGGCGGAACAGTGCGACAGTTGCAGGCATCAATGAACGACGAGTCTCACTGCCGAATACCGAGATCCCCAACAGAAATAGCCCGTGGACTGTTCCAACGGAACGGAAAAAATTGTCAGGCACCAAATAGCCATCCGGTTCCCGACACCTTGGTTTTTTCTCGACTGAGAGGGCGACGAGCATGATCCAGATAACAAAAGTCGTCATCGGCTTCGCACTGGGAATTTGCCTTGTCCTTCACGCCGCTGCTCCGAACACGACATGGGCCGTGGAACCCGCCGGTGCTGCAAATGAGCCGTCTCACGACAAGCAGGCCCCGCCTCGCGACGCCGACAAGGCGACCCAGAAATCGAAAAAGAAGAGCGGGAAGGATTTGCTGGATGAGATTCACCGAGCCAGTGCACCGCTGCTGGCCGAAATGGCCGAGAAGCACGGCTATCGTCTCGAACCAGATCAGGTCTTGCGTCGAATCGCGCCTCCATTTCCGGAACTGCGTGCCGCTTATTATCTGGCCGGTCACCCATCTCAGGCCAAGTCGATTCCCAGGCCCCCTGACGCCATGACATTTTTAGGGGACGGTGAATCCGTGAAGAATTGGGGACTGAAGTTTGGAAGTGGTTATTCGCTGGTCGACGTGATTGATGCTGCGCTCAAGATCAAAAGCCAGGATATTGAAGGACCGGCCGAAGTGCTGAACAAGCGGCTGGAGGGTGATTGGGTCATGCGTCCCGGCGCATCAGACGAAAAAGTACTTCAAGAATTGGAGTCGATTCTGCAAAAGCAGTTTGATCAGCCTGTCCGTCTGAGCATCGCCAAACGCGTGCGAACGGTCTACGTCGCGCGCGGCAAGTATCAATTCACGGCGTTGAACAACGGCAGCAACAATCCTGCGAAAGATGCGAAAACACCTGAGAGAATCGATGAAATCGAAATCTACGAGAACTCACTCAGTCCCAACGGCGGGGGTGGCAGTGGTGACTTTAAAGAATTCCTGGAATGGGTAGGGCGCTGGATCGACATGACGATCATCGACGAAGTATCGGATCCACCTGATCGAGACGTCTGTTGGCATCTCAACGAAGGCGACATAGCCGATCGCGGTAACAAGCGCGACCGCGAACTCGTTCTCAAGCATGTCGCTGCGCAGACAGGCCTGACCTTCCAGAAAGAGCTTCGAGTGATCCGGCGCGTGCTGGTCGAACCGATCGAGTAACTGACATCCAACATGCTGAGTCTGCGCCGCAACGATGATCTCGCCGGCGCGACGGCGCCGCTCGATACTTCAACTCGAACGTTTCCCCACGGTGCCACGGCTTCTGAGTCTTCGGAGAAGCGGTGCTCTGCTGTTCGAGGCGAAGAAGAAATCCCAAGGCGTCTCCGAAGACTCCGATGCAGTGCCCCGGCCCCCAGGAATTACCTGACACCGCATAATCAGATCTGTGTCAGACAGGTGGTCGTTTTGTGAACTTCGCAGTAAAGGATTCCTGTAACAGTGCACACTCGCCGAGCGGTTGATGAAACGGAAATTGCCTGGAAATGCCAAGTCGCCAAAACCGCAACAGCGTCTACCATAGAACGAGCCTGAAATGGCTCTTAATTCACGACTGTGTGGATTCGACCCATCGTCCGAAATTCGTAAAATCTGTTTCTGCAAGGGATTGTGAATGATTCACCGCATTCTGTTCATGGCCTGTTTGGGTTTTGTTGGTTCCGTAGGTTTCGCAGGGGGGCCGGAATGGCCCCAGTTTCGTGGGCCGAATGGTTCGGGGATTGCCGTCGGGTCGAAGCCCCCGGTCACGTTCGGACCGGACCAAAATGTGAAATGGAAAGTGCCGGCGCCGGCCGGCGCGTCATCTCCTGTCATCGTCGGCGACAGACTTTTCCTCACCGCCTTTGAGGAAGGCAAACTCTTCACCATTGCCTATTCCACCACCCATGGTCGGGAACTATGGCGAGCCGAAGCTCCTGCCAAGACGATCGAAGCGTACCACAAAACCGAGGGGAGTCCTGCGGCTTCGTCCGTGTCGTGATTCTAAAAACACTCATGAACATTCGTCGAAAGAGTTCTTGTCCAACTGGTCTGAAGTCTCCGAAGTCACGAAAGCATTTAAAATCAAGACTCGATGAGATTGGATGCGATATTGACGCTGACGAATTTCGAGGACTCGTTAACGATTGCCTTGCTTCTATGTATCACAACCAGACGATTGACGAACTGCTATGTCATCCACCTGAAGCGGCGGCACTCTGCGTCTATGTCCGCAATCGTGGTGGTTGTGACGTCTTGACCGACGAAATTATTCTCGGAACACTGATGAATAATCGGAAAGCTCCCTAAATGTCGTAATTCGACCAGAGGCATTCGATTTTCTTGGGCTTCACTTTTTGCGAACTGGCTTTATTGTCGATCGTAATATCAACGCGATGCCATCCGTACTTGCTCGCGGCAGCATCGTACAACGCATTTGGGTATCCGCTCAGCAAAAACTTGCCGGCGACTGAACCAAGCGTACTCAGCAAGCGTTTGTGTTGGTCATTTGTCATTTCGCAAGAGTACGCGTCATCAACGACTCTGGTTGATGAAACATACGGCGGATCGCAGTAGAAAAACGTATCTTGATCGTCCTCACGACGTATCAGTGACATTGCGTCCTCACCGAAGATCACCACACGACTGAGTCGTTCGTGAGCTTCAGCAAGTCCATCGATGGCCGAAAGCCAAGACGATACTTGCTCATTCATTCCACGGCGAGTTCTGGTCCGTGACATGGTCGCAAAGTCTCGCCCCAAACCTTGTCTTGATTGTCGGTATCTAATGAAGAAATTGCAGGCTACTTCGACTGGATCATCCGATTGCGATCGGGCTGCGTTTTCCCATACTGGCTTGGCAAATGGCGTAAGCGCAATCCGACGCTGAAACTCTGCGAACAACTCGGCAGACTGTAGCACTCGCCAGAATGTGATCAGCTCCCCGTAAAGATCGTTGATCACCTCGGAATGCCCGTGAACTAAGCCAGCCGGCTTTTGGAACAGCACAGCGCCGCCGCCGAAAAACGGCTCGACATAATGCACGTGCCGGGGGATCATTTCAATGATTTTGGCGGCCAGATATGATTTTCCGCCGTGCCATTTAATTGGGGCAGAAGCCTTTGTAGCCTTCGCTGTTGCAAGCATTGGACACCTCCACTAGTGAGAATACACGGAGGCCCGCCCATGGCGCAAGTCCAGAAGCAAGCGATTTTTAGAGAGTATCGGCGACACCCAGCGAGGGCGATTAGACAAACTTTTACGATTGCACCGCTGATCGGGCTATTTCGTTAGAATGCACCACATGCCCACCTACTTCACCCCACTGCGACGAAAGATCGGCGTTCTGACGCTGGTGATGGCGTGCGTGTTTGCTGCGGGGTGGGTGAGGAGCTTCTTCAAATGCGACGCCATATTCCGAAACGGCGCTACGGAACGGGATAGCGTCGTGTGAATCGGCGGCACGTTGAGTCTTTATCGGAGAATACCGCCTCTGCCATCTGAGCCGGAATACATTCGTCTGTTTGGCTACAGCTATTTTTGGAGTTCACGAGAAATTTCAACTGTGGGCGGATACGAGCCTGACGAAAACGGCAATCGACCGCCGCCAGATCCATTCCTCGGCCAAGATGTCGAATGGCGTTTTGACTGGGCTGGATTCACTGCTGGAGCTGCGCAGAATCGGTTTCGGGCTCCCCCTCTGCGCATCGATTTACACTGTGTCCCCTATTGGGCAATCGTCATCCCGCTGACCATGCTTTCCGCGTGGTTACTGCTCAGCAAGCCGCGACAGGCGAAAACGACGCCCGTTCCCTTATCCTAGTGCCATTCCCCCGGTAGGCTAAGAAGCCACCCGCGGCCACCCGCGAAAAAATCCATAACGCTAAACACAATGCGCACCCACTTCCAACCGCTGCGACGAAAAATCGGCGTGCTGATGCTGATGATGGCGTGCGTGTTGATGGCAGGGTGGGTGAGGAGCTTGCACCGCGCAGACTTTTTGGCATGCGAGCCCGGTCACGTCTACATGGGGCTGCATTCGGTCGACACTATGTTGACAGGTCAGCTTATCGCTGGAAAAGACCTCTCGCCGTGGGGTTGGCCATATTTCTGGTCGATTGATTACGTGCCGCATGAGGAAGCCGTACTGCACGGCGACCCGTGGCAATTAAATACCGCAGGCATTCGGTTTAAAACCATTGCAGAATCGCCATACGTTTATAAGGGCTATTTGGTGGCAGTCTGCTACCCTTGGATCGTCGTCCCGCTAACCATGCTCTCCGCATGGCTGCTGCTCAGCAAGCCGCGACCGCCGAAAACCAAGGCCGATTCCTTATCCTAGTGCCATTCCCCCGGTAGGCTAAGAAGCCAACCGTGGCCACCCGCTACGCGTTGAACTCCGATAGCCCCGCGCCTGGCTCGAGATCTCGGGCTCTCTGGCCTGCGGCCCCAAAAGGTTGCGGAGCAACCTTGGCCACCCCTCGGAAGAAGAATTTCGCGAAAAAGTCCGCCTTCGGCGCCCCTTTCATTTCGCGTAAGTGTCGGTGACTCTTCGTGTTTTGACCAGTCTTCCAAACGTTTGGAAACAAGACGCGATTTGATCTTGTTCGGCGTTTATTTTTCCGTATGTTATCTCCTGCTGACCTGTCGCACGTCAGTCGCCGTCTGCAGCGGTGGCGGAATTCGGTGGGCAGCGTGGGAAATGTGGCTGGGATCGTGAGCGGACTCGGGGCGTTTTGTGTCGGGATCGGAAGGGGATCAGGGATGTTAAAACTTGCTTGGCCGGTGGATGCTGAACTGGGACACGGACGTGGTCGGGTTGAGGAGCAGACTCAGCGGCGACGGGAACGCCGGCGGTCCACGGCCCCGAATTGGGCAACGGTGTTGGCAGTCGTTGGTGAACGGATCGTGTGGTGGCTGTCAGCCTCGATGAGGTCGCTGACGGGAATTGGGTGCCACAGGTCTGAGATCCGGCGCGGCTCGCGCCCAGGCAATGTCGCGACCGACGGCGGTGGCGGGTGGTTTGGCAACGGGTTGTCGGGAGTGGGGCCGCTGGATCGCCGCAACAGTTCGCAGACGGCTGCTGTATTCCCGGGTGGCCGCGGTTGTCGGCTTTGCGACGACCGCGGCGGCGACAGCCGAAGGAGGTTTGCCAACGAGTTTGACTCGGTCCAAAACCAGTTGTTGATTGTGGGGCGGATGGGAAATGAAGTCCGCTCGCTGAACAGAGGAAGGCCGAACCGCGGGAGTACGGACCGAATGGATCACTGTGATTCAGCCTCTTGTGGTAAGAGCCACCCCGGTAGGCTCGAAAGCAGCCAACCGCGGCCGCCCGCTAAGATCCGGCGCGGCTCGCGCAGAGACAGTATCGTGATCGATGGCGGTGGTGTGACTGACAGGACGCGCAGCGGTAGGCGGGATGGGGCCGGGATGTTGCAGGCAGGTTCGTTGGATCGCCGTAGCAGTTCGCTGACCACTGCGGCTTTCTTTGTCGGCGCGGGCGGAGTGTCTCTGCAGGCTGCGGCGCAGGGACTGGGCGCGACGGCGAATCGCCAGACTCTACGAAATAGGGAACTTGGCCAACTTGGCCAAACGCAAATGTGGCTCAAACGCTACAAAACAGGGATGTTTGCCAACTTGGCCAACTTGGCCAACGTTTTTTCACCAAATCGTCCAGCAGCGGACCTGCTGACGAGTCGGGCGTGATCCCATGTTCCTGAACAGGCTTCGCACCGGCCATCAGACTGGTCCTGGCAAGGACACTCACGCTGGCGATCACAAATACGTCCGGTCACAACAGTGGGCTGGCGGAACGCTGGTTGGTCAGGAAGCGGATGACGACTTCAGGGCGCTGGCTGCGTTCAGAACGACGGGCTGGTCGGCGGGCCTTGGCTCACACGCGAGGACTGTTGGGGTGAAAGGCTTTTGCCGGGACATAAAAACAGAGTCCGGCAGATTTGCCGGACTCTGTCGGAGACTCAATCGTGATCGGAAACTCGACCGTGGTCAGAGACTCAATCGTGATCGACTCAGCTGGTCAGCGTTTGGGACGGTAGGAATGGGTGGCCTGACCGTACACACTTTCGGCGGCTTCCATCATCGTTTCGCTAAGTGTCGGATGGGCGTGAATGGTTTCGGCCAGGTCGCGAGCGACGGCGGCGGTTTCCACCGCCAGGGTCGCTTCGGCGATCATCTCGCCCGCGCCGACTCCCACGATGCCCACGCCCAGGATCCGTTCGGTCTTGGGGTCGACGATCATTTTCGTCAGGCCTTCGCTACGTGCCAGCGTAATCGCGCGACCGGAAGCGGCCCACGAGAACTTCACGACTTTCACTTCGCGATTCTTGGCGATCGCTTCCGGTTCCGTCAGACCGCACCAGGCGACTTCCGGATCGGTGAAGACCACGGCCGGAATCGCGATATTGTCGAACTCGGCCGGACCGCCCAGCATCGCTTCGACAGCCACCTTCGCTTCGCGGGTCGCCTTGTGCGCCAGCATCGGTTCGCCGGCGACGTCGCCGATCGCGTACAGATGAGGGACATTCGTGCGTCGCTGACCGTCGACCTTGATGAAACCTTTTTCATCGACGGCGATGCCGGTCGCTTCCAGGCCAAAGCCTTTGCTGTTGGGACGTCGGCCGATCGAGACCAGCACGCGATCAAACGTCTGCTGGGGCTTCACGCCTTCGCCCGTCAGCTTGGCAGTGATCCCGTTCTTGGCCGCGGTCAGGCTGTCGACTTTCGTATTCAGATGAATGGCGGCAAACTGTGTTTCCAACCGCTTCTGCAGCGGGCGGACCAGGTCGCGATCGGCGCCCGGCAACAGTTCTTTCGTCAGTTCCACGACGGTGACTTTGGAACCCAGGGCCGCATAGAAACTGCCCATTTCCAGACCGATATAACCGCCGCCGACGATCAGCAGCGAACCGGGGATATCGGCCAGTTCCAACGCGCCGGTGGAATCCATCACGCGAGGATCGCCGATCTGGAAGGCGGGCGGCATCGCGGGCGACGATCCCGTGGCGATGATCGCCTTTTCAAATTTCACCTTGTCGGTTTTGCCGTCGGCATATTTCAGCTCGATGGTATTCGCATCGAGGAACGTGCCGCGAGCACTGATCAGTTTGACGCCGCGGACACGACACAACTCGGCCACGCCACCGGCCAGCTTGCCGACGACGGCCGTGTTCTTCCATTCGCGCAGCTTGGCCAGATCGATCTTGGGCGGAGTAAAGGTCACGCCGATCGCGGCGGATTCGTGCGTTTCGTTGATCATCTTCGCGACGTGCAACAACGCCTTCGAAGGGATACAGCCGCGATTCAGGCAGACACCGCCGGGACGGGCTCCTTCGTCGACCAGCATGACCTGCATGCCGTGATCGGCCGCTTCAAATGCCGCGGGATATCCACCGGGACCACCGCCAAGAACAAGCAACTGCGTCTGCAATTCTGCCATATTAATTTCGATCTCAAAGTCTATTCAGGTGCCAATGAAGTAACGGTCTCTCGTCGTGGTGACGCACTGCTCACAGGGTCCGATGAGTGGCAAGCACTTCCACCGCATGGGGCCGGTAGTCTAATGAATTTTCCGCCGAGAGGCACGCGAGTCGACATCGCTTCCGACCGACTGTTTTGGGGACATTCGTCGACGATTTTTGTCCGATTTTCGTCATTTTCGTCAGGCGGTTTTGAAAACCTTGGGCAGCAGGTGATTGACCTGACCGTCCGGTGGGATCAACGACATCAGTTTCTTCACGATGTCGTCCGGGCGAATGCCTTCCGCTTCGGCGTTGAAGTTGGTCAGAATGCGGTGTCTGAGCACGGGAGCCGCCACGGCCTGCACATCTTCGACGCTCACATAAGGCCGGCCGTGCAGAATGGCCCGGGCTTTGGCTCCCAGAATCAAATATTGGCTGGCTCGGGGACCGGCGCCCCAACTGACGTACTGTTTGACGAAGTCGGGCATACTGTCGCCTTGCCGCGTCAGTCGCGCGAACTGCATCGCGTAACGAATGACGGAATCGGCTACGGGAACCCGCAAGACCAGCGCCTGCAGGTTCAGCCACTCTTCGTAGCTCAGCACTTTCTCGATGGTCGTGGTGTTCGCGATTGTGGTCTGGCGAACGATTTCGAATTCTTCTTCTTCGCTGGGGTAATCGACACGAATGTCGAACATGAAGCGGTCGAGCTGGGCTTCGGGCAGCGGATAGGTTCCCTCTTGCTCGATCGGATTCTGCGTCGCCAGGACGAAGAAGGGGGCGGGCAACTTGTGTCGCTTGCCACCTGTCGTCACTTGATGTTCCTGCATCGCTTCGAGCAACGCGGCCTGCGTTTTCGGTGGCGTACGATTGATTTCGTCGGCCAGCAGGACGTTGGCAAACACCGGGCCGGGGATGAACTTGAAGTCGCGCACCCCGCTCAGTTTGTCTTCCTGAATGACTTCCGTGCCCGTGATGTCGGCCGGCATCAGGTCGGGAGTAAACTGGATCCGGTTGAACGACAGATTCAGCGTTTCGGCCAGCGTGCGCACCATCAGGGTCTTGGCCAGCCCCGGCACGCCGACCAGCAGGGCATGCCCACCCGACAGCATGGCGATCAGCAATTCTTCGACGACGGCACGTTGCCCGACGATGACTCGACCGAGTTGATCGACGATCCGGCGGTAGGCGACACCCAGGCGTTCGACGGCGGCGAGATCACTTTCGGTGGGCGGGGCCGTCGAAGAGGGAAGATCTGTCACGCAAATAGCTCCCGAATTCCGCCGGACGTCAGCGCACTCAGGTCGCTGAAGTCCGGCGTTGATGTCTCAGTTCCTCTGTCGCACGACAGCGAGCGGCACGTTGTCGACGAACCTTCAATTGGTTCGCTTGAACGTATAGATGCCCTGGCCGGTGGCACTGACAATCGTGAAGTAGACCTCACCGGCCTCGTCCTCACCGAAACTCATGATCGGCAAAGCCGCCCCGCTGTAGGGGATTGTATGGTTGGCCACAACCGCTTTCTTCGCTTCGTCGTATTTCAAGGCCCAGATGCGACCGGACACATAGTCCGCATACAAATACAGGCCGGCCAATTCGGGAAATTTCTTGCCGCGATAGACGTTTCCGCCCGTGATCGACTTGCCGATGTCGTGGTCGTATTCCCAGATCGGTTCAATCAATCCGGGGCCGGTGCCGGTGATGTTGGGAGCAAACTCGTGCTTGCTCTCACGCAGGTTCCAGCCGTAGTTGCCACCCTTGACGATCAGGTCGATTTCTTCCCACAGGTTCTGGCCGACATCGGCGGCCCACAACGTGCCGGTCTGTCGATCAAACGACATTCGCCAGACGTTACGCAGTCCGTAGGCGTAGATCTCGGGCTGGGCGATCAGCTGGTTTTTGGCCATCTTGCCGACGAACGGGTTGTCCTTCGGGATTCCGTACTTCAAACCGGGATCTTTGCGATCGATGTCGATCCGCAAAATCTTGCCGAGCAGGGTTTGCAGGTTCTGTCCGTTGCTGTGGGGATCATTGCCTGCTCCACCGTCACCGAGGACGACGTACAGGAATCCGTCGGGCCCGAAACAGATGGTTCCACCTTTGTGGTTCCAGTACGGATGCTTGACGCTCAGCAGCACTTCTTCGCTGTTGGGGTCGGCCTTGTTGGGATCGTCTTTGGAAACCTTGAAGCGGGACACGACCGTCGTATGAGGCGAATCCTGGGTCGTGTAAAAGACGAAGAACTCGCCGTTGGTTTTGTACTTGGGATGGAAGGCCAGGCCAAGAAAACCTTCTTCGTTTTCTTTATCGATGTAGACCACTTTCTGGGACAGATCGAGGAAGACGGTGGTTTCCTTCGAATCGTCTTTGAAGACATGGATGATGCCCTGTTGTTGCGGCACGAAAATCCGCTTCGAGCCGTCGCCGGCGTTGGTCACCAGGATCGGGCGAATCGGGGCCGGTTTGCCGTTGTCGCCTTCCGGGTTCCAACCGCTCCATTTCAGATCGGCGAAGGCCACCACGGGCTCGAGTTTAAGCGGCGATTGGTCAACCTGAGCTTGTAAGCCCTGACACCACAGAACATGCACAACGAGAGCCAGCAAAACGAGACGTTTCACGTTGATTGAATCCTGATCAGAGAGAGAACTTCCGCACAAAGCATCATCCAGTCTGATACTTTATCTATTTCGAAAGATTGAGATACCACCGCGCCTGCCGGAAACGCAACCCTAGGCAAAATCTCTGCCGAAACCGAACTTCGGGCTTTGCCCTTGCCTCGACCCCTGCGATACTTCGTAAACTGCCGATTGCTGCCAGACCTTCCCTCCGAATTTGGACCACCCGTCCCATGACCGAAATCATCCGCCCCTTCCAGCTTCCTCGAAATCCTCGCATCGCGGTCCTCGATTTTGATGGGACGCTCAGCCTGCTGCGAGCCGGATGGGTCGAGTTGATGGTGGGCATGATGATCGAAGTGCTCAGGCCGCTACCGGGCAGCACCGAATCGGACGAAGGACTGGTGGAATTCGTCCATGATTTCGTACTGAACATGACCGGCCGGGCCACGATCTTTCAGATGGAATATTTCGTGAATGCGGCTCGTGAACGGGGTGGGAACCCGGAATCGGCGGACGTGTACACCGATCGGTTTCTGGTCGCCTTGAACGCGATGTCCGACCGGAAGCTGGCTCTGTTGGAATCGGGCGTCGTAACCAGGGACGATTTGCTGGTTCCGGGTGCCCGAGCGTTGCTGACCGATCTGCAATCACGGGGCGTGCAACTGACACTGGCCAGCGGTACACCGGGCGCCCTGGTCCGTCGTGAAGCCGAATTGCTGGGAATCGATCACTTTTTCGAGGGACGGATTTTTGGCCCGGAAGAAAACTCGCGGGCGTTTTCCAAACTGGCGGTGATGCGCGATATTCTCGCCGCGGCGGGGGCTGACGGTGCGGATTTGCTCGGTTTAGGCGATGGATTCGTCGAAACCGAAAACGCCAAGGAACTGGGTGGCCTGGCGATCGGCTGTGCCAGCGACGAAACCCATCGCAGCGGTCGCGTGGAAGATTGGAAGCGCACGCGGCTGATTCGTGCCGGCGCCGATGTCATCATTCCCGACTTTCGCAACTGGCATCATCTCACGGAACTCTTGTTTCCTAACCGGGTTTGATTCGCGGACAGTGATTGGTCGTTGGCAACGTGGCCGGTTTTGGATTACAAACGGCGACCCGTTTTGTCATTTTGTTCAAGTCGATCGGACACGCTTTCGACATCGGTCGTTTCGCAGAGGATTTCATGATGGGCAGCAAGCCAGTCAACGTCGCCATGATCGGATTGGGGTTCGGAGCCGAATTCATTCCCATCTACCAGGCGCATCCAAATGCCAATGTCTACGCCATTTGCCAGCGCAACAAAGAACATCTCAACACGATCGGCGACCGCTTCCAAATCGAACAGCGGTTTACCGATTACGCCGAAGTGCTGAAGGATCCAGCCGTCGACTTCGTGCATATCAACTCGCCGATTCCCGATCATGCGGCGATGTCGCTGCAGGCGTTGCGAGCCGGCAAGCATGTAATGTGCACGGTGCCGATGGCGACCACCGTCGAGGAATGCCGCCAGATCTGCGAACTGGTCAAGCAGACCGGCCTGAAATACATGATGGCCGAGACCGTCGTCTATTCGCGCGAGTTCCTGTTCATCAAGGATCTGTACGAGAAGGGCGAACTCGGCAAGATCCAGCACCTGGCCGCCTCGCATCCGCAGGACATGGACGGCTGGCCGGCCTATTGGGAAAAGATGATTCCCATGCACTACGCGACACACGTCGTCAGCCCCTGCCTGGGCCTGATGAATGGCCGCGCCGAATATGTCAGTTGCTTTGGTTCGGGGACCGTTCGCGACGACATCGCGAAGAAGTCGGGCAACAAGTTCGCCGTCGAATCGTGCCACATCAAGATCAAGGATTCGGACGTCACGGCTCATATCTGGCGGTTCCTGTATGATGTCGCTCGTCAGTATCGCGAAAGTTTCGACGTCTATGGCACCAAGAAGAGTTTTGAGTGGACGCTGGTCGAAGGCGAACCTCACGTGATTCATACGGCAAAAAAGCCCGAACACGAGATTCCGTCGAAGGTCGAAGTGCCCGACTTCGCTCATCGGCTGCCCGAACCAATCCGAAAATTCACCCAATCGATTCAGGATGCCGATCATCTGTCGTTCATCCAGGGCGGTGGACACGGGGGCTCGCACCCGCATCTGGTACACGAGATGGTCAGTGCCCTGGTCGAGAATCGCGATCCGTGGCCGAACGCGACGCTGTCGGCGAATTGGACCTGTGTGGGGATTCTGGCTCACGAATCGGCGCTGAAGGGCGGCGCGGTGATACCTCTTCCCGAATTCACGTTAACGTAAATCAACTCAGGCAGATCACGAAGCACCGGCGTCACGCGAACCGTTTCGCCGGACGGGGTGTCATCCCTGATCCCTTCGCTTTCCACTTACATTTCCTAGACAAGGGTAACCGGACATGGCCGTCGAAAACCGCATGGACAAGATTGTCGCACTCGCCAAACGGCGGGGATTTGTTTACCAATCGTCCGAAATCTATGGCGGTTTGAATGGCTTCTGGGACTATGGTCCCCTGGGCGTCGAATTGAAGCGCAACGTGCGCCAGGCCTGGTGGTCTGACATGATCACCGAACATGACGAGATCACGCCGCCCGCCGGGGCTCCTGGCCGGTTCGACATGGTGGGCGTCGAAACGTCGATCATCATGCACCCGCAGGTGTGGAAGGTGTCGGGTCACTTTGACCTGTTCGCCGATAAACTGGTCGACTGCCGCGAATGCAAAGGCCGCTTTCGCGCCGACCATCTGGCAACCAGCGAATGTCTGCTGAAGCCGTCCAAAATCCCCGGTGCGCACGACAAGTGCCAACTGACCGAACCGCGCGATTTCAACCTGATGTTCGAGACGCACACCGGCGCCGTCCGATCGGATGACACGAAGGCGTTCATGCGGCCGGAAACCGCGCAAGGGATGTTCGTCAATTTCAAGAACGTCTGTGATTCCAGCCGCGTGAAGATCCCCTTCGGGATCGCTCAAATCGGCAAGAGCTTCCGCAACGAGATCACGCCGCGGAACTTCACGTTTCGCTCGCGCGAGTTCGAGCAGATGGAAATGGAGTTCTTCTGTCACCCCGGCCAGTCGCTGGAGTGGTACCGCTATTGGCGCGACCGCCGCTATAACTGGTACATCAAACACGGGATCTCGACCAAGAACCTGATCCTGCGCGAACATGCGGCCGAAGAGCTGGCGCACTATTCGGTGGGGACCGCCGACCTGGAATACGCCTTCCCATTCCTCGAAGCAGGTTCGTACGGGGAACTCGAAGGGGTCGCTCATCGCGGGGACTTCGATCTTCGTTCGCACGCCGAAGGCAAACTGTGCAAACAAGATGGCAAGCTGGTCGTCGAACTGGGTGCCGATGGCAAGCCGAAATATGTCGGCAGCGGCAAAGATCTGAGCTATTTCGACGATCAGTCGCGAGAACGCTACGTGCCTCACGTGATCGAACCGGCCGCCGGATGCGATCGCGCGACGCTGGCGTTCCTGTGCGAATCGTACTTCGAAGATGAACAGCCGGATGACAAGGGCGCGATGCAATCACGCGTCGTGCTGAAACTGCATCCGAAGCTGGCTCCGATCAAGGTGGCCGTGTTCCCACTGATCAAGAAAGATGGCATGCCGGAAAAGGCGGCCGAGATCTATCGTGCGTTCAAACAGGCCGGGATCGCGGTCGAATACGATCAGCAAGCCGCGATCGGACGTCGTTATCGCCGCATGGACGAAATCGGCACGCCGTATTGCGTCACCGTCGATAGCGACACCATTTCGGCCGATACGGTCACGATCCGCGATCGTGATACGCTGGAACAAATTCGCGTCCCGGTGAAGGAGATTGTCGATCACGTGCAAGCCCGCATGAAAAGTTCGCTGGGGCAATGACCGGGACCGGTAGCGACGGTCGTGGGATTCAACGCGTACTCAGGTGGGCTCGCGTGAATGGCCGACACGTGAAATAACGATCAGAAAAATGAATTAAAGATCATCCCATAAAAACAGCCCCTGCTCGATGTGAGCAGGGGCTGTTGAATCCATCAGGATCATCGTCGGCGAACTAGTCGAGGATCGTCTTGGTTTCGCTGACCAGCTTGGCAATCGTGTCTTTGTTCAGATCGGACTTGCTAAGGCCTTGGCTGACCTTGACCTTGCCTTCGACCCACATCATGACCGTCACGTCGGCCTTGGTGTTGATCTTGTAGCCATCGGGACCGCTGATTCCATTGAACGTGGTCAGCGGCATTTGTTGAATCTTGTGCTTGGCGGCGGCAGCGGTCAAAGCGGGCGCGGCTTTTTCAGGATCATCCGACAACAGGACCACGAATCCGGCCATCTTCTGGTCGCGGTTCTTGGCGACGACATTGTCCAGTTCTTTCGACAACTGAGCGACTTCGTCGGTCATTTCCTTCGCGAAAATGCTCACGACAGGCTGGTTGCCATAACGGCAGCGATAGCACAGTTCTTCGCCGTCCTTATTGGGACCCGTAACGTCCTTAACGTTAAACGCCGGCACGCGTGAGCCTTTTTCCAGACCCGATTGGATCTCGGCGGCGATAAGTGAACCGACTGATGCGATCAACGCGACCGCACATGCTGCGAAACATTTCTTCATCGTTGCTTCCTCCGTCAAACAGACGAACATCCGCGAACTCGTATGCCATTCGCAAACGTCACGAACAGCGACCACGCCAAGATTGTAGCCGATCGCCTCGTCGCGTCGAGTTCCAGACATTCCCGGTGAAGATAACAAATGCCTGAATTCGCGAAGAACGACTAACGAAAGAGCAAGACTTTTAATGGGCTACGAGCCTACGAAAACAGGGGTTTTTACGCCAATCGTCACGAAAACCCCCTTGATCGGCGGGCCGTGTTCAGGTGTTTTGGATGGTTCGATAACCGGGAAGTTCCACTTCAAAAACGCTGCCCGACTGGCCGACTCGATCGTGCACACTGATGCGACCATGAAGCTGTTTGACCAGCGTATGTACGATATAAAGCCCTAAGCCCGTTCCCTTTTGGCGTCGCGTCAGTTCGCTGCCGGCGCGAAAGAACATCCGAAAGATGCGAGTTCGCAGTTCGGGCGGAACCCCCTGACCGTTGTCGATAATGCGAGTGATGATGCGGCCTCGATCGCCCATCCGCACCTGTACTTCCACCTGCGGCGGTTCACCCGCGTATTTGATGGCATTATCCAGCAGATTACGAAACACGGTTTCCACCACGAGCGGCCTCGCGAATACGAACGCAGGCTGGAAATCGTAAGTGATGGTCTGGTCGGGGTCTTTTTTATGATGCGCACACGCGGCGTCACCGCATTTTTTCAGCAGACTTTCCAGCGGAATCTCTTCCGGAACCGATTGTTCGCCGATCGCATCCAAACGCCCGACTTCCAGCAGTTGGGTGATCAGATGGTCCAGTCGTTCGAGCTCTTCTTCCATGACTCGATAGAACTTGGTCCGCTGTTCATCGCTTAAGGCCCGCATTTCGAGCGTTTCCAGATAGAGCCGCAGCGACGCGATCGGGGACTTCAGCTCGTGAGTCACGCTGTCGATGAAGTTCGCCTGACGCTGGTTCAGCCGCACCTCTTTGATCATCAAAAACAGGTAAAACGAAAGCCCCACCAGGATCAACGCGAATACGACAACGCCGATAATCAACGAGCCCCAGCCCGCCTGGTGCGCCAAAAGGACGATCCAAAAGATCATCAGCGTCACGTTCAGCGTCATCAAAGCCACGCCAAGCGTAATCGGCAGGCCAATCGTCATCCGGGAACGAAGCGCGTTCGACACGATCTAACCCTTGAGAACATCAGAACAAACAGACAACGCTCAGCATGTCGGATCGTTTCCAGATGTCAACCGGATCGACGATTTCGCTCAGACCGATCGGACCAACTGACAATCGCGAGAATGAACGTTATCATCCCTTCTGGCTGGTCTTGCGGCACCGTTTCCCCCGTTGCGAAAGCTCTTAACGACAATGGCGAATGTCACCTACAAATCTGCGGGTGTTGATCTCGAACTGTACGACGAAGCGATGCGGCGATTGCCGACATTGATGCAGCGTACGTTTACCCCGCGAGTTCTGCCCGTTGCGGATGCGTTCGCCGGTCTGATGCGATTGAATCATTCGACCCGCCCGGGCCAGTCGAGCTATCAGGATCCCGTACTGGTTTCGGGAACAGACGGCGTCGGCACGAAACTGAAGATCGCTCAGCTGGTCGGGAAGTTCGACACGGTCGGTATCGATCTGGTGGCAATGTCGATCAACGACGTACTGTGTCTGGGTGCCGAACCGCTGTTGTTTTTGGACTACCTGGCTTTGGGGAAAGACAACCCCGACTTGATCGCGGCCTTGGTCAAAGGCGTCAGCGATGGCTGCGTCGAGTGCGGAGCATCACTGCTTGGCGGTGAAACGGCGATCATGCCTGACATCTATCACGATGGCGATTTTGACATGGCGGGCTTCTGCGTCGGGGTCGCCGAGCGAACGCGATTGATCGACGGCAAGGCGATTCGGCCCGGCGATGTGGTGATCGGCCTGCCGTCGAGCGGCTTCCATTCCAATGGGTACAGCCTGATTCGAAAGGTCGTGTTTGGGATGGCCAAGCTGACGGTCGACCAGACGATTCCCGAATTGGGCATGACAGTTGGTGAGGCCCTGCTGATGCCGACTCGACTGTACCCTCGACTGATCTTAAAGCTGCTCAAATCGTACCGAGTGAAAGTCGCAATTTCGGGGCTGGCGCATATCACGGGTGGTGGGCTGAAAGACAATATCGAACGCCTGCTGCCGGACGGATGCCGGCTGGCACTCGATCGAACGGCCTGGCCAGTTCCGCCACTGTTCACGTGGCTGCAGGGATTAGGCGGAATTGACCGCGATGAAATGTATCATGTGTTCAACATGGGCATTGGGTTCACGTTGATCGTCAGACCTCGCTTCGTCGACAGCATTCGACGACAGTTGTCTCAAGCCGGGACCGAGCACTGGATCGTCGGCGAAATCAAGTCGGGTCCACGCGGCGTCGATTACATCTCGTAAGGTCGTCGATGTCCTCCATCGGAATGTATCGCCGCGTACTGACCACGTTCTTTCGCAATTCGCTGCTTCGCGAATTGACGTTTCGTGGCAATTTTTTGATCACACTCGTCACGCGCGGATTCTGGTTCACAATGCAGATCGTGATGTTCGATCTGATCTATCGCAACGTGAACCGGATCAATGATTGGAGTCGAGAAGAGTACTTCGGTTTCATGGCGACCGGAATGCTCATCAATGCGATTGTCGAGACGTTCTTCATGCCGAACTGCGCTCGCTTCAGCGAACTGATTCGGACCGGCGATCTCGATTTCGCGTTGCTCAAACCGATCGACACCCAGTTCCTGGTCTCACTGGAGAAAATGGAACTGGCGATGATGTCGCAAATCCTGTTTTCAGGAGGCTTGCTCGTGTACTCGGTGACCAGCGCCCAGCACCTCGTCACCTGGTCGGAACTGGGAATGTACGGCCTGTTGATCGTGGCCGCGGTGACGTTCTTCTACAGTCTGATGATCGGCCTGGCAGCCACCAGTATCTTTTTTGGCCGGAACCAGGGGCTGCTCGACTTCTGGTTCTACGTCACGATTTTCGCTCGGTATCCCAGCAGTATTTACAGCGGCTCACCGACCGCGGAAGTGTTTCGCTTCCTGTTCTCGTACGTGCTGCCGATCCTGTTGGTCGTGACAGTTCCCGCACGAGTGCTCTTGGGCAAGGCGCTGGAGCCCAGCTGGTTGTCATGGCTGACAATACTTTCGGCGGCACTGACCTTCGTTGTGTCCCGCGCGATCTTTCATTGGTCGCTGCGGTACTATCGCAGCGCCAGCAGCTGACCTGCGTCGCTGAAGCGAGGCTGCTGTTCAGCGTTTCTTTTTCTTCGGCTTGGGCTCTTCTTCGACCTCTTCTTCTTCGTCGATGTCGAATCCTTCGAACTCCTCGACAGGTTCGGTATCGAGATCATCGTCGATGATTTCCGGCATATTGTCGTCGGACTCACCTAAGTCGAACTCGTTGGTGCCGATCACGAGATCGCCGTCTTCCGAGCCATCGATCGGTTCGTCGTAGACTTCGACATCATCATCCAACGCTTCGATGTCACCGCTGGAGTCTTCTTGCTTGATGACCGCCTTGGAAGATTTCGCGGCAGCAGCCGAGGAGGCGGGTTTGCGACGGCCGCCGACCAGAATTCCCGCCGGGATGAGCAGCGTCACCACCATCGATAGCAGCGTCACGCCCATCACGATATAGGCCATCGTCGACAGGTTCTCGGACTGCGTCAGCAGAGCCATGACCAGTAGATACAGCAACAAGGCGCCGGGAATCACAGCCACCAAAGATGTCAACATGTGCTGGATTTTAGTCACGGCAGTGATTCCGACAGACAATGAAGCGACGTCAACGGGCCAACTTCCGTTATCCTAAAGACGTCAACCGGTCGGTCACAAGATCGGCTTGAGGAAATCCCTCAGCCCACCCCAATTCCCGCTCAAAGACCTCTCGCTGTTAAGATTCCCCGTTCGTAGCGGTCGTGCCGGTCATAACGATTGATCGTCGCCGGAAATGGCCAGATTTGTCGTCACGCGGCCTTTCGCAGCGGAAGCAGGCCGACCATGCTGGCGGCCGACATGACCTTTTGCACGGCCTGCGAGGTGGCCTCGATTTCCTGCTTCGTCAGGGTCGGATGGACCATGAACATCAGGCTGGTCTCGCCCAGTTCCCGGGCCACCGGCAGCCGCTCGGCTGGTCTCAGACCCGGGCCGTCGAACGCCATTTCCAGGTAGATCTCGCTGCAGGAACCCGGCCCGCAGGGAATGCCTTCCGCTTGCAGGTTTTGAATGATGCGATCCCGAGTCCAACCCGTCAGCAGCCATTCCGGCCGAACGAACGCGTAGTACTTGTAGTAGCTGTGCGAGACATCCGAAGGCGCCTGTGGAATTCGCAGCGCCGGAATTCGGGACAGAGCGGCCGTGAGTGTCGCCGCGTTCTGGCGCCGTGTTTCCACCCATTCAGGCAGTCGCTTCAGCAGGATCCGCCCCATGGCGGATTGCATTTCGGTCAGACGCCAGTTGGTCCCGAAACTTTGATGCAACCAGCGAAACAGGTGAGGCTGATGCGGACGCGCGATCGCTTCCTGGCTTTTGCCGTGGTCTTTCAGGCTCCAGCATTTCTGCCACAACTCAGGATCGTTGGTGGTCATCAGACCGCCTTCGCCGCCAGTGGTCA
The DNA here is from genome assembly GCA_903871875.1 of uncultured Schlesneria sp. Taxonomy (GTDB): domain Bacteria; phylum Planctomycetota; class Planctomycetia; order Planctomycetales; family Planctomycetaceae; genus Schlesneria. Next base: position 31,844 of record CAIQIR010000030.1, read on the forward strand.
TGATTTTGTCCTGACAGAACGAAAACGCTCCGGCATCACCGATCGAGCCGACTTGCCGTCCCTTGTAGGTGGCATGATGGGCCTGCGCGCAATCTTCGATGACCTTGATGCCATGCTGCCGAGCCAAATCCATGATCGGATCCAGATCGCAGGGCCAGCCCGCCAGATGAACCGCGACAATCGCTTTCGTCCGCGGCGTGATCGCCGCTCGAACGGTGTCGGCCGTCAGAGTCTGGCTATCGCGATCGACATCGACGACCACCGGAGTTGCACCTCGCATCACAGCGCAACTGGCCGAGGCGATAAAGGTGCGGCTGGGCACAATCACTTCATCGCCGGGCCCAATGCCAAATCCGTACAGGGCCAACTCCAATGCCACCGTCCCGTTGGTCAGAGCGATCGCAAACTTCGATCCAATCGCGGCCGCGTATTCTTGTTCGAACAGCTTCCCTTCGTCGCCCGTCCAATAGTTCACTTTGTTGGAACGCAGCACCCGAGCCGCCGCATCCACAAGTTCTTCATCAAAAGAGGGCCAGGGAGACAAGGGTCCGCTACGGACCGGTGTTCCACCCTCCAGAGCCAGCATCTGACGCGTCTGATCTGCAAGAATTGACATCGAATAACCCTTACCGGGAGAACGGGATTTTTGTGTGAAAGACGGATTGAATGGTGTGTGCGATCGAGGGAAAGTCACCTGACGTCATGCGACTTTCCGCGTGTCATGCTGTTCGACGTGACGGAGCAGACGAGGCACCGGACTGACGATGGTACATCCCGCAGGTAAGTCTTGGGTGACAACAACGCCCGCACCGACGGTCACATCGGCATCGATTTGAAGGCTTGGCAGAATGACGCAGCCCGTTCCCAAATAGCTGCGATCCGCCACTTGAACCGTTTTCAAGAGATGGGATCCGGGACCGAACAAAACGAAATCGCCGATCTCACATTCACAGTCGATGGTGACGTTGGTATCCACGATGACATGCTGACCAATTTTGACGAATGGCTGCAAGATGGCCCCGGCGAACACGACCGTTCCGGCACCAATGGCGACCGAATGATGAACGATCGCGCGAGGATGAACGACCGTCAGCCAATCGAGCGGCAGTGATTCGACCAGCCGCTGTCGAGCCCGCGCGTCGCCAATCCCAACCACGCCCGAAACCCTGTCGCGGCAGGTTTTCAGATCGGCGATCGGCCCCCGCACGGGAACGCCCAGGATTCGCGTCCCCCAAAGTTTTGTGTCATCGTCGTAGATGGCATCCACGACAATATTGGCGGCCTGCAGGGTGCTGAGGACGACCTTTCCATGTCCACCCGCACCGATGACAACCACCTTCTGATTGCCTTCAAAGTCGGGCATCGAGACGTGGCCTTCCGCCGTAATGCCTCGGCGACTGAAGACCGCCGCCAGAGTTTTCCAGAGGATCGATAGATCCAACCACAGACTCATGTTTTCGACATACCAGACGTCCAGTTCGAATCGCTCTTCCCAAGCCACCGAATTGCGACCATTCACCTGAGCCCAACCAGTGATGCCCGGTGCGACGTCATGCCGCCGCGCCTGCCGCGACGAGTACATGGGCAGGTAGCGCACCTTGAGCGGACGCGGTCCGACGAGACTCATTTCACCGGTCACGACATTCCACAGTTCAGGCAGTTCATCGAGGCTGCTGGCACGCAGAAATCGACCAAAGCTGGTCAACCGTTTGTCGTCATACAACAGGTTACCTTGCTGGTCGCGGGCATCGGTCATCGATCGAAATTTGGAGATCCAAAACAACCGCCCGCCTCGTCCCGGACGCTCTTGGCGAAACAGGACTGGCGAACCGAGGTTGATCCGGACCAGCAGCGCGGTGATCGCCAGCAGGGGCGATAGCACGATCAGTGCCGGCACCGCAATCGCCAGATCAAACATCCGCTTTCCAAATTGGCGATAGAAGCCCTTCTTCATATCAGGCCGCCCTTTTGTTACCGATTTGATGGATCAGTTCGCCGAACTGTCGAGCCTGCTGATTGCGATCGAAGTACTTCACCACGTACTCACGAGCCATGCGTCCCATTAGTTCGCTACGAGGACGGTTGGCATACATCGTGCGAACGGCGCCCGCCATGGCGGTTGGATTACCGGGAGGAACGGGTATGCCTCCCTCGGCCGCCTCGATCACCTGGCGAATCACTCCGTCGATGGCCAGCACGACAGGACGTGCCGCGGCCATGTAGTCGAAGACTTTGTTGGGATAGGTCGTACGGAACATCGGAATATCGAGCAGCACCGCCAGACAGACGTCAGACTCGGCCAGGATCTGCGGCATCTTTGATTTGGGCCGCGAACCGGTGAAAGTGACGTTCTGCAGCTTCAATCGTTGGGCAGCTTCTTCCAGCTTGGGGCGATCCTTGCCGTCGCCGACCATCAGGAAATGCACGTCCGGAAGATCGGTCAACTGTGACGCGGCCTCCAGGACGACGTCGAGATTGTTCGCCATCCCCATCGCACCGGCATAGGTCACGATGTACTTGTCACCCAATTGAAACTCGTCGCGCAAGCCACCGGCCGTTTTCTCGACATGAAACATGTCGGGATCAACTCCATTCGCGATGAAGCTGACTTTTTCCGGAGCAATTCCCAAACCGATCAGGTAGTCGCGATAAGCGGGCGAATTCACGAGCAAATGGTTGGCGCGGGCATAGAGGAATCGTTCCAGTCGGCGCGACATCCAAATCAAAATCGGGTTCTTCAACACACCCATGTCGACGGCGAAATCTGGCCAGAGATCGCGAATCTCAAGCAAGAAGGGCCGCCACTTGATCACCGAAATGATCCAGGCCGAGACCGCTTGAAAAATGGGTGGTGAGGTTCCAATTACCAGATCAACGTCTTTGACTTTCAAGGCCGTCCAGACGGAGCTGACCATAAACGACAAGAACGAGATGACTCGCCAGACAAAGCTGCGATGCAGGGCGGAATAGGTCCAGGCGCGCCGGACCTGAACGCCGTCAAAATCCTGCACCGGTTCGTCAAAGGCGCATTTCTTTCCGGTCAAATAGCTAAGATCGCTGGCCACGATCGAGAATTTCTGGCCGCCATCGACAAATCGTCGGGCGAGTTCATAGTGACGGGTGCCACCGGGATCGTCGGGAGACGCGAAAGCTTGATGGATTAACAGGACGTGCATTGATGTGATTCCGTAATAGACTCGAAAGAACGATGTGTGATGGAACGAGTCGAGGACAATAGCGAACCGTCGACATCGATCGAACGGATCAGCGCCACGCCCCTGTCTCTCGTTAGATTCAAAGCCGCGGAAGCCGTCCAATCCGGCCCCTGAAGGTGTACGACGTTGTTATCGACCGTGGGTGTTTCCGCATCAGGCCCCAGCACAGTGGCAAAGACCATCTTTGTCGCAGTCGTTTCCAGACTGACGGAGATCGCCGGCTGCCGGGCATGATAAAAGGGCGAAGACCATCCCCGGGCGGATTCGTTGTCGGCTCGAACCACTTCGCAACGAGATGTCGATCCGACGGCGGCCAGGGCCACACGGTATCGCCCCACCGCTGTCTGCAATTCGAGCGAGTTTTCGGCAAAATCGACTTCGTAGGGCGCATCGAGTAAGAGCCAATGCAATCGAAACGAATGCGGCTTCAACCCCTGCAGCGAATCGATCACCAGCCAATGCTCGGCTCCCAATCGAACCAATCCACGACGATGCGTGACGGGATCGGAAAGGCGTCGGTAGCCGTCGTGCTCGCCATTCCAACACGCAACGTCACCCTGATGGGGAACGTTGCGGCTGAATGATTTGCCCTTCGACCAGGGAAGCCACAGGAAACGGCCGGCCCGCTGCATCTGGTTCAGCCCGTCCACAGTCACCGTGTTGTGATGCGACGTCTGCGCCAGGGAATTGTTCCAGGGGAACGGGGCGTTGTAGCTATAAGTTCCCGGATCGATTGCCACGTTCTCCCCCTGCCACCAGATGTCGACGTGCAACAGGTCGGCTTGTGCTGGGCGATGACGGAACCGAGCGGCGCGTGTCAGGGCGAAACCCGTGGAACTTCGTAGCGTGGTATAGCCGCCCTCAGGTGCCTCGAAATCCGTTCGCAACGAAGTCGCCGTTTCACGCGTTGTTGTGGCAGAGGATGTTCGCATGATCGAGGTGGGAATTGCGGCCGGGGCGGACGGCGTCAAGGTGGAGCGGGTGCTCGATTCGGTGACTCCGAACAACCAGAACAAATCTTCATCCCACGGTCCCGAATCCAATCGTGGTTTCCCCGTAGTGAGGAAAGACGTCGCCTGGACGACCGGACGATAGTCCCGATAGGCACAGTTATTGAGCGGCAGAATCAAGGCCCCGTCATCGTGGCCGTAGCAGGGAACCTGACCCGTCGATTCGTCCTGAAGCTGATAGACGAATTCACCCGCAGCAGCGATTCGATCACGCAGCCGATTCGAGAAGGGTTGGTCGAGAACATCACCCAGTCGCATCGACCACAGATAGTCTTGTAGCATGACGCGGTGGTAGTTCATCGAATGTTGCGAGAATGCGCCATCGCGATAAATCAGTGATCGAGCCTGACTCTCGAGCAGTCGTCGCCCCTTGGCGCCCCAGCGAGCGGCGTCGGCAAACTCGGGGAACAACGCTCCGATGGTCCACAGCCCCGTCGCTTCGCTGAGCCCGTGATTATTGCGCTGACTGAGGGCATAGCCGATATTGGCTTCGATCCGCCGACCGGACACCGCCATCATCTGGGCCAACAGGGCCACGCGCGAGGGAGTGGACGCAGGGCTGCTAGCGAATCCATACAGGCCGAAAGACCAGGCCATCACACGCAGGCTGATCTCTTGTCCGCATTTCCAATTGACGCCCAACTGGGGCGGATTTTCCACAGACCAGCTTTCGACCAGTTGCCAGAACAATTCGGCGTACTGTTCAAGACCGGTTCTCCAATAGGCTCGCACTAGCGGGAAGACGAAGGCGAAGCGATTGGTCTCCCAAACCAGTTTGACATCGCCCGCACCGAAGTCACCGATCTGACTCCAGTGGCGATCGGTGGGAAACGCATCGCCAGAGAAGGGGTCGGCATGCCAACGCGGCGGAAAGCCGACATCCACCCTCTCGTGAGAAAAGAATTCGATGAATCCTTGCCCCAGATCGTCGGCGATCTGTTCGGGCGACGATTCAGACGAGTCCCATTTTGCGAAACACGGCTTGAACTGTGCTTTCCGTTGGGGGTCAAAAAAGAACCGCCGTGCGGATGACTGGCGCAGTGCGGCGTATTTCTCGACCTCCGCTTGCGAGGGGTCACTGAGGAATGCGGACAACGGTTGCTGGCCCCATGTTGTCGCGGGGACTTGCCTGCGAATCAGGCCGCTCTTGATGCGCATCGCATGGTAGAGACGATACATCAACCATGTCGGGCCAAGGTATCGCAATAGCTGCCAGCATTGATAAAGGCGGGAAGCATCCACAACGTTCTCGATCTTTTCTCAACCTTTGCAGTTCGCCGTCTGGTCTCGAAAAAAGGACCAATGGCAATCCACAACGATGTCAAATTGTGCGGGAGGCATTTGATTCTCCCAGGACGTACCTGTCCGTCCGCTGAAAAAGTTGTCGATCCGAACTCAGGCGACTTTCCGCAACGGGATGATTTGAGGGTGCAAAATAACGTCAGCAATTCGTTCCGAAGCACATCCATCCCAGAGCGGAGGTATGCGGCCGCCCTTGCCGCGACCCGCCTGAATTTTGCCGACTTCCTTCAGCAACAATTTCATATCGGTTCCAACCAGCGTGTTGGTGCCATGTGTCACGGTGATGGGCCGTTCGGTATTTTCGCGTACCGTCAGGCAAGGCACACCCAGGGCGGTTGTCTCTTCCTGAAGGCCGCCCGAATCAGTCACCACTACGACGGCGCGCTGCTGTAAGGCCAGACACTCGAGGTAGCCCGTCGGTGGGATTGTGAAAATTCGATTCGAGTTTTCGAAGTGGAACCCCAGGCTCTCGATGCGGGCTTTTGTCCGCGGATGAACGGGGAAAACGATCTGCAGCGATTCGCTGATTGTCGTCAGGGTCTCCAGAATCCGCTGCAAGGTTTCCGGTTCATCGACATTGGAGGGTCGGTGCAGCGTCACTAGCGCAAATTTATCGCCCAAACCCGGAATCTCAGGCATTCGTGCCTGTGGCAACAAGGTCCGCAAGGTATCGATCATCACATTGCCGACAAAGTGAATCTTGCCCCGTGCGACCCCTTCCCGGAGCAAATTTTCTTCCGCTTCCTCGGACGGGATCAGCAGCATATCGGCCAGTTGATCCGTCACCAGGCGATTGATTTCTTCAGGCATCGTCCGGTCAAACGATCGCAGTCCCGCTTCGACATGGGCGATTTTCGTTCCCAGTTTGGCACAGACCAACGTCGCGGCGACGGTCGAATTCACGTCACCATAGACCAGCACCAGATCCGGCTTTCGCTCAAGAATCGTTTTTTCAAAGCGAATCATGATCTCGGCCGTTTGCACGGCATGTGAGCCGGATCCAACTTCCAACGAGACGTCGGGGCGGGGAATCTGCAGCTGTTCAAAGAAGATATCAGACAGATTGGCGTCGTAGTGCTGTCCGGTATGAACGAGTGTCTGTCGAACTCCCGGACGTCCGCGAAACGCGGCATGGACGGGAGCCACTTTCATGAAGTTTGGTCGCGCGCCGACAACGTGCAAAACGTGCATTGGATTCCATTCCTAATGAGCTCATTTATTCATGAGCGGTCTGGATTCTACCAGCCCATCTTCAACTTCGATTAAAAGCGGATCAGACGTGTGACGTCGGGTGATTAATTGAATACCGCCAGAGGGAATTGACCGACAATGGTTTATGAATTGTCAGAAAGGGTCGACATTCCTTTGCGGATCGGGCGATCCGAGCGGAATCGATCCCATCGACCGAAAGGATCGGCCGGGAAGATATGTGGACAATTCAACTGCCACAAGTGCAGTTTCGGAGATCCAGCAGTCCTGCAAAATCGTCAGGATTTTCCATTCACCGACGCGGGCTGATGATAAAACCGCTGCCCGCCGATCTCGATGAAGGCCCCCGGCCAGCCGGGGAACGTCGCGGCCTTGATTCGCTTCTTAATTTCCTGGTCGGACATTTCCGTGGTGATCCGAAAAAGGTCGTACATCTCCGACTTCGTATACGGCTTTCGGGTCCAGTTTTCACCGCTTTCCGGCAGCGGATTTCCGTTTAAGATCAGCGACATGACATCGTAGAACAGCATCAACAGCTGTGCCGAGGATTTCTGGGCGATCGACAGCACCGTGTCGACGGGAAATACGGGAAATCGGCGTACTTCCACGATTCTGCCCGTATCGACGGCTCGAGCCATGTGATGGCAGGTAATTCCGTACGAATCTACGCCGTCGTAGATCGCAAAGTTGTAGCAGCCGATTCCCGGATAATCGGGAGGCCCCGGATGAAAATTGATCGCGGCATTCCTGGCCCGATTCAGGACGCGTTGGGGGATGATCCAGGGCGCGAGGTAGGAAATAATATAATCCCCGTCCCAATTCAGGATCTGCTCGGGCAGCTTTTCCCCGGTCTGCCCCAAGACAATTTCATGCCGCGGGAAGTTTTGAGCGATGAACGACCGTGCCTCTTCTGCGAGGGGATCTTTCCGGTTCTTGGACACGAAAAGGACGCTCGGCTCGCTCATTTTTACTACTCTGATGGGCACCTCCGAAGAGTACCACGGCGCGGTCCGACAAAAAATGATACTCCGTCGAAGTTGTCTTAATCGAACACCCCGAAGACTGTCAAGATGCCAATGTCGGCATCAAGCCCCGCAGAAGAGACAGACTTTGCTGGCAGTTCGATTGCCGCTACATAGTCATCATGGGATCGAGCATCCTGTGGGGGAAGTTCTGTCGGGAGAACCAGGCAGCGTGCTTGGCCAGCAGGCTAACCTCACCAATAGCGGCAATTCATTTTTCTAAAGCACCTCAAACATGAACCACTTCCAGACCCCGCAAAGTCGTTGTTTTGCCGGAATCGCGCGGTGCGATATCACCCCGCCCGTCGGGATCTATCATCGCATGTGGGGCGCCGCGACCCACGATCGATCAACGGGCGTCCATCGTCCCCTGACGGCCACCGTGCTGTATTTGCAGAATCGTGCGGCTGAGATTGATCCTCCTCAAGTGATTATCGCCGTCGATCATTGCCTGTTTTGGACGGCGGAAATGCGTCGTCTGCTCGACTTTGTCAGCACGGAAACAGGCGTCGTTCGCGACGCCTTGATCGTCTTCTTTTCTCATACTCATGGCGCGGGATTGATGGGGTTGGAACGCCGGAGTCTGCCTGGGGGTGAATTGATCGAACCGTATCTCGACGAGCTGGGAGAAAAAATCGCCCGGCTGGTCGTTGAAGCTCGTGATCGCCGCACGCACGCGACCATCACCTATGGCACCGGCCGGTGCGGGCTGGCTGCGCATCGTGATTTCTTCGACGGAACACGCGGTCACTTCGTTTGTGGATTCAATCCGGCGGGACCGACCGATGACACAGTGCTGGTCGGACGATTGACCAGCGAGGCTGGTGCGCCAATCGGCACGATCGTAAATTATGCCTGTCATCCGACGACGCTGGCATGGGACAATACTCTGATTAGCCCCGACTTTGTGGGCGCGATGAGGGAACTTGTCGAGACCGCCACCGAGGTTCCTTGCCTGTTCATTCAAGGCGCGTCGGGTGATTTGGGTCCGCGCGAGGGGTTCGTTGGCGATCTGAAAGTGGCGGATCGCAACGGACGCCAACTGGGGTATGCCGCACTCGCCACATTAGAATCGCTGCCGCCCGCAGGCCAACAGTTCGAGTACACGGGGCCCGTCGTTTCGGGAGCCACAATCGGGACTTGGCAATATCGGCCCGAATCGTCGGTTCGAGCGAACGAAGAGCAGACCTGGATCGTCAACCGGGTTGTGGCACCGCTGCGGTATCGCAGTGACCTGCCCGTGCGGTCAGAGCTGGACCTCGAGCAAGCGCGGTGGCAAGCGGAAGAACAGGACGCATTGGCCCAGCACGACGACGAACGAGCTCATAAAGCGCATGCGATGGTCGAACGAACCCTGCGCCGGCTGACGCGAATCGAATTTCTGCCGCCGGGAGAAACGTATCCGTACCCCATTATTCTCTGGCGCATGGGCGACGCCGTCTGGGTCGCCTTGGACGGCGAACACTACAACATCCTGCAGCGGACGTTGCGAGCACGTTTTCCAGAAGTTCCGCTCGTGATCGGTACCTTAGCCAATGGCTCACAGGTTTGGTATCTGCCCGACGCGCCCAGTTACGGATTAGGCCTGTATCAGGAAGAGGTTTCAGTTCTTGCTTGCGGATCGCTGGAAGCGGTCATCGAATCGGCGACGAACGCGATTCGTCAGCTCTTGTCCGAATGACGATCCCCTGCGGGACATCGAATTGCCACGAATCTGTTTCGTGTCCGCGCCAGCGACACCATTGCGGGAAGCGGACGGGAACAGACCGATCAGGGAAAATTGCCCGCCTGGAAATACCCGGCCGAGAAACGACAAGGCCCACCCTCAATCGAAGGTGGGCCTGATATTCAGCAGACTGATCGTCAAACTTACTTCGCGGTGTCCGCGACAGAAAGCTTATTGATCAGTTTTGTCAGACGAGACTTATCACGCGACGCTTTGTTCGCATGAATCAAATGCTTCGCAGCAGATTGATCGATTCGCTTGATCGCCAGTTGCAAAACGGCTTTGGCGTCTTCGACCTTCACCGCCCCCGTAGAAACGGCAGCGGCTGTCGTTCGAACCTTCTTCACAGATGTTCGCAGTGTCGACCGTTCATGTCGATTCTTCACTCGGCGACGTTCCATTTTTCGAAGGGCGCGTTTGGCACTATCAGTATTCGGCATTGATTCAAAACCAAAAGAATGTCGGCCCATGGCATCGCACAAAGATCCCCTTCGCGCGCCACGGGTCCGCGAAGGGAGAGCGAATATAGCCAGTTACTCACAGAGTTGCCAGCGTGGTCATGACGACATTCTGGCCCGCGAATACTTTGCCTGGACCCCACAACGTGAATCCATCGCCGCTAAAATACCGTAAACACATTCCGAAAAACACTTTACAGCGACTCTCAGACAATTCCAGCACTGACGGCGTACACAAAGTACATGATCGATCCAATGCAAATCGGAATGCCGTAGGGCAACAGATGCATCGTCGGTTTGCGTTCCTTGGCGATTGCAAACAGTTTGTTCGGGTCACGAATCGTGACGATC
>CAIQIR010000031.1 GCA_903871875.1 uncultured Schlesneria sp.
GTTAATCGCCGACACGAATTGCGTCATGGTCAGCCGCAACCAGGGGAGTGGCACTCGGATTCTGATCGACCGACTTCTCTCCGGAAAGAAACCAAACGGTTACGCCGTTCAACCGAGCAACCACAACGCGGTCGCCGCCGCGATCAATCAAAGCCGAGCCGACTGGGGCGTCGCCATCCAGTCAGTCGCACTAGCAAACAATCTCGGATTCCTCCCCTACCAGGAAGAACGCTACGACTTCGCCGTCCCCAAATCGCGATTCAATAGACCGGCAGTACAAGCCTTCATCAAACTCCTGTTAGAACAAACAACAGTCAAACACCTGACCGAGCTAGGCTTCAATTGTCGACGGTAGACATAATGGAAGGACCAGTCGCCCACGGGTACGTGGGTTGTGTTTAATGGACCGAGAGTTTCGATCCATATTCCACAGAGCCACAACGGGAGGACTGGTCCATGAGTACATTACGATTCGTTGGTTTGGATGTCCATAAAGATACGATTGTGATCGCGGTCGCCAACGAGGGTCAATCAGAGGCGGTGACACTGGCAACGATCCCTCACGATGTTACCAAATTGGTCAAACAGGTTTCGAAATTGGTGGACGACAAGAAGCATTTGCGTGTTTGCTACGAAGCGGGTCCGACGGGATTTGGTTTGAGTCGTCGATTGAAGGCCGCGGGGATCAACTGCGTGGTCATCGCTCCCTCGTTAGTCCCTCAGCAAGTCGGTATCCGGGTGAAGACAGATCGTCGGGATGCGCGTCGGTTGGCTCACTTTCTCCGCTCGGGTGATTTGGTGGAGGTTTGGGTTCCGGATGAAAAGACAGAGTCATTGCGGGATCTGGAACGATCTCGCGACGACGCGAAGAACGCGGAGCGGGTGGCGCGTCATCAACTCGACAAATTTCTGCTGCGGAATGAAAGGGTCTATCGTGACGGCAGGTCCTGGACGCAGAAACATTCGGACTGGCTGAAGCAACAAAAAATGGGTGACCCCTGCAAACAATGTGTGATGGACGATTATGTGAAGGCAGTGGATGACGCAACGGAGCGAGTGAAACGGTTATCCAAGGACATCGAACTCTTCGTGCGGGGAACGGCGCTTGAGCCATTGATTCGAGCGTTCATGGCGTTTCGCGGAATCAAGACGCTGAGTGCGGTGGTCATCGCAGCGGAGATCGGCGACCTGCGTCGATTCACAACGGCGCGTCAGTTCATGGCGTTCCTGGGCCTGGTGCCGTCGGAGCATTCGTCGGGCAAGTCGATCAAACGGGGGGCACTAACCCGCACAGGGAATGTTCACGTGCGACGAATTTTGATCGAAGCGGTGCAACACTACCGGCATCGCCCGACACTGAGCGCCGCGTTGCGCGAGCGCCAAGAAGGCATTTCACCGGAAGTGATCTCGATTTCTTGGGAAGCACAGAAACGCCTATGCAAACGATTAAACTATTTGATCGAGCAGAAAAAGCCTCGGAACAAGGTGATCGTAGCGTTGGCCCGCGAATTGGCGGGATTCATATGGGCCGTGGGCCAGGTATCAAAACCCTTGGCGGCGTGAATCGGGATTGAACCAATCACTCGATAAGAAACGAGAAGCCATGAAGAGAAAACGTGAGAGAAATGAGGACACACAGCTCAGACTCAACAACAGCAGGGCTACCCTGCCACCATAAGCGTGAGCTGGTTCGATCGCCCTGCCATCGTCTCGCCGTCGCCGTGTGTCCCCGTTTA
>CAIQIR010000032.1 GCA_903871875.1 uncultured Schlesneria sp.
CATTTATTCAGCGGCCCGTCACCAGATAAGCCGCTCGGTTGTCTCACTTCTCCCATTCCGGGATTGGCGTTGAACGCTGCAACCGTGTTCTATTTCCCGCACGTACAACCACGGCGGCCACACCCACATTGACACTTCGCCAGTGGTGCCTTCGCCGCGACAACGCCGGCTGAACTCGTCGACTTGGTCACTGTCACAACCCGGTTCTTCCCGTGGCGATGGCGGACAACCGACGATGAGGCTTCGCCGGCATTGGCGACTTGGCAGACGTAAATGAACAACAGGCAGAGGGCGAACAGACGCATTTGAGAGACTCCTTGATTATTGAACTGCGAAGTCGCGAGACTTCACTAAACGGCTACCGGTGAAATCGACATGAACATTCTTTTCGGTGATAACAACCCGCTTGACTGTGAGTTGGAACGTGAATAGTGCGACCAACTTGATGGACGGGCATTGAGAGAACTCGACCGTTATCGCATCGCTAGCGAGAACTGCCGTCGCTTCGACGAATCCGCCCAACTGTAGGTCACATGATGGGTGGAGCAGACTCCAAACATCGCGAACAACTGCGAAGATCGTCCATAGCGACATCAGGCCGAATTGGGCTGGCTGAGCCGCGCCAACCGCGTTTGGTCGCTGCGAACTGAAAAGATTGGCCGCACCTTTCAGTATGATTCGATCGGCATCAATCCCAATGTCTTCACCGTCAACGATGTACCCGACTCCCGCCTCTTGAATCGGCAGATTTTTGGCGCCGATCGCCGATACCTGGAAGTGACCGTACTTGCCGAAAATCGCTTCGGCTGAGAAATCGCCCTTAGCCAATAAAGGGAACGCCTGTGCCCCGGATCGGTCCCACCGGAGTGACGCTGTGACGCCTTCGCCGACATACTGCCGGAACCATCCAATAGCCTGGCGAATCTGCCCACTCGCCTGGATCGCGCCTGCCGGACCAGATGCCGAGATTGTCTTCGGATGCTCGCCAGCCTCGTTCCACGCCTTAAGCAACGCATGGGATAACATTCCCGGTTCTTCGTATCCGACCCACCGTTGGATCTCGGTTCCGTTTTGATAGAGGACCGACTGCGGAGCCGACTTTGTTTGCGGGATGTGCACGAACTTGATCTGGCAATCGTCACCGTCGCCGATCTTCCATCCTTTTCGAGTCAGCACGCGGATAATGTCGCGCTCTTGGAGTTCGCAAGCTATGCAGCCGCTATCCCAGACTTCGATGACGAGTTGAGCCGGTAAGACTTCCGAGACAACTGCAACTTTCGGGAACGATATCGACATCGGTTGAAGAACCCCGCCGACTCCGTGACTTTTCTCGACGCTGACTGGAGGGATAGAAGGCTCGCGGAGATCGGAGTCGGCGGGAGTTTCGTTAAGAAACAAGGCTTCTGGTTCGAGATCCTGAATCGGACCCTGGAACTGTTCTGGCTCAACTCGCGGCTGAACAACTTCCGGCTCGGCCTGCAAGAAATGGCTTTGAGAATCTTTTAGTTGCGCACGTTGCATGAAGATCTGAATCTGAGCTTTGGCAACGTCAACCGCAGCGATCGCTTTCTGTCGTGGAGTGCCAGCGAAGGCGACTGACGACATCAAAATAAAGCACAGCACAATTCTCGACATCAGGCCACCTGAACCTTTCGAACCAGATCGGCAACGCCTTGAGCCTGGAATTGCGGAGCGCCCACAGCCCATGCCTCGCCACCGCTCTGGATCTGTGCGTAGAACCGTTTGGCGTTCACGCCGACATCGCCGGGAGCGAGTTGTTTTTCTCCGCCCGCGTACTTAATCGTAATCCGCGGTATCTGTTCGACTGGGCACGTTTGGTCAGTGTCCATCGGCTGGCCGGCAGGGAATCGACCCCATGATTCCGACGACTCCAATTGCGTCTCGCCGTTCTCGTCAAGGAACACCCCAACGAAACACCGACAGTGCGGGCCGTACGATCCAAGATCGCTGATTCCGCTGGAGTTGGGATCGCCCGTGACATAGTTCATGGCGTACGGAACCGCATAGCCAGCCGCGAGACAATCGAAGAGAAGATCGAGTGTTTCAGGCCAGAACGTTACGCACGTGTGGGTTTTACAAGCTTGAATCCAACTCGACGGAGTTTGCTGGCCTGGCGTTGCGTACTTGCAGGCAAGCTTCTCGACGTCGTCTTCCGATGTACCTGGAAACAATGCGGTGGTTGCAACGCCATAATCGTGAACCGCTCGCGCAGCATCCGCGAGAATCGCACCGTCGCCAGACCCGCACCGGTTCTTTCCGACTTCGACGCGAGCGAGTGAATAGATCGGAGCAAAAGAAACATCGACCGACTTCAGCAACGAAGAATTGGAAGCAACGTCAACATCGAGCGACGTTTGAACACCCCGAAACATTCCTCGACTCACGCACGTACCGCGACGTTGAAGACATGGCCGACGATATCCGCCGCGAACAACCAGCTCTTTATCTCGAAGGAAAATTCCCTTGTGGCCGGCAGCCTGCATTCTCTTCCACGTACCGGGAAGATCATTGGCATGCAACGACGTGAACGTCGCACCCATGACGGCATCGCCACGACTCGCACGATCAAGAATCGAATCCTGAACCGCTGCCGGATCGCTGCGCCAACCACTGACGAATTGGGGAATCATTTGAGCCCCTTCAGTGTGGCGACATCGGCGGACGTCAAATCACGAGCGGTGGTCGTCGATCCCGGAAACGCCGAATCAAATTTCGCTGCGTCGGATTGGGTTAGATCGTCGTTGTTCATCAATGTGGTTACGAACTCCGCCAGTTCTGTCGTCGTCGATATCGACTTCGCCTCGACCGCATTCGCAAGCGATCGAAAGATCTCTTCGGCGGGCGCACGCTCCACTATTGGAGTGACGTTGTCTGGTTTCGACGGATTGACAGGAACGGTTGATGGTCCGCATCCGATGCAGAACACTCCGATCGCCAAGACCAAGGCAAGGATTCGACCCATTTTTCCGCCTCATGCAAAACCGTTTGATAAGCTTCATCGCTTCGGCCGTCTCTTCCACTCACGCAGTCCCGTCAATCGCTGGATCAATCGGATAATCCGCATTGAACTTAGATGTTTGATATCCCTGTGCCGCGGTTCTCAATGACTTGCGGACAATCGGGTCTTTCGATGCGTTGTATAGTTTCGCGAGCAACACCTGTTCGCTGGCATTAACCGCAGCACTCGCGGCATCTTGCCCCAATCCCTTCGGCATCAACGCAACCCAGTTTTTCAGGATCGTGAACACACTGGCGATTGAGAAACCGCCCGCGCCAAGAGCCGACAGAAGTAATTGCAACCAGCCGCTTCCAGTGACTTGAACGCCACCAGGACCAGCGCCACGTGCAACCATCGGAACGACCGTTGTTTCGGCCATGTAATAGAACGCCCCGCCGCAAACGAGCGCGAGCACAACCAGAACGAGAACCTCAACTCGCTTCGACATGGAAACACCTTTCACGCCGATGGGGATGCTGTCGGGTTTAAGAACGCTTCGATTGCCAAAAAAGTTGCGAGGCACTCCTCAATCTGCGCTCGATATGGTTCGAGTTTCGCAAGAGGAAATGTGAGAGGCCCAGCCTTCAGGCGAGCGTCCAGTTTTGTGAGGAACTTGTCCGACACACCGGCGAGAAATTTTTCGATATCAGCTTCTGACATTCCGTGCCACCTGAAAGAGAACGAATCATTTCGTTACTCGAAAAGGTAGCGAGCGGATTTTGAATTGCGATATCTGTTAGTAGTGGATGTTACAGATTCTGTAATAACAGATCGATATTTATTCTGGCGGCTTTAGTGGAGCGTCGATCGATTTGAAGTTGTGCCCGCAATCCTGACACTTGTGCCAACGAACGCGACCAGGGGATGACGTGACCGGGCAATTCGTCGAGCGACACTTTTTAACGGGACACTGGACAACAAACCAATAGACTATCGGTTCGACATCCAAGTCCTCGTCGCCAAACAATAATCGTTGCCCGGTTGACACTGGCGTTTTTTACTCCATTCAGGCTGTCCGCGATCCGTCGCGGGGGAATGCCTTACTTCGGCTCGTGTGATTTTCGCCACTCAATGAATTCCTCGTCCGAGTACGGCCATCCCTGACCATAGAGTTCAAACTCCGGATGCTCAAGTTTCTTGACGCGATAGCTCAATGCCACAACCGAATCTCGATACATCATCCCCATGAATTCAAGGGAATGAAGTCGACTAGCGGTTCGCCAATGATCGCAGAACCAACCTGCGGCGAGCGCGGCAATGACGACCGATAGCGCGACTGTTTTTCTGTTCATATTCTCCTCAATCCTCTCTCTTCCTCCCCCTCATTTGACGGGCGTGGTGCCGGTATCAAACGCCTTCTTGAACTCGTGATGCTCCGCCAGTTCGTGTTCCAGTATTATTTATCAACGCACCCTTGGCCCATGCTGCACGCATTGCCCGTTCATTGCGAAATGATTCCAACTCTTTCTCCAGTTCCGCGATGCGATCGAGGAGAGGTTGGCGGACTGCGAGGGCCGTCGCTTCCCAACCCGCCTTGAACGCATCCTCCCACCCATGCCATGACTGGTCGGCAATGTTTGGAATGCGTGCCCTCAGAGCCTTCTGATGGGCCTCATACGCCACTTGCCCCGGCGTTTTTTCGTTGGTCGATGTCATTTCCAGATTTCTCCGTTAGGCCCGATGCGAAAGTTTTCCACGTTAAATCCGCCAACTGAATCCACGTCGACAAACGCCGCGCCCCAGTTCCATCGATTGCCCATTCTCCAATATGGAGGATTCAGTTCGCACAGGCATCCTGTTGACCATGTCGACGTCTGCTTGTGACGCCAATCTGTCTCCGAGTGTTGGCTCGTTCGATGGCCATGCGATGCTAACATCGTCGATAATGTTTTTAGAAACAGTCCACGAGCTGCATTCACACTAGACGTTAACCCCGCTTTCCCGCTTTCATGACCGTGAAGAACCGGCAAATGCCCAAGCATCACAGGCCGCTGATCCTTTACTGTCTCAATGCCATGATTTTTGCATTCCAAGACGTGCTCCATCAGTCCAACAAGACACTCATATGCAATGATCCGCATCTTCTTTGGAAGCTTTTCAAGAAGCGGTGCATTGTTGAATACCCAGATTTTCCAACGCTCATCATGATTACCAAACTTGTAGATAATTCGACAATTTGGAAAAACGCTTCTCATCCACGCAAGGAACTCTGATCCTGAATCAATCTCCGCATTGAAATCGACCTTCGACGGATCTTTCTGATACCGACTCAGTCCGTACCAGTCCATCAAGTCGCCGTTAATTAGAACATTGTCGGGCTTAAGTTTTTTGAAGTATTTAACTGTCGCCTGAAGTGCGATCGGTGAATGATATGGAAGATGGATGTCTGACAGTATAACCGTACGATGACCATTCCCGAGATCAAACGGAAGCCACGGCTCCGCCAAGGATTTTGGCATTTCTGGCGTGAATCCCGCTGGTTGCGGAGGACGATAAGAATCTTTCCCTGTCGTTTGTCTCCGCGCCTTGTCGCCAGTGTTTCCGCGAATGATTCGAAGCAATGACCTAGCGGTCTCGATTGTTTTCTTGTGCGACTTCGCAAGCTTCTTGGCCAGCGTCATCGTCGGAACTGCTGGAAACCTCTTGCATAATCGCTCGGCCTCAATTCTCGCTGGGCTCTTCACTGTCATTTTGTCGCTCCTTCGGTTTGTCGTGCTTCGATCCGTTGAAATTGTTGGATGGATACTGACTTGGCGATTCTGCTCTCTGTTTCTCAATCGCGTCAGTCGCACAGATGGCGAAGATACCACCCCATGCAATAGCCGCCGCATCGTCATCCTCGAATGGCAAGTTCTTCGCAATTTTGTCTCGGAGTTTCAACACGTGGGCGATGACATGGCCAAGTCGATTTAGAATGAACGCCTTATTCAAAAGACAGTCTTGATTCTCCGACATGGCGTTCCATGCCTTCTCGCCCTTACGAACTTCACCCAACGAGAATCGTTCAGCCAGCCTTACAAGACCAACCGTCGGAATCAGTTCGAACTCTGGACCGGGTGTTGTCAATGCCCCTGCAATATCAATCTGCGCCGGATGCCCTTCAGTTTGGAATACTGGTTTCTCTTCCCGTGGCCCGCTCCGCGCCCGAACTCTGCCCTCTAGCCCACTCATACAATTCCTCCTTTGAATAAAACACAGGGATTCCATTCGTCTCACAAAACGCAACTTCCAAATCTGCGCCGGTCGAGTCGTACTGGTAGTAGTCTTGCTCAAGGCATCTCGCTGGCATCCGAAGCAAGCAGTCAGACTTCGAGATCATCACGTAGCTGTGGTCCATCCAGCTCTTCCATGATCGTGGATTGACGAACTGAGCGAAGTGCGACAACAGCGGCGCGTATGGCATCACCACGCCATCGTCCATCAGTTCGTTCATGAGTTCGATCTGGCTCCTCACGTTGTAGGCTTGGTCGCCTTTAGTATACGGGCCACACAGGTAGACAAGCGGCTTCACGTCTCACTCCTTAAAGTTATCGATACACCGTTGGTAGATCCGTCCGTATGCTGCGAAGTATTTCTGAGTGTGCTCTTTACGCTTCGGCGGCCATTCGAGCACATGCGCGAATTCATGGAACAAAGTGTCGGCCATGAAACTCGCGTCAGCGTGATATGCGACGTAGATCACGAATCGCTTTTTGTAATTTGGTGGACCATCGCAACAACCGTATAGCCGTCGCCATCCCCACGATTCAGCCCGATAGTTGCAAGTCATCTGGTCTGTTTGCGGATTCCAAAATAGATGCTCACGTCGGTAAACCCGAAACGGATATTTCGTTTTGAACTCAGTTCTAAGAATCCTGACGTACTTATCCAGAATCTCGAACTTGTTCGGCAACTTTCGGTTGTTGTGTGCTGCGCACGGCAATGACGATTCCATTCGTCGGTTCCTATCTTCAAAACGCTAGTAGGTGATTGCCATCAATATTCGACTTCGTTCGGCTCTCCGGCATACAGTGGGTAGATACTCCACGACGACGTCCCATCCTCTGACTCTTCCATTTGATCCATCGCGAATTCTTCCGCATCCTTGTAAGACTCGAAGTGGCATGCGTTTCCGCCATCATCAAACACGAGGTAGGCCGCAGCCGACCCAAGTTCGTCGATAGACTTCACTGCGTCTTGCGTGATGTCTGTCGTTAAAGTCACTGATTGCATTGTTTTCGCCATACTGCTCATCCCCTCCCTGACGGTATCCAACATTGTGAGTGAGTTACCGTCGAACGTTTTCAAACGACCGGCCGCAAATGGCCTCTACGCGCAACCGTGAACGTCGACTGCGATACCCTCCAAACCCTCACCCGGTAATCGTCCACGTACCCGTTTTTGACGCTCAGTTATCGATTGACCATCTCGCCAACGAGGTACGCAGCCACTTCGAACGTTTCGACGAATTCAACCTCGTCCAGCCAGCAGAAGATATTTTCGCGATGACCCACGACGATGATTCGTTTGTCCATTCCGATCGCGATCCCAAGTTCCACATGACGGCCACCGCGTGAGAACCCAGACCGTGGAGCCTCTGTGAAAGCAATTAATGTGTCGCATTGCTCGACGTCGGATAGATCGTCGTACGCGAATTGCCTTCGAAGCGAGGCGGAACGATCATCAGACCCGCCGTCGTCGCCTTCGACCAGGGCTTCACCGTTCTCTCCAATCGGTTTTCCCTCATTGCTGATTTGATGCTCGCCGTCGAGCCATCGAGCGCGGACATCATGGCCCGCAGCAATCAATCGATCACGATATCCGCACAATTCGAGCCTTCGCGAATAACGTGCCGCCAAGTAGATTCTCATCAAATTTCCCTAACAGTATGCGGTTTTGTTCCGTCACAACCCCTGACGGTATAAGGGGAACGTAGCAGTCGTCGGGTTTCAATTACCCGGCACATTCGATGATTCGTCGACCGATCCAGACAGCACATGGGACCGCAACGGCATTCCCACAAAGTCGATACTTCTGAGAATCGCTCAGCCCAACCCCGTCTAACCAATCGTCGGGAAATCCTTGAAGCCGCAAGCATTCCTTTGGCGTCAGTCGTCGAACTCCAAAATCTGCTTGTAGGTACGTCTGTTGTTTCACACCTGGTTCGGCGGCCAACGCTCCGGCAACCGCCATCGTGCGAACCTCATCACGTTGGTTTTGAGCGAATGCAATCACGTGACTAGTTGGATCAGTCGACGTCGTTAAAGAATCAGTTCGATCGCCCATTTCGTAGGCACCGTCGTTTCCCGTGGTTCTGTACGCACAGGGGACAATCGGTGTACCTCTCCCGGTTCCGTCTTCAGAGGCATCAAATCCATTCCCGGTAAGCGTGTGAGCAATTGGCGGAATCGCGATGCTTTGCGGGCGATGTCTCGCCTCAAGCGTGAACGCGATTCCGTCGTCACTCCAACCTTTTCCACCCGGACCATGGTTTGGATTTTCCGATTCCATTCTTTCTTGCATGGCGATCAGCCTCCCCGTGTAGGCGTCTTGACCGGAATAACTGCCAGGATGCGAGTCAGCGCACAACGTTCCAACCACCTCAACTATGTGGCCTGCACAGGCGCCGTCTGTTCCTGGGAAACCACCTGCTGAAGTGCGAGCCTCAAGCGTTCCGGCAATTCTTTTCCCCGGTTCGCGGCTCGGCGCAGGATTCCCTCGCAAGCCTTCGCGGAGAGAAAGTATTTCCGCGGCACGTTTGGCTCCAGAATTTCCACGAGCGAACACGCCGAACCACCTTCTTCGACGCTGGGCCACTCCGAAGTATTGAGCGTCCACAAGCCTTCCGCATCCGAAATAACCGCGCTCTCGAAACGAAATGAGAACTCTGGCGAAATCTCTTCCATTGTCTGAACTTGATAATCCGGCCACATTTTCCCAGACAACAAACTCGGGCTGAAGTTCTTCAATGACACGCAACATCTCCCAAAACAGGCCAGATCGTTCACCAGCCACCAAGCCAGCTCGTTTGCCGGCAACAGACAAGTCCTGACACGGAAACCCGCCACAGATGACGTCGACCGATGAAAGATTGTGGCTTCCGACAGTCCTAATATCTGAATGACGGGAAACGCTCGGCCATCGATGCGACAGAACTTTCGTCGCTGACTCATCAATTTCAACTTGCCATTCGCAGGACATTTCAGACCTTTCGAACCCCAAATCAAAACCACCAATCCCCGCGAACAAGCTTCCGAACGTCAGTTTTGCAGTAGCCACTTTTGTTCCGCGCTCCACTTTTCGTACGCCTCTAACCCACACCCATTTTCATCTCTTCCCCCAATCCCGAATCCGATTTTTCAACCACCGCCGCCGTGTGTAAGCCGCCCATTCCGGCAACCCGCTGTAAGTTTCTTTCGCCCCTGCAAGCCTCACCTCGTGCTCTGCGTCGTCGGACGGAACCACGCTGATCTTGCCGTCGGGGTACTGGAGGACGCTGTAGGTGGTCATGGGTTCGATTCCTGAAAGCTTGGAAGTCAACCTTCCTGGCTGTATTCGTACTCATCACCATCGTCGTCGCCAATTTCGTTAGGTAACTCGAAATAGACGGCCATAGCCTTGCACATTGGAAGTCCATACTGTGCGTATTTCGGAACTTCGAACGCGGGTTGTAAAATCGCGTGCCACATCCTCAAAACTGCATTCATGCACCCTGCGGAAATTCCTCGTTTATCGAGGCCCTTAGAGAAGGCGAATGCGACATCGCGGGTTAGCTGCTTTGATACATTTTCGGCGGTCCATTCCGTCGGAATATGTTCCTCTGGTTGAACGCCATCCTTTAGGGACACGCCAATTTTCGAGAATTGATCAGCCGGAACAAATTCCGCCAATCTTGATGCGTCTCGGCCATCGAGGCATTTAGAATCATTAACTCCACATCGCCGGATTGCTTCTTCCAGCGTTGGAATGTGCTTCTGGACTACATCGATTGTTGCCATAGTTAATCAATCTTTTCTAAAACTTTCCCCGCCCCTCTACGTTTGGGGAACTGGGGGAGGGTGATGGGGCTAAGACTTCTTTCCGATTTTGACGAAACGTCGTTCAACTTCAGACTTGTCGTTAAGCCAGTTGGAACGCTGATCGACTCCGTCAAGTTCAACGAGCGACCCGGCAATGATTCGTGATGCGATCCGAGCATCGAAATGTTTCGCCAATTCACCAGGCGTCAGGTTCCCGGTTAGCAACAGAGGCTTGTCGCGGCGAACCTCCAGAAGCTTCCACATGATTTCGTTCTTCCAGTCGTTCGGAACACCGACCCCGATTTCGTCGACTGTAAAAATCCCCTTCAATTCCCGAAGCCTCTCCCACGGGGCGTATCCATTGCCTTTTGAGGCTTGGATCGTTTCCTCGATGAAATCTCCATAACTTTCGAACCTGGGCCAGAGAGGGGCCGCTATGTGAACCCTGGCCGCAAGGAAAGACTTTCCCCTGCCAGTTGGCCCATAGAGATAAATTGGAAATAGCTTTTCGTTGTAAAGCCGCTTGATTTCTTCGAGCGCGTCCATGTTGATCTTGTCGTCAGACAGCGACTCGTAACCTCGAGGAGGCTTACGCTTCCAACCGTCAGGTAATTCCGGCTCGGCTGAGTAATTCGTCGTTCTCGGTTGATTCAACATGCTTTGGACGTTGGCCTGAACCACGTCCCCCAGTTTTTGCTCGTCCATTTGGTGTTCTCTCCCAACTTTCTACAGCGTCGTCGTAGTGCCCGTCCTTCAAAAATGTCGTCGGAGACCAGCGGTATTCCTCGGTCTTGCCGCGAGGCGAATTTGCAAACAGCCGCGTTCGCTGAATTAGGTGAACCACGGCCTCGGATTCCTGGCATCGAATCTTGGCCTGGATCTCTATCAGGATCTTCGGCCAGAGTGCCCATGCGGCACGTTGCCCCTGCCTCATCCCCATTGGCAGGACGTCCCACCATTCCAAGAACTCTTTCGATTCGCCTTCAATCCACGAAAGGTCGGTCGCGGGCGCAGTAAGTAATTCTGTATTAGTACCAGCAATAGCAATAGGTGTATTAGTTCGACCTTTGCCAAGCCCTATCGTCGCCGTTTCGTTGCCATTGCTAGGCGGATCTGTCGCCGTTTCGACGTCTTTTTCTATTCGCATCGGCGTAGCATCTTCCTCAACTGGGTCATGCCCTTCGTCTGTTGGGGATTGATCTAGGCCCTTTGCGTGAACTGGGACGGTTGTCCAATACCTACCAGCAACACCTTTGCGGCCGTGCTCGTAATGAATCCATCCAGCTTGAACGCACTTCTCTCGGGCGTTCGCGAGTGCCTTCTGGCTCGTCAGTCCAAGCAGCGGCAGAAGCTGTCCGTCAAAGTAGGTCACCGCGCGCCGGTATCCAGCAGCGTCTTCGGTAGTCGCAATAACCGTCGCCAGCAACACACCGACAGCCCCGATATCCTGTGCAGCGCAGGTTTTCGTCATCAGTCGAATCAATTTCATCGCCCAGAATCGTTCTCTGGTAGGGTAGTCCCGATACTCCTTTGGCTTCACTCGACGTCCTCCCCGGAATCATCCTGAGAGTTTTCGTCGATGTAACACTGCATTGATGATCGCCACGCGGACCAGCTTTTCGCGGATCTAGCCAAATCGTCGAGGCTATCTAAACTCGCGTTCAGATCAATCGCCTGCTTCAAAAGCCGCAACGCAATCACGGCATCACAATAATTGAAACGATTTCGCACGATTCCTCGGATGTAATACATCCTCCTCAAATCTGGATCTTCCTTATCCAACCTTGCGAGCCTGCAAATTCCACCAATCTTTTTGAATGCCATATTTACTGAATCGGCAGTCGGATTTTTTCCGTCATCTGATTCCAAATATTGATCTGCGGAAACGTGAATCGCCGCAAGAACTTCCGACACCGAGAACTGCTTGATCAATCGAACAAACGATTTCCTTCCGTGTTCCGTGACCGCGAACGGTTTGACTCGCTCATTCCACACGTCGCAAACACGAGACGCGGCACTTTTCGACATATCCGCAAGGTCTTGCTGCCACTGAAACATCAGGTCGAGTTGCTCTCGCCTGGCCTGTAGTTCCTCCAGTTGCGCCCGCTGTTTGTCAATCACCGCGTCATCTGAAAGCAATCTGTCAGACTTCCCCGCATTGCATTCGAAGCAACTCGTGATCAGATTCAGGATGTCATTTGTGCCACCCTTTGCGACCGGGTGAATATGGTCAATCCGCATTAGGGCATCAGGTGCCTTCGCGCCGCAATATTGGCATGTGAACGAATCCCTTTTCAGGACTTCGAACCGCATCTTTTTTGTGAGTGCTTTTCTCGCCACAATCCCCGCCTCCATGCAGACCGAAAATTCTTAACAATCAATCGCACAATGTTTTCTGCTTCAGAACTGGTTCCGGCTCGAAAGGCAATTCCGAACACTTCAGCCGCCAAGCCTGCTCGATTCGCTTAACCGCGATGTCGAAATACTTTGGTTCTTTTTCGATTCCGATGAACTGGCGCTCTTTTCGAATGCAGGCAACGCCCGTCGTCCCTGATCCCATGAATGGGTCGAGGATCAGATTCGCCGAATGACGACCACAGATGTACTCGATCAATTCAACCGGCTTTTGCGTTGGGTGTACGTAATCGGCACCATTCATTCGCGGAAACCGAAAGATGTCTCTATCCCGACTTCCAACCAGCGGGGCCTTCGATGTCACTGCGAAAACGATCGCTTCCCATTGTTTCCCATAGCTGCATTCAAGATCACCGGCAGTGCAGTTTCCTTTGTCCCATGCAATCACGTTGATAACTTGCCACCGCTTCAGAATCGGCAAAACCATGTCTAAGCGATCAGGGGCGGCGAACCAATAAACGGCGGCCACGTCATTTAGCAACGGCTCCAAAACGGCGGCCACGTCATTTAGCAACGGCTCTGATAGGATATCCCCCGTGATCCGCGTTGACGGTCTATAGATTCCAAGCCTCCGCTCAGTCGAATAGTTGTTGCCATACGGCGGGTCAGTGATCACGGCATCGACCTTGCCAATCGT
This sequence comes from uncultured Schlesneria sp., assembly GCA_903871875.1. Classification (GTDB taxonomy): domain Bacteria; phylum Planctomycetota; class Planctomycetia; order Planctomycetales; family Planctomycetaceae; genus Schlesneria. The sequence goes on from CAIQIR010000032.1 coordinate 13,070, forward strand.
AGGCAGAACTTCCAGGCAATCTCCAAGAATCAACCGACATGGCCCGATCGTTACTTCTCGTTGGATTGGATTCATTGCGAATCCCCCAAAACTTTCAACAACTCGTTTCCAAACTTCGCATAGATCGAGCCTGCGTCAACCTTCCACAGCAAATAGGAGATCCGACCGGCCAACCCGTTTTGCTCCGTCAATTCACTCATCACCGTCGGATTCCAAAACAGTCTCGACTCGTCGCTGATCGGCAACATTTTCGCCGCTTTCCGAGATGCGATCTGATCTAGATGACGTTGATACTTGGCCCAGTAGCATGCCAGTTCACCTTCGCTCGGGCTGACGTCGTGAAGCCATTTGTGAAACGGCCTCGACGCTTGAATCAGGTTGCACCAGTATTCGAATTTCGGTTCTCGACCACGGCCTAAAATGTGATGGATTTCGTATCCTGGCAGAGTGCTGTTCGACATCCACTTGATTGCGTCTCGATCGTCTGTGAGATACCGAGTCACTTCGCAACCGTCAGGCGTTGCAAGTCGGTAGTCGTAACAGGCGTTTTTTCGAGTTCTGTTTTGTGCGGCTGTCCGTGCCATCGTGTGAATCCTTAAACTTCAACCAAAGGTGATTCGAACACTTCCACGATCACACTTGGCGATCCACGTTTCTTCGGAACCAACTGACGAAACTGAACCTCAGTGATGAACTTCGGCCCGTCGTCTTCGAACCATCCGAGAACTACCAGGGCGTCTTCAATCTCTTTCCAGTTTCCGCGTAGTCCGCTTGAGTAATCCCAAAGTTGTTGTCTGACACCGAGAACTCTCGTGACTCGAACAACAACGGGAACGGCGAACGGTTGCCTGATGTGGCCTGTGATCCGCAGCACGCCTTCGATTTGGTCCCTCACTTTGGCTGAGGAAAACCATTTCGAACCGCGTCCGTCGTTCCCGTTGGTTAGTTCGATCGCCATTGATGCGCGATGAAGAAGTTTCAACTCTGACATTTGGAATCCGTTCCAATTGATATTTACGCGGCGGTCGCAGTTTCAGGATTCTTCTCGGCTTCAGATGCGGTCTGTTCGGCCAACTTTTCAAGAACCGTTGGCGTTTTCTCTTCCAAGGGATGAACCTTGCGGAATGCCAGCAGAGAGGAAATGACACGCTGAATGATTGCGGCCTGTGGATTCTTCGCGACCTTGGCATGCCACCATGAATCTTCGCGCATCTTCTTTTCGAGATCATTGATTGTGGCGAACTCGGCGGCTTCGAGAGATTCAAGCTGCTTGTCACTTAGACCGATCGGATCGTCGATGTCTTTCTGCTTGTCGAACGCTTCAGCGCCGCAGATGACCTTCAACCGTTTCACTCCAAGTTCACTGATTGGCCAGTTTTCTGAACTGCCTACGGCGAGCACCGCGGATGTTGCTTCGACCGTCGTGGCGCCTGCTGCTGGTGTCTCTTCCATTCCAGGCAACCAGCCTTGACCGGTTCCGAGATCGTCAACGAGCCTCTGAAGTTCGATGACCGCTTTGTCACGCGCACCGATGTCCGATTTCAGTTGGGCTTCTGATTGCTTTTTCTGCTGTGTGCTTTGAGCAACTTTGTTTTGCCACTTCTTGAGATTTTTCTCAGCACGCTTAACGACATCCATTCGACCGACGATCTTGTCGTACTTCTTTTGCAGGTCTTCTTCGGGCACCACTGGAACAGTTGGAGTTTCTGCTACAGAAGCGTCGGCCTCGACTTCAAGGGCCTTCGTGTCATCAACCGGCGCTTCCTTGGGGGATGCCTTCGATTTGCTCGCCTTCTTTTTCATGGTCAATCCTTTAGTCGTTAGAGGTTTCGATCAGTCAAATAGAGCGTTGTGTCAGTCATTTGCGTGATTCCGTTCACGAGGTTCAGTCAGTTCACCACATCAGGGCTTCACAGCAGATTCGCACGACGTCGCTTCGGTCGCGACTCAGCACGTCTTCCATTGTTGATATCCCATTTCTCGCCAAAGCCTGTACCGCGAGATTCGCATCGTTTAGGCTTCCGAACTTGATAATCGTCGTTCTATCTTCTCGCCCGAGTACGCCCTTGCAGGTCCCGCCTTCGTACGCGCCGATAGTCCATCCATTAACCACATCACGAGTCGCGGTATTGATCCCCGTCCATCGCGACTGAAGTGTTGATTCCATGCTAATAATCATTCGAACAGCCCTTTCTGCACAGCAGTCTTCTTGGACACAGTTCCCAACGTCGCCCGCGGCAGCCCAACTGCATCCCGCCCAAGTTCGGTAAGCACCATGTCCCGCTTGTAAATCTCGATGCTGCCGACGACTGGCTTGTCTCCGTCCACTGGGATCAACAGGCCGTCTTTAACTGCGGAGACGATCACTTCTGGAATGCCAAGTCGCTTCGTCTGCTTGAAGACTTCCTGACACGCCACCTGCACGAATTGCGGCAAGTCGAATTCTTTCAGCAGTCGTGTCAGTTCAGCATCCATGCCGGTGAGTCCTATTTCCTAACTTTACTTGCTCGCTCGACCACGTTCTTCAACTGTTCGAACGCACCTGGATCTAGGCAATCAACAACGTCTGTTGCCTCGTCGCTTGACGGGATGCTTCCAGTCTCACCGACGATCAGTAGCTTTCGGTTTGGCAAGTACCATTCGCCGTATGTGTCCGATTCTCTGGCGTCTTGATTAACCGTCACGCCTGGCTGGATGCCGACCCACTCCGCGAGCTTGGCGAAGTTGCTTGGTTGTGATTGTTCTTCAGCCGTTTCGGTTTCATCAGATTGCGATTGCGCGGACTGATCCTGATGCGACTCTTCTGGTTCACGCTGTTCAGTTCGGCTTGCGAGGATCGAAACGAGGGCCGCTGATTTCGTCGCTGGCGGAGCCTGTGCGGATGATTCGAGTCGTGGCGATGCGTCTCGGTCTCCGTGCTCTATATTCCGTTCCATCTCTTCTCGGCAGTACATTTGCGCCAACGTTGACGGGAACGCCTTTCGCAATGCGGATGCTTCAGCGCACTTCACGATCATGCCGGACGGGTCAGCATTCCACCGAGATTTCCCGGTCGAGAACGTCGACAAGTTCAGACTGTCGTATGATGGCACGCCACGGTCGCGACGGTAGACTCGCGCCCAACCACCGACAAGTGTTTCGCCTTTGACAACTAGATCACCTTGCCGCTCGTGGACGCTGCCGTCCTTTTGCAGAACGCAGACACCCGATTCCATGCCGTTGTACTCAGCAGACAATTCGGCCCGCTTCAACAAGGCCTGATGCGCACTGATGAGTTGAAACTTTGGTCCATCGTTCGAGTCGTATCCAACAAGATAGGCGTCATTCACCCACGGGTTTAGCCCCTGTGCTTTGCAAAGCATCATGAACTTTACGATATCCTCGTGGCTGGCAATCTTTCCCGATCGCGTCTTCACGCAGAGGAACTTTGACACGAGCGAAACTGTGAGTTGAATCGATTCCTTCTCTCCAATCGGGATGTAGGAGATTGATCGCTCTTCCAGTTGTTGTGGCGGTTGCGCCTGACCGTTCTGTTTCTTTTCCGCGACTGCTGTACTCATTTGACTATCCTCACTGACTGACGAATGTTTGAACTCAATTACGCTGCGGTTGCTGATTCAATCTCGGCACGAAGGACGCCACTAGTCGACTCGGCCGTCATGATCACCACGCCGTTACCGGTAACTCGATCGATCACCTTTTGACGGTTGTCTGGATCAAGGGCCTCATACGCTGGTTGCGGGATGTAAAGAATCCCGTCAGTCCCGACCGCTTCGATTGCGATATCAAGAGCGATCTTCCATCGTTCCCCTTCAGACAGTTCGGCGTATAGTGTTCCTGCCCCTCGTTTCGTCTGCGTGACCAGTCGACCGGCCTTCACCTGCAAGGCAACGCCGAGCTTCGCGATCTGTTCCGAAAGAACGTCATCAACACGCTTTGCCGCTTCTCGAAGCGTGTTCGCTTTGGCCAGTGCTTTATCTTCGGCCTTGGCGTGAATCTTCGCCTTTTCCAATTGCTCGTTCGCACGTCTGGCGAGAACGCCAGCCTCGATCGATGCTCGCGAGTTTGCGACAGCATCCGCAGCGTCAGAGATTTCTTGTTCTGTGGGCCCAACGAGTTCACCGGCGTCGATCGTCGATGTCAGTTCCGCAACCGTCTCATCGAATCTCTGTGATTGAGCCAATTCGCGAGTCAATCCAGACCATCGTTCATCGGCCAAGGCCGACTCAGACGCGAGAACCGCCAATTCTTCGTTCATGCGTTCGATAGCGGCGCGAATCTCTTTCCGTTTCTTGTCGACGGCGTCCTGTGCGGACATCATCGATTCATGAGCCACATTGACAAGCTCCTGAATCTCTTCTGTCGACAACGACTCGGAGCTTCCACGGGCTTCGGCAATCTTTTCTTTCGCGGCACTGATCTCGGCGTTGCGTCGGATAGCCTCTACCGATTTGGATCGGAGGTTCTGTTCATGACGAATCGCGTCTTCAAGAATCTTCTGAAGTTTCGCGTCGTCAGTCTCAACATTCAGGGCGATGCCATTGGCCGATTCTTTGCACGCTGCCGACTTCGATTTCTCGATGTTGGCTTGGCCTTCCGCGTTTCGTGCCGCTTCATCAATCGCTCGCTTGATGCGATCCGCCAACACGAGGATGTCATCAGTATCCAGATTCTTACCTTTGACCACTTCGTCGAAGTCTTTTCGTTCGTCGAGTAGATCCGCGAAAATGTTGACGTCTGGTGTCACACCCGCCAATTGAACGAGCGCCCGAATTCGCTTGGCGTCGGCTTCCAGTTCGCCCTTCAAACCGGGGTCAACCAATTCGGCGACTGATAACCGGCCGTCCAGTGATTCGCGGTCGTATTCACCGGTTCTCGTGACTGACTTTCCAACACGAAGAGTCACGCCGAAGCCTGAAATTTCGCCCCTTTGAACGCCATCGCGAGCAGTGATCGCCAAATCTTTCCTGCCAGTCGCCAGTCGCTGAAGCGATCGGAGGATCGAGCTTTTGCCGCTACCATTTGGCCCGCGAAGCACGACAACGCCACCATTTTTCGGAATGCGGATCGAAAGATGGCCAACGGCACAAACATCATCGATTTCAATTGTTTCGTCGGCGGTTGCTGCAATCATGCTGTTGCTCCAGCGGTTAGAAGTTCGGTTCGTTCAACAATTCGTCCGTCGTCGGCTTTGACCATCCGAACGTCAACGTAAGCCTTCTTGTCGACGGTGTAGGACGTTGCAGGAATCTCCTTGCGGCGAATCATTTTTCCGTCGTCGAGAATCCCGGCGAAGTTGTCACCGATGGCATGTAGGACGCGAGCCTTGCATTCTTGCTGCTTGAGTTCGAGTCGCTTGATCAACTCGCCTGCACGCTGGTACTTCCGCCAATATGCAATCTCGGTTTCGTCCAACTCAATCCGCGTGTCCTCGATCGTGCCGTGGATCTGACGAATCAGGCTTGGCGTCGATGAGTGTTCCCAGTCTGGCTCAGGCGGATTGCCATCCTGGATTCGTTCCCACAGTTCATTCGCAGCAGCGATCAACAGTGCGATCAGGTCGTCATTTCGAAGCACTTTGAACGTTTTGAGTTGAGCACCATCGAACAAAACAGCGAGGTGAACGACTGCCGCGTTCATGACAGCCATTTGCTGCTGACATTGACAAAGATAGTGAGTAGGGACGTCGTCTGAATCTTGTTCACCCCACGATGATTTCATTCTCCATGAAGCTGTTTTTGCTTCGAGCAATGTCATATCGTCGATGATCGCATCGGGCGTTGCTGTGATAATCTCATGGACAGCATGCCGGTACATTGGCGGATTCGGATCAATGAACGTCATCCCGGTCGTACGTGCGAATTCAGACTTCACAACTGGTTCAAGCAATCGCCCCATACGCATCGGGTCGTTATCTTCGATCGGCGGAAGTTCACCTCGCTTTCGTTGGTACAGTTCAAGTGGAGTCTGGTAGGGAGACAATCCGGCAGCAGCGGCCACCTCACTTGCGCCGATACTTTTCGATCGAGCGGAGAACCACTCTGGCGACATGGATTCAGCAACTTTGATTGGACTACTCACAGCACAATTCCTCTCGTTCAAAAGATTCAACGCGAACTCTCAGACTTATGGCCTCGTGCGTTAGTGACGCGATTTTCTCAAAGCTTTCCGTCAATGCTTGCGAACGCCGATCAAGCAAAAGACGTTGCTGGCAAATGATCGCAACGAGTTGATCTCGATCCTTGTTGACCATGTCTTCTGGCTCGGACCATGTGTGCGGAAATGGTCTTGTCATCAGTCTTTCCCCTTCTCACTTCTCGGCCTGTCATCCCGGCAATCGTCGGGCGGATCTAATTCCTCGCGGCGAATGTTCGTTGACCTATCGCACTCGAAGTGAAGTTTCACAGTGCTTCCGCGAACTGATGTCACGGTGATTGCCAATCCATCACCTACGAATACTCGTTGCCCAACTTTTCTCGACAAAACCAATCCGGCCATGTTTCGTTTTCCTCATCCTTGAGTTTGTGTCCGAGCGCACCGCGATCCCGAACACTTGGTGTTGTTTCACGCCGAATCCGTTTCGACGCGGTTTAGATGTGGGGTAGAAACATATTCAAAATGGAACTGGGAAGAGTCGAACTTCCACGGGTGGTGTTTTCACTTGTGCTTTACGATCGATAGTCACACAAAGCCCATAAGGGAGCCCCTTACGCGTCTGCCAATTTCGCCACAGTTCCGAGTGGCTCATCCTTGAGCCGATTAACCGCGACTCCAGTCACGGGTTGCTCTGACTTAACCACCTGCTTCAACCCGAACGCCAGAATCTCGTTGAACCTCTCTTCGGAGACCTCGTACATCAGAGCTACGAGCATCACTGATCGCACATTTGACTGCTGTTCATTTGTTAGCGATTCAGTTCTCTGATGAAACTTTTCAATTCGATTTTCTGGCGGCGATTTTTGTTTCATTGGGCTTCCCTCAACTCATCCTGAACCAAACCCATGCGATCGAACATTCGATAACCGTCGAACAAAAACCACAGGCAGTAAGCCCCCAACGAGCAGCACAGGCCAATCACTGGTATCGCGATCCATGCCATTTTGAAGATCCTTCCTTGAACCTCAGTCGTGTCGATTTGTCTTCACCCAAAACCACCACCACACAAATAAGCCGACGACGCCAAGGAGGATGGAGAGGAGGCCCGTGTTGTCGTTGGGGTGCGTCATTGGGTTCCATCGCTGAAGATTTCTTTTTCCAGCTTCCCGAACTTCAGAAATCTTTTCGCTTGCGTTTGGCTAAAACCGAAACAATACTGTTCGATCGTTGTTCAAGAGTCGTAGTGGACAAGTTTCACTTCATGGAGCGGTTGACGGCTCACTGGATGGGCCTCACTCAGATTCGTTTGCACACGATTCGATCCATTGGTCGACTTCGTGAAGCTTGTAACGGACGGTCGTTCCGGATGTCTTATGAGGCTTTGGCAGACCGGGCTTTTGCTTCGATCTCCAATTCGTCAGCGTTTTGGTTGTGATTCCAATTCGTTGGGCGGCTTCGTCGGCAGATATCCAAACGGTTGCAACAACAGTCTGCGTTGAGGGCTGTTCGGATCGTCGTGTTTTCTTGGCGTTCGTGACCATCGTCGTTGTCCCTGAAGTATCTTGTCGTGGGGTTGTTTGGTGCCCGCGAGTGTTGTGCAGGGATAGTAGCGAATATTTGCTAGCAGTCAACGAGAATTAAACCTACGCATCCTATTTTAGAGTGAGTTTACACACAGCTTGTGACAGAACTTCTTGCAGGAAGTATTGTTGCGTCGTTGAAAATCTTTTTCATTTTTATTTCGAGAAGTGGGAATGGGTGCGAAACTAGAACGTATCAGTCGAGACGAGATCAAAACTGCCGGCGATGCTCTGAAGAAAGTTGCTGAGGCAATGATTACGGCAGCCGCTGATATGCAGCAATTTGGCCTGGAAGAGCTTGGTTTGGCGTGGAGTCAACGCCAGTGGGATTGTCTTCAAATCATGATTACACTGGGCGTGAACATCTCAATGAACGCACCTGGGCAGATCATTGCGCATCAGTTGAAGAAGGAACCCATTCAAAAACGAGTAATGGACAGATCCGCCAAAGATCGCGCTAAGCGAGAGGCTAAGCGATCTGAATCCAACATCCCCATAAAGCCACCCGGCAGGCCACGGAAGTCGTCGACGGAGTGAATTAGCTTCACTTCCCCGTTTTCTTCGGCTTCTTTCCCATCGCGGCTGCCGTCGCGCCAACCGCTTTTTTCTGAGCCTTCGTCGCCAGTCGAGCATAGATTGCTGTGGCCTTCAACGAAGAGTGCCCGAGCTGCTTTCCGATCATTTGCAGGGTGTTATCGATCGCCATCCATGAGCCGAGCGTTCTCCGCAGATCATGCGTCCTGATGTCGCTCAACCCGGAAACCTTTCGGACCTGCGCCAATGCCGCCTTGGGATCGTTGTAGTGACCAGTCGGACCACCACCAGGCAGAACCCAATCGGAAAAGGAATCCTTGCCCCTCCGCTTCAGGATCTCCAACGCTGGCGGGGATAGAACAACGTTCATTGGTTTTTTGTTTTTCGACTTCTCTTTCGGAATCACCCAAACGCCGTCCGTCATGGAAATCTCGTCCCATCGCATCGAGCAAACGTTTTGACGCCTCGCGCCGGTCCATAAGCAAAGCATCATGAAGTCTCGCGACACTTGGCGTTTGAGCGTTTCGACGGCGGCTATCCACTTGGGAAGCTCCTCGGAATCCAAAAACCGCTCGCGTTCTTCTCGTGGAAACCGCTTGATGCCTTGCGTCGGACTTTCACAGGGGACGGCAGTTTTATCGATCTCATGGCCTAACTTGTACATGTGTCCGAGTTGCTCAAGCATCTTGTTTGCTGCGTACGGCCCCGATTCTTCAGCGATCGATAGGTGATACGCCTGAACTTCGATCTTCGTGATTGCCGTTACTTTTCGCTTAGCCCACCTTGTAAATCGTCTTTCCCACTGGCTTTCATCCCATTTCCAGGTGCGTTTGTACGGCTTGGAATGAGTCTCCATGTACCATTTGTAAAGTTCTTCGAGCGTCCAAACTCCCTTGTTTCCTTTTCGACGCGCGACTGTCGGGGCCCCAACGGCAGCTTGCCCGGAAAGCCTGGCCGCTTCGGTACGCGCGCCAGATACGTTCATGATCGGCCAGACGCCAAGCATCACTCGTTGCCATTCGCCGCCAGTTCTCCCCACCCAATAGAACGTCTTAGACCCCGTGTTGTAGATCCGACATGAGAGGTTTGGCGTCGATTCGTCCCACCATTCAACGACGCCTTTCGCGGGAGGTACCAACCCCTCGACCGCCTCTTTTGAAAACCGCACGACGCGTTTTGACCTGCGAGGCATAGTTGGCATTCCAGGCAACAACGAGGCAACAAAGGTTTGGGACGCATCGTTATTCTGCGGGATTCGCCGGGATTTCGCAACGAACGAATTGTTGCCTGGAGACTACGATTTTATTCTAATGTCTAGGCGATTAATGCGTTTTTTGATTCAATATCCCAAGTTCCGGTTGCTTCCGGGATTTTCGTTTTAACGGCTATTTTCTAGGCATGTCGCGCGAGTCTTTTTGCGCGAGGCAACAAATAGGCAACAGTTTTTGAAAACCGGTTCACAAGACGGCCATAAATCGCACCGTCCTGCCGCCCCAATCTGAACGCGACGGCTGAATCGATATCTTCCGTGTGGAATCGCACCTGATCGTTGATCACGACGACATAGGCTGGAGAATTGATCGGCGGTTCATACGGCTCGATCCCCACCATCGAATCCACGTAGAACGATCTTTCCGCCCCCTTATCCAAATCCTCGCCAGTGACGAGCCATCGCCCGCGAATCAACGTCGGGTTCAACTCTGCGGTACTGGCGTCCAGGGCTTCCTTTTGCAGGTCGCGGACGGAGACGACTAGTAACTTGCGGGGTTCGTACTTTCCGGGGATCCCCTTGTAATTGTGCCTTGGGTAGAGAAACGAATAGCACTTCCCAGGCAAGCATGGGCAAAAACGAGACTTCGACATGGTTTATCTTTCGCAAACTGTGTGGTTTCAGACGACCCGGCGTCTTTCCGGGCCCATATCCACTGGCAACGCTGCCAAAGCTTGTTGACGCAATCCAGGGTGCAAATCGAGGGGATCGAATTTGCAGTGCGTCACCCAGCGGAGCGAGTTCGGTCTTCCAGGACGTTGTCGCTGCGGGCTTGGAATAAATGGATTCGGTTTCGTCCGAATCGGCACGGCCAGCACCGGCTGGGAATGGTTCGTCAAGTTCTCCCTGACGACTGGGCAAGATTTAACCGCGCCAACTCAGCGAAGGCAAGACATAAAATCTTGAGATTTCAGGGGGCGGATTTGGTGCGGTTTTGTTCAGTTGAAAACTATTTTCAAATCTTTTTCTTACAACTGTGCATACAGTTCTTGACTGTTGCCGATACTGTGTGTACAGTTAGGCCAGTGACGCGAACGACTGACACGAACGGGGAACAAAAACATGACGACGACCACAACCAAACGAGCTGCTAAGGGTGGTGAATTCGGGGCCAACGGCGAATGGTACGAAGGCGGCAAGTTCATCAACACGCTTCCTGAAAACCGAAAAAAAGAGGGGTCGCACAAAAAAGGAACCCCAGGCAAGCAAGAGATCGCCCCATACAAATGGGAGCTGCCACCCGAGGGGATGAATTCGATTTATCGTCGAATCGCTGGGATCGTGGCAAAGCTTATCAACGGCGTGATGGTCCCAGCTTACAACCCTCAAATACTGAGATACATTGGGATGACATCAGCCGAAGCCGATCGCCTTATTAGCCTCTGGAATGCGGGTGAACGATGGCTGTAAACTTGGAGCGGCTAAGGTCGCTGGGCGTGAAGATGCTCGCGGCCAATAAAGCCTACGACACACTATTGAAGCAGGTTCTTCCCGTTGGAAAAGCAGTCGCTTGCATCACGCCGACGAACTGCGGTCCATATTCGTTTACTGGAGTTGTTACGGGGTACGTCTCACCCGATGAAGCCGAAATCGTCGTGACCCCTGACGAACAATATCGCGTTGTCATGCAAAAACTGTTGCATAGCGGTCATCTGATTGTCTCAATCAAGAACTTGGAGTTTCCACAAGTTGGCGAGAGGAACTGACCAAATGAGCACAAACATTCACGAGTCCGTAAAAGAATTCGCGATCATGCTTCAGCGGGCGAAGACGTTCGCGGAGCAGCGAGGAATCAGCAGCATCGCTTATCACGGACTGTCGCACGCCATCTTCGACATGGAGAGATTGACAGGCCTAGACATCCCCGCGTTAAGAGATGCGGACGATGCGGCGACGTTTCCCGATGCGACCTCGATCAACCTGCTGAAACAAGTTTATTCCCAAGTTGGAAACCATATGCCAGCATCCGTCAGGCACGTCTTAACCCCAGGGTTGCGAGATGACATCAGGGATTTCCTGAAATCGCATTCTCCGGAATACTTCAATCAACAACCACAGGAGCAGTCCCCATGATCGAACCATCAAAACTTACAGACAAAGACATTGGCAGGAACGTGATTTATCACCGCGAATTCTGCAACCGTCAGGTTGGTCAACTTTCAAGTTGGAACGATCGCTATATCTTCGTTCGCTTCAAAGGGCCGAATGGCGAAGCGTGTGAACCGGCAGACATCTCGCTTGAGATTAGTGGCGTCATGATCCGGGAGCATCGAGAATGAGCGTCCATGGGCAACTTAGAATCGTATGCGATCATTGCGGTGCGTCAGTCGTCGTTAGTACGACGTTCATCGTCGAGGCGTCCCAGATTCTCGGAAGACGCAATTGGGTTTTTCATGACATCACACCGCATGGGTATGAACTTCAATATTGTAACGATGCGTGTCGCGACTTAGGACTTGAGGCATTAGGAGAAACGTCAGATGAAAAAGACGATCGAAACAAAGTCGACCAGAACTGTTGATCTGTGCGACCGGTGCAACAAACAGGTCGACAATCCTCGTCATTGTCATATCTGCAACCGCGAAGTTGGCTATTGCTGCGGTGCGACGTTTTTCATGTACGAGAAGTCGTATACACCGAAGTTTTTGGAAACTGGTTTTTGTGTTTGCAAGGACTGTGACTCGGCTGGCGTCGATGTCTGCGGAACGCCATTTCAAGAACTTCTAATTTCAACGTTAGCGGATGCCGATCGTAAAGTTGTGGCTCTGATCGATCAGTGGAAAACATGGTCAAAGGAACGAAGTGAAAAGATCGCAGCCGGCACTTACTCGCCTGAGTCTCACTGAAGAAAAGCTCATGGACAAGTTGCTATCCGAGCCTTGGGACGAACAAGACTGGATGGACTTGCACATTGCGGTCGAAACCGTGAAAAGGAAAATCGCGGCAAGACACGCACGACGTAAGATCGAAGCAAATGAACAACGTGACCTCCCAGCGGAAGAAGTCGAGCTGAAGTGATGACAAACCCGCCCACAATGGTGTATTAAATGCGCATGACAGAAACCCCGCCCATCAACCTGCGAATGCCCGCCGCGATCAAAACGGCTGTCGACGCGCATTGCAAAAAGAACAAGCTAAACCGGTCGCAATTCATTTTGAAGGCGATTTGCGATGCCATTGGCAAGCCAAAGTTGATGGACACGGTGAGGCCCGCGAATAGGCCGAAATCGGAAGAGTGACGGCTACTCCACAAACTCGCCATCCTGCAACTCGTCTCCCTCAGCGTCAAATGTTCTGGGCCACCCTCAGCGACGTCGTACGTGCGATCGCCGACGATCAGGCCGAGCGTTACTGTGGAGGAGTGGTGGAAGCTCATTCTGGCAACTTCAGAATCGGTATGTCTCTCGTCTCGTAATCCCTGCGATTTTCGCAAAAACGTCGCAACACGATTCTGAGTCGCTGGTCCTTGGATCCATGCTGAACGGCCACGATTGAGATTGATGATAGCAGTGTGTGAGCTTTGATTACCGTTTTCATAATGTCGTCGCTCACTTCAAACTCCGTTTCTCAACCTTGGACATCTTCCGCCAAACGCTGGGCTCAATTCGGATACATCTTCAATAGCTTTGCCGCTTCCTTCCCTATTTCTGAATTGGGATTTTCGACGATCGCCTTTTTCAGATAATTGCGAGCTTCCGCAATCTTATTCTTCTCCAGAAGCCTCTTCGCCGAATCGAGGTAGGATTGGGCCTTTTGCGTTTTGAACCTAGCCTCTCGTGCCGTTTCCATCGCCTCGATCTTGGCCTCTTCTTCGTCGGAGATTTCGTATTTGTCGGTCGCAGTATCCGCGATCGCGATCTCTTCCTTGTGTATTTGATCCGTCTTATTTATTTCCTCAAGTATGGGTTTGGGGCTGATCGGCGACTTTTTCCGCGATGTTTTCGCGACTCCTTTAATCTTTTCATCACGCTCTTCCACCCAAGCCTTGATGCGAGCATGCTCCTTTATCAGGTCGTCGTTTTGTTGCCGGAATTCCATATTCTGTTTCAGCAACAATCCGAGTGTTAGCAGAAAGATGGCTAATTGGATCACCGTGAAAAAGTCCATCGAACGCTTTTTCGTCGGTTTCGATCGAGGGGAGTAATCCATATCAATGCCAGAGAATTCTTCACTGAATGTGAGGCTTGCTTGCTCTGGCAAAGAACAGTTTGAACAGGTCTTCGGCTCGGAATTTGTCGAAACTAAAAATACCTTTCGGCATTTTGGACAGTTCCACTTCTTTCGATTCATTTCGGGCCGCCGCCAATGGATAACAGAACGGTACGCGACTTAGCTTAGCAAAAACAACGCGTCGACTCCCTCCAAAATCGCTGGTCGGGCAAAAACACGGCGTTGGGAATCTGGTTTTTCCACATTTCCATGATCTGTCCGGGCCCGAGATAATGCTGCCATCCATTCCCGTTGTTGACCTGCGGATTGGCGATCTTGTCCTTGATTTGCACCTTTCTGGCGATAAACCTATCGGTCATTGGGCTACAAAACAAATGGACAACCGTTAATTCTTCGGTGTCCTCGAATTCGTTGACCCAGGCGTGTCGGCCAGGATGGTACGTCCCGAACGGGTAGCAGTGCAGAAGGCGCCGCCGGCTTCCGATAGTCCCGCCGTTGACGATACCCCAGTGCCGCTGTTTGTGGATTGGCATGTGCGGAGCCGGTTCTATTTGGTGGTCGCGTTCTTGATCGATCAGGGAAACCCCGTAGAGTCGAAGCCCTCGGTTTTCCGTCTTTCGAATCGCCGACCTCGCATCACCGCAAAAGAATTCCGTGATGTTCAATGCGATTTTCCATCCCGGCGCCTCGCGTTCATACTGATTGACTTCCAGATCGTTGGCCACTGGATCAAACCACGTCAGTTTGGTGTCGACCACTCGCCAATCCGGGCAAATCTCCGCGATGATTTCCCGGCTTCGGTCGGTTGAACCGTGATCAATCAGAATCCCATCGTCGAAGATTTCTCGGTGGAATTTCAGCCACCACGGCAAGAGGTATTCTTCGTTGTAAAAATGGGAGATCACCGTAAGTTTCACGATGAAACCTTATCGGGCAGGATGACGAAACAGGTTTCTTTTCCTTCGCGGAGTGCCCGCACTTTGGCTTTGATTTCGTCGGCGAAGTTCCAGGCGAGAATTACAACAGCGAGTTTGTGAGGATTAATCAGATGGGTTTGGTCGACAATGGGAATTGTGATACTAGGAATTGATGTACCTGGCGTAAGGCGTCCGATTTTCAACGGATTTTCATCAACAATGAAGTCGAGATACAAGTCCGTCGACTGTAGCACGACCATTGCTTTTGCTGCTGCGCCATAGCCGCAAAACTCCCAGCCAGCTTTGCGAAGTTCGTGAATCGTATCGAGTGTACTTTCTCGGAATTCCTGCGGGCGGATTTGCATGTCGCGGTATGGGCTTCGAAGGCACGTTAAAAGACTTCCTCCATGATCTTCGACCACTTCCATCGACTCAACGACAAATCCGCATCGTTTCGCGAGTCTCGCCATGGACTCTTTTGAAAAGTAGCTTACGTGTTCGTGGTAGGCGCAATCGAATTCCTGATTTTCGATCCAGTCGACTTGGCTAGTTTGAATCCAAAGTCGAGCCCCGCTTTTCATCGCCTTGAAGCAGTTCAACATGAATTCCTGCGGCTCGGCAGTATGGGCAAGAACGTTGAAGGCGGTAATCACATCAAACTGACCGACGGCTTCTACGGTCGATTCATCCCACATCCCAACGTGAACCGGGATTCCCAATTCTTCCGTGAAGTGCCTCAGATTCTTCGCTGGATCAACTCCGACAACTTCGCACCCAAGCTTTTTGAACTCATTCAAAAGCGATCCATCGTTGCAAGCGATATCAAGGACCCGCAGATTATTTGTCAGATACCTTCCTGAGGACACAACTGACGTCGCAAATCGACAGAATGACTCACGAAGCGTTTTCGACGTTCCGCTGACGTACAAGTATTCCGAGAATAGATCTTCTGGTGGGATGACTTCATCTAATTGGGCATGCGTGCAATCGCCACAAAAATTCACTAGGAGGCGAATTCGTTTTGGCTGCAATTGACCGGGCAGGCGAAATGCGTTTGCTGGAAATTGATATCCAAGATCCAGAAACGTTTTTAGGCTGGAAGATCCGCAGACCACACAGTTCGTAAGTGTTTTCGACATTCAAATCGTCCCATCAATAAACGTCCGACAAATCGACTCAACAGTTTGCCGCGGCTCGAACCCGAAAACGTTGCGCATCTTGTCGAGGTTCATACCCCAATCATAATGAGGCGTGGGTGTCGGATTCTCTTCAACTTCCGCATTGAAAATCTCCGCGACAGTTCTGGCAATCGTCGCGATATTCACTTGGACGCTGCCGACGTTGTAAACCCCATGCGGTGCGTCAGTGTTTTCTAGGATTTGACCTATCGCGAAACAAAGATCGCCGATTCCAAGAATTGTTCTCGTCGCCAATCCGTTTTGAAGCCGGATTTTACCAGTGTTCTGGGCATCCCTGACCATCGCATTGACGACCAGATCAAACCGCGTATTCGGTGACCACCCGGAAACGGTCCCGAATCTCAATCCAAACGTTCTCGGGCGATTTCTCACAGCAACAACATGATCGGCCGCGAACTTCGTGACGTCGTAAACGGACATCGGATGCACGCACTTGAAGTCCTCTTTGGCGTTGAATCCGCAACCGTTGTAGACGCTCGCGCTGCTGGCGTAGATCAGGGTTTGGGAAGGTTTCAGGCAATCCATCAGGTGGACAATTCCAGTGACGTTGTTGTCCACCGCTCCATATTCATCGTCGTTACATTTTTTCACCGATGAGTGGGCGGCAAGGTGAATTACTGCATCGAATTCGCCAATCGAATCCCGAATAATCCAACGATAGTCACTCGGACGATCGAGGCCGGTGACGGTATGTCCAGAAATCTTCAGAAATGGCACGAGCGCACTTCCAACGTACCCATCAGCCCCCGTCACAAGGATACGCATTCCGGCTCCCTCCGTCGATTTTTCCAACTGTCCATCCATCCCTTGATGTGATCTAAAACATTCTGATCATAGATGTGGTCGCAGTGCTGTCCGAAGATGCACGCCGCCTGATCGAGCGGAAAGAGGTTGCCAGGCCACAGTTCGACGCCCCAGCGATCCTTCTTGATGTCTTTCCAGTTCTCAGCCGTGAACACGTCGTGGTTTCGGAACCAGAAAAACGCCCCGGAAAAATACCACTCGTGCCGATTGCATCCCGGCCACCGCCCTCGCGTGAATGGTCCCGCTATCGGATTTTGCTTCAAACAGGCGTCAACGTGCTTTGGATCGTCCAGGCAGACTTCGTACAACATCGACGTCCAATCTCGGGTTTTATTCGGATCGTCGTAGGACGTGCCCTTGGCGTGACCGTAAAACGTGATGCTCGATGGATCTCGCGGAAGGGTTTCAAGCATCTGCTTGAACGTCGCGACTTCGCCGAGTTCCGGATCGTTCTTCGCTGTGATGAACATATCGATTCGGACGTTTTCAAAAGCTTTTCGAACGTCCTCAATCGTGTCCGTGGTTTCGTCAGTCGCGATTCCGATCGTTCGCATCCCGTCGAACATGTCGATTCGTTTGATGAGTTCAGCAACGTTCCACTGCCAAGTCCCGTTCCCCTTTTTCGGATAGATGTGATAGATCAAATGTTTGTAGGGCAAGCCTTGTTCTTCGGGATTGTTGTGCGCCGCGATGTGTTTCTTGAGTTGTTCTTCCGCATCGTCGGCGGAACTCGCTTTGATTTTCACGAGATCTTTCAACGGCAGGCCTTTGACGCATTCCCATGACAAATGCGGGTGGAACAGGCAAACGCATTTGAGACCCTCGCGCACGGCTTCGGGTGCGACGCTCTTGAACCACTGCATCAGGCCGGGTTTCAGATCTGACGATGCAATCGCGTCACAAATCCCACGGTCCAAGCGTTCCTCGTTTTGCCAGTGTCCACGGTGCCAGCCTCGTCGCTCAAGTTCGATCGCGACTTCCATCGTGGCTTGGAGGAACACGCAAGGCATGTACTCATTTTGCCAGTTCGCGCGACTGGTAATCTTCTCGGGATCGACCCAGAAGCACGCCTGATTGATTTGTCCACTGATGTTGGAAGCGCCGCCGTCCTGACCAACGAGCCATTTGTTCGGGCAGTAGAGCTTCAATCGCCCCGATTCGTGAAGCCGCCCCAAATGGTGGTCGATGTGCTCGCGAGGCTGCATCAAGTCATGGAGATGCTTGTAGATCGTCTCGTACCCGCGTTTGTGAACCGCGAATGCGTGTGTTCGATTGATGTTGTACGGAATGTAAACCCGTTCGGAAACTTGTTGCGGAGGATGCTGAATCTCGTGGAGCAACTGGCCACCGAGATAGATCATTTCCCAATCGTCGGGCAGTTCATTGATGAATGCTGTGTAGTCCGCGTCGAAGTTCTTTGAGAACAACGCGTCATCTTCGAAAACCAGGTATGACTCGATCCCTTGTTGATAGCAGTGCTCAAGGATTTGCAGGTGAGATCGATAGCACCCCCACGCGCCAGCCCCAGATTGCCACCAGTCCGGGTGACGAATGGAATCGCCGTGAACGGCTGGCCAGACTTCGATATCGCCGAAGAGCTTCGGGACGTCCTTTTGGAACTTCTCCAAACGGTCGGTCTTAAACGGAAGGTTGATGACGTATTTTCGCTCGAACATTCCGTGTTCATCCACTTACTGATTGACTGGCTTATTGACTTCTGACTCTTCCTTTGGCCGATCGCCTTCCGATTTCAGCTTCTTCAAATTGTCGATAAGCAGGCTGATCGCCAAATCCATTTCCGCAATCGGAAAGTTCAATACCGTGCGATCAAGGATCACTTGGTTGTTTTCGATTCGCCACACCCCGACCATCCATTGGCCGGATTTCTTTGCTTTACCAAATGCAGCGTCAACATCACCGGATAATGCCGGGCGTACGATCGCCTTTTTCTGTTTCGCCATCGCTGGCGTCTTCTCTCTCACCACTTTCCGAGGGGGCATTTTTCACTTTCTAACGCGAGTTTATTCAGAAGAATGTTTTCCGCCACGCAGGCACAGCCGCAGAGCCTACAGTGATCGTTTTCGAGTTCTGGGCATGCTTGGCATTGAGCGAGGCGGGTTTCGAGAAGTTCGGTGGATACTCGTTTGAAGCCATTCCCGGCGTAACGGGCCATTGCTGTGGCGAAGTTCCAGCCGAGAACCATGATCGAAGGCAATGTCGATTCGGCTGTTGGTGCGGGAATTGGCTTCGGTCTCCCCATGCTCGACTGACCGTCATCACCAGACGTACTTTTTTCGGAAATCAAGCGGCATTGCTCTTGAAGTTCATCCTTGTGGGGTTGCTCGTTCGCATCAGGTCTCGAATACGTTCTCGAAAGAATGTCCTTCGCAAGTTCGAACTCGCCCGACTGTCGGCAGCAATCCACGATGTCGATTGCTTCACTCGTTTTTCCGAGTTCCATCATTAGTGACGGTCGGTCGATAATTTGCGTCGCAACATAGCGTAATGTTGCGCAATGGAAACATGGAATTCTCATATTGCCGCCAGCGTAAAGGTTGTTGGCCACGTTGACGCCCCGGTCGGTGGAAATCCTGTAAAATTACAGCAATTACACTGACAGCTTCCCGTGGGGTATTGGCTTCCACCGTTCATCGTTGCCCCGGTACAATCTGAACTTACTCCATTCCAGATAACGCAATCTGGGGATGCGCCAGTGGTTGAGACTAAGCTAATTGAATAAAAGAATACTGTTGGTGATGACTTGTGAATGTTTAATACGAACGTCCAATCCAGGCCGCCAAGAATGTACCCTGGGTTATGCACGTCCCAATAACATCTCGTTAATCCGGGACCGTCCGGCTCCTCGTCTCGAAACGAAAGAGTCCATGTTGTATTAAATGTTCCGCACCCAATCCCGTCGTTAGGAACTCCGCCGACCGTTCTCGTGATTCCAGAAAGGGAAAACTGATACTGCCGCTGAGTCCCGCAAGGGCACGCGTGATAGAATGATGACGAACTCGACGAACTTTTGCTGCTGCTCGAACTACCATTAGAACTACCGCTGCTACTCAACACACTGCTCGACGAACTACTCGAACTACTCGTCGAACACGCCGCACAATTATCCACCGTCATCGTTTCGCCGTTACGATGGCCGATCGTGAAGTTCACCGTAGTGATCGCGCACGTAAACGCGATGTTCCCGAGGTCAGTCATCGTGATTTCACCATCAATCCAACTTGAGTCCGGATCGCTGGCCAGAATCCCGTCACTGATTTGCGCCCCATCGCTTAACCGCGTAATCGTCAGAGTGATGATTCCGCAATTCATATCCATAACAGCTTGATGCGTGACTTGGCCCGTTGCTGTAGTGCAAAACCCGCCTGACCATTGGGCCGCCGTGACATCACCGTTGACGTCGTACGTTGAACTGACGATCGATAAGACTGCCGACGTCGTGCATGGTGCGTATGAACATCTCGCAGGCCAAGAGATTTCCACAGCCTGCGGAAGCGTGTCAGGGCCAAACGTTTTTGAACCATTTACCAACGTGATTGTCGTTGGCCAAGTCGCGTCTAAAACACCGTCGCCTTGGTGGTCAAACACATATGTCCCAAGCGGGCACGCCCCAGGCGTCGCCGCCCCATAAACGGCCATCGGGTTCAGCAATCCGCGATCAGGCTGATAATCCCACACGATCAGCGTCCCGGCGATGGTGTCGACTTCCATATGAAGCACCAAATCCGAGTCGAAGTAGTAGTCCATTGAGTACTTCGTGCATCCGCTGTTCGTCGGGTAGAACGTAAGGTAAAGACCGGCGTAGTAAGTTCCGGTGTAATCGGGATCATCATAGGTGACCCCCTCAAACTTCGTGACGACGCAGTTTTGACACGCCGGGCATGACCCCGAACTGCTGCTGCTACTGGAAGATCCAGCACAGCATTGACAGCCTGTCAGGTATACGACGTCGCCAGCTTGCGGCATGGTTAAGTTTTGCCCTTTTCTATGATCAGCCGGACGTCGAGCTAGTTACGCTACAACACGCCGCAACCGCCCCATACGTCACCTTGAACGTGCCGTTTGAGCAAACGATGTCTTTCACCACGACGACGCAACCGCACCCGCTTGAGGAACTGCCGGATCCAGAGGCTGAGCCAGATCCAGATCCGCTTCCTGATCCACTGCCAGACGCGGACCCGCTTCCCGATCCACTCGACGACCCCGATGGATTACCGCTCGTTGGTGCGCTGGATGATGCACTTCCAGCACTCGATTGAGACTGTGGAGACGACGACGATGAGGATTTCATGCTACTCGACGTTGATGACGACGAACTCGAACTGCTCGCGGCATCCACCGGCAAATTCGTGATTCCAAAATTATAAGGAAACGTCTGCGCTCTCGTTTGCGCTACGGTCTTTTTTCTCTTCGTAACCCCATATTCCCACAACACAAAATCGTCATAACCGCTCATCTGCCACGGGACGATTCCGGCTAAGTCATAGTCATATCGCGTGGTTGCCCAGCCGTAGAAATCGGTCGCGACCGCCGCCGTTAAACTGATCGCGCCACCATTTGAATACTTCATCGTCGAATGGTAGGTCTTAACCGTCGATGGATCGTAAATCGAACCCGCAATGCTTTGGCCGTAATACCCTGCGATTTCAGAGCCAACGTCGTTTCGAAACGTAACTTCGACGGCTTCCGGCATGAGGGCGCTCGGTGCCGCTATGGAAAAATCACCTCCTGCGACAACCTTCCAATTGGCGACTCGAGTACTCACCATTGAGGATTGATTAACCGCATAATCGAATGTCGCAGTTCCGAAACTGCAAACACGAACGTTCCCGGTTCCAATATCTCGAACAATCCGCATACCGACACAATGGGCCGCCGCATCAAGCAGCATCGCCGCGTTTTCTCCGTCCCGTTTCCATTCCGTCGCGTCAGGAATACCGTAGGCGGACGGGATTGGATCGACGTCAATCGCCGCGTTAATGGCTGTGCCGAGTTGCGTAAAGCAATCCGTCCAAGATCTCGGGGTAAATGATGGAGTTCCTAAAATCGTACGGGAGGGATTCAAAATCGATACCGTTCTCCCCTGCCAGAAATAGCGGTCGTCAACAATCGGCAAGAGCCAAAGACGATCGTTTTCAGCCACACCCACCGGAGAAACCGGCCTTGGCGGCAAGAGGTACATATCGGTCGTGATCGTCGAGCTAGTTTCCGGCGTTCCAATGACGAGCGGCTGAGGCGTATTCCGATTTCCAACGGCCGCAAGAATTGCCGTCAGATTGGCCCCATTGATCAAGAAAAGCCCATGGGCATATCTCGTGGCCCCCGTCGGCCAGTACAGCGAATTGATTCTTGGTTGTGGCGGTGGAGGATAATTCGGAACCGGCAATCCGACGGCTTGGACCGACGGCTGATTGTTGTTCAACCTTGGTTGTTGTCGGCCTTCATTGATGGCAATCGGTTCATCACAGAAAATCGAGGCCATTCGTTCGTCAATAAACCGACGAATAAACCGATTCGCTTCTCCTTGCGGATCTTCGAGCAACAAGTTGATACCGGCGAAACTCAGCATCGAGGACTCGCTTAAAATACGTTGCTCGTGCCGCCGAGATCCCAGGTAAACTTCACTCGAAACGCGAGAGAGAATGAGGCGAATTCGTCGCTTTTGTCGTTTCGAGATTTGTGTCCGGCTCGCGCTGGTCGCATGCCCTCGTGAAGCAACATCGAGCCATCGCCTTGATACGTTCCGCCGTCGAGATTCTTGCCTGCGAGTGCCGTAAGTAACTGCTGTTTCAGCGTGAGCAGGCCTCTCTCGGAATCGACCATTCCTTGCAAGAAATGCTCAGTTTGATCGGTGTCAATTCGCGAGTACACGGTCACCTGAACGAACGTTTCTTCGGCGACCCCGACGTTGCCAGCGCCGTCAATCAATCCATCGTCGAATTGGCCATCAGCGGGCGCGACCGTGCAAAACAAGTTGTCGCTGACTTCCACGCCAGGCCATGGCGAATCAGAAATGAAACAAGTCCCATCGGTCGAAAAACTGGGAACCAAAAACTGGATCTTGGAAACGACTGCCAGCAAGACTTCCGCGTGTGTTGTGGGCCGAACGTTGGCCGTTTGAGTGAAGCCGCCGGATATCGTCATTTTGATGGTGTTCCCGAACTCAAAAACGACAAAAGCCGCAAGACCACCGGTTGGTGATTTTGCGGCTCGATGTTCTCGCAGCCTGATTTATTGGATTGTCGGACGCGGGTATAGTTTGATGCGAGAATCCCAATTGTCAAGGCGAGTTCTATGCCGTCCAACTGGAATTGGTCAGAGTGGCATCGGCATCAGTCAACAATGGGCCGTACGTCGTCCATTTCTCATTGCCGATTGCCAGTTGCTCTTCCGGCAGTGGAGCTCGCGAAAGCCCGATTCGACATTCGAGATACCCGCTGTAAAGATCTTCGCCGAGCGCGGTTCTCACGGGGGAATTCGGGAATAATTGCGAACTCAATAAATACTGACGAATTGGACTCGTTGGTGCGTACGATGGAGCCACAAACCCCGGCACGTTTTCGCCGTCGGGAAATTCTGGCCACTTCCCGACGCGCTCGGCATGCACCCGAAGAATCCGGATGACCTGCGGCGCACTCAACTGGACAAACACCGAACCGTCACCCAAAAGCGTGTTGGGCGTCGTTGGCATTTGGCATCGCGTCGTCCGCTTTTTGTAAACGTTCGTGATTTTGTAGAACGTGTACGGTGCGATGTTTTGTGAAATCGAGTGCTCGGGCGGTGGAACGATAGTCGAAACAACATTAACCCTGACCGGGTAATCCACCCGCGGCTGGTTATCTAGTTGCGTGTAGTTCTGGTTCGGCCCATCGTTCGGCAGTGTTTGGCCTTGGTAGTAAAGCGAGTGTTGATCGTTGCACGGATCTTGGAGGTAACACGAGAAGATCCCCGCCAGCGTCGCCGGTCCCTGAAGTTCTGGCATCTGGCCAGCATATCCGCCCCACGACGTCGATTGGTTATAGGCCGGATCGGTCCCATCGGGAACCGGCAAATCCGCCGCTGAAATCGGTTGCCCCAATTCCGTGAATTGCAGTACCGCCGCTTGCTTGGACGTCAAGTTTTGTCGTTGGATCGTCATCCTCGCGGAAATCGCATTGACGTCACCGATACGATCGACGAACGCCAGAGACTTCACGAGGAATTGCGACTCGAATGCGATCTTCGCGTTTATCGGTTTCGCTTGAAGCTCCACTGGAGTTACGCCAAACGCTTTCGCGTACAAGATCCACCACGCCAATGTGATCAACTTGGATTTGTCCACGAGGCTATCGCCGGTCAAATCCACTTCGATCGAGGCTGAGCCAATCAAGCCTTGCTGAATCTCTTCGGTATGCACGACGTTCCAGGTTCTCGCGGGCCATGGTGCGGCCGAAGCAATCTCCTTGTGAATCACCATCCAATTCATCCGCAATCCGTCAGAACTGACGTCGAAGCTCATTCCTTCGATTCGCATCAATGGCTGAAGTGGCGGAATTGTCATCCATCGGAACGAATTGATATTGATATTGTTTGAAGCGCACACGAGTTGCCCGGTATACGTGCGCGTGACCTGCAAATTCACGTCGAGACTGTCGACCGATGACCAGCGATTTGAAAGCACCCCGTAATTATTCCCCGTCGTCGGGTTGTAATCGCAATCCAAATGGCACAGTTCGAACTCGGCCACGATTGGGAAAACTTCATTCCCCGTCGGATGCGAGATTTTCAGTGACAAACACTTTGGCCCATTCGCAACATCGATTCCCTTGAGGCCTTGCAACGTCTGCCATGACGAAGAGCCTGGCTGACCCTTGGGAACCAACTGATTTTTCGGTGGAGGGGGATTGATATTGAAAATCAGCGTTCCATCGGGAACCTGACCTTCTCCGCTGCAACCAACCCACATCTTGAACGGTTGGCGAGGCTCTAGTTTTCGTCGGAACTCGTTTTCCGCGAGCGCCGCGTTTCCACCGTAATTGACGCCCGTCCCCACGTCTTGCGTCTTGTACGTCCAATCGCCTGGAACCGCATGCCCATGGATAAATCCAGATACGCGGATCTTTGACCGAACGTACAGTAAATCCGTATTCGTCTCGTCGAAGACCTGTTCTTGAAACACGTCCTCTGTCGTCACCCGAAATAGAGTGATCGATCCATATTGGACAATGGTATGACCGGCTGACATTGGAACTCGTCCTTATTTCTTCGGCGGCAGCGGTGAGTTTTGCGGCTTCGGCGTATTCTTGTTGGCATTCATCGCAGCCTCAAATGTGACGAACGGAGGCAGGCCTTCTGCATTGGGTCTCGTGTTTTTCTCGATCGCTCGGAGTGGAATACCAAACGCAGTTAACGTTGATCGCAATAATTCAACGCCCATCTGAACCGCAGGCGTGAAAATATCGACTGCTGCGACAATGTCAGAGATGGCCGTCGCGACATCCAGTGACGTGGCCAGCAATCGATTTCCAATGTCTTCCCATGCTTCCGAGCGTCCCTGATTCGATTCTCTTAAAGCCATCGTCGACTTCACAACCCCGGACCCGGAATTCGAAGTGGCCTGCGAACTTCGCTGCTCGAGGTTAATCGACTGCATGTCGTATTGTTGGGTCGCCGCGTTGATCGAATTCGAGAACTGGGAGCGATTTCCCTTCAGTTCGGAAGTTCTCTGGTTCCCCAGGGCCAATTGGCGATTAATGAAAGCGACCGCGCTCACGGCCGTTGCTGTCACCACGCCTAACGCGATCCCCACCGGTCCCAGGGCCGCAGCCAACCCACTTGCGGCCGCTGCAATAGACTCAACGATTCCCGCCAGTCTCGCCGCGACAGTTGCCGCTACGACAGCCTTCCCAGTCGAGAGTACCGCCGATTTCGTCTGTGCTGTCGGATTGTTTTGATGGGCCTGTTGCGCCGCCCAGTGAGCCGTTTTCGCTTTCCTGAGTCGAGCTTGTGCCTTTGCGGATCGTTTTCGTGCGGCCTTTGTGCTCAGTGCCGTTCTCGCACTAGAACCAACGGCGCGTCGGAATTTGACCGAAGCGTATCGGACGGCATTCTGAAATTTCGTTCTCTGAACTCGATTGTCAAGACGGGGTGAATTCGAAAGCGACGTATGGGCCTCTTCCACCAATCGCAATCGCTTTTCAGCGGTCGAAATCTCATCACTCAAACACTTCTCGAGCCGCTGATGCTTTGCCGTCACGCGCGCGAGTACAGAATCAGCTTTTTCCAGTTGCGTTCGATATCGAGTCTCGGCATCGAAAAGCTTGTCGAGATCTTTTCCGGTCAATCCCGCCGCTTGGCCTGCCTGGCGTGCAGACTTCGAGATATCCCATTGGTCGAATTTCTCTTCTCGATTCGATTGCGCCGCGTCGACACGTTCTTGAGAACTGGCAAATTGAGACTGAGCCCGATTGGCTCGATTCTGAAACAGGTCTCGCGCGCGATTCAATCTTTCGTCAGATTTCTTGATCGCTGCGGCACGGATGAGCCAACTATCGGCGCCACCGCTCGAATTGCCGCCGGAAATGGCCGACGAATTATCTGCCGTTGCCCGTCGAATTCGCTCAGACAGATTGGCTGTCACGCGGGCGGAAACGAGTGTCGCGATGGTTTGGATGACACCAGCGAGATTCAGCATGGTCTATCATCCTCCTGCGTTTCGTTGTCGATGACTCAGTCGCCAATGTTCCAGTACACCATCTTGTGGGTTGTCGTGCGTGGCGATGCACATTTCTTCCGTGGGATCGTTTTTTACGGCGACTCCAAGCCCGATGATTCTGGCTGTCCGGAGTTGCTGTCGGTCGATGTTGAGCCAGAGTCCGATTCGCTGCTCGTGGCTGACTCTTCCGCTGGGATCGAATCCGTACTGGGCGACGAAATCGGCTTTCCACTGCCATTTTTTTTTACATCACCGAGATATGTATTGAACTTTCCCAGAAGTTCGTCGCACTCGATTTCCGTCAATCCACCTTGCTCAAGATCGGGGATTTGAAAGGCCTCGCGCACGGCTTGGGAAATCTCCGCATATCCCTGTTGAATCTGCGATCCAATGCCCGACGCGATGAGTTTCCGCGACGTATCCATATCGAAGGCAACGTCGGGCGAAGTCAGGCCTGGAATTTCCGCTTGCTTGACGGAAACTGACCAAAGTCGACGTGCCACAACCATCGGATCGACGCGTCGCCATCGGAAACCGTCGTGAAACGAAAAGATGCCTCGGGGGTCAAACCCGAGGCACTGGAGAATCCAGATCCAAAGCGTTCGAAGCATCAGTCCCTCTAATCTGCGGTCTGCGTCGTTTACGTGATTCCGCCAGTGTTGCCAGCCGAACCAGCCGTATACGTCGTGTTCCAAGGCGAAGAATCTGTGTTTGCTGGATCTTCGAGACAGGTGAATCCGACTCGCGGAAACGTCACTGCGGTCCCAATGGGAGCCATATTGATTGGATCCGTGACGTAGACCTTAGTGTAATTCCTGATGAAGTTCACGCCCAATAGAACCATTCGGAATTGACCGGCCGCACAGCCAATCAACAATCCCTTGGTTCTGGAGGTGACGCTGGCATTCACGCGACGAGCCAATTTGGCGAGAACGGTTTGGCTGTATTGGCCCAATTCGGCAACAACTGAATGAACTTCACCCAGGTATTGGAAATCGGCCGGCGTGCCTTCGTTGCCACCCGACAAGTCCGACGTCAACGGAACCTGAATCACGTTTTCCGAGATTTCAACCCCGTTTCGCGTCCAGCCGAGAAGTTCCATGACTGCGACGCCTGCCGTCACCGTACCGGTCCCCACCCAAATTTGGAGCGGGCCGCCGTTCGTAAAGCACGGCACCGTGAGATTCGTCGGCATTGAGTTCGCTGTCATGTCATTCCCTTATCTCAATCACGCCTATTCCTGCGTGTATTGCTGGCGTTTTCCGTTGTAGGGATACTGCGTTGGGTAGTAGTTCCGCGTGTTGAATCGGATCGTGTTTCGCTTCTCAATGGGAATCAGTTCAGGCTGAGCCATGCCGATCGTGGACGCCTGAGCGTTCGCATCAAGAGCCCCGAGCAACATGGATTCGCCCGACTTCAGATCTTTCAATTGAAGTTGGGTTTCTTTCAGAAGTTGAGCGTCTTTCTCTGCGTCGAATTTGCCACGACGTCGCTTGATGAAAATCAACGCGAGATCGCAATTCAGTCGCCGCAAAACGGACAGGGCCATCACCGAAAGATTCGCTGGATCCAACTGAGCCAGCGTGTACCGATTCCCGTAAACCACTGCGGACACGATTTGTCCATACCCATCAGAGAGAGCTGCCAGCAAGTTTTCATTGTTCGGCAAACTTGCGGCAGACTCCTGCGTCCCATCATCGCGAACGAGGTCGCCGATCAATCTCGCGTCATATCGAGAGAGAAAGTCGTCCCCGGTCGCGAAGCTGGTTGTGGTCATTAGTCACTCCGAATCGTTCACTAACGTTCGTTCACAAGGCCATCAGTTAGCCAATGTTTAGCAAACGTTCGTCAACAAGAACCCGCTGACTGGCGCGGTCATGTTCACGTCGAAGTTGTCGGTCACCGCGATCTTCTCGATTCGGTTCCAGCTATCGCTGTCGGTCTCCAACTTGAGATCGTCTTCGCGGTAGATGTGCAACGAACACGTCGAGAACGAACGGCCGCCTTCGACGCCTTCGAGCGAGCTTGGTCGATGGACAACCAACACGGTTCCCAGTGGCAAGACGAAGCTTGCGGACTGAGTGATCAAACCGCGCTGGGTCGTGACTCGAACCGTCTCTTCGATGACATATTCCGTGTCATAGAGGCGATCGGGCAAACCGTAGTTTTCTTTCTTGAATTCCTGTTGGTTCATCAAGAATCGAGGCCCGGCGATGTTCTGCTTGACCAGTTCGACGATTTCTTGAGAAACCGAGATCTGGGCGGCAGTATCCGGACCCATGACGATCAGCAAGTCTTTCGACTTCACGGCGCCGCGGGTATCGAGCAGAATCAACTGCTTGATGTAGTTCAGCGTTCGCTTGATGGCCAAGCGTGCTGATGTGGACGCGGCCCAGTTCCCGACGACGCCAGAAATCGGCGTTCCCGAGAGATCCGCCACGTGTGACGATGGCCAGTTGCCGGAAGTCGTCAAGGTGTTGAGAACGGCGATCGTTCGAGCAGTCATCGCCAATTGAGCCAGAGCCCGGCTTCGGCGATCGCGTTCGTCCCACGCCGCTTGCTCGCTGGTCATCTTGCCGATTTTGTCGGGATAACTCTTTCGCTTGCAGCGGAAACCAAGTTCGCTGAAGTATTCGGCCCCGTCGTTAGCGTCTGGTCGGTCATGACCGTCGGCCCACGCGTATTTCGCCAGATCGGAATCAACGATGCGAGCACGCTGATCGAGGCCCATTTGATACCAGATACCGACGGCTTGCTCGACCGGCACCGGCTGAGTGTATTTCAAAACCGCGAAGTCGTTGATATTACGACTGAAGTCAACGAACAGATTTCCCGAACTCTTGGCGTTCGGCACATACGTGTTATACGGGCCGGGAAGCGCGACGTTGTTGGCCATGCTGGACCTCTTTCAATAAAAAAAGGCCGCAAACCCCGTTTTGGAGCTTGCGGCCTGATGTTCTCACAGCCTTGGCGAAGCACTTGTCCGCCGAATAAGTTTTCAGTCAGTCGTCGAATTCGAACTTAGACCTTGTATCCCACGAACACATCAATCGGGCACAGAGCCCCGACCACTCCGGCCGTTTGGGCGCGACCGACGTAGTAATTGCCGCTGGTGGCCACGATGCCAAAACCAGAAGCGTCGGCCATGATCAAATCGCCAGCCGCCCAGGTGGCATTGCAATAGAGATCGACCCCGGTCGCACCGTTGGTGTAAACGCCGAGATATTCACCAGCGATTGCCGCGACTTGCTGAGCCTGAGTCGTTTGGCTGAAGTCGGGATCTGGTCGAGTTCGCGCGGCGTTGGTCGCGACACCCGTTGGTACAACCGTTCCGTCAGCGGCTTTTTTGACCGAGTTATTGTGCGTCGAGTCAGGGATGACGATGACGGAACACGGAACCGTCGCGTTCGCGTACATGCTTTGAAGTTGATTCGCCATGTCTCTTTATCCTTATGAATGAAAAAAGCTACCGACCCTGTTTAAGAGTTGGTGGCTTGATGTTCTCACAGCCGAAAATGCAATGTTTGAGTCGATCTAACCCGAACTGAATCGATTAGATTGGAACGCCGTTCGTCTTACAGATAGCCGCGAATTCCTCATTGAAATCCGGTTTTTCACCTTTGCTGATCTTTCTCAAGCAAACGTCTTCCGCTTGGCGTTGGTACTTCTTGATCTGATCGGCGGACACGCGAGGCGAGGCGCCACCACGGCTGTATCGCTCGACTTCGACCGTCTGGTCATCAAACAACTCGACGTTTTCCAGCGAATCACGTCGGGCGTACTTCGTGATCCCCTTCGTGGCAAATCGCTCGAACTGGTCTTCGCTCATGTCGGCGACCAGTTCCATCTCTTCGCGAGGATCAAAGGCATACTCACGAGACAGATCGACCAGCCGCGAATACTTCATCGCGTCGGATCGTTCTTGCGCGATCGCGTCGGATTGATCCTGCATTTGCTTTTCGAGGGCCTTGATTCGTTCGGCCTGGCTCGCGACAACGTTGGCCAAGCCATCATCAGCCGCACTTCCTTTGGAATAATTCGTCGTCATGGATTGGCGTCCTTTCTGAAGACCGGCGGCGTAAGCCATGCCGCATTCGGGGCTCATTGCCGCGTATTTCTTTTGATCCTCATCCGCAGCTTGCGGCGCACTGGGGGCGGGCGAGGATTGTTTATTGGGTGCAGGAACGCCAGCGGGATTCGCACCCGGAACAGATGGCGTTGCCGGTTGATTCAGGGCGGCAGGTGGTTGTTGAGCAACTTGGCCGTTTGCTTGCGCTTGGCTTCCATTGTCAACGTCACCGCCGTCAAGTGAATCCGATGGATCAACCCCACGAGGCACATTGTCATCGTCGGGAGGAGCGTTCGGATCCATATCGTTATCCGACGGGACAGCATCGCCGTCAGTCGGGTTGTTTGCACTCAGTTTGTCTTGCACCGATTGGACAATCGACGGCATCAACTGAGAGACAATTTCGGCCACCATCGCTGCCATTTGATCGGTGTCGCTATCGTTCGAAGGTTGGGCCTGTGTGGCGTCCATCGAATTGAATGGCGGATTGTTTTTTTGAGCGACAGGCGGAATCATGGAATTTGCTCCGTATTTTTTCTTTTGATCAGATGCGGCGCCCGGCACATAAGAATTGTTCGGACCCGGCAAAGCCATCGCCATTGAATACCGCATAACTTCCTGACCATCCGCAGCGCGAAGGCAGTAAAGATTCATGCCGGAATCGAGGCGAGGTGTTTCGCTTCCCAATGCGGCGATGGGATCCATCGTGCGTCGTTCGATCGGCTCTTTGTGCCAAACTTCGGGCGAACGTCGCTGGAGTTTTTGAAATCGCGCGACGTCGTCGTTATGGACCCATTCGTCGGAAAAGATGGCCCATTGTGGGTCGACGTTGCCGAAGAGCCCGAGATAGAACGGGCCGGAATAACCCAACACGTCGGCATCAGGTTGACCAGACGACTTTTCTTCTGGCGTTGGCATATGGCCATCGGAAATCGCGGCGAATTGGCCAGCGTTCCGAATTCGGTAGTTCGCGAAATCCACCATTTTTTGGAGGGCGACGCGGTCGTAATTCGTGCCTTCGACAGCCTTGCGGACAACTGCTCCGGACGTTGGATGCTTCAATTCGGGTGCATCGGGAATGACGTGTTCAAGGAAGATGCACCGAGGGCCGAAATGCGTGAATCGATCGGCTGGAAACCGAGTTGCGGCGGCTTCCCGTAGATCCTGATCGTTCTGGCTTTGCTGCCAGAGTTTCAGAATCTCGATGGTTCGTTGATTGACTTGTGGGACCGATGGCTTGAGAGCGCGGAACGCTCGATCGAAGAATTGACCTTGAGTCTCGCCCAACATTGGAGCAAGAGACGCCATTGAAGCGAGTGCGTCCACCGGCTGAACAACCTTTTTTGAAGTTGTCGAATTTGCTTTCTTCGGTGGTGTTGCGGTTGCAACCATGCAGGTTCGTCAATTCCACAAACGAAAAAAGCCGCAGCCCTGATGAAAGGATTGCGGCTTGAAGGTCTCACAGCCAAGTGATGTGCAATAGGTTTACGGCGTTTGAGTTATTGGGTCAATATCGAGAATCGGATTTTGTCAACACTATTTTTCAAAATGTTTTGATTATGGGTCAACATGATCATTCATCGTGAGGCATCATGGTTCGTCGCCATCAAACTGACCGGTTCCCTCTTTCAAGTTTTGCCGAACAGCCTGGCTGACGAGTTCCGCAATCTCACTGAGCGCTCCACCCGGCAATCGATCATGAATTGAGATGGAAATCTTCACTCGCTCAACGACGGGGATCTTCCGCCAACATCCACGACATACTGCGACTCCCGACGGAACGCCTTTTGCGTTCGATGCGTCGATGACTCGCGTGCAACTCAGGCACTCACTTCCAACTGCACCGACCATGTTTCACCGACCGTAAAAGCCTCTCGATCGCCTGTCGCAGTTTATCCACCACGACAGGCAAAAGCGAGATGCTAAATATCAGCGATCAGTGATACCACAGTGTTTGAGTAGCGGACCAAATGAACGACATTCTACCCAAGGCGGGGATGACGCAAGACACGCCGTCGGCGACTCGGGAAGTTCCCGCGGCGGCCATCGTGATGGAATTCGCTGCCGTGTTGACCAAAATCACCTCGTCACCATCGGTTCGGCCAACGGGCATGATCACACCGGTAATTGCCCCGGCATTCGTGAGGAGCTTGGCTCGGCCAGTTGTTGGGAGAACCACGGTTCCAGCATTGGCCAGCGTCTGCGCCGCAGTAATTGGCGTCGAAACTGGCCCGGCAAAAGAGATGGTTCCAATCGCCCCAGCAGTTCCACCAGCGGAAGTTCCACCAGCCCCAGGCGTGAGCACAACGTTTCCGCCGGCGCCACCATTGCCAGTGCCGGCCGTCGCGTTTCCACCGGCGCCCCCGGCCAATGCCGAATTCCCACCAGCCCCGCCAGCATCCGTTCCAGAAGACGCAGTATTTCCACCAGCGCCACCAGTCTGAGAAGCCGTACCACCAACGCCACCGGCCGCCGCGCCAGTTGTCGCTTTGGATCCACCAGCCCCGGCAACGTCAACAAGTGAACCACCATTACCGCCCGCAGTGGTCCCGGTACCAGGAGCGCCAGCCGCACCAACGGAACCGCTCGAAACACCGTTGCCTGTCGTCGCATCAGGAACGTCCGTGATGTTTTGCATCTTCGTTCCGTTGGCCACTTCCATTCGACCCGTCGTCGTATTGAAGTAGGTTTCCCCAACCCTCATGTTTACTGGCCGATTCGTTGTGGTCCCGGCGATATCATGGCCGTTGACACTCGTGATTGTCGGATCGCTCGTTCCAAATGCCATTTTCTCGGTTCCTTAAAACGAAAAAGGCCGCATGCTCGTATTGAACAGCGGCCCGATGGTCTCGCGGCAGTAATTAGTTTTTTTGTGGCGACAGCGAAGTGAGTCGCCAAGTCGACAATTAGCTCGTCAGTTTATCGAAAGTGAATTCTGGAACAAGGTCAAGATCGGTTTCCATGAAATGCCAGCGAGTATTTCATAGCGGCTTTGTCGGCACGGTCTCGGCTTTCCAAATCCTCTTTCTCGCCAGCGTCCGCGGACATATGGGCCATTCCTGGAATCGCCTCGTGCGAACTGTCGCTGTCGCCCGCAGTCTCTTCCGGTTTGCTCGCGTCAGCCGATTTCTCGTGCCCCAGCTTTTTCAAAACGTATTCGACTGCACTTTTGCCAGAACCATTCAAATGTCGCTGCCATGCGGATTCAGTCGGTGACCAACGGAAACCGGATGACTTCAGCGTTTCGATGGCAGATCTCTCTGGCTTCCCTGGAAAGTGAATCCGGATTCTAGCGGCATCGGGATCTTCAGACACGCGAACGCCACCGCTGTATTCCGCTTCGGATTTCGATCCTGATTTCATTTTGGAAACCTGATCGATCCGATCTTTGACGTTGCGGATATTTGCACTCAGATTCGACAGCGAATAAGGTGGATATGGGCTCGGTTCCCACGAGTATTGAGGTTTGTAGTTCCGAATCGTTTCCTTCGCGGCATCCGGCAAATCACTTTTGTCCAACGATGATGGCGACTTTACGAAGGCACGATGCGCCGCGTTAATCCGCTTCCGCATGTCCTGCTCATGCTCAAGCTTTTTCAGTTTTGAATGCAGGGCTTCGACGGCATTGTCATCGGATGACTTGATCGGACCGCCCTGACCGGCTGGTGCCACTTTCTTGATGATCGACCGCAGGGCTTTCTCGCGGAATTCCTTGAGTTCGTCGTACCTCTTCATCTCCGTATCGATTTTCTTACGGTTCGAATCGGTCGGGAATCTCGCTGGCCCGGTAATCATCGGACTCGCCGTTCTGGACGCCGCATGCAATGCCGACAGGTATTTCGAGACGTATCCTTGGCGATATCGCTCAAACTCGGCGCGAGCCTCATCGTCGGCCCCGTCCTTCATCTTGGACGCAATGAAGTTCCAATCGCCATTCATCTGCTGAACGTAGTCCTCTTGTCGCTGGCGTGCCCGACGTTCCGGAACGAATGACGTGTTTCGATGGGCGTTGTAACCGGCTTCGTAGGGGATATCGTCGCTTTTGACGTTGGGTGCGGATGCTGGAGACGCCGACGATTTGGGTTTATCGTTTTCTTTTAGCTCATCCCCCGCCAGCAAATCCTTCTGCCCAGCAATCGGCTTGCTCGCTTCCTCCCGCTCTTTTTGATCGTCACCGATCTTTTCCAACGTGCTTCCGCCAGCCGATTCGGGTTTTGACTTCGTGTCGGATTTCTTGGGCGGAACGTAGTCGAAGAGTTGCTTCTGGCCTGGCCCGTCGTCGTCGAGTAGGGATTGTTGCATTCCGGGAATGCCGGGTTTTTTGGCTTCCTTCGCGGTGGCCTCTGGTTGTTCATCCTCTTTCGATTTCGGCTTCATATCGGCGAACTCACCCAGATTTTCCGCCGTGAGCTTCGATGGATGAGCACGCTCAATCGCCTTTTGAGCATCCTTTTTCAACGCGGCTAGTCCCTGCGATAGCTTGTCTTCAAGATGCCCGACCGTTGGCGTAGGGTGTTTCTCGCCAGAGCCATGCCCACCACTCAGCGCGTAAGCGTACGTCGTCCCGGTCTGGTGCGGTCTCGGCCCGCGCATATCGTTATAAACACCGAGCTTTTCAACGAGTTCATGAACCTTTTTGCGGTACTCGTTCAGATGATTTACGGCCGCCTCACGATGAATTTTGGACGGTCGCTTGCCTCTGCGTTCCTCGTCGCCTTTGTCGGGTTTGTCCGAACTTTGTCCGTTTGTCGTGTCCGTTTTCGGACTTTCGGCTTCCAGCTTTTTATTTCCAGATCGCTCTTCAGGGCTCTTCCCGAAGTCGCTTAGCTTGTGAATCCCCTTCTTGGCCATCCCAGCAGGCCCGGCTTCGATCCTCCCGTCGTCGCCTATCTTGACGTGAACGTAGTCGTCGGAATCATCGCCGTGTGGTTTTAGAGTGATCCAACGGCCCTGATCTCCGTGTTCTTTTGCGTACTTGAACGCGGCGACATCCGCCCTCGAATCCCAGTTGTCCCAATCATCATCATGGGCGTATTCAGGCTCCTTGCTCTTCGCTGGCTTCTTACCCTTGGCCCATTCCTTGGCCAGCGAGTGGACTTCCGGAGAATTCTTCGTCGGTTTTGAAATCGCCCCTTCGCGGATCAATTCCCAAATCCTGGCGGGCGTATCGTGAGCGTCAGGATCGATTCCCAATTCGCCGTGTTCCATGGCCACCGTTCGCGATGACGTATCGAAGCCTTCCACCGTCGAGTGATCTCGATAGGCGTTTTCATGGCGCGCGATATCTCCTGCCGTCAAACCAGTGATTCGTCTCGCGGATTGTTTCGCCTTTTCCCGGACTTCATGCTGCTGCAAAAGGAACTCGTGAGCACGCGGAATCAGCGTCGAAGCCCGCTTGTGTTCGGCTGACAGTTCGCTGATGTGCTTGCCGTGAAGCTCCGATGGGCCTGTGATGATCTCGCCGCTTGCGGACAACTGGACGTGAACGCCTTTGCCTTCATCGCCATGGGGCTTCAACATAATCCACGTTCCACCGCTGTCGGATGATTTGGAATATTTGGCGGCCGCGAGGTCAAACCGACGGACATGGTTATCACCATCACCTCCACTGACCGGCTTCTTGGTATCCCCGCTCTTCAGCCAATCCTTGAAATCGCGCGAGTGCATGGCCTTGATGCCGTTGAATCCCTTCCAGTCATCCGGGTAGTTCTCGTGGTACGCGGATTTTGCGTCTTCCTTGGATTTGAAGCCGATCAGACATTTATGCTCGTCGAAATGCCCACTGCCCGGATTAACCTGATCAACCACGTAGACAATCGGATGCTCGGGATGCGGCCCAATAAACACGTCAATATGATCACCATCCGCGAGGCTTATCGTTCGCTTGATGTAGCCGTAATGGGACTTCATCTCACGTTCCCATGACTTGCCGTCGCGACTAACTCCGCGGCGAATTCCGCCTTTTGGAGTCTCGATCGAGATATCCATGCCGTGAATACGAACGTGGCCTTTTCGGTAATTTCCTGCCTCAGCGTGTTCGGCGGATTTTGGCTCTGATGCTTGCTGCGCTTCCCGGTTCAGTTCATCGGCGGACATGGTTTTACCGGGATGCCATGATGTGCCGGCGGAGTAGCGATGAGCGTTC
The DNA here is from genome assembly GCA_903871875.1 of uncultured Schlesneria sp. Lineage (GTDB taxonomy): Bacteria > Planctomycetota > Planctomycetia > Planctomycetales > Planctomycetaceae > Schlesneria. Next base: position 49,566 of record CAIQIR010000032.1, read on the forward strand.
TCAGCTAATTCCGCCCGTTTCGAGAAGTTCGCAATGCCTGCCCGAACGCGAGATTCAAAGCTCTGAATGTCACTGGCCGTCGTTTTCGTCAACCCGAGAGCTTTACGGAACGTTTCCTGAGTGTCGGAAATCAATTGCTGAGTTTCTTCAGGCGTCATTGTCGCTTTTGAAAAAGCGATCTTTCGTCGAGCTTCTTGGAACGGTGACGCGACATCGTCGTTTTTTGTGGGTGTTGATACGGTTGATGGTTCGACTGGAGTTTCCACCTTCTTGTTCGTCGCCAACGCTGGCTGTTGGGCCTGCTTCGGAAACCAGATCAATTTACCATCCGGGCCTTTAACGGTCTTTCCGCTGCCCTTAATGGACTCGATGACATCTTCGGGCGGCTTTTGTTTGGCCGCTTTCCCCTTGAACCATGCGGGCGCTGCTGGAGTTTCCGCAGCACTTCCGCCCGCCGTCCATTTCCCATCGTCGGCCCTCGCTTCCGATGAAACGTCGCGGCTGTATCGATCTGGGTTGAACGCACGCCGCTCCAAAACCCGTTGGATTCGCTGCTCGACTGTCAGTTCTGACATGGCTCGGCACCCTTAAATTGAGTTTGTGCGACGCTGAAGTTTTCGAAATGGGATCGCCGACCGCTTGAACGACTGGCGTGAATACCGCTGAGTGTGGCCATCGGCATCAGGTTTCGGCGGTTGATCTGGATCGCGTGGCGCCGATTCGTCATCCGGATTCAATGACGACTGCGATGGATCGGTCTCGCCCGGTTGTGGCTGGCCTGGCATCCCCGGAATCCCCGGCGCCCCCATTCCTCCGCCCTGCGATGGTTGATCCGGATTGACTTCGTCTCCGGGCCCTGGCATCGCCATGCCGACCAACTCGTACAAATCCTTCGACCGGAACTTGATTCCACGGTCCATCAGTTGCGTGCAGGCTTCCAGCTTTTCCTTGACGTCGTCTTCTTCGGTTTCCGCGACGAATCTGGGAACAAACCCTGGATCTTCCCAAACGCCCTTTTGGACGTTGATCTTGATAATCGATTCGACCAGCTCGCTCGTAATCGTTTCTTCGTGGTCCGTCGCATCGCTTTTGATGATTTGAAGCAACGTATCCTGATGGAATTCTGATTGACCAGACCCGAGACCGCCCGACTCAGTTTCCGACGATCCGATCTGCCCTAAGATGTACCGCTTGATCCGGTGGTTGAAATACTCGTGAAGCATATTTTGCAGGGTCTCGACGCCCTGAAAACCCGGCTCGATGACGTCCACGCCATACTGGCTTCCGTTCTCGCCGATTGGCACGGGAACGAGCAAAATATGCTCTTGGCCCGAGTTGTAATTCTCCGCCGACGCCTTAGCTTCCGCCAATGCCTGCTGGTTCCCCATCGGGTACTTCCAGATCTGGACGCCGCCGGCCATTCGCTCGACGAATTCCATCAGGAACGCCATCGTCTCCTGCTTTTGAACCCACTCCCAATAGATGACGGACCGGATCCCAACGCCGTGAATTGCCCCCGCCTTGATCCCATCCTCATACGGTGCATCCTCGACGTGATGCTTGTGAACCAAGATCAACCGTCGTTCGGCCGGCGACAGGAAATAGCCCAAACCGTAATCCGTTGGCTCAACTCGCCATCGCCCATTGATGACATCGCCAAGTCGGTACGTCGTGCCTACTCGAATCCCGAGTTGGCCTTCATAGCTCCCCGGCACCATGTCCGGCCGCTGCTGACGGAAGATCAGCTTATCCCCGTGGAGCGGTCTCCAGCCCCAATCGTCTTGATGACGACCGGACGGCATAAAGACCGACTTTCCGCCGACGATCTCAGACCGCCAGCGATGTTGAATCCCCATCTTCCCGAGCCAAATCGCATTCTGGACGCAATATCGGTACTCGGTGAAATGCTTGATCCGTCGCAATACCTTTTCCATCATCACGCAGAATGATCGCTGCGATTCAGACTTTTCCTCTTCTGGCTCGAGATGCCAGTTCAGCAAAGCGACCGACCGTTTTCGGGAGTCGATGCACTCACGAAGCCCGACGTCGTTCCACATATACCGGGCGTTGTCGCGGTTATCCAAAAGAGCTTCGTCATAGTCCCGGTAAACTCGCGCGAGTGACGTATAACGATTGATGAACGTGTCAGAATGGCCAACCGGATACTTCCCAAGATTTGGTGCAACCCATTGTTTCGCACCGGTCGCTGGATCTCGCGTGAGCAGTTCGGCACCCGCCATCATTTTCTGATAGGGGTTTCCGTTGTTGTTGAGTCCGATGGACATATTCGCGAGCCTCAAAAGAAAAAGGCCGCACGCCTCATTGAAGAGACGTACGGCCTGAAGTTCTCACAGCCAAATTCCGGTGATTCGTGGCGGCAGTTTAAGCGATTTTCGATCTTGACGTTAAGGTGAGTTCAGGATTTATCGACGATCGGAACGAAATTTGAGCTTGCTGGCGTTTTCATACCCAGGAAGCGACGATCGCGCGCCCCGTACTTTCTGCTCTGGAAGTGTCGATCGTTGCCCTCGCAAGGTTCTCGGCATGAAGAATTCGCCCTGTTGACCACGTTTGAACCCGGCTTGTCGCGGAACGCGAGTCAATTCGCCGATGTCCTCCAGTTGGTAGTCGAACTGGTGACCGCTGACCGTTCCGCGGACTCGCAATTCGTCCCAAACAAAAGCCCCCTTGGACGCCGCGATCTTGAAAGCCTTGAAAATCTCGTACGGGACGTGCTTGTATGAATACAACGCCCCAGGACCGACGCGGTTTTTTCCAGAACCACCGAGAAAGCGAACCAGAAGATTGCCCGGTTCCATCCCGTTCGCGAGATTCCATTGGTACGCGATCGAATGGACGTTGGACGAGACGACGTCAATCGGCCCCTCGATCGCCGGTTTGTCTTCTGGGAATTCGCGGAGTTCATCGGGAATATTGGAGATTCGCCGCCGCGTGGGAAATTTCGTTCCCGGTTCGGCTTCTGGTTCTTGGGTTGGCGCGGCCGGCTTGCCCTTCGAGACGTCAAACCCGAATTGCTTGAGCAAATACCCAGCCGCGTCAATTTCCTGCTCGATGTCCGTGGTGACCGATTTTCCCGACGGACGCAGCAACGCCTCCACCAACTGCCCAACAGATCCCAGGGCTTTGAAAGCGCTGTTGACGATTTTCCCTCGCACCCACGACGACATGCCGTATCGGTCAGGTTGCCCGGTGAGGTTACTGCCAACCGACGACGCGACTTGCCGGAGTTCAGCTTGTGACAGGTTTCTTCCGAGGACTCGACGCTGGCTTGCGACCGCTTTGGCCAGTTCCGTGTTCTTGTTCTGTGCCGCTGCCTGTTGTTGCTGTCGCCGGTTGCTGTTCGGGAATAATGGGGACGGCATTTCTTTTCAACTCCTCACTCAATGTTCGACCAAGATCCCGTTGAGACTGACTGGAACACTTCAGCGTCAATCTGGCGACTTCGGCTTCGAGTTCGGCGATTCGGATGTCTTTCGGATCTGCCGCCCGTTTCATTGTCACTACGGTTGGCACGGGCGCGAACTCGACCGGGTTGATTGACTTCTTCTCCCGAACCAATTCGTCGTAAAACCACTTCTCGATGTCATAGGACTTTTGTTCCCCATGGCATCCGTAAATGACTTTGACCGCGCCGCCCTCAAGTTCCTCGACGGTAATGTTTTCGACGAATTTGGCACATCTTCCACATTGCGGCGCCGCCATCACAACCGGTTCTTCTGCAATCGCAGTTTTCATCAGTTCACCCCAAACACCATATGAATCGAACAGCCCTGTGATCCCGTACCCGCGATATCGAGAGTCTTGTGAGTGCCATCAATGGCCGTCGCGGAATTCAGAATTTTCGTCACCAAATCGCCAGCGTTGATTTTCGACAAGACCCCCGCTTGGTCGTAGCCGTTGGATCCGCCCGTGCCGACGCTGATCGGATTGGCATTCGCGGCATCGGCGAGAACTTGGATTGCCCGCAGTTTCATTCCGGTCGCGTTCACGACTGTCGCCAGACCGACTTGCGTTAATGCCGTCAGATCCAGCGTTGCCGCGCCCGATGAAAGCGTGACATGACCGGACCAAGCCTCTTGCGCGTCGATTGGAGACGTTGCTGTGTAATTCTTCGTGAACGCCGCTGGGTTGGCCGTCTGCAAATTCAGAGAAACGGCTGGAGCGGTGGCCGTCGGATCGCTCGTGGTCTCCGTCTTTTGAGACAAAAACGAGACAGTGAGCGTAGAATTGATAATCGATGTCATGTTGGCTGGCCTTCCGTTTCAGTGGGCGGTTTGTCGCTAGGTTCCGTTGGAGGATCCGCGGGTGGTTCAGGTGGGTCGGTTTTGGTGGTTGACTCCGTTGACTCTGTTGGCTCGTTTTCTTTTGGCTTTTCGATTTCGACTTCAACGTCAGCCTTGATCATTTCTTCAGCCGGCTTCGGATCATCAACCGCCGTGATTCGATCCAACAGCCAATTCACATCATCCGCCGCGATGAAGAACCGCATCCCGTGGTCAGCCCGCTGCCGGTCATACTTTGCCGCGTAACCGGGATTCGGAACTTCCTCTAGCAACGTCGCAACGTCCGAAGCCACTTCCGAGAACGGAATATCAAACCGAGTCAGCCCCGGTGCATACTTCATCCTCAGTGCCCGAGCCTGTGATTTCGTGATTGGCATTTCCTGACTTCCTTTTTCCATTACCGCCGAACTGTTCGCTGTCGGTTGATTTTCTTGCTTTCGATCTGCACGCCGTGCCGATTACCGGAATGCTCGTGAGCCATCGTGCTGACCGTCGTTCCCGTCTGATTCGCTTCCGAAAACACGAGATACCGCATCGCATCGACCGCATCGTCTTTGCTTTTTACGGGTGCATCTTTCGGCGCGGCGGCATTCGGTCCCGTCGAAACTTGCCGTTGCCGACGATAGCTCACCATTTCGCGCATCAGGTTTGGACACCGCTTTCGATCGATCTTCAATCGTGGCTGCATCGGCTCGCCGGGAATCATGTTAATCGTCGGTTTGAGCAGCATTTTCACGTACTCGATCCCCTCGTCCACGTTCTTGTGAGCGAGTTGCACGTTCATTGAGTCGTAGCCTTCGGCGTACTCGGACATGCGACTCGCAATTCGAACGCAGTCCAAGTTATGGTCGACCCAGGTTGTGCCGTAATAGGGGTTGTTTTGCGGCCACGGATGCCGATCCTGAATCTCCATATAGTGATCAACGACAGTTTTAGAGGTGTCCGTTGAATAATACTCGTCATAGATGATCCATCGACCTGAACCGTCGCGGCAGCCCCACAGGCAAACAAATGCGTGGTCGGCTGAGAACCCGTAATCGATCGCTCGCGAGTGATAGCACGCTGGCGGGATGTCGTAATCCAACGGAGTGCAGTGGAGTTGCGAATTGAATTCCGGGTAAATCGCCCCCTCAAATCCGCCCCACAGACCGGATTCTCTCACGGGCTTCATCTGGTCCGGAACCATGCCGAAGAATGTGTTGTACCACTGCTTTGTGACGTGCCCGGCTTCCATCGCGCACCGAGTATTGGCGCGATAGATCGCCCAATCTTCGGGAAGAGACGAATTCTCTTCCATCTCCCGCAACTCCATCGACAACTCGGGATCGACCGGCGTGAACTCCGCGAGTTTGTTTCCGGTGAATGCGTATTCCCGGCAACCTCGTAAGGTTTCTTCCAAGATGCCCCACGGGAATTGCTCGACGAACAGAAACCCGCCGATAGACTCGGCCTGCATCGCCGCTCTACCCTGTTCATAACTTTTGAACGAGATCGACCAGTTCTTGCCAGGCCTGCCCCTCCACGGTTTCAAATGAACTGTGAACGGCCAATCGTTGTTCGGCTTGTACCATTGGATCCGCTGCCAATCGACGTCGTTGGGATGCAAGTGGCCTTGCTGGTGAAGCTTTTCCTTCCAACACGCGCCCATAACCTGCTGATACGATCCGGCGATGATCCAAAACGGCGTATCCTTCCGCGGTGGTGGCTGATCGCACGTCATGAACTTGACGGCTTTGGCGAGGCCGAGCGTGGTTGTCCCGGCCCCGTTTCCGCCTAAGAGGAAACTAACTCCCGCATGCTGCGAATTATAAAACGCAGTCTGCTGGTCATGTCTTGTCGGCTGATCCGGTCGCGGCTGAAACGAATAACACGCCAGTTCGGCCATTCGCCGCTGGAGCTTCGCAATCGACATTTCTGGCGAGAGACTAACCATTGGAGAGTGCTGACCCCTCCAATTCGGCTTGATGCTTTGCGGCAGCCAAGAGAGCCCCGGCCGCTTCTTTTAGGGCATTCGCCCGCGAGCCACTTCCGCCCATTTGAGGTAGACCGGGAATCTCTTCGGAGTGCGTGAGTTCGATTTCCGATTTCGCGGGAGCATCAGCTCCCCAGATCTTCCGAATCTCAGCGAGGGCGGCACGAGTCTCGGTTGAGTATTTGGGGTCGTCCGTCAGTTTGAACTTCGACAGCGATTTCGATGCGATGAATTCGAGCGTATGCGTATGCCGCGTCCGGTATTCCATCTGAACGTCGATGCACTGAAGTTTCATGTATTCGTGAACCAGCTTCACAGCGCGAAACACCGCCACATGATTCGTGTCGACTTCAGCCGCAATCTCCCGATAAGTCTTCAAATCGATCGACCATTTGTTGTACCAGTCTACGTGCTGCGCGGAAGGCTCCCACGGCTTACCGGGCTTCCGCACCGGCTTACTTGGAGATCCTTTCTTGCGTTTGGCACCGGCCATTTTGTTCGCTCTGGTTTGCAAGTTTTGTTACGGACTTGTGTTACGAAATTCAATCAGACCGTTGCCGCCGCCTTCTTAAGCGAGTTCTTATGACCGCGAATGATGTTAGAAACCTGGACCGTCTTGACGTCGAGACCATCCGTTTTTAGGTCTGCCGCGATCTCGGCCGCACCCTTCGTTGGATCACCTTCGTAAGCCGCAATCACCATTTGACGAGTGAAGTCGTCGGGGTCGGATTGAGAGGAATCACGTGACTCGTCGGTGTGAGAGTTGTTGATCGGTGTTGCAGGTGGAAGCGGTTTGATCTCCGCGTATCCAGGCCCATCGATAGCTTGCAGGTCGAATTCCTCGGCAACCACCAAAACCTCTTCGCGAGTCACTCCCTTGCCGCGTTCGATTTGCTGGATGTAGCAACCATCTCGCAACATCTGTTCGATTGTCGCTGGGTCTTGATTTCGCTTCTGCCCGACTTCGAGAATCTTGTATGCCTCAAGACGGGCTTCAAGTTCCTTCTTTCGTGCGGCCGCAGCTTGGAATCGAGATGGATGAACCCAATCCGCTGGAATTACGCTGTTGGGCGTCGCAGCTTCCTTTTCGATCAGTGCAACATTGCAAATCCCGTTTCCAGTGACAAACGGACCTTGACCTCGCCAGCCGTAAATGTGGAATGCGATTTGATCATGGGTGACCCCGTTTTTAATTAGGAACGCCACCGGCTCAATCGTCTCCACAAATGTTTGGTCTGAATCAATCCGAGCTTTCGCAACCGCTCTCGCTGCAGCCCAAAACGATGGCGTTGGTGAACCATTCGGCTGACATGACCCATCAACTCCGGACTGGTACGTCTGCAATTCGACAGCGAGTTTCGGCATCACCAACGTACACAAATCGCGACACTGTTCAGGGATATCGCCTTCCGCACAAATCACCGCCGCGGACTCGATCGCGAGCATTACGTCATCAGAAAGCTTCATCGAATCGCCAGGTCTAAGTCCTGCCATCCAATTTTCAATGCGTCGGACAGCCTCGCTGGTCGCCATCAGGATGTCTTGCGTGCGTGTCATTTGTGCGTTGCCTTCTTTGAAAAATGAAAACGAAAAAAGCCGCAACTAGTCCCCATTTTCGGAGATTCGTTGCGGCTTGGTTGTCCCACGGCCGGTAATGATCAGGTTGTCTTGGCGGTTTCTACTTTACCAACTTATTGGAAGTTGTCATTGGCTTTTAAGACTTCGTGCGTATTTTTCTTGACCGCCGTGATCTGTCCGTTGGCGAATAGAATCTCGATGACGAACGAGCCGAAGAAATTCGATTGCCGTCGTTGCCGCACTTCCGTCTCCACCATCTTGTTGAGCTTCGTGGCGAATAACGTAGTCTTCTCTTCCAGGGATAACTCCCGTTCAACTATGCCCCTAACCATCGTACCGCCTGTCCAGTGCCCGCAGACACAACGTAAATTTTGCTGGCGTCATTTGTTGGAATCATCGGCGATGTGGCCCCCGCTGCGACCGGAAGACCTGTTGCAGTAGTTACCGCTGAGTCCCCGACGTAGATCGGCCCGCTATTTGTGCTCGGACAGGAGATATAAACCCCTTGCACCATTGGCGCAGAGTTCGCCGTTAACGGGAGAGCCGTTCCCGCAATTGAACCAACCGCACCGTATGAAATCGGGCCAGCTTCTTGCATAGTTTTGAATCCCTTCAGTTGATCCGTTTGTCAGTTAATGGCTTGGGTGACGTCGATTGTGATGTTGAGTTGGCCTTCTTTTGGGGTGTCATTCCCACCAGAGAACGACCACTGGAAATCCCATTGCAGGGTTTGCACGCCGAGTAATAGCGATGCTTGGTTTGAAAGGTGGAGCGTCACTTCTCCCTTCGACGCATCCTCAACGGAAATACTACCCCAGGCTGCGTTGAATCCGGTAAGAGACCTATTTAGAACCCTTAGGCCAGTACCGCTGACAACTTGGATCACCGATTGGTCATCTGAGTCAGAGGTTGGGCTTTTCTTGGCAGTAAATCGCAACGTCGTCCATGTGGAAATATCGACCCCAAGCGAAATCGGGAGGCTGATCGTATCGCCACGTTTGATCTTGAGCAGATTCGGTTTTGTTCCATCCACGGGAACGACGGTCGGGATTGTTGGGCCAACATCTTGACCGAGCCATTCGACGACGTTGACATCAAGCGTGGCGGCCTCAATCGCCAAAACGACACCCGAAACAATCGCTGACGAATCAACAGCAACCGTATGATCCGAATTGACTTTCAATTGATTCGCCACCCCATCGACGAACAGTGTGGTGGCGACTGCTGTGGCGTTCTGAAGTGGCGTTGGGCCATCAAACGTCTTGTAAGTCCCGGCCGTCTCAATCAAATCCGCGTACCAAACCCCAACGACTCCACCGCCGCGAATCAGGTTCACCGAATACGTCGTTAGCACGCCCGCAACAGCATCAGTCAGCACAAACGTATATTTGCCTGGCTGTGACGATTCAGTGACCGTCAATGGACTCGCGTTGATTAACGTACCGTCATCGGCGTACACATTGGCCGTTAAGCCGGTTGCGCCCGAGTTGTAGCCGAGTCTGATTGTCTTACTGACGGTCATTTGTTGCACTTACCTTGGGACGATAACGATGTCGGCCGTGTGAATCTGATTTCCGACGATGGTTGTTCGCGGAACAAACGTGACATTGAACTCGTTTTGGATCGCGATGAACCTATCATTCGCCGCTTGAACGCGACGTTGGACATCGGCTTGAATCGCTGCATTCGCGGCTTCTGTGGTGATTGGAGACTCTTCCACTACCGGTTGATTCACTGCAGCTTGTTTTTCTCGTCGGACTCGTGACATTCGATATTATTTCCTTGGGGTTATTGAACTAACGTGCCTTGCGGCCACCATTCTTGAAGCGTGATCAATGCGGCATCCACGGGAGACATGTGGGCGGTGTCTTGCAGCGTGATTACCTTGGGTGCATTCGGATCGTTTGAGACGTCCACCGCACTTGTTCCAGGGCTCGCGAGAAAATCTTCGTACGACAAGTAATATTCCAATGCCACGATCCACGATCCGACATTCGGACCACCGCGAAACTCGCCGAGATGGACGTAGCCGTTTTCGATGATCTGCGGCGTTACGGCCGGCTGATATCGCAATGTCGCGTTTTTGATGCCTGGCATGATTTCCCGTTCAAGAATAAGTGAAAACGGCAGCCGCAAGACCGCCTGAACCGCCTGGAGTTGCATCGCTCTTGCTCGCCCCAGCACCACCGCCTCCATAATTCCCACCATTGCCCGCCACGGTTCCTGCCGCACCTGCCGACCCGCCAGATGGACCTACTCCAGCGCCGCCATTCGTGCCGCCGTTCGCAGTTGCTTTTACGCCTTGATTTCCAGTTGTGTTTGTATCCCCATTTGTTGCAGTCGCTGCGGCGGAAGGAGTTCCGTTATCAATCGGCCCACCGGCCCCTCCATTTGCGGTATAGGTGGTTGCTCCGTTCACGATGCTCGTCGCCGTGCCGTCGCTGCCATTCGTGGGCGTGCTAATACCACCGGCTCCGGCCGTTCCAACGGTGTACGAATAACTGCTCAATAATCCGGTGGTCAGTGTTTTCTTGACGTATGCGCCACTGTTCCCGCCTGTCGCGCCAGCATGCGCCCCACCGGTGTCGCCGCCACCACCTCCGCCGCCCGCGCCATATCCTTCGATGACAAGCGTCGTCGTCCCAACTGGGACTGTGAACGATCTCGTTCCAGGCGTCGTATCCGTGAACGAACCTGGTGTGAAAGTCGCTGCTGGTTTCGTCGCCAATAGTGCCTGCGTGAGCATCTAGAACGGCCCCGTCATTACGGTATAAATCTTGTCCGCCGTCGAGTTATAGATTCCCGTGAAAATTTGAACTGACCCAACAGTTACGGATACCGTCGACGAACCTGAACCGAAAGCCCATTTGCTGCCGAATGCGAGCGTTTTTGCCGCTGATGCGTGTTGCGTCCATGCAAACGTATAAACCGTTCCGTTCACCAAATTCGTCGGATTGGCAAGCGTCGTGTTTTCCGTTGCGGTATGTTGGGCGTTGTTTCCGTTCACGGCATTCCATGCGATTGAGGCCGATGTGCTAGTTAATGCTTGTGGGGTCAGTGTTGCTTGACCCGTGATTGTCACGTTGCCATCAAACTGAGACGCCCCAGCCTGTATCCAGAACGCATAAGGATTCGTGATTGTCACAGAACCGGCAGCAATTGGAGCACCACTAACTACAAACGTACCCGCTTTGGTGATCGTCATCGCAGACCCGCACGTATATGTGGGGGCTTGGATTAACACTTCACGTTGAGTTGCAACTGTACCAGCAACCCATGTTTTGGTTGCCGACATATTGAGATTAACGCCGATGTCTTCAACCGTTGTCGCTAAGCTAGTATGTGCCGCACCTGTCACAGTGAATGCAGTCGGCGATCCAGAAATATTGATAGGCTGAGCGATTGTCGTCCCCGTTGCAGCAATCGTCACCGAGGCAACAAGAGTATTAGGCGTTGACCCTGTCGTACTTGCTGGAGCGACACGGAAAATATGTGAACCGCTATTGCCTGTGCCTGTCCCTTGACTCGCATCAAAAGTAGAGTTCGCACCTGCGATATTTGATGTCGCTGTGATTACGTTCTGAAAGCTGATTGTCTGTGCAACTGGTGAAGCTGCGTCCGCACCACCAAACTGTAGTTTATTATTTGCCGGGCAGGATACCTTTACTGTCGTTCCACCACTTGAGTTAGACAGAATCAGCGAAATAGATGTCACTGTGAGATTATTTGCTGCATCAGGTGTAAAAGCACAACTACCACCATTTAACTGAATACCCCCTTGATTCAATCCATAAATAATGACGTTAGGTGTACCTGCCGAATTGTAGATTCGAAAGCTGCCATAGTTAAGGCCACCAAGCAATGCAGCGACTTTTTGCTGAGCGTTCTGGTTAACACCCGTTGAGCCTACTGGAGCCACATTCCACTGATATCCACCGCTTGCTGCTGTGCCTGTACCTGCCGAATCCGTATAGGTAATCAATGCACCAGCAACATTAGTGTTGGTCGTTCCACCGGCAACACCTGCAACCGAGAACGTTTGTGCCGAGGGTGCATTGGCATCTTTACCACCGTATTGAATTTGATTGCTTGCAGGAATGTAGACGTTGAAACTCTTTGCAGTGGCATCAATCGTATTGCCGATTGTCAAGATGGCATCGCCACCCGTACCGATCAGCATTCCATTTGTGCTTGCCGAATAGACACCCGCTTGGCCACTGCCGAGTTGATAGGAAAGTGAAGCTGTCGAACTTCCCTTGAGGCTGAACGAGGACACGTTTGGGCATTGAATCAGTGATGGACCAAACTGCCAATCGATTGTCTCAGCACCGGCACCAACACGACTGCTAAACGCGAGATTCGACGTTGGAGCTGTTGTACCTTGAACCGGAATTGCTTTAATCCAATGGTCACAAGTCACTGGCCCCGCTGTCGCTGTCGTTTTGTAGCCAGATGCTTGGAAATGGGCGGCTGGCGAATATGCCTGCGTATTGTTCACGGCCGCTGTTGTTGTCGAATAGAGAACTCCGTCGACTGTAGCCGCCGCAACTGCGTTTGAGACTGTCCACGAACTAACGCTGTTGCTCGCATTCAGTGTCAGCGTCGAGCTTCCGTTGTTGACTCCCGTACCGCCATACGTGGCGCCGACTGGCGTTCCATTCCAAACCCCGGTTGACAGTGTGCCTACTGCCGTAATCTGCGTTTGACTGGCATTAACACTGAATGTCGTTCCGGCCAGTGTCAAACCAGTCCCGGCGATATAACTCCCCGGCCCGGCCGTTTGCGTCCATGTAATCGCTGTCGATCCAATCGTGATCGTTCCTGCGGTGATCATGCACCAAGTCGTCGATGCGAGAGTTGACCCAGACGTCACAAATGTCGCATCACCAGCGAATACTTCTGTGGATTGATCGAAGTCGGTTCTGCGAGTCAGAATGTAGGGATGTGATCCGTCCCCGAGTTGCGTCAGCGTGTAAATTCCGTTGTTTGCCGTCGTCGCTTCATTGCGGACGAGGATTGGATCGTTTAACGCAGGAGAAGACGCATCGACAGTCAGAGCCCCGTTTGAGTTTGCGGTGAGTGTTGCACCGACACCGGAAGAACCATTGGCGTAAGTGTTCGCTGCGAGAGCTGCAGTTGTCGCGTATTTTACAGACGCCTTATTCGGCGCGGCAGCAAGAACGGTATTGATCGCCGTCGCCACGAATGCCGTGTTCGCGATCTTCGTCGAACTGTCGCCCGCCGTTTGCGTTGGTGCCGTTGGATTGCCCGTGAATGCCGGGCTTGCGAGCGTGGCATAGACGGTGAGATCAGGCTTGCTCGAAAGATCGTTGTACGATCCAGTCGAAGCAACCGTCGCCAATCCGAGATTCGTGCGCGCCGTCGCTGCGTTCGCCAAATCCGAAAGATTATTCGACGGTTGAAGAAACGCCGAAAGATTCACGTAGGCCGCTGATCCGAGCGTCGGCGTTCCTGTCACTTCCGAATAGGCAACTGCGGCAAACGATCCAACGCCGGACCCGTTATCCTTCCAGACATTCGTGGCGGCTGCGTAAGCCGTTGGTGGCTTGATTCGCACTCCGTTGTTGAGTTCGGCAGGAGCGAGGATTGTCAATTGGTATCCTTACTTAAAAACCCGGCCCGGAACTCTCACCCGGCCCTTCGCCAAATAAACTTCAGCGATATGCTTTGATTGCTACACCAGCCGAGTGGAGAAGATTCACGATTGCGTCGGCTTTCCCTTACGAACTTCCGCCAAAATCTCTTGCAGTGACTTATGATGCCCCTCGAGTCGTTGCCCATGCTGTTCGAGCGTTTCGCACTGTCGATCCTGAGTTTCCTGAAGCTTCTTAAGCGTTTCAGAAACCACAGGGACATGCGTCTTCATTTCGTTGACCAATCCCGTGTGCGCATCGAACATCTCATTCGCCTTGGGAGTAATCCACGCGATGAATTTTCGCCATCCCATGTAAAGTGTTCCGAGCACACTAGGGACCACAACACAGAGACCCGTCCAAATCCAATTCATAACGGCGTCGTCGATCACAATTGCAAGTATGTTCACTGGCGGAATCCTTTCCGTCTTGCATCAGTTCAAAAGTAAACCGGGAACGAGGCGCGTGACGAATCTTCTCGTCCGTTCCCGGTTCAACGTCCGTGTGGTTAGGTTGTTGCTGGTGGATCGGTCACCACTGGAGGGGCCAGAGCAGCGTTAGCCGCCTTGATCTCGTCCAGGTCCGCTTGCAGTGCAACGACGTCAACGCTTGGAGGCAACGCCGCCAACTTGGCCTCCAGAGCCGCGATAGACTCAGCTTGACCTGCGATCTTGGCATCGACGTTGCCTTTGTATTCTTCGAATGCCGCCTTAATGTCCGCTTCGATACTCATGAGTCTGCTTTCAAACTTCTGTTCTTGTTTTCCGATGAGAGACCGCAACTCCGCGATCTCCGCTTCCTGCTTGTCACTATCGCATTTGAGCCACTTGACCCAGTCGATAAGCCACTTTCGAAATTCAGTCGTCCACCACAACGAATCACCTCCAATCACCGATTGTCATGAGGTTCGATCACTCGCCGCCAATTTCTGCCAGATCCATATCAAGATATTGAGTCGACCGACTGTAGAACTCTTTTAGCTTCAGGTGCTCACAGCGTTCATTCGCCCGTTTTTCCTCGATCTCTTTGTTGCAGACGGTCAGCATAATGATTTCCATTTTCTGACTTTCGATGTCGACCCTAAGCTCCTTAATCAGCTCAGATTTCACTTCGATCTCTGCTTCAAGCTCACCAATCAAGATCGCTGACTTTTCAGATTCCTTCGCCCGCAGTTCCTCGGACTCGTTGAGTCTCACGGTTAGGCGGGTTATCTCTTCTCGCATGGAGGATTCGCGACGGAATGCGTCCTCCAGTGAATCGCACGCTTCGACCACTACTGCGTTCGCCTCGTCGAGCCTCAAGGTGAGAGACGTGTTCTCTCTCGCCAAACATTCACGACTATGCTGGATGGTCCTGTTAATCAACAGCAGACCACAGTATGCAATTAACACTGCTACAATCGTAAATTCAATCACGGCGCCACCTGCGTCTTTCGTTCCATCGCCGATCGAGACTTGTGATCCACTGCGGGAATCTTGCTCGGCTGATTCGCGTAGTATTCGTCAACCCGTTGTTCGTACGTCCAACCGGGATTGAGTCGAGAGAAGTTCTTCGCGGCGGCACGCTTCACATTGGGATCAGAAACCGCCCACGATTCGCCCTTGTGACCGATTAGAAAATGACAGCCTTTGTCATCGGGCGTCAGTCTTGAACTCAATGCAGGCCGACAAAGGATGATCAGATTTCCTTGATCCCACTTCAGATCGGGCGCGTATTTCTTAGACCCGTCGTCATTCAATTCAGTTTCGATGCGATCTACCGAGATCCTGTGATGGGCGTCATGCGTCAGCTTCCCGCATTCTTCTGGTGATCGCCCGCAACCTTCGCAAAGTGGATGCCCATTTCGAATCACCGCACGTTTTGCCGCGTTGAACTTTGACAGCCATGAATCGCGAGGTGGCAACGCACCGTAGACACCAGCGTGAACTTCGCCATCGATGTCCGGTTCTTCTTCGTCGTTCCATTCGCCAACCGATGGCAATGGCGTAGGATCGCCGAGAGTCAACGGCTTCAATTGGGCCTGGAGTTGCTCGGCTTTCTCTTCTCTGTCCAGTTCACGCAGCTTCGACTCAATCAACAACAGTCCGCACACGACCACAATCGCGGCGACAAACGCAACGACTAAAGTGCTCGTGTTTCGGTACTGCTGTTTCACTTCGCGGCCCTCACTCATTTATTCAGCGGCCCGTCACCAGATAAGCCGCTCGGTTGTCTCACTTCTCCCATTCCGGGATTGGCGTTGAACGCTGCAACCGTGTTCTATTTCCCGCACGTACAACCACGGCGGCCACACCCACATTGACACTTCGCC
>CAIQIR010000033.1 GCA_903871875.1 uncultured Schlesneria sp.
TACGGCCCCTTGCATGAGCAGCATGACAGGGATGCCAGTGCCCAAGACCGATTTGATCCCATTGCCACGGAAGTTCTCGACGATCCGAAAGAGGTCGAGAAGCTGCGGGACGCTTTGGGAATCAAGCCCGTTGAGAAGCCCGCTGACGCGCTCTCGGGAACTGGCAATAACTAACGCGGTAATCCAGGGTGGGACAAGCATTTTTGGGCGGACAAAACACGATCGACCAATTTGTCCGGATTGAAAAAAGAAAACGCAATTGTCGTTCGATTTGGCAGGCCTATCATTTCGAGATGTCGGACCAACGGGTGGTCCGCGAAGTTCTCGTACGGAAAGAGCAGCCAAATGGCAACCACATTCAAAGCCTACGCAGCGACATCCAAAGGGGGCGAACTCAAGCCGTTTGAATTTGACCCCGGTCCTCTCAAAGATGAACAGGTCGAGATCGCGGTCAGTTACTGTGGACTCTGTCACTCGGATCTCTCGATGCTCGATAACGAGTGGGGGTTCAGCCAGTACCCCTTCGTACCGGGCCACGAGATTGTTGGAACGATCGTGGCCGCGGGTAATCAAGTGCGAAACGTGAAGGTCGGCGACCGCGTCGGATTGGGCTGGTTTTCCGGCAGCTGCATGGCCTGTTCACAGTGCCTGGCCGGTAATCACAACCTGTGTACCGATCAAAAAGGGCGTGAGGAAACAATCATCGGTCGCCCCGGCGGTTTCGCCAATCGCATCCGTTGTCACTGGGTCTGGGCCACTCCCCTGCCCACGTCACTCGATGCAGCCAAAATCGGTCCGCTGTTCTGCGGCGGCTCGACCGTCTTCAATCCGCTGATTCAGTTCGGCATCAAGCCGACGGATCATGTGGGTGTGATTGGCATCGGCGGCCTGGGGCATCTGGCACTGCAGTTCCTCAATAAATGGGGTTGCGACGTCGTCGCCTTTTCCTCCAGCGATTCGAAGTCGGCCGAGGCCATGAAACTGGGCGCTCACCGCGTCGTGAATTCTCGAGACAGCAAGCAGCTGGCCGCGATCGCCGGAAGTCTCGACTTCATTATTTCGACGGTCAATGCGACGCTGGACTGGTCGGCCTATCTCAGCTGCCTGGCGCCGAAGGGCCGCTTTCATACGGTGGGGGCAATCCCCGAACCAATCTCTGTGGCTGCCTTTTCCCTGATCATGGGCCAGAAGTCGATTTCCGGTTCACCACTGGGCAGTCCCAGCACGACGAAACTGATGATCGATTTTTGTGCTCGTCACAAGGTCGAACCGGTCACCGAGCTATTCCCGATGTCCAAGGTCAACGACGCCATCGAACACCTGCGCGCGGGAAAAGCCCGCTACCGCATCGTCCTGCAGAACGACATCAAGTGACATCAAAGCAGGTTGCTGGCCAATTCCGCCAAGGCCGATCGTTCGCCCTTTTCCAGTGTGATATGCGCATAGATCGGTTGACCGACCATCCGATTAATCAGGTAACTCAATCCGTTGGACAGTGAATCGAGATAGGGATGATCGATCTGCTGGATGTCGCCCGTCAGGATGATCTTGGTTCCCTCCCCCGCCCGCGTGATGATCGTCTTCACTTCGTGCGGGGTGAGGTTCTGAGCTTCGTCCACAATGAAGAACACGCGTTGCAGACTGCGACCGCGAATGTAGGCCAGCGGCGTGACTTCCAGCTTGTACTTCACCAACAGATCATCCAGCTTTGAGCGAATATCCGATTCGCCCAGATGCGAACACATCACGGCGAGGTTGTCGTACAGTGGCTGCATGTAGGGATCGAGTTTGGCACTGATATCGCCCGGCAGGAACCCCAGATCGCGATTGCTGAGTGGTACCACCGGACGGGCCAGCAACGTCTGACGATAGCGCGAACGGCATTCGAGTGCCGCCGCCATTGCCAGTAGCGTCTTCCCCGAACCGGCTTTGCCGCCAATGGTCACCAGCTTGATCGAATCATCCATCAGGGCGCTGAGAGCGAAGGCCTGTTCGGCGTTGCGAGGCGTCACACCGGCGGCCGAGATTTTTTCGATCCGCGAGAACATCTTCTCGTTCGCGTGATAGGTCGCCAGCACCGACTTCGATCCATTGCGCAGGATGAAGTTTTCATTGGCCAGCGGTTCGGTCACCATCGGCAGATGATCGGGCGGAACGTTTCCGGTGTTGTGGAAAAATTCCGAGATGACGTCGGATGGCAAATCAACCAGCAGACGCTTACCCGTGTAAAGCTTATCAAAGCTTTCGACCTTATCGCTGTTATAGTCCTGGGCCGGCAGCCCCATCGACTTGGCCTTCAGCCGGAGATTCGTATCCTTGGTGACGAGAATCACGGAGCGAGGCTGCTCCTGATCCTTCAGGGTCAACGCGATATCGAGAATGCGATGATCGGGTGCATCGCTGAAGAAGGCCTTGCGAAGTTCTTCGCCATGCTCGCCTCGCAGAACAACGCGGATCTTCCCGAGTCCCGGGCCGAGCGTTGTGCCATCGTCCGAGAGCACGTCACTGGTCAATTCGTCCAGCCGGCGAAGAAACGCCCGGGCCTGGAAATTGATATCCTCGTTGCCCTTTTTGAATCGGTCTAACTCTTCAAGGACGGTGATGGGAACGGCAATGTCGTTCTCTTTAAAATTCCACAGACACCCGGCGTCGTGAAGAATGACATTCGTGTCGAGAACAAACAGCTTCGAGCGATTGCTCGGCGTGGTTGCCGTCATCGAGTCCTCCCTGACATAAGTAATCTGCGGCCGGCGGCGGTTTCCAGACCTCACTACTTCACGTCCCCGTCGAACGGGGCAATCGATGAAGGAGCGATGACTTGGAAAGGGACATCCGTGCCATCCAGGGGAAGGCTAAACGCCAAGCCTCATTCGGTCAACTGAGTTCTGCACAATTTGTGATCGCAGCCAATGGACTTTATTTGGTGCGTCGATTTTCATGGCAACGGCATTGCACGATCAGGCACATTTCCACCGCCCAGAGCCGAGTGACACGGCCTACAGCACGGCCTGCTGCGCCAACTGCACCGCTTCGGCACACAGCGATTTCGCCTTGGCCTCATCCGGTGCTTCCGCGATCACGCGGATAATCGGCTCGGTATTGCTGGCTCGCACTTGAACCCAACGATCGGGCCAATCAAGACGCAGTCCATCGCCCTCGGTCGCTGTGGCCGTCGCATAGGCCGCTCGCAAGGCGGCACAAGCCTGGCCGACACGTTCACGCGGACAGTGCAGCTTGTCTTTGATGATCGTGTACTGCGGCAGTCGATCGACCCAATCTGCCAGCGACGACTTTCGCACGACAAGTCCATCCAGCACATAAGCCATGCTGACAAAACTATCGCGAACAAAGCCGACTTGCGGTTCGATCACGCCGCCATTCCCCTCGCCACCAAGCAGCGCGTTGACCTCCAGCATCTTCGCGACCACGTTGGCTTCACCGACATGCGAGCGATAAAACGGACAACCATGTTTGGCCGCCAGATCAGCCGTCACGCGGCTGGTCGAACCATTCACAACGACCGGTCCCTTGTGCCGCGACAACACATGATCGGCAGCCAATCCCAGCGTCAGTTCTTCACCAATGTAGCGGCCGATGTTGTCCACGATGGCCAATCGATCGGCATCGGGATCTTGAGCGAACCCGACATCCGCACCGTGCTTGACGACCGCAGACATCAGCGTGGTCAGGTTATCTTTGAGTGGTTCAGCGGGGTGCTCGAATTGCCCGTCGGCCGTGCCGCCCATCACGATCACTTCACAACCAAGATCGCGCAGCAACTGCGGTCCAAGCAGGCTGCCCGACCCATGATTGCAGTCCAATACGACCTTGAATTTCTTCGCGCGAATCGCCGCGACATCGACCAGCTTGAACACACGTCGCTGGTGTTCGCTGTTCGGGTCAGCCACCGTTTCAACCGAGCCCAATCCCGACCAGGCCCGATAAGCGGGTGAGCCGTTGATGACCTTCAGCAGTCGTTCGCCCGCCTCTTTGTCGAACACGGAACCGCGCGGCGAAAAGGGCTTTAGTCCGTTCCATTCGATCGGATTGTGACTGGCCGTCAGTTGCAGACCGCCGGCCGCGCCGAGTGCCGTAACCATCACGCCGCAGGTCGGCGTTGAGGCGATTCCCAAATCGAGAATCTTGCAGCCCGTGGCCATCAATCCCGCCAGGACCGCGTGTCGTAACATCTCGCCCGTGGAACGTCCGTCTCGCGAAAGCACCACGGTGCCGCCCTTCACGACGGTTCCCAACGAGGCGGCAAATCGAGTCACGTATTCGGGGTCCAGGCCATCACCAATGACGCCCCGCAATCCCGAGATGCTGAGAATCCGTTCGGCCATTTGTGATCCTTCACTCCCATTCAATCGTGCTCGGCGGCTTCGAGCTGATGTCGTAGACGACCCGATTCACACCGCGCACTTCGTTGATGATCCGCGTCGAAATGCGTTGCAAAACATCGTGCGGCATCGGGTACCAGTCGGCCGTCATGAAGTCATCCGTCGAGACCGCTCGCACGGCGATCACTTCTTCATAGGTCCGGCCGTCGCCCATCACCCCGACGCTCTGCACCGGCAACAACACGGCGAAGGCCTGTTGAATCACGCGATAAAGGCCCGCACTTCGCAGCTCTTCCAGCACGATGGCATCCGCCTCACGCAGCTTGGTTAAGCGCGGAGCCGACAGTTCGCCCAGGCAGCGCACGCCGAGGCCCGGTCCGGGAAACGGATGACGCCAGACCAGTTCTTCGGTCAATCCCAGCTCCAGACCCATACGACGCACTTCGTCCTTGAACAGGTCTCGTAACGGTTCGATCAATTCGAAACCCAACTGCTCAGGCAGACCGCCGACGTTATGGTGAGCCTTGATTGTGGCGGCCGGTCCATCCGCGTTCGCCCCCGATTCAATCACGTCGGGATAGAGCGTCCCCTGGGCGAGGAACTTCGCATCGGGAATCGATTCGGCTTCCTTGCGGAAGACTTCGATAAAGACCCGGCCGATGATCTTGCGTTTCTGCTGCGGTTCGGTCACGCCGGCCAGCTCTTGCAGAAAACGATCCTTCGCGTCGACGACATGCAGGTCGGTCTTGAAGTGGTTCTGGAAACGATCGCGGACCTTGTCGGATTCGCCCTTACGCAACAGGCCGTTGTCGACAAAAATGCACGACAGCTGCGAACCGATGGCTCGGTAGAGGATGGCCGCCACGACCGAAGAATCAACACCGCCCGACAGACCACAGATCACTCGATTGTTGCCGACCCGCGCTTTGATCGCCGCCACTTCGCGTTCGATCAGCGAGCTGATTTTCCAGGTGCCGTGACAACCACAGACTTCTTTGACGAAGTTGGCCAGCAGCCTTCCGCCCTGTTCCGTATGAGTCACTTCCGGGTGAAACTGCAGTCCATAGATCGGCTTCGTGTGATGCTTGACGGCCGCGATCGAACAAGTCGAGGTACTCATCAGCGGGCGGAACAGAC
Source organism: uncultured Schlesneria sp. (assembly GCA_903871875.1). Taxonomy (GTDB): domain Bacteria; phylum Planctomycetota; class Planctomycetia; order Planctomycetales; family Planctomycetaceae; genus Schlesneria. Next base: position 5,478 of record CAIQIR010000033.1, read on the forward strand.
CGACCGTGTCGTCGACCTGATCACCGTGACTCATCCAGACCGTGATCGCTTCGGGGATTCCATTCAGAAACGGATCGGCGGCAACGACGCGGCATTCGGTACGACCGAACTCGCGTTTGGTCCCCGATTTGACGCTTCCGCCCAGGGTCTGACAAACCAGTTGCAGCCCGTAGCAGATACCCAGAATGGGAATGCCCAGATCGAACAGACGCGGATCGACTTTGGGAGACCCCTTGTCGTAGACGCTCGCAGGACCGCCCGAAAGAATCAGCCCCTTGGGGTTCAATTCCTGAATTCGTTCAATCGACAGATCGTGTCGCACCAACTGACAGAACACATTTTGATCGCGAACACGGCGAGCGATCAGTTGTGCGGTCTGGCCGCCAAAATCGAGAACCAGAATCAGTTCTTCTTGAATTGTCGAGACTCCAGCAGGGGCGGTCGGTGCAACAGAAACTGTCATAAAAGCGAAACCGTAGGAAGGATCACAAGCCCTGCATCGGCACAGGGGGAAGGGGCCAATTGTATCGTCCACTACGAGTGTGGCAAATCGAGTCGCCTGATTACCGCACAATTGGCGGCTTGAACGGCCCGGTCAGCGCGAACCTGAAATCGGTCAACGCCCTGCCCCGACGTCCCTGTCACCAGCGACAATCCCGCACTCGACGTGCCTAAGCGGAATCAGGCCTTCGGCTTATGAGGCGGCGAGAACTTGATCTTTTCGACGTAGCGGGCGATTTGCTTGCTGCCCGGGTCAAATCGACCTGTGCATTTGGAAATCGCCTTCACCACGTACTTGTACTGCGTTTCATAGTCAGCATCGATTTCGACCTCGACCTCTTTGGTCAACGGGTTCCCCGGTCGGCCGATGATCGTCAGGATTTCTTGATTCAGGCGTTCGAAGGCGGCATCGTCATTTCCGAGGTTCTTGGAACCGAGCGTCATCTCGGTCAGACGGCCTTCGCGATCGGACCGCAGACTGACCTTAATATCGGGCAGGTTCTGTTCGGCCGCCGCGGCCGTCGGTGCGCCGATCGGCATGTTGATGTTGAAGTTGCCTTCGGGCGATACGATCTTCAGATTCAGCATGAAGAAGATCAGCAATAGAAAGACGATGTCGATCAACGGAGCCATCGGGATTTCGACCTTCGACGGTCCCGTCGTGCGATTTCTGAGCTTCATCTTAAAGTTCCTCCGCCATCGCACGGAGCGAGAATTTGGAAAAGCCCGCTTCCTGACACTTCTTGATCAACTCTTGCACCAGCCCGGTCGGTACTTCCGAATCGGCCCGGATCAGCACGGTCACATCCTTGATGACCTCTGTCCCGTGGATGCGTTCCATGACCCGCCGTTCCTGATCCAGGTCGGGCGAGATCTGACGCACCTCGATATAGCGTTCGTTGTAGAAAACTTCGGGAATGGAATTAACGCGCACGCCGGATTCGTCGCGCTGGTAACCAAAGTTCAGCACCAATTCATGTTCGGGTTTGACCGCTGGAGGTTTGGCGAGCACATCTTTCGGCAGCTTGACCCGTTCGTCCGCTTTGGTGTTTTCGAAGTTGATGGCGATCATAAAGAACGTCAACAACTGGAACACGATATCGATCATGGGAGTCATGTCAGGTTCCGAGAACCCCATCGCAATCTTTCCCAGCTTCATCATCAAACTCCGAGATCACCAAACTCCGAGGATCCGTCAGGAGATGCGAAAGTCCCCACTGCGGCAGGGCGCATCGATCGCCCCTGCAGATCGAACTACTCCGTTCTCGGTGAATTCGCGGCCGTCAGCGGTGCGCCACCGCCGATGCGGGTGCCCGTCGTTGTCGGCTTGGTCATGCCCTGGAAATTCTTCATCAGGTTTTCAGCGACGAACCCGCACTCCATCAGAAACCGGGCCAGCCGGTTCTTATAGAGCGAATAAAACACAATCGCCGGAATCGCCACCACCAGGCCTTCCAACGTCGTGAACAAAGCGGTGGCGATGCCGTCCGCGAGTTCCGACGGTTTGGGCGAGGTTGTCGAATTGGCAATCACCTGAAAGCTCAGCACCATCCCCTGCACCGTGCCCAATAGTCCCAGCATCGGTGCGATCGAACCGATCAACGCCAGATAACCAATCTTGTGTTCCATGGTCATCGTTTCATCTTCACCAACCTGCTGCATCTGCTCGACCGCTTCGTCGTAACCGCGTGACAGTCGCCCCATGCCGGCCGCCAGAATCCGGCCGAGAAACGAATCGCTCAATTTGGCCGCTTCGTAAGCCCCCTGATAGTCCTTGGCCTGCAGCTGTTGTTCAAACTCTTCAATGAACGACGAGGGTAGATAGTTGTCGCGACGTAATTGCAGCGCGATCATCATGATGATCGCGACCATCGCAAACGACACCAGCATGATCAGAAAGCCGAAGATGCCCGACGCACGAATCATCCAGTTCAGGAATGATTCCGGCCCCTTCTTGATGCCCGGACTTTGGCCGTCCAGGCCCGGCTTGAAATGGTCATCGAGAACGGTCGGACGATCAGGTTCGTCCTGTGCCAGCGAAACGGTGTGAGACCATCCGATGGTCATCCATCCCACCAACACCGCGAGAACCAAACACCACAATCGACTGCGAACAACGGTCTGGTTCATTGAGATCCCTTTCACTTCGTCATTCCTTTTACGCGGGCACCCTCCAAGGCTCTCCATCTTGCCGATTCTAACTACTGCCCCCCAGAAACCAAATACCAAGACGCCGGATGACGTCCCAAAGTCCCGCTTTGGCAAAACTGAGCCCTCGCATGCGGCAGGACGACGGAACGGACTCCCACTCCCGCCCGTCAGTGAACTCTTTTCCAATTCTTTCCTATTCACTTCCGGCCAGCTTCTTTCGCCATTCACTATGGGGATAAATCTGGACCAGTTTTCCGGCGGCTTCGACGCTACGGTCCGGCTGCTGGACCAGTTTCCACAGCGAACTTAACTGATACAGGGCTTCGGCGTGGAAGTTCGCTTCACGAGGAAACAGCACATCCACGTGCAGGTAGGCCAGCACCGCCTCTTTATTGCGACCCAACCTGGACAGCGCCTGTCCTTCCAGCACATACGCCTCGGCCAGGACGGCGGTCTCTTCGGCGGAAGCTTTTTCGACCACGGCTTCCAGGATCTTCAGCGCCTCGTCCAGCTTCGTCTGCAGGATCAATCCGCGTGCTTGACCAAGCTGTGCTTCGTACTTGCGAGCCAATTCCACGGGCGAATCACCCGCGCTGTTCGCGACCGCTTCAAATCCGGCAATCGCGTCCTCAATTTTTCCTTCGCTGACCAGCGCCCGCGATTCGGTGATCTGTGCCGCCAGTTTGACGTCGTTCCAGGGCGCCTTTTTCAAGATCTCGATCGTCTTATGCAGACCTTCGAAATCCTTCGCCGCCAATTGAACCTGGCTGAGAAACAACGCCGACTCGTAGAACCGCACATGTTCGGGATACGCTTTTTGCGCCGCCATCAGTTTTTGAATCGCCTGTTCGCGCTTATCGGGATCGGTCAGCGCCTGCCTGGCCAGTACCCGCGCCAGCACATATTCGTATTCGCCCGCCAAAAAGGGACTGGGCGACTTCGCTTCGCTTTTGGCTTTCTGAAAACTCTTCGTCGCCAGTTCGTACTGACCGCTGTTCTCTTCGGGATAACCCAGCTTCAGCGTAGGCCCTCCCCCGTCCCATTCGATCGCCGCCAGATCATTGGCCGCGATCGTTTCGTCACCTTGCAGGCGTTTAATCGTCACATCGGTCTTGGACATGGCCGAGATGCTGCCGCTGACTTTTTTCGCGTCACTTTTTTTGGTGACGATGTCCACCGCCCCGGCCGGAGTGAACGACACAGACACGAGGACGGCCAAAGCGAGCGTCGTTTTGTGGATCAGGAATTTCATGGGACGTCTTTCAGATCATCGGCCATTGAGCCGTTTCAGAATTCAGCAGAGCATTGAACGAGATCCGTTTATTCCTCAACCGGAGGGACGGGCGGACGAGGTCGCGGTTTCGGAGGCGGCCCGGCACCGGCATCCGTCCGTTTGGCCGGTCGCGGAACGGCGGGGGAAGCACCGGAGGTTGGGGTACCCGTACCGGGCACAACCGGCGTTTCGGTGGACTTGGGCCGCGGCCTGGCTGTCGCGGTTGTTGAGGCAGCTGTCGATGTCTGCGGCTTGGCTGTTGGCGTTGGTTTTGAGGGCGTCGTTGCTGTGGACGTGGGTAAGGTAAAGACCGGCGGCTGCGGCTTCTCGACCGCAATCCCGGTAAAAGCCACATCGGGCAAGGGACGTTTGAACGACTTGGCTTTGGGCTTGGACCTGGACTTGCCGCCGGTCAACAACACCCAGCCGATCACACCGGCCCCGGCGATCAGGCAGGCAAGAAACACGATCCAGGTCGTCGTATCGATACTGGCGGCCCGCGGCGCTGGTTCGGCGGGACGGGTGCCTGTCGGTTCCATATTCTCGGCCGTGCGAGCCGGACTGGCTTCGTGGCCCTGCTCTTCCGTCGATCGGGCATCGTCGCGAGGGACTTCTTCTGAACGAGGAAGATCCGTTACCGACTTACCCGACTCTTTCAGCACGTCGCGATAGAGGGCATTCAGCTTGGCCCGCTTTTCTTCGGGCAGCGTTTTCATGATCGAGGCCGAGCCGATCAGTTCCATCGCGCAGACGTCCATCACCTTACGTTTTTCCTGCGGCGGCAAATCTTGCCCATACAGGAATCGACACAGCGAAACGCTGTACCGCGCGTCGAGGAACGTCTCCACCAGTTCCGGCCGTTCGGCATAATTCTTTTGCTGCTGGATCCGTTTGGCAATGCCGCCCCAGCCCCACAGACCGATGTCTTTGCGACCACTGATTGCCACGATGAATTTCTTGAGATCGCCGCTGGAGCCCCAGTCTTGATAAAGGGACGCGCCTTCGATCTGGGCTCGCAAATCATTGCCCCGCGCCTTCAGCACTTCGGTCAGCAACAGCTCGGCTTCCGGAAAGTCCTGTTTCAATCGGTTGCAGTGGACCAGCCGCACCTTGACGTTCAGCAGTTGCTCGGCCGTGGCAAAGTTCGGCTCGGCCTGGGCTCGCGTCAGAATTCCATTAAACGCCGCGGCAGCCCGATTGTAGTAGCTGGCGGTCTTGGACCGGTCGGTCGAGATTTCGCCGAGTGCGAAATAGGTTTCGCCGATCCAGCTGAGCGATCCGAAGGTCTGCCCTTCTTGCTTCTTGAACATGTCACCCAGGAACGATTCGAAGGCCGCCATCAATTTCTTGAACCGTTCGGTTTCGCCGTTGTTGCGGAACCGTTCCAGTTCGGCTTTTAACATTCGTCCCAGCCCGACATACAGGTCGGTCAGATCCGAACCGGCATCGCCCGCCGCGATCGATTCCAACGTTTTCATGGTCGCCCGGGCCTCGTTCAGCTTGTCGAGCCCCATACCGATCTCGGCCCGTAGCAGTAGCGTGTAGACGCTTTTGGCGACCGAACGACTTTGCACCCCTTTCTCAGGCCGCTGACGTTCATCGGGCACAGCGATCGCCTTCACGATCGATTGGGGATCGTCGATCAGCAGTTTGGCCGCTTCGGCTTCTTTCCCCTGACTGAGCAGAATCTCGGCGAGATAAATCTTGGCGCTGACCAGTTCCTGCGGCATGTCGCCGTCTTCCGGCAGCGTGGCGGACAACTTTTGAATGCCGCTTTGCAGATACTTTTCCGACACCGTTTTCCACTCGGTCAATTTCTCGGGCGAGGGTCGGGCTTCCGCGGGCAATCGAGCGGCCGTGCCATAAGCGACCCAGTAGGCTTGACCGGCCGCGAGCCGCGCTTCAGGAAACTTGGGATCGGTGTCGGGAATCTGACTGAACCAGTTTGCCGCCTCGACCGGCTGTTTGGCTGCAGTGTACAGGCGGCCCAGCACCATCCGTGCTTCGTTGGCTTTTTCGCTTTCGGGCCAGCGTGCGGCGATCAGATTGGCCGCTTTGACGATCAGCCGCATGTCGTCGAGTTTTTGTGAGGGATCGGCCGGATTGTCGTTGTAGGCCTGCACGAAGGCCGCCATCGCCAGATAAGCCGCGTCCATTGCTACGCTGTCTTCGGTATCGCTGGTGGTCCGCGCCACGAACTGGCCCAGGATCGCCGCTTCATAATTGTGCCGCAAATAGAAATTGGTATACGCCTGCAGTAACCGCGAGGTGGCGACCTCTTTCGGATTGTCGCGGCGATTGACCAGGGTCGCCGCCAGCTCCAGATGCCGAGCCGCTTCATTCAATTCCACGATCCAGTTTTGCTTCAATCGCGCGAGTTCTTCCGGCGGCGATTGGTCCTGGTTCCCGGCATCCAGTTCCTTCTTGATTTCTTGCGCCGAATTAAAGAACTGACGTCCCAACCCATAGGCCGCTTCGAAGTCTTCCGGTTTGCGTTCTTTGCCGCCGAGTTTGACCTGGACGCGCTGCATCAGCGCCAGCGACGCGTCTTTGTACTCACCGGGAAAACGGTTGATTTGCTGGGCGACGGTGCGGGCCTGGCGCCAGAATCGTTCCTGATCGGTTTTCGCCAGACTGCGGTTGTTGCCCAGCGTTTCGAAAGCGCGCGCTTGTTCCCATTGGATCCCCAACCCCAGTGAGGATCGCGATTCCCCCGGATTCTTTTTCAGCCAGTCTTCGACCAGATCGACCACCAGTTGATCGTCTTCGCGTTCGTGCAGGCAGATCAATTTGAACAGCAGCGTTTGCGACTTCAAGTTTTGCAGCGCCGGATCGTCACCGGGATGATCAAGCAATTCGTTGTAGATGCCCAGCGCCTTCTGCAGGTCACCCTGTTCTTCAAAACATTTCCCCTGCCAGGCCCGCGCATGCAGACCGCCCAGCTGGCTGCGATACTTCTGATGCACCTTTTCAAATTCGTCGGCCGCCTGGTTCAACAAGCCTTTGAATTCCCGCGCCGTGGTGTCGTACGTCTGTGCTTCCTGGTAAATGCACTTGGCCAGGTTCAGCGATTCGAGGATCAAGCTGCGTTCGATCTTCGCCCGCTCGGCATGTCGCTTCGGTTCTTTCTGTTCGTCGAGATAGGCGGGGAACTGTTTAAACGCCGTCTCGTGCTGCTCAAACGCGCGTTTCAAAATCTCGCGTGCCTTCAGCACAAACTCGCGCCCGCGTCGCTGCAAGTCGACTTTAACCCCCTTATTCGAGGGCGATTTGGACTGGAAGATTTCCACTTCCGCCTTTTGCAGCAAGATCTGCGCGCGATCCGAATTCGCGTCGCCGCTGCTGGGGTTGTCGGGATAATCGCGTGAGAACTGTTCGAGATAGGCCAGGGCCTGATCCAGTTGTTCAAACTGCTTTTCCGGATTGCGCAGGACCTTGGCGTTTTCGCGCAGCGTGATCGCCTTTTCGTACGGAATCAGCTGACGAATTTCTTCGGGCAGCGATGGCCGCTGGGCGACCTGGTCGAGATAGAGCATGGCATAGTCGAAGTAATTCCGATCACGCAGCCCCTGCACAAAATCGAGATACCGTTCTTCCGCTGGCAGGGATCGCAGGGGAGCTGCAATCACCATCAACCCGACCAATATCAACCACAACCGCGATGTCATCGGTTGATCCTTCCTTGAGAGGCAACAGCGAACGGCAGCGGACAGGCACGATCCGCGACGTTCGTCGGGTGTGATCCCTGGCCTCTTCCCCAAAAGGATAAATCGTGCGACACGTTTCACCACCAATGATTCGCCGACAAGCCAGGGCCATCGTTCAGCCGCAATTATCGTTGAAGGACACCTTTTTTTCGACCGCCAAGCCTGAAATGCCACTCAACGAGCGACAGACCGCCTGCATGACAAACGAAATTCACCACGTCGCCGCAACGGCCCGCGACCTCATTTTTTCCGAAACCGATCCGCTCGCACGGCGCAAATCGTTCGCGAAGTTGGCAAACATCTGTCATGGCGTACACGTTTGCCCTCCCGTGACTTCGCCTCACCAGCAAATGTTAAAATGGGATAGAACACGTTTTTTCAGAACCGGCTGATCAAGTTTGATCAACATTGATCAACATCCCTGTTTGATAGCGTTTGGACCACTTTTCCTCGTTGATCAAGTTTGATCGACATTGATCAACACCCCTGTTTCATAGGCTTTCGTCATCACCTGTCCCCTGAACACATTTGACCCAGCGGAATCGACGTCCTGCATCGGCCGCACCAGATCCGCCATCCCGACTCAGCGGAATCTCGCCACTCACGACCCCGTCCGACAAGACAGCCGACTGGTTCACACGCGGCCACCCTTCGGGAAACGGCCCGAGAACATCACACAGACGCCATTATCAGCGTACGACAGAGATTGTCAACGCCATTTTTGCGCAGCGATTATTTTTCTAGATATTCGCGAAAAAGAAGATTCACCCCGGCTTCGCCTGGCCCCACCTTCCCGTTGTGACGATCATTTTTTGCGGGTCAGCCGCAGACCGGTCGGCTCGATCTCCATCTGCCAGCCGGCCGCGTCAACGACCGTTTGAATCACTTCGCCGATCGTCGTATTTTCCAACTCGAAGGACACATTCCCATCGAGATCGGCCGCCCCCAGTTCCTCGGCGTCATAGCGAATCTGTGCCCCTAACTGTTCCTGCAGGGCCTCCAAGAGAAATCGTCGACTGACTTTCGGTTGTTTGTACGACGTCAATTCTTGAGCGAGCTTGGCTGCGACATCAATTTTGGGCGGCGGCGGTTCAGTGGGTTGGCTGGTCACGGCCACCGGCGGCCAGGGCAACGGTCCTTCCACATTGACCGGTTCCAACGCCGATAAACTGTCGCTGTCATCAATGATGGCTGACACCGATATCTGGGGTTCCGGCGGAACAGACGTATCCTCTGGCGGCTCGACCACCGGATCGGGCGTCCGCACCGGTTCCACGGGCGGTAACGAGACAGGACGCGAGACAATCGGCCGGGCGGCACTGAAACGAAAGCGGGGACCGAGCGCCAGGACGGCCACGAATGACACGACGGCGATCGCCAACAGCCAGGCGACCGTGAGCGGCGAATGCAACAAGCGCTGAACGGCCGCACCCTTCGTCGGAGCCATCACCGCGACCCCGGTCTGATTGACATTGCTGCGACGAGAACTGCTTTTGGCGGACAACGGTCCGGTCGGCGCGGCTCCGGCCGACTCCACTTCCGCCGACGGCCGATCGACGGGCGCAATCCGACGAGTGATGAATTCGTCGTCACGATCGGTGGCTTCGATGCGCAGGCTGGTTTTGCATTCCGGACAATTCACTCGTCGCCCAACGAACGAGCGATCACGGATCCGCAGGATCGTGCCGCATTGGGGACAAGAGGATCGACCAGCCATCACAATCCCTCACTCAATCGATCCGCCTGACCGCTGGAGGAACAGGCTCTTTCGCGAAAATATCGTCGTCCGTAGGAATAATCCGTCATTCGTCCGCCTGCTGGCCTTTAAAGATCGAACGGGCTCAGTCCCCGCCGATTCGCCGCCGCGAGCGTCGTCACGAGCAGGCGTTGCTGTTTCTCATCCACAATAATGACGAGTTTTTTCTCGGGATTGACGTCCATCCCTTTTGATTCCTCGAAAATCTTGACAATCACATCTTGTACCCGGGCGCCCTGTTGTTGGAATGTCTGTTTGATATTTTTCGTAAAACCGCCCGCCTTGATCGCATCGCCGTCCAGTTCGATCGGCGTCTTGATTTCACTGCTCAGATAAGCGAACGCTTCGCTGAATGGTGTCGCTCGAAAATCCACATCGATCGTCATTTTCAGGCGATCGGCCACTCGTGCGGGAATCATCGGCCCTTCTGGCGGCATGGGCCGGGCTTTGGTGAAGTCGGTTCTGGTCGATTCATCCCAGGCCAACAGCGATCCGAGAAACAGATTCGGAGCCGCCCGATCGGGCAGCGGAGTCACCAGTTGGACATGGTGCGGTGCGGTTCGAAAGATGGTTGCCAAAGAAAACACTTCCACCATCGCCGGAAGCCGGCCGATCACCATCCGCTTCCCTGCTTCCGTCGGATTCATTTGCTGAATCAGCGGCACCAGCTCGCTCGCCAACCGGCCCAGTCGTGAACGGACGGTCCGTTCGAGTTTTTTCCCCGCAACCTTTTTATTGCGCAGCACCAGATCGGAATAGAACAGCTCGGGCGTCAGGTGAAAGCTCCACGCCAGGGATTCCACATCGTCACCCAGCCAGTCGATCGCCTGTTTGATTAAGGGACGAACGTTTTCGGGAAACCAGGCCTCGTGCAGTTGGAACGTCACGGGGGTCAGAATCAGAGTGACCTGACGATCGTGATCGGTCAGTGGCAAGAGGGGATCGATCTGCTCGGCGGGATGGCGATCGGTGATCGCCTTGACCATCTCGTCCGCCTGATTCTTCGGACAGACGACGAGTGTTTTTGGGCCGGCAATCATGTACGCGCGTTCGCCGGAAATGTAGATCGATTGATTCTCCACTTCGATTCGCTCGCCCAGTTGTTCAATCAGGCGGCTGCGCTGCGGTTCCTCCGTCAAATGCGCGACCGCGGCGACATCCGGCAGACTGCCGCGGGGACCGGGAATCAAACAGATCAACAGTTCGTCTACTTGATCGGGTGGTCGTTGAAACAGATCTCGCAAGGTGGATTCGACCAATTGCGCGATCGGCGGCACGCAAAACCGCAGCTCTTCGCCCAGACTGGCCGATTTCCATAACTCGGCCGGATGAAGATTGATCACCACCTGCGTGCCGAAGGGAATGTACTGCAACTGGATCGGTCGGCCTGTGGTCGGCGAGCCTCGCAGTGCATATTCGGTCTCGGTGGGATCGAATTCCTCCTCGTCCCGATCGGTGACTGGCGGAGCATCAGCCGGTGAATTCTCGGAGGATTTCGGAGCGGACGGCAGGGGCGGCGCGGCAGAGCGGGACGAGACCAGCACGATCCCCGCTGCCACGACGGCGATCGCCGCCAACGCCATCAAGACTCGATTTCGTTGCCGCCGGCTTTTGCTGTGCAATTCCCGCAATCGACCCGCCGCCCCGCTGGTATCGGCTTGTTGTTCCAGCGCCGCAAAATCGGGCGGGCTGAACGCTGCGAACGGCGCATCCTCGACAGGCACAGAAGCGGGAGCGGGAGCGGGAGTCACCGCGGTCGGCGGAATAGGCGGTTCGGCGAAGTTCGGAAACACCGGTGATTCAGGAACAATCGGCGGCGTCTTTTCCTTGGGCCGCGGCGTCGGGGGTTCCTGCTCGCGGACAACCGACTTTTCAGATTCACTGGTCTGCGTCGAGTTTTCTTGCAGGATGAACGTGTGCTGGCATTTACCACATTTGCCTTTACGTCCGAGCAAGCTGCGATCCGGCAGTTTGAGTTCGCGACCGCAGTGGGGGCAATGAATCAGGATCGACACGATTACGCTCGGCACACCATCGACAAACGATTTCAACAGAGGAACCGCTGCGAATGATGACAATCCTCATCGGCCGGGTCCAGCCGTGGTGCGATTAGGGTTTCCCTGCCCGATCAAACCGTCTAGCGGCCCTGCTTCCATGCCGCCGTCACTTGTCGGATTTTTTCCTCAGGTCGAGGGTCCTCCGGCCGCAGTTGATGCGCCTGTTGAAACTGCGCCAGGCTCTCTTCATACCGTTGTTGCAGGGCCAGCAGCGTTCCCAGATTCAGCCGGAATTCGAAGGCGGCCGGGGCCAGTTCGACCGCTTTGGTGGCATGCTCGATCGCTTCTTTGATCTGCCCCTGCTGCGAACAGAGATTCACCAGATTGGCGTGGGCCAAGACCAGCTGCGGATCGTATTTGAGGGCTTGCTGAAAACAATGCACGGCCTCGCTGCGACGCTGCCGCTGGGCCAACAGCAGCCCGAGCTGAAAATGGGCCAGCACAAACCCCGGATCGCTGCGAATCGCCTGGCGATATTCGGCGATCGCGTCCTCGAACCGGTCGAGCTGAGTCAACGTTTGCGCCAAATCCAAGTGGGCCTGCGAGCCTTCCGGATCCGCCTTGACCGCTTCACGGAACTCGTCCGCCGCTTGTTCGAACTGACCTCGTTTGACGAACACCACCGCCAGGTGAGCATGCGCAATCGCGTTGTCCGGCTGCTGAGCCAACAACTGTCGATACGCGGCTTCCGCTTCGTCCAGTCGGTCATGATGCCGCAGCACATCGCCCAGGATCACGTACGCCATCGGCAGCTTGTCGGTCGCCGCCAGAATTTCCCGGGCCAGCTCCCCTGCCTCGTCCACCCGGCCCGATCTCAGCAGCCCCTGTGCCTCATAGATCCGGTTGCAATAGGGCAACATGTCTTTCATATCGGGCAGCACCTCCCCGTCCGCGGGTTGTTCCTGATGCGAAGTTCCGGCCAGATATCCCAGACCGGCCAACTTTTGCAGGTCGGCTTTGGACAGATTCAAATTCCCCGCCCGGGCCGGCACGAAATGCTCCTGCATCACCTCCAGGACGGCTTTCATTTCCCGCAGTTGATCCACGGCCGAGGTCACGAGATTCGTCGTTTCACCCGGATCGGTGTCCAGGTCGTACAATTCCGGCCGTGTGGTGTGAATATATTTCCAGGGACCGGCGATCACCGTGTGCAGCGGACACCAGTGATTACCGCGAAATGGCGCTTCCGTTTCCGCGTAACAAGGACGCGACGAAAGCGACTCGCCCGCCAGCGCCGCCCGCAGACTACGGCCGCTGACATGTCCGGGGGTGGGAATCTTCAGCAGGTCCAGTAGCGTGGGGGTCAGATCGGCCAGCGACACCGGTTCGGTCACGCGGTGACCCGGTTGGCAATACGTTCGTGGCCCCGCCATCACCAGCGGCACGTGCAGCGTGGTGTTGTAGACGAGCATCGAGTGTTCCTCTTCCGAGTGATCACCCAACCCCTCGCCATGGTCGGCCGCGACGACCACAAGCGTTTTCTCCATCAGTTTCCGCTCGCGCAGAAATGCCAGGACCCGCTGCAGTTGCTGGACTTCGACCGCAATCCCCGCGTCGTAGGGACGCTCGGCAAATTTCTCGCCGAACAGTCCCGGCCGGGGATCGTACGGATCGTGGGCGTCGTACAAATGGATCCAGCAGAAAAACGGACGAGCGGTTCGCTGCTTGAGCCACGCCAGAGCCGAATCGACGACCGATTGACCATCACGACGGCGATCGGTGGAATGGCCGGCGATCCGCGTTCCCGACAGATCGTCATCATAGACGTCGAACCCACGTTCGAGGCCGAATTTCGAATCCAGCACAAACGCCGCCACAAACGCACCAGTGTCGTACCCGTGTCGCCGCAGCAGGTCCGGCAACAAGGGAATTTCGTCGGACAAGCGTCCCGCACCATTCAACCGCAATCCATGCTCGGGCGGATACAGGCCGGTCAACATGGTCGTGTGCGATACCAGGGTCAGCGGCGCCGGGGCATAGGCTCGTTCGAACGTCACGCCCTGTTCGGCGAATTCATCGAAGATCTCTGTCAGTCCCTGCTGATAGCCATAGGCGCCCAAGTGATCAGCTCGCGTCGTATCCAACGTGATCAGAATCACATTGGGTCGGGCCGGCCAGACAAGTTCGCGGCCACAGAGTACGACGACGGCGAGCACGATCGCCCCGAAGTAGAAGGGGACAATTCGACGCCCCACTGTCAGGCGACGGCCGTTCTGCACAGGTTGATCCGACATGATCTCAATCCACCGCTACAGGAACACGACCGCCGTCGATCGCGGAAGTCGGCACGCCTTGGGTCACCGGGTGGTCAGTTCAAATTTCAAATTCGGCTGCGGCGATCCTTCGACGACGTCCAAGACAAATTCTGATTTGACGGGATCGCTGTAGCGGCCATTCAACAGATCGGGTCCGTCGAAATTGCCTTTGGATTTGCTGTAGTGCTGCCCCACAAACGCGAGCTTGTAGATCCCCTCTTCCAATCCATCGCCGGCCTTGTACGTGGTAAATGTGAATTTCCCGTCGGCAGCGGTGAAAACAGGTCCAATCGTGCCGATTCGCTCGGAACCGTCGGCCTTGTAGAGCAGGACCGCGATGCGTGGCTGCGGTTCGTTGTCCACCAGCACGGTTCCGCTGACCGGCGTCACCTTTTTCACCTCACCACCCATGATCTTTTCCAACCGCTGCTGCTCGGACAGACCGCCACCACATCCGGCGAGCAACAGCACCAGCAACACTGATCGATATTCAGCACGATTTGACATCGCAGACCTCTCCCCACCGAAACGAACCTCGCCAAAACAGGCCGCACGGAATGACCGAATGGGTCATTCCGTGCGGGCCAGCGACAAAACAACATCGAACCTGGTCGATTAGAAATCGCCGTTCGGATATCCCGAGGCTTTTGTCACGCCTTCGGCAAACACGACGTTGGACATGTTTTGCGCGAGGAACTTGACGGTGCCGTCACCCATCAAGACGTGAGCACCACCGGGATGAAACCCGTACATGCCATAGTCGAACAGGTTGGTGCAGTTAATCACGCAGGGGCCTTCGTTGCCGCTACCCAACAGATCGCTCCCCTTGAACCAACACTGTGTGCTGTTCCAGTCAGTCCAGGCCCCGCCATACAGCGAGCTCGTTGTCATGTTGACCGATCCAATCGTGGCCTGCACAGGCCCCGAGGGCGAATTGCCGGCACCGAGCGTGCCCGCTCCATTGCTGTAGCTGTAAACCAGCTTGCCGTTGGAATACCAGTTGGGGCGCCCGGCAACTTCACACATCAGGAAGGTATTGGAAGTCCCGTCGGAGACCTTGGCCAGCGTGGGCTGCAAATCATTGGTCGTCAGGATCCCGTGGGCGTTGATACTGGCATTCCCCTTCGCCGCGTCATAAATATTGGCCAGCGTATGACGAATTCCGGACGCAGCCCCATAGTCATTGGCACTGCCCACGCTATAAGCGCCCGCAACGCCATTCTGACCAAACTCCGAGTCCTGGCTGATGACGACACTCGAGCTGCGCGGCACCGATGGACACATCAAACCAGTGATCACGGCCGACGACAACGCATTGAAATTCTGGCTGGCCGTATAATTCAAACCACCGACGGAACTCAAATTCACCGGGCCGCCGGATGCCGTTCCGAAATCGATCGGCACACTGAAGTTGATCTGGGTGTAAAGGTTGCCCTGATCCATGTACGGCAGCAGATATTCCAGGAACCCGTGAGCATTCAGATCCGGCGTCGGCAAACTTTCAACCGTTCCGACAGGCGGAAATTGACCGTAGGTCGATTCGTAGTTAAAGAACGACAACCCCAGCTGCTTGAGATTATTCTTACATTGAGTGCGTCGAGCCGCCTCGCGAGCCTGTTGCACGGCGGGCAGCAGCAGCGCGATCAGAACGGCGATGATCGCAATCACGACCAACAATTCGATCAACGTAAACCCTAACTTCTTCTTTACCAAACTCTTCATCAAAAACCCTTTTAAAAAACTACCGCCAAGCCACCAAACACAATCGGCGCCTGTCATCACCTGATTGGCGACGCGGCAGCCCAGCTCACGGCGGGCTTGCCATTGTTGTTCAGCATCTTGCTGACGTCGCACTTATACAATTGTTTCTTGTTGCTATATTTTTTCAACAATACTTTCGGCCACGGACTGAGAATCGTCTCGACGAACTTAGTTACTAAACCCGGAGACGACACAAAGACCATACACAAGCCCGATCCGCCGCTGCAATAGCGGCAACGAAGACAAAGTCGCTTTTCACGGATTCTTAATTTGTCTTTTTTGAAAGCATTTTCTTAATCACTTTTTCTTAACAAAACTAAGCGTTGTCTACCGAATTGAATGGCCCGCAGAATCGCCACGCTGATTACGGATAACCGAGCATCCAATCACTGCCAAGGTGTTTGACTTCGCCTCGCGAGCGGCAATGTGCAGCAGTCATCCACTACACAGGCTGGCGCTTCGTCGAGACACATTTCGGCATCGGGAACTGAACGGGACGTCGCGTTCCGCTCCGCCATTCCCTGGAAGCTCAATCCAATGGCGACACTTCGAACAAATGTCGATTTGCTTGCGCCAACAAAGCCACAGTGCGGAGACGAACTCCGCTCGCCACCAAAAGAACGCGTCCAATCATTCCGACGACTGCGCCACTTAACGACACCGAGCCTCGCAGCGACGAAGACGCGCTGCTCATACGTTCAGACAAACGCGCCAGTTCACTCCTGCTGGCGCTGCCGAAACGGAATTTCGCTGCACCCTCCCTCTCAAACAGCCTCTTCAAGCGGAGTTTTCCGAAGAAAGAAGCGATTCCGCACCTCAGTCAAGATTCAGAGATCCAGATCGCATCAGACCGACGTGCGACGCAAGGACTGATTCATGGCGGACGCGACTAAAATACTGGAATCGCCCTTGCCCGCTACATCAGCGGCCTGATGGCAGTTGAATGCCGCTCGCCGAATCGACAAAATGGCAAACATCAGCGGAAACGAACGCCCTTTCGTCGTACCTTACCCTCGGATGGCCCGAAGCAATGCGTCATTTGCGTGAATCTTCGTTTGCCATCTTGAACGGCAGGTGTCAGATCACTGCTGAAGCACTTGAATTCACCTATGATCCCCCCTGGGACACGGTACTCAAAATCTTCGGCCAACCGACGCAAAAGAAAGGAATCCTGCTGGGGCTGGCGGTATCAGCGCCGCTGTTATCCCTGGCGGCGATCTGCTTTGCCGGGGGACGAGCGGATCTCGCTGCCTATCTGCTACCGGTGGGAATGCCGTTTTTGACGGGGGCGATCTCGATGTTGTTTCGGAAAGAATATCTCTATCCAGCCAGCGTTCCTCGCATCGCCATTCACAGCATCACCAGCCGCCCCCCGGGAACACTCAGACTCGGCCTGTTTACGATCCTCTATCAACACGAAGGCCACATCCTGCGGACGGCGTTCAACCTTCCGAACGGTACGGCCCACGAACAGTCGGAGGCCTATCAGGCGATCCTAGAGAATTTTCGCGAAACCGGGTTGATGGCGTATTACCTCGGATCCGCGTCGTAACGCCAAGGACATACCGTGCCACATCAGAATGGACTCACGGTAGCATCAATGATGCAATGATACGGCCTTTGCAAGCACTCGCAGAATCACCAACCGGGCGCAGGCACGAGCCTTGGCCCAGGAAAGATTCTCACTTCTGTGACCTTCAGGCCTCTGTGTGTTAGTTTCTAGGGACTTGCTCAGGAAATACAATGACTTAAAACACAGAGGCACGGAGGTCACAGAGGTCACAGAGGAGAGAGGAGAATTACCAAGATCGATTCTCTGGCTAATGACGACTATTTTCGTAGTGTTCGTAAGTTATATTATGATACGCCGATGATTATACTATATCGTTGATATGTTTTATCTGGCATTGATTAGTATCTCGTGACATTTACCTATTGACCACATCGCTTAAGAACCTTACGAGGCATCAGTTGGTGTTCGTCTGGCGATTTGCGTTGGCCACCCTATGGGAGCACCCTGGCGTCAATCACAACTCGCAAGGAAGACCTCAGGGCGGATGCGGGACAGGCCTGGGGTCGATTTGTGGGGAACGGGGGCCAATCGGTCCTGGGAAGTGTGGCGACCGTTCTGGGCCAAGGCCGCGACAGGATCCGGTCTCCATAAATTTCGGCGTTGGATCACCCCAATGCCGTATCCGCGGCCGGCGGTTCCTGCAAGAATCTCGCGTCGATCGATCTTGAGATCGAGTTGGAATACTGAGAGAAGGTACTTGCACAATGACCGCTGCCTCGCCCGATCAACGCCCGACGCTGCTGCGAGACCCCAGTTTTTGGGGACTGAATCTGACGCAGTTCCTGGGAGCGTTCAATGACAACCTGTTCAAGCAGTTGGTGCTGCTGCTGTGCAGCGATCGCGCTCTGCGGGGCGAAAGCGATCTGCAAGGGCTGGCGATGATGCTGTTCGCCCTGCCGTTCATCCCCATTTCAGGGTTTGCCGGCTTTCTGTCCGATCGCTATTCCAAGCGGACGATTATCGTCCTGTGCAAACTGGCCGAGGTGGTGATTGTGCTACTGGGGATGATCGGCTTCATCCTGCACAGCCTGCCCTGCCTGTTGGCCGTACTGTGCCTGATGGGCGTCCACAGTGCGTTTTTCGGCCCTTCCAAGTATGGGATCCTGCCGGAAATGTTGCGGACCGAAGATTTACCGCGGGCGAACGGAATGATCCTGATGGCGACCTTTCTGGCCATTATCTTTGGATTGTCAGCCGCCGGATTTGCCAAGCAGCAATTCTCGTCGACGTTGTGGCTGGCCAGCATTCCGTGCCTCGTGATTGCCGTGTCGGGCCTGATGTCGTCGCTGGCCATTCGCCAGACGCCGATCGCTCAACCTGGCCTGCGTTTTGAAATCTCGTCAATCATCATGGCTCCCGATACCCGGCAGTTGCTCAAGCAGGACCATGTCCTGCTGGGGGTGCTGATCATGTCGTCGGTGTTCTGGTTTGTCGGCGGCACGATTTATCCGCCGGCCATCAATGCGCTCAGCAAAGAACAATTCCATTTTGACGATTTGATCACGGGGATCCTGGCGGCCAGTACCGGTGTGGGCATCGCGCTGGGCTGCGTGGGAGCCGGCATCCTGTCGAAAGATCGGGTGCGGGGCTGGATCGTGCGACTGGGTGCGTGGGGACTGACCTTCAGCCTGTTGGCACTCGCCCTGCCCGGCCCCGGTTGGAACGCCGCCCGCGAGGAAATTCGCCATACGAAACGAGTCGCCCAGGTGGCGGCCACGGCGAATGAAAAAGTGCCCGCCACTGCTGACTCGGCGGACGCCCCGCCCATCGTCGCCGCGGCGTCACCAGAAAAGCCTGGTCCCGCTAGCTATTACCGCGGAACGCTGCTGGGCCCCTGGGGCAGCGCGGCGGCTCTGGTCATGGTGGGATTATTTGCCGGGTTCTACAGCGTGCCGTTGCAAGTTTATTTGCAATCGAATGCACCTGTGGAACAGAAAGGCCGCATCATCGGGGCTCTGAATCTGCTGAACTGGATCGGAATCGCCGGGGCAGGTCTGGTCTATACGATTGGTCGATTGATCTTGATTGACTGGCTGATGCTGCCCTACGCGACGTTGTTCGGGTTTGCCGCGGCGCTGATGCTGCCGGTCGCGATCTTCTATCGGGCGCCGGATTCGAAAATCGAAAAGTGATCGTGGCGCTGACAATAGGAACGAGCGCTGGTGACGGGCATCCTCGTGGTGTCCGTCACGTCAGCGTCGCCGACGAACGGCTGCGGAACCGTGCGGTGGGCGAATCATCGATCATTCGGCGATTCGTTTGATGAACCGCAAGTACTGTGTTTCCAGACTGTCCAAGTCGGCACCGAAAATTTCGGAGAAATCGTTCACTCGGGATCCGGCCTCGTAGGCGGACAGCGGATCGCGTTCGACCAGTCGTTTCAAGTATTTCGAATACTGCAGTGGCCGTGTTTCCAGCAGGAAGAAACTGAGCGCCCACGCTTCACTGTAAGCATCCAGCGGCGTTTGCTGGAACGGTCGATCTTCACGCACAAAACCGGCCAATGAACGCGCGGGGCGGCGCGTGTTTGCATAGTCTTGAAACCACAGATAACGCTGGCGATTGACGCGGTCGGCGGGCAACGAGGATCCTTGTCGAGTCCGAATCCCGTCCGCTTCCAAAACGGTGGCCAGCCCCTCAACCACCCAGCGCGGATGATCGGCGACCCGGCAATGAATCCCCGTATTGAACGCCACCTGATGCGTCGCTTCATGGATGACCGTACCGTCCACTTCGGCCACGTTGGGGCGTTCATACATCGCCACGCGATTGGACGAGGGAAGATAAAATCCGACCAGCCCGGGCTGCAGATGGGCTCCCTGAGCCGTGCAGTAAGCGACGAACCCCCGTTGGTCCGGAAAGACGATCGCCACCAGCGGAAATTCCGGCTCGACGATTTCCAATCCGCGGGCGCGAAACAGTCGCACAAATTCGCGATAGATCCGTTCAAACATCACGGCGTAGTCTTCCGCCGCGCCTGGTCGAGCCACCACCACATAATGCGAGCTGGTCCGAACCTCGTAAGCCTTGCCGAATTCGACCTGCAATTGGGCTTTGATTTCTTTGGCAGAGTGCGCCTGGAATCGTTGACCGACCTCTTTGAAATCGGTCACCTTGGCCATCGCAAACTTCTCGAGACGTCCGTCACGACGAAGAAACCAGCACAGCTGATCGTTGTGCGTCAGCACCCGCCCCGTCAGCCGTTCGCCACCGACCTGCAAATCGAGCAGTTTGAATTGATCGAGTGCCAACACCGCGCAGGGGTGCCCCAGCAGGATCACGAAAGCGGCAGCAAGTAGAAGAAGAAGGCCCCTCATACCGACAACTTAGTCCACGTTCACCCCCTGCACGGGTGTTCGACTTCGCTTTCTGTATCGACCTCAGATCCGACTGGCGCGATGAAAGCGTTCGTGAAGACTTTGCTGCCAATAGCAAATATGCCGATCCTGACGCGATTCACTGATCCCGGTGCTGGCACGTCGGCAGACGACGAAATTCGCCGCAAGTGAATTCGATCGAACAAGCCCTCAACCGATGCCAACCAAAATTGATCGCTGCCATTTCGCGGACGAAGTGGCAGGACTCGTTTCAAGTGGAGAAAGTCTCGACCGGGCAGTGGACTTTCTGTAACGTCGCGGACCACGCAGCGGTGCATTCGAGTGGCGTTCACACCGACCGGCCTATTTGGCGGCGTGATGACCGAACCCTTTCGATTCGACAACCCGGACCCCGTCGTCCGTCGCCTGCACAATCAGCGCCTCGATCTTTTCGTTCTCGATCAATGGCAACCCCCGCTCGGGCCCGACGACGCAAATAGCGGTATCCCAAGCGTCGGCCGTCCCACCGTCCGCCGCCACAACGGTCACGCTGCTGCGTCGCGTCAGACCAACACCGGTTTGCGGATCGACAATGTGCGAGTAGCGCACGCCGGCGATCTCGACAAATTGAAACGCATCTCCCGAGGTAGAGACCGCGCAATTCTTTAGCAGTAGCAGCCGACTGGGTGGACGGTTCGCTCCTTCGAGCGGTGCGACGCCAATTTTCCAGCCGTCGGCCGCGGGCGGCGGATCGCCGGCCACGATGTCACCGGACAGCGCCACCAGGGTGCGATTGAGGCCCCGTTCGCGCAGGCATCGGCTGACCTCTTGGGCGATATACCCTTTGGCGATGCCCCCAAAATCCAGCCGCATGCCGACCCGCTGCAGCTCGACCGTCTGATCGGCTTCACTCAGCGTCACCAGTTTCCAGCCGACCAATTCTTTCGCCGCAGCGATTTCTTCGGCGGTCGGCAGACGTTTTTCTTTCCGGGCTCGGCGCCACAGGGCGACCAACGGTCCCACGGTGACATCGAACCCACCATCCGTGAGTTTTGAGACGGCGAGTGACTGTTTCAGCACCTGAAACAGCTCGGGACTGACCTTTACGGGCTGCCCAGAACCGGCCTGAGCACACAGCCGCATCGCTTCGCTTTCAGGTTTGTAATCACTGAAAATCCAGTCCAATTCTTTCACTCGGGCGAAGGCGGCATGAGCAGCCTCATTTGCGACGATTTCTCCCGGCGCGTATATTGTGATTTCGACAATCGTACCGAGGTGCGGTTCGACAAATGAGAAGCGTTCGAGCGACTGAGCGAACGCCGGTGCCGCCATCCCCACCAAGGTGACGACGATCGTTCCTACCCATTCCCACCACGTTAGAGTTGCCATGCCGTTCAATTGTTCTCTCCGCCCCTGCTCTGCCCGTTTCCACACGCATCGTGGAACCCGCCACCTGACCCCCGTGATTGCCCTGCTGCTCGGCAGCCTCGGTTTTGCATCGATCTCGCTGTCCCAGGACAATACCGGGGATGCGAAGTCCGAAGCCGAAATGAAACAGTACGTGCAGAAGATTCGCAACACGGAAATCTCGTTCACGATGGTACCGATTCCCGGCGGAGAATTCCTGATGGGAAGTCCCGAGGCGGAACCCGGTCGCAACGAGGACGAAAGCCCGCAGCACAAAGTGAAGCTCGAACCGTTCTGGATGGGAAAGACCGAAGTCACCTGGGACGAATTCGAACTGTGGTCGATCCGGCTGGAACGCGCTTTGCGCGACTTTGGCAATGCCGAAATCGGTCCGCAGGAAAAAGCGGCCGATGCGATCACCAAGCCGACGAATCCTTATACGGACATGTCGTTCGAAATGGGTAAAGACGGCGGCTATCCCGCGATCTGTATGACTCAGCATGCCGCCAAGACCTACTGCGAATGGCTGACCGCCAAAACCGGCCGCTACCACCGTTTGCCGACCGAAGCCGAATGGGAATATGCCTGCCGCGCCGGCACGACCACCGCTTACAGTTTCGGTGACGATCCCAGCAAGCTGGGCGAGTATGGCTGGTTCGACAGCAACAGCAGCGAAAAGGGAAAACCGAAATACCACAAAGTCGGCAAGAAGAAACCCAATCCCTGGGGCCTGCATGACATGCACGGCAATGTCGCGGAATGGGTTCAAGATCGTTATGAAGCCGACTTCTACAGCAAGTTCAAACCGAATGAAGCGGTCAAGTTCCCGTTGTGTCTGGCCGATGACGAGTACCCTCGGGTGGCTCGCGGCGGGGCTTGGGATCGCAGTGCGGCGGAATGCCGTAGCGCAACCCGACTGGCTTCCGATGCTGAATGGAAACAGCAGGATCCCCAGAACCCCAAAAGCGCGTGGTACATGACCGATGCCCTGTGGGTCGGTTTCCGCGTGGTGCGACCTTTGCGAACCCCCAGCGAAGACGAACGCAAAAACCTGCGTCTGGACGCCGTCGTTCCCAAGGGCGTCAAGCCACGTGTTACCATCGAATAGTTCCATCCGATCGAAGAGTCACGCCTTGCATCATCTGTGTGCCCACTAACCGAGGAGTTAAAGATGAATCCTGCCGACCAACCCTGTGAATCCACGTCGCGCCGCGACTTCCTGAAGACAACCGCGCTGGCCGGAACCGGAGCGACCTTGGTTGTGCCGGCGGGCTTCAGCAGCAGCCTGTTCGCCAGCGGCGACGACACGGTCAAAGTGGGCCTGATCGGCTGCGGCGGTCGCGGAACGGGGGCGGCGGAGCAGGCGCTGTCGACCAACGGCAATGTGAAGCTGACCGCAGTCGGCGATGCATTTGCCGAAAACGCCATGCATGTGCTCGAGCGGGTCAAGTCCTCGCTGGGTGCCAAAGGCGAACGCGTGCAGGTGCCACCGGAAAAGATCTTCAACGGGCTCGATGCTTATCAAAAAGTCATCGACAGCGGTGTCGATCTGGTAATCCTCGCCACGCCGCCCGGGTTTCGTCCCATCCATTTTGAATACGCAGTCAAAGCGGGCAAGCACATTTTCATGGAAAAGCCCGTGGCCGTCGACGCTCCCGGCGTCCGCCAGGTGATCGAAGCGAACAAGGTCGCGAAAGAGAAGAAGCTGAAGGTCGGCGTGGGCCTGCAACGTCACCATCAAGCGGGCTACCTGGAAACGATCAAACGCATCAAGGATGGCGCGATCGGCGATATCATGGCGATGCGCGTCTATTGGAACGGCACTACGCCGTGGGATCCCCGCAAGACACGTGAGCAATGCCGGTCGGAATTGGAGTATCAGGTCATCAACTGGTACTACTACACCTGGCTGAGCGGCGATCACATTTGCGAACAGCACATCCACAATCTGGACGTCGGCAACTGGGTCAAGGGCGGCAAGGACAAAGAGGCCGAATACCCGGTCAAGGCGAACGGAATGGGTGGACGACAGGTCCGCACCGACAAGAAGTATGGCGAGATCTACGATCACCACTTCGTGGAGTACGAGTACGCCGACGGCAGCACGATGTACAGCCAATGTCGTCAGATGGGCGGCTGCTGGAATAGCGTTTCGGAATTCGTCAAAGGCACGAAGGGAACTTCGAATCCGTCAGGCAGCATCAGCGGCAAGGGGATCGATTGGCAATTTGGTGAAAAGCAGAAGAACCCCTACCAGGTCGAACACGACGATCTGTTTGCCGCGATCCGCAATGGCACCGAATACAACGAAGCGGATAACGGCGCGTACAGCTCGATGACGGCGATTCTCGGTCGACTCTGTACCTACTCCGGTAAAGAGATTACCTGGGAAGACGCGATCAAGTCGGAAGTCAGCCTGGCTCCGAAGAAATACGAGTGGGATGCCGAACCACCGGTCAAAGCCAACGCGAACGGCGTCTATCCCGTCGCGATTCCTGGCCTGACCAAAGTTCTGTGACGCGGAACTTCTGGCATCACTGTTGAAGATCGTTCTGACAGCCCCGCCGGTACTAAATCGGCGGGGCTGTTTTGTTAATCGCGTCGCGAGACCGTTAACGACGGTCAAATTACGAGTGCTTGTCGCAGGGGCAGCCGGAAGCTTGGGCGACCGGAACTTGGGCGACGTTTTACTTTTCGGACGCCGCGTCCGGGGACAACTTGCCCGAAGGCTGCTCTTCCTGCGTCGACTCGTTCAGCGCTTTGGCAATCGCTCGGTCGATCTCGTCTGGCGAACTGGGCACCCAGCCGAGTTCATGATAAACGATGCGATTCTGCCGATTCACGACCCACAACTGAGGGATCGTGCTGACATGCAGATCAGAAAACGTCTTTTCCGCGCCGTAACCGTTCACCCAGGGAACTTTGAGCGACTGGACGAAATCACGACTGGCCTCCATCGTCTCGGGATCAGTTCCCTCGGACGTCATCCCCAGGAAGATCACTCCGCGATCTTTGTACTTCTTATGGAGTGTGATCAATTCGGGAATCGCACCGCGGCACGGCACGCACCAGTAAGCCCACGCGTCGATCACGACGACATGATCTTGTAAGTCCGCCGCCGTCGGTGCGGAGCCGTTGATCCAACCCACCGCTTCGATCATCGGAAATGGCTTGGAAATCTGGTTGGACATTCCCGGAGCGACTGCCGAGCGGAAGAACCAGGCACAGCCAATCGTGAACACTCCAACGATCACAAGCGCGATGAAAAAGCCGTCGGGTTTGCGAGCAGCGGGTCGAGCCGTCATGGTGAGCATCCTGCAAGAGCCGCGTTGGGAGGACTGCGCACGTCGCCGGTCCGGTTGTTCCCTACGGAGCCAACCGCACCGGCAGTCGAGTGACGTTTACAGACCGTAAAGTTCGGAATATTTCGTCCGCAAATGGGTGATCAGCGGGCCATGTGACAGCGATTCACCCGTCACCACTTCCACCAGCCGTTTCGCGGAATACCGTTTTCCATGACGGTGAATTTTTTCGTTCAACCACTCCTTCAGCGGCCGAAAAACACCGCGCGAGAATTGGTCGTCAAGATCGCCCAGATCACGCTGGGCGGCGATATAGAACTGGGCGGCATACATGTTCCCCAGCGCATACGTGGGAAAATATCCGAGCAAACCGGCACTCCAATGAATGTCCTGCAGGCAACCATTCGCGTCGGAGGGAACAGTCAGCCCGAAGTACTTCATCACTTTTTCGTTCCAGGCAGCCGGCACGTCAGCCGGCTGCATCGCGCCCGAGATCAGTTGTTGTTCGATCTCGAATCGTAACATGATATGCAGGTTGTAGGTGACTTCGTCGGCCTCGACGCGAATCAGCGAGGGGCGGACATCGTTGATCGCGAAATAGAAATCGTCCATCGGCACATCCCCGAGCGCCTTCGGGAAGCCAATCTGGGCGGTCGGGAACAAATACCGCCAGAACGAGCGACTGCGACCGACAAAATTCTCCCACAAACGCGACTGCGATTCGTGAATACCCAGCGATGTCGCCTGTCCGATTCCCAGTCCGAAACTGTCACCTGGCAAACCCTGATCGTAAATTCCATGCCCCGATTCGTGCATGACGCCGAAGAAGGCGGAATTGAAATGATGATCGTTGTAGCGGGTGGTCAGTCGACAGTCCCCTGGCCCGAATCCGCTGCAAAACGGATGGGCCGATTCGTCGATGCGTCCTGCATCAAAATTGAAGCCGATGGCCTTGGAGGCGCCCTCCGCCAGCACGATCTGCGGCGTCTTGGGATAATGGCGTGACAAGATCTCGACCTCAGGCCGGCGGGACGAATGCTGGATCGCCGCAACCAGTTTCACCAGTTCGTCACGCAGCGGCGAGAAGACTCGTTCGATCTCGGCCGCGGTCATTCCCGGTTCGTAGTCGTCCAGCAGGGCATCGTAGGGAACGCCGGCACCGTAACCGACGGCCTGGGCTTCTTCTCGCTTCAGGCCAATCATCTTTTCCAGCCAGGGCAAGAATGCCGTAAAATCGGCGTCTTCGCGGGCGCCGACCCAGGCCTGTTGCGACATCGTCGTCGTGCGGGACAGTTCTTCCACCAGACGCCGCGGCAACTTTGTCTGCCGATCGAACGTCCGTCGCGCCTCGCGCACATTGACCGCTCGATCGCTATCGGCGTCACCCAGATCAGTCTGTTGTTCCAGTTCCGACAGCAATTCACCGATGCGCGGCGAGGTCGCTCGTTCATGAGCGATTCCGGCCAGCAGCCCTAATTGTTCGGCGCGATGCCCTGCTCCGTTGGCGGGCATATAAGTCTGTTCGTCCCAGCTCAGTACGCTACCGCAGGAACTGAGGACAGCCGCTTCACGCAGCAATTGGGTTAAGCTTGAGTAGAGTTCATCCGTGCGAGACATGAGATTCCTCGATAAGTGTCAAAGTCCAGGGCATGTTCCCACAGGGACAGACCGCATTCAAGGCCTTCGGCTGTGTCTCATTTTCCGATGAACGTCTGGAGCCTCTTTTTTCGCACACCGTGTCGATCGAAGGCTTGGGACGTCAGAACACGGCTGCCAGCAAATTTGCCGGCGAAATCATCGCTACAACCGGAATTGTCGCTTTGATCATCGCGAAGAGTTTGTCGGTCGTGAAGACTTCGTGATTCACGTTGAGTTTTCGCCTCATGTTGCCGAAATGCATCGTATGTTCTGGGAAGAACCGGGTGTGATGATTCCCTTCATCACCCTTCAATTGATTCTCTTTCCAGATGGAGTGGCACGATGAGGATGACCGTCGCCGATCTAATGTGTGAAACGCCCGTCACTGTGGGACCCCAATGCACCACCGACGAGGCGCTCGAAGCGTTCTTTGAATACGAAACACCAGAACTGTATGTGATCGACAAAAGCGGTCGATTGCTGGGTGTTCTGCCCGACTATGAAATGCTCAAGACACAGCTGAGCGGCGAAGCCCGTGAAGCGCGAGTCGAGCAACTGATGTCGCGATCGGTGCCGTTCTGCCGGCTCGATTCGGATGCTGCGGAAGTGACCCGCATGTTCCGCGACAGCCAGTTCAGCCGGCTTCCGGTCATCAAGGCTGGCCGTTTGGTTGGCGTTGTGACCCGCGCGGATGTGCTGCGATTGATGGCCGTACTGCGTCGCATCGACACTCCCGCGGCGAAAGCCGTCGCCGGACCGAAACGCCCCAAACACCTGGGCCCGGTCAAATCGACGACGACCCGCACCACGCGTGCGAAATCGGTGGGTTCCAAGTCGGCGTCGAGCCGAAGTCGATCAAAATCGGCCTCACGTGGCTCGGCCGCGGGTGCATGCCGCTAATCGTCCGACTTCGATCCGAGTTGGCGGGGATTGTGACGGCGGACACGACTCGATTGGCAGGGAAGCCTTCCGATGAGATCGAGTAAGGAATTCAGCGTGTCCGCCCTTCGCCGGCAGGTCCGCTCGGCACACTGCCCCGGCCACGGAGGGAGCGGGTCTACTGCCTTGCCGGCAGTTGTCGAGGCCCTTTGGACAGGCGGTTCGAACGGCCCACTCGCAGGACGCGGGTCAAGACCTTGGCGGGATATTTTTGGCACGTCCCGTCCACCGGAATAAGGCGAGTTCTTCCCAGGCTTCGCTCGGCGCAGTGAGTCGTTAAGATTCACCTCGAGTCCGAAGTCTTTTGAAGAATGTCTCGCCATGCCGCAATTTCAAATCCGCAGCGACTTTCAACCTGCGGGCGATCAGCCGAGAGCGATTGAATCGCTGGTGCGGGGCCTGCGCGAAGGCAAACGCGATCAGGTCCTGCTGGGTGTCACGGGGTCGGGCAAGACCTTCACGATGGCCAACGTGATCCAGCAGATGCAGCGCCCGGCGCTGATTTTGTCGCACAACAAAACGCTGGCGGCCCAACTGTACGGCGAATTTCGCGATTTCTTTCCGAATAACGCCATCGCCTACTTCGTCAGCTACTACGACTATTACCAACCCGAAGCGTATATCCCGCAGCGCGACATCTACATCGAAAAAGATGCGTCGATCAACGAAGAGATTGATCGCCTGCGACTGCTCGCCACCAGCGCCCTCGTCAGCCGCCGCGATGTTATCGTGGTCGCGAGTGTCAGTTGCATCTACGGCTTGGGTTCGCCCAAAGACTATCTGGAAATGATGGTACCGCTGACCGTGGGTGGTTCGATCGATCGGGATGACCTGTTGCGCAAACTGTGCGATATCCAGTATTCGCGGAACGACGTCGCCCCGGCGCGCAGTAACTTCCGCGTGCGCGGCGATGTGATCGAGGTCTGGCCTGCCTATGAAGAGTTTGCGTATCGGATTGAACTGTGGGGCGACGAGGTCGAAAAACTGTCGATCATTAATCCGTTGACCGGCGAAGAAGCGCAGCGGCTGAACGACATTTATATCTATCCGGCCAAGCATTACGTCCTGCCCGAAGATCGGATCTCCGATGCGACTCGGGAAATCGAAGACGAACTGAACACGCAGCTCGAAAAATTCCAGCAGGAAGGAAAACTGCTGGAGCGACAGCGGCTGAATGCACGCACGCGACACGATCTGGAAATGCTGCGCGAGGTGGGCTTCTGCCCAGGCATCGAAAACTACAGCCGCGCGTTATCTGGACGCAAACCGGGCGAACCACCGTTCACGCTGCTGGATTTCTTTCCCGAAGATTTTCTGCTGTTCGTCGATGAATCGCACGTCAGCGTCCCGCAGATCCGGGCAATGTTCAATGGCGACCGCGCCAGAAAGACCACGCTGGTCGATCACGGTTTCCGCTTGCCGATGGCGCTCGACAATCGTCCGTTGACTTTCGATGAATGGAACAAGCGGCGACAACAGACCGTTTTTGTCTCGGCCACGCCCGCTGATTGGGAGATTGAACAGACCGGCGGCGAAGTCGTCGAACAACTGATTCGCCCCACTGGGCTGCTCGATCCGACAATTTCGATTCACCCCGCCCGCGGTCAAGTGCAGCATCTGATGGAACAGATCCGGCTGCGCACAGCCAACGGGCAGCGCACGCTGGTG
Organism: uncultured Schlesneria sp.; assembly: GCA_903871875.1. Classification (GTDB taxonomy): domain Bacteria; phylum Planctomycetota; class Planctomycetia; order Planctomycetales; family Planctomycetaceae; genus Schlesneria. The sequence goes on from CAIQIR010000033.1 coordinate 34,783, forward strand.
ACCACACTGACCAAGCGATTATCGGAAGACCTGACAACTTATCTGACCGAAGAAGGGATCCGCTGTGCGTGGCTGCATTCGGAACTGGATGCGTTTGAGCGAGTCGAGATTCTGCGCAGCCTGCGCGAAGGAAAATACGATGCGGTGATCGGTGTGAATCTGCTGCGCGAAGGGATCGACCTGCCTGAAGTATCGCTGGTGGCAATTCTGGACGCCGATAAAGAAGGCTTCCTGCGCAGCGCCACCAGCTTGATTCAGACGATCGGCCGATCGGCACGTAACGTCAATGCCGAGGTGGTGCTGTACGCCGATTCGGTGACCGACAGCATGCAAGAGGCACTCGACGAGACGGGTCGCCGTCGCATCCTGCAGATGGAATACAACAAGCAGCACGGCATCACGCCCGAGACGATCAAGAAGGCGATCCGTAAGGGCATCGAAGAAGAAATCGAAGCTCGTCGTCTGGCACAGAAGGTGATTGGCGCGGAAAGCGAAAGCCAGTACGTCACACAAGAATATCTCAACGAACTGGAAGCCGAGATGCTGGCGGCGGCCGAGGCACTGGAATTTGAACGTGCGGCCAAACTGCGTGACCGAATCGTGCAGCTGAAACAACAACTCGGCAAGCCCGTGCCCACGGAAGACGAGACGACGACCTCGAAAAAAGGCGGAGGACGGGGTCGCCGCGGAAGCAAGCGGAAACCAAACCCGCATCGCTAAGGGTGAAAGTGGCATGCCGTCAGAGTGCGATGTTGGGGCCGGACGAAACGACCATGCACACTCGAGAGGAACTCCGACCGACGTGGATCGTTGTCGCGGTCGAAACGAACGGGGATTCGGTTGCATCCTGGCCAACAACCATGCATGCTCTGACCGTGGCAGACGGTGCGGAAAAACCGACTTTGTCGGACCGCGATGACTGATGGCGTGAACTAAATCGAGTATCGTCGTCACGGCAAGCAAATTGACGAATCGATCAATCGAGAAATAAGGGAACAGGGTGTGGGTAACGTATTGGCGGGAAAAGTCGCGTTGGTGACCGGCGCGGGACGTGGACTGGGACGAGCGTTTGCAGAACGACTGGCGGCCATGGGCTGTGCAGTTGGCATTCACGGCATGCGAGAACATGGTCCCGCAGAATACGGCGAAGGCACTACGCTGACCGACACCGCCCGACAAATCGGCGAGACTTTCGGTGTTCGCACGCAGCGAGTCTTGGGCGATCTGACAATCAGCTCGGACGTCGAACGAGTCGTCCGCGAAGTGACTGAGGGGCTCGGTCCGATTTCGATTCTCGTCCACAACGCAGGAGGCGACATCGCGGCGGCGGGCGGTAAGCCGAACCCCAACGACGCCGTGATGATCAAAGAAATCGACGTACGAGCGGTTCTCGACCGAAATCTGTTGAGCACCATCTTCACCTGCCAGCACGTGGCTCGTGGCATGATGGAGCGGCGCTGGGGGCGCATCGTCACCATCAGTTCCATCTCGGCCTTCAAAGGCAATGAATCGAGTTGTATCTACTCCACGGCCAAAGCGGCGGTGGTGGAGTACACTCGGTGCCTGGCAGCTGAACTTCGACCCTACAACGTGACCGCGAATACGCTGGCCCCCGGCGACACTCGCACCGGCCGATTCCTGGGGACGCGTTCCGTGGCCGAAGAGCGACTGGTCATTGACGGTACATTGGATCGCATTGGACTGGTCGATGAAGTCGCTCGAGTCGTCGAAGTCTTCGCGGGACCGCTCGGTGATTTTATCACGGGCCAGGCTTTGCGAGTCGATGGCGGCAGCCAGTGCTGGCCCGCCTGATCGTGAGCTCGCTCACTGTACTTCCTGTACTTCGACCTTGTTCACCGGCCGACCAGACAAACGATGTCCGGTCGGTCCTTCCCCAACTCACAACCAGACATGAACGCAATGCCGTACTCGCCAAAACTTGTTTGCCTCGCCGGGTTGATCTTAATCGGCTGCAGCCCGTCAGCCTCAAACCAGAAGGATTCCGTTCCCACGGCCAAGGCCACACCCCTGGGTGCGAGTTCACCGGCCGAAACGGCGTCTCAACCCCTGCGTGAAGCGACCGAGCGCCGGATTGGCGGGATGAAGTTCGAAGTCCCCGCCGGTTGGGAAGAAAAAGCCCTCTCCAGCACGATGATCCTGGGGGAATTCAGCCTACCAGGCGAAGCGGGCGCCGCGCGACTGACCCTCTCGACGGCCGGCGGCGGCACGGCGGCCAACATCGATCGATGGAAGGGGCAGTTCCGGCCCGGAAAAGATGACCCTGAACCCAAAGAATCGCAGATCCGAGCAGCGGGAAAGGATGTGACGTTGCTTGAAGTCCATGGCTCGCACACCGACATGTTTGGCGGCGGTGCCCCGAAGCCCAATTGGCAACTGCTGGGGATCGCCATCCCCATTGATCAAGATCACAACTATTTCGTGAAGCTGACCGGTCCGCGCGAAACCGTCACCGCCCGACACGACGAATTCCTGAAGTTCATCCAATCCGCTCGCTTCGAGTGATTTTCGTTCGCGTCGCATGATGGGTTACGCAGAAGCGAATCCTTCGCGCAGTGGACGTCGAATGGAAGATTGGCGCTTCACGCGGATGGTCGCGGTAAATGCGATTCGAGTCGTTGCTGGGCGAAAGACCGTTGGGATCGCCGGCGATCCTGAACAGTAACGCATCACCTGCAGTTGGTCTGACGATGCCAAGGCGTCCCACAGGAGGGACAGGTCACTCCTCTTCGGGAACGAATTGAGGCAGAGAGTACTGTGTTTCGATCACGGCCGAAGTGAACAATTCCCGCATGAATTTCTTCGAGCGTTTCCTGTTCATTTCCAGCTCCAGAATGCCGTGGACCTCTTCCTGAACTTCCCGGAACGGTTTACGCCCCGCCTCTTCCCGATCCGTGACACGCACGACACACAGGTAGTTGGGGCCCTCATGGACGTCGCTCAACTTGTTGAGCGGCATCGAGAACAGCTTCTTTTCCAATTTGGTGTCCGCGAGATTCCCCGCTTCCATCCAGTCAAAAGTCCCCCCCTCTTTGGCGTTGGGACCGTCGGAATACTTGCGTGCGACCTTCTCGAAAGGCACACCTTCGTTCAACTCGGACACGGCCTGGTCCAATGTCTTGCGGGCCGCTTTCTTATTCACTTCGGGCGTGATCGAAACCTGAATCTGTTGCCATTTCACTTTCGCCACGACCTGAAACTTGTCTTCGTGAGCCTGGTAATAGGCCAGCATTTCGGGGCGATCAATCTTGTCCGCCTTCTCTGACTTCACGCCAATACATTCTTGCGACAGCCGGTCATTGGCGAAGTTGTCTTTCACGTTCTGTAACGTCGTGCCCTTTTTATTCAGTTCCAATTCGAGCTCGGTCTTGTTGGAAACCTTCAATTCCTGCTTCAGCCGTTGAATTTCCTTCTCGAACAGTTCGTCGATGTGACTGTTCATCGCCTTGACTTGATCAGGCTTCAACCCCGCCTTCAGGCGCTCAACCAGCAATTTCCGTTGAATGTGAACGGCAATCGAACCTTGAATCAACTGTTCGCGATGTTTGGCATAATCTTCTGGAGTCGGCAGCGGCTGCCCCGGCTTCAGCATCTTGGGATCCTTGGCCACTTTCTGCAGTTGCTCGCGGACACTGATCAGGTAACCGGCGTACTTGTCCAGAACTTCGCCATTCAGAATCGGCGCTCCGTTCACTGTGGCCGCGACCTGCGAGTTAAAAATCGCGGTGTCGTCTTTCCAATCTTCCCACGGATTCTTCTGGGCCGCGCGATTGGCCAGTGTCATGCGAACTTGTTCGATGTCGGATCCGTCGTCTTCCTTCAGCTTTTCTGCCGAATTGTCGGCGTACTTCGTTTCTGTTTCTTCCGTTTCAGCAGTCTCGACCGGATCAACGCGACGTGGGGCCGCCACCATGACAGGATTGTCATGCTTTTTCTGAAGGGAATCGCATCCCGTCAGTGGAATACTCGACACGATGAGCAACAATACCAGTGCTCGACGCATGATGCCTGCGATATCCTGAACGGGATTACGGCCCGGTGGCCTATGAAAATACGGCGACTGGCTCTGTCGAGTTGTCACAAAATCAGGGAAGAGTCGCGGTTGCAAGTTGCCCTGCCCCCTTCTTCATCTGGCTGTGGGAAAGACGAGAAATTGACATGCTGATGACGAGCGGCCGCGGGTTGTAATCCGACTTTGGATTTTCCCGCAAGATCGGTTCTGGCGGGTTGTTGAGCCAAATTAACGTGAGGTTGGTTCGGGCAAGCTCGTCTTGTCCGGTTTTTCATCCACCGCTAATCTCTGGCTCACAGGCTGGGTCGCCCCGGTTGCCATTGGGCGATTCGTTAGAAATTACCTCGGAAAGGCAAGGTTCCAACACCAAATGACGAAGACTTTCATCGCGACCTGTGCCCTGGTCGCCGCCATGTGCCATCAGTGCTTTTCGGCTGAGGAACTGTTGCCTGGATCGAAAGCCCCCAAACTGGAAGTCAAAAAGTTCGTCAAAGGCAAGGAAGTCAAAGGCTTCGAGAAAGGGAAGATCTATGTCGTCGAGTTGTGGGCAACCTGGTGTCCTCCCTGCCGGGCCACGATTCCGCATCTGACGGATCTGCAGGAAAAATACAAAGACGTGACCATCATTGGTGTGGCCGTGCTGGAAGAAGAACAAAGCGAAGTTCCGCCCTTCGTGGAAGAAATGGGCGACAAAATGAACTACCGCGTGGCTCTGGATTTGATCCCCGAAGACGGTGATCCCAACAACGGCAAAGTGGTTCAAAACTGGATGAAAGCGGCCGGATTTGAGACCATTCCCGATGCGTTCATCGTCAACGGCGACGGCAAAATCGCCTGGATCGGCCATCCGGAAGAGCTGGAAGAACCGCTGGGTCAGGTTGTCAGCGGGAAATGGGATATCGAATTGGCCGCGAAGAAATACACAGAAGCCAGGGCGCTCGAGAAAGAAGAACGAGCCGCCCAAAAGAAGATGGCCGAGATTTATGGTCAGCTGCAAGCCTTGCACAAACAATTCCTGGACGACGGCAAACCGGACGAGTTCCTCACGGCACTCGACGCGGCCGCCAAAGAGCTTCCCGAAAACACGATGACGTTCCAGATGATGCGTTTTCAAGTCCTGTCTTGTTGCAAGGATCGAACCGACGAAGCCATGGAAGTGGCCAATGCCCTGCTCGCCTCGGACAAGGGCGAAGATTCACGATTTCTGGGTGACGTCGCCTGGATCGTGGTGAATCCCGATCGCGATACGAAAGCCGAACCCAAACTGTTGAAGCTGGCACTGAAGGTCGCGCTGAAAGCGGACAAACTGGCGGAAAGCGAAGACCCATCCGTGGCCGATACACTGGCCAAGGCCTACTTCGACAACGGTGATTTGGCCAACGCGGTCAAAACACAGGAACATGTGATGGAACTGATCAAGGGCACGCCCCTGGTCGCTGATCCTGGCTTGGAAAAGCGGTTGAAACAGTACAAGAAGGCACTGAACACCGCGGGCGCCAAGCCCAAGGAAACCAGCGACCCCGCCAAGTCGGCCAAGAAATAGCCGTGGAATCAGTCGGCCCGCTGATGACAGACCGCCAGCTTATTTTCGTCCCAACATCCGGTCGAGCGAATCGCCGGTCTGATGGATCAGCGCCTCGGGCCAGTGCTGATACGGGTGGAAATATTCGAACGTCAAATAACCTCGATAGCGGTGGGTCTCCAAAGCATCGAGGACCGCTGGCCAGTTCGTCGTTCCGTCCAGCAGCGGACGGAAGGCTTCGAGTGACGAATCAGTTCCCTTTTTGGTGAACTCTTTCAGGTGGACATTCCGGATGCGTGGACCCAGGTAGGCAATCCAGTGTTCGGGAAACTGGTACTGCATGATATTGCCAGTATCGAAGTGCACCTGCACGAACTCGGAATGGAATCCGTCAACGAAGGCCGCCATTTCCATCGGCGTCATCAAGTAACCGTTGAAGAAGATGTTCTCGATGTTCAGATGAATCTTCCGCTTCTCCGCCATCGGCAGCAACTTCGCGATCGCTTCTTTCGCTCGCTGGTCACAGACGTCATTGGCTACGGGTTCGTAATCCGTGCGCCATGGAATATGGACCGCCCCCGGCACGACCAGCAGATTCTCGGTGCCGAGATCGGCCGCGGCTTGCGTCATCAGTCCGGCCAGTTCCATGCCGCGGGCACGTTTGGCCGGATCATGACTGGTCAGCGGATAGGGCCAGAACAGAAACGAGCAGAGACCGCTGATCGCGATTCCGATTTTGTCTGCCAGCTTCCGAATGTTGGTGAATTCTTTCGTGCCCGATTTCGGCGACAGTTCGCTGTCCAGATCGAAGTTCAATTCAATCCCGTCGAAACCGGCCTCTTTTGCCAATCGCAGACACTTCTCAAGCGACATTTTATCCGGGTAGGGAAACGCCCACAGATTGATCGATTTCTTCATCTCGTACCGTCGGCCCGTCGCGGCAGCAACGACAGCAGGCTCTGCAGCGGCGGCGATTCCCCAGGGACCGCGCATCACGGCCGAGGCTGCCCCAGCCGCCCAAGCCGTACCCAAAACCGTTCGACGACTGAGAGCGCCGCGCTCGGGAGGAGTGACTGAATCAGACATGCAGAATCCTTGCTCAGAAGGTGGTCGAATCGATCCCATCGGATCATAGTCAGAAAAGTCAGCAAAATCGCCAAAGTCTATTCAAGTTGCCCAGACAGAACTTCCGATAGTTGATTGATACAGAGGACCAGGCCTCGATTTTCCGTTCCACTTCCGCCCTGCCTGGGGCCAATCACAACACACTTCCATTCGACAGATTGAAGATTTCCGCCGCCTAAGGAAATTGGATTCCCATCTGCGACGGGGTTACCCCGAGGAAACACGACATGCGAATCGTCACAATTGCCAGCCTTTTCCTGGGGCTGCTCTTCCAGGTGGGATGTGCATTGGCCCCCAATTTCACCATTCAAAAAATGACCAGAGCCACACCGAAAGTGGCCAAAGAATATCTCGCCGCCCGAAAATTTGAAGCTCAGGGAAAGTATGAGCAAGCCCGCGAAATTTATCAGGCCATGCTCGACAAACATCCAGAGAATCCCGACTACCAACATCGTTTGGCCGTCGTCTGTACCCGCCTGCAACGCTACGGCGAAGCGACCAGCCTCTATGAGCGAGCTCTTCAACGAGATCCCCACAACGCGAGCCTGCTCGCCGACATGGGGTACACCGCTTATCTGCGAGGCGATCGCATCGAGGCCGAACGACTGCTGCGTGAGGCCGTCCAATGGAAACCAAGCGACAAGCGCGCGATATCCAATCTCGCACTGGTCCTGGGCAGTCAGGGAAAAATGGACGAATGCCGGGATTTGCTGCAGCAGACCGGAGACGAAGCCCATGCCCTGACCGGGCTGGCTTATGTGCATAGTCAACGCGGTGAACTTGAGTTGGCCGAAGAGCGTTATCGCGAAGCACTCAAGCTGGATCCGAACCTGAAAGAGGCGACCCAGGCACTTGCCGAATTGGCCAAGGATCCTCGCCACCGCGAACTGACGGTCGCCAAAGCGACGGCCGCTTCCCAGAATCCGTTCAGCTCGGCGGACAACGCGTCATTTGTGACCGAGACGGCCGAGATTCAACAAGTCCGGTCGACCGAAGCGGTCCCGAAATCGATGGTCACTACAGCGAATTTCTTCGAAGAATCCAAATCGGAAGAGCCCAAACGGACAGCGTCCGCAGCTCAGGAACCGGCGCGGCTGGACGAGAAAATCGAATTCACGGGCCGCGTGACGCTGAGCAACGAATCGAAGCTTGACGGCGAAGACGAAGCGTCAGACAGCGAAGTCGAGCCTTCTGCGCTTCCCGATGACGAGCCAGCCGATCAATCCTCAGATGAGGACGACTGGGCCAGCGAGCCGTCGAACGACGATTCCTTCAAACGATCCGCTCCATCATTTCCAGACGACTTCGAGACAACAACGGACGACGAGACGACCTCACCGATTCGATCCGCAGCCTGGCAGGAACCCGCCTCAGACGCGTTGACGTTCCGCGCCACAACACCCCGCTCGCCGCGAATTGCCACGCGGAAGGTCAATGTCATAGACACCGATTTCGCGGCGCCCACATGGGCGGCCGATCCTGCCGAGTAAAGCCTTCGCTGCGGCGCAATCATCGCGCGAAGACCCCTGTTCAGTCTGAACAGGGGTCCTCGCAAAGTGGAGCTTGGGATTGGGGTCGATTTCAATCGATGATGACGTTTGGTCATCTCAATCATCAATGTCGGAAGTGGCGTCGACCGGTCATGATCATGGCGATGTTGTATTCGTTGCAGGCCGCGATCACTTCGTCGTCACGCTTCGAACCACCTGGCTGAATCACCGCAGTGACACCTGCTTCATGAATCTGGTCGATTCCATCCCGGAACGGGAAGAATGCATCCGATGCGCAGACACCATTCCGGGCTCGTTCTCCCGCTTTGAACGCGGCGATGTACGAGGAGTCCAGGCGACTCATCTGCCCCGCCCCGACGCCAACGACCTGACCTCCCTTGGCAAACAGGATCGCGTTCGATTTCACATGCTTACAGACCAGCCAGGCAAATTCGAGATCCTCGAGTTCCGCCGGTGTCGGCGTACGCGAGGTCACCACTTTCCAATCCGCGTTCTGTTCGGCGGCCTCGTCGCGATCCTGCACCAGCATCCCGCCGGTAACACGACGATATTCCTGGCTGAGCGGCCGGGCATCGAGCATCGTGGGACACTTGAGTAACCGGACGTTGTTTTTCCATTTGGGGATCGTCGTCAATTTCCCAAAGGCCGCGTCAGCATAGGACGGAGCGATGATCGCTTCGATGAAATGATTGGGAGAACACAGATGCTCGGCGGTCGCTTCATCGACCGGTCGATTGAATGCCAGAATCGATCCAAAGGCACTGACCGGGTCACCCGCATCCGCTTTCAGATAGGCGTCCGACAATGTTGCAGCGATCGCGCATCCACAGGGATTGTTGTGCTTGATGACGACAGCAGCGGGCGGCACGAATTCACGCACGATCTGCATCGCCGCGTCGAGATCCAACAAGTTGTTGTACGAAAGTTCTTTGCCATGCAAAATCTCCGCTGCGGCCAGCGACGACGGCGACGGTTTGGATTCGACATAGAAAGCCGCCCGTTGATGGGGATTTTCGCCGTAACGCAACGAGGATCGCCGTTCGTAACGCAGCGTCAACTGCGTGGGGAATTCCGCGTCGGCGGCCGGCGAACTCGCGGTCGTCAGACCGGCCATGTAATCGGCAATCGCGCGGTCATAACGAGCGGTCATTTCGAACGCGGCGGCAGCCAGTTCCCGCCGGAATTCGAAGCTGAGCTTGCCGCGATCGAGTTCCTGCAGGACGCGGTCATATTGCTGCGGACTGGTCACAACACCGACATATTTGTGATTTTTAGCGGCGGAACGAAGCATGCTGGGGCCGCCGATGTCGATCTGTTCAATCGCCTCTTCAGGGGTCACATTCGGCTTCGAGATTGTTTCGACAAAGGGATACAGGTTCACGATCACCAGTTCAAACGGAGTGATCCCATGCTCGCTCATCGATTTCTGATCTTCCGCCAGATCAGGCCGTCCCAGCAACCCGCCGTGAACCTTGGGATGCAACGTCTTGACGCGACCGTCCATCATTTCCGGAAAACCGGTGTACTGAGCCACATCCAGCACAGGTACCCCGGCATCTTCCAGCGCCTTTCGCGTGCCTCCCGTGGACAACAGCTCAAAACCCAATCGAACCAGGCCTTGAGCAAAGGGAATCAAACCTTGTTTGTCGCTGAGACTGATCAGCGCACGGCGAGCGGAAGCGGGCATGGAAACATCTTTCGGCGGAGTGACATTAACCGTACAAGACGGTCGGTTCATCGAATGGGTCGCACAGACACAGCGTCCGTGATCATGACACTATCATACGAGAAACCTCGGAAAGGCGTCCACAAGCGAGTGCCTTCCAGAGAGGATTCCTCACCCAAAGTTCGCCACTCGGAACGTTGATTCCGGACGAGCGAAACCCCTGACGATTTGCAGGAAATGACCAACCGGTTTATGGTTACTGTATTGCGAAGGCACGCCGACGCATCGGGAAGATCAAGGCGTCAAAATCCTCCGTTCATTTTGAAGAAAGATAGTACATTATGCCGTCCTTGAACCGTCGCGGCTTTCTGGGGTCTTCATTCGGTGGAATGGCCGCCGCCATCACACTGGGTTCTTCGCTGTTCGCTCAAGAGACCAAGGTCGCGGCCGATGCGGCGAATCCCGCCGCGGAAGGATTCGCCCCGGACACGCTGTTTCTGTCCTGGCAGCAGGATCCCACGACCACCATGACTGTCCAGTGGATCGGTCCTGAATCCAATGCCGACGTCTCGGTTCAGTACGCCACGCTGGAAAATCCTGTCTGGCAACTCGGCAAGACGGTCACCAAGCCCTTCCCGAATACGAATCTGAAAGTCCATCGCTGTGAACTGACCGGTTTGAAGGAGGCCACCGAATACCAGTTTCACCTGGGAAAAACGGCGAAAACTTATCGCTTTCGCACGATGCCTCAGAAGGCCACCAATACCATCCAGTTTGTCTCGGGGGGCGATTGTGGAACCGACCAGCATGCGGTGAATACGAATATCCTGGCCGCCAGACAGGAACCGTATTTCGCTCTGATTGGGGGCGATTTGGCCTACGACAACGGACGATCTCCGGCAACCTTTGTCCAATTCCTGCAGAACTACCACAATCACATGATCGATCCCAAGGGCCGACTGGTCCCAATGTTGAGTTGCATGGGAAATCATGAAGTCAACGGCAGCTACAAGACGCAGCGCACCGATGCTCCAGCATATCTCAGCGTGTTTGACGGATTTTTCTCAGAGAAAACGTACGGCGTCTTGGATATCGGCGATTACCTGAGCCTCGTGCTCTTGGACACCGATCACATCGCACCAATCCCCGGCGAACAGACCGATTGGCTGAAAAAGACGCTCGCCGACCGACAGGAACGTCCGCACCTGATGGTCGCCAACCATGTCCCGGCCTATCCGTCGTATCGTCCCATCGAAGGACTGAGCGGCGGTCCCGGAACGGGCCACGAACAACGAGTTCATTGGTGCCCGTTGTTTGAACACTACAACGTCGATGTCGTCCTGGAACACCACGATCACACCTTCAAGCGGACTCACCCGCTGACCAATGGCATGAAGGACAAAAACGGTGTGCTGTATCTGGGAGATGGTTCGTGGGGCAAACTGCGAGTCCCCAAAACGCCCGAAGAACGTCCGTACCTGGCCACGACCAGCGCCGCCTATCACATGACCGTCCATCGCCTGGAAGGTGAACAGCGTTTCCACCTGGCAATGGAGGAAACCGGGAAAGTGGCCGACGTCTGCATGACCAGCAACAAACGCCCAGCCAAGCGAGGATAGGTCTACCGTTGAAAGGGGACTGTTCAACGCCGGTGGCTCGAGCACACGAGGCCGGCTATTCCCCTTCGGCGGGCGGCTTTTGCTCGCCGATCACGCGCTGCATTTCCACCAGGAACCGGGACGGTTTGCATTTATACCGCTTGCCCCATTTCATTCGGGTCTGGGCATAGCTGATCGTCAACACATCTTTGGCACGCGTGATACCGACGTAAGCCAGACGACGTTCTTCTTCGATGGCTGACGGATTGTTTTCCAATTCGTCGGTAATCGAGCGTTTATGAGGCAGCAGCCCCTCTTCCAACCCCACCAAGTACACGCGAGGAAACTCCAGCCCTTTGGCACTGTGCAGCGTCATCAGTTTGACGGCCGGCTGTTCAAAGGAATTGTCTTCGCCAAACTCCCGATCATTACCATTGAGCGAAGTCTGGTCGAGAAATTCGGACAGGTCGGGTCGGGACGACCGCTGTTCGTACTCACGCAGCGCCGTCACACACTCGTCCAGCACGGCCGACCGTGCCAGTTGCTGATCGGCGGCCTTGTACTGTTTCTCGATCTCGCTTTCATAATCGATATCGTGTATCAGCGTCTGCAACGTTTCGGCCAGACTGCCTTGCTGCGATCCAAACCGCCGCTGGAAGTCGGTCATCATCTGACGGAAGCTTTCGATCGCCTTGGCCGTCTTCTGCGTAATCTCCTTTTCCGCCACCGCGTCGGGAATCACGTCCCAAATCCGGCGCCCCGACTTCACCGCACGATTCAACAGCTTTTCCACTGCCGCATCACTGATCCCGCGCGTCGGCGTATTGATGATCCTGAGCAATGACACTTCGTCCTGGGGATTCGACAACACTTTGAGGTACGCCATGACGTCGCGCACTTCTTTGCGGTCGAAAAACGACTGCCCGCCGACCAACAGGTACGGAACACGGACACGTCGCAATTCGGTTTCGAACAGTCGAGGTTGCTCGTTTGTCCGAAACAAAATGGCGATGTCCTGCGGCGGAACATTCAGTTCCTTGATCAGATAGTTGATCTCGCGCACGACCCCTTCGGCTTCGGTCTGTTCGTCCGCATACGGTTTGATTGCCGGCGTGGGGCCTTCTTTATGAGCGACCAACGTCTTGTCGTGCCGACCGTGATTGTGCTTCACCAGTTGATTTGCCAGCCGAATGATTTCGGTCGTGCAGCGATAATTGTCTTGCAGACGAACGATTTTCGCGCCCGGAAAATGGTGCTGAAAGCTCAGGATGTGTTTGACTTCGGCGCCGCGCCAGCCATAAATCGATTGATCGTCGTCGCCCACAACGCAGATGTTGTGGTGCGGCTTAACCAGCGCGGCAACAATTTGGAACTGCATCTCGTTCGTATCTTGATATTCGTCGATCTGCACCTGTTCAAACCGGGCCTGCTGTCGCGCAAGAACTTCGGGAAACTGTTCAAAGAGCTGTGCCGTGAGCAACAACAAATCGTCAAAATCGACTGCGCCCGACGCCCGCAAACTTTGTTGATAGCGGCGGTATCCAGACGCCGCGAGGAACCCGCGATCATCATTAGCGTACTCGGTGGCCAATTCGGGCAATACCCCAACCATCTTCCAGCGACTGATCTGAGACAAGAGGTCGGCCGGCCTGAGCGCCGCATCCGTCACTTTGATATCCCGCAAGGCTTTACGAGCCGCTGATTCCTGATCACCGCGATCGTAAATCACGAATTTTTTGGGATAGCCCAGCGTTTCAATCTCGTCGCGCAAAATCCGGACGCACAGCGAATGGAATGTCGAGATCAACGGACGACTGCCGGGACGCCGGCCCTGAAAGTGCGACATTCGTTCGGCCATTTCCTTGGCCGCTTTATTCGTAAATGTCACCGAGAGAATGCGACTGGGCTCAACCCCCTGCCGAATCAGTTCCGCCATCCGGTAAGTGATAACTCGCGTTTTTCCGGTGCCGGCGCCGGCCAACACCAGCAGCGGTCCTTCCAGGGTGACGGCGGCCTCCAGTTGCGAGGTATTCAGGTCCTTCAGTGTCGGCGCACCGGGACGCGGCGAACCGGCTGCCGATGCACCGGTCCCCTTCCCGCCAGCACTCGACGAAAATGGTTTCGGAGCGGGAGTATTCAGAAAGGGCGAATAAGGCACAGGAACAGACACATCTCATCCTTAAGAACAATCGAGCCTGTCCGATTCAATTACGAGCAGCCATTGAAGTGGCACTCGGGGACACGGAATCCAACTGAATGGTATGCAGAAATTCATCAAACAAAGCGAGATCGGCCGCGTCTGGGGTGATGCACATGAAATTCAAAGCGAAAATGCCCTTTCGCAACCAGACGGTTCGCGCGGTCAAATTCTTCGCCTCTTTCAGAAATTCAAATTCAACCATTTCGATCCCGGCAATCGAAATCAGTCGGGTATGCCGAACAATCTTCGTATCCGGTTCCGCAGCCCACTTCTCCTCGGACGTACGCACGAAGTTGATAAAATGATTCAAATCACGATAGGGATCACGCTGAACTTCCAGCACGATCAAGGTGGGCGTACGATTTCTTTTCTCGGTGGGCAAAACCTGGGACAGCTGACACAGCGTCGCGGCTTCGCCGTATCCCAATCGCAATTTCGAGGTGCCTTTCGACGGCGGATTCGGACTGCGCGTGATCCTCGGTTGCAGATTGACGTTCCAGTCGGGCAACTTGACATACGATAAACCCAAATAATCGTGAACGATCCGTCCGTCCCTGATCCGGGCAGGTGTCATCACCAGCGCCCCCCCGTCAAACTTCCGCACCGAATCCGCGGCCAATGTCAAAGTGATCAAGAGACAGACCGTAATGCTGATCATCTTGGTCTTCACTGACCACGAAGAACCGACAATCCATAAACCGGTGGCGAAGATGTAGGCCATACCCACCATCATCAGTTGCAGACGGTGTTCTACCTGGTTTTGCGGCTCGGGTCCCAACAACTGCCAAGTGGTCGCGAGTACCAGCCAGACCATGCTGAACTGGAATACCGCACCAAGACCACGATTGAGAAAATCAGACGACGGTTGAGGGGCAATCGGCCGAGGCATTTCGGCGGGTTGCTTCGTTGAGCTTGCCACCGCTTAAACCTGTTTCTTATTAACGGACCAGATGAAGCCGTCATACCAAAAATGCATGATCGAAGTGGTGACCACTAGACTCATGGACCAGCCGTCTTCTTCGGCACAATAACCGGCCCACAGACCATATAACAGGGAAACCGAAATGACCCAGAAGGCCGCCAGTGCCCAGCCATAAGCGAACCATTCGATCCGGAAAAATCGCGCGAGATTCCGCTTTTCCGTGAAGATGACGATCGCGAAGTATTGCAGGGCATGGAAGAAATTCATCACCCAGAAGGCATCAATGAACGAACGAAACCCCCAACAATAGATCGAAACCGTGGAGGTAATGATCATCAGCCAAACCTTCTGCCACGACACCCGATAGCCTTGCTGGGCCAGACGATAGTACGAGTACAGATAGTACAGCACGAAAGGCACGCCCACCGCCAGAATGATCGCGGCCATCGTCCCCTGGTGCTGTTTCAAAAAATCCGGCGTCCGTTGCGCGAAAAGTTCCATCAGCGTGCCACTTTCCACCGGAATGTGCCGCATCGTTTCGGTCGTAATGGCCAGATGGTCAATAAAGTGAGCGCCTGCCAGAACCGGGCCTGTGTAAACCAGCAGATTCATCCAGTAGTCTAAACTCCGACCAGCTTGGGCGTCATTTTTCTGCTTCGCGTCATAGATGCGACCGAACCCAAACGTCTGGAGGCTCGAGTGGTAGACGTCCCACCAGACCGTCGCCATCCCCAACACGATGAGCGCCGCAGGACTGAACGCCCCCAACAGAAACAGACTTAAGGGGACGACAGTGAACCGCAGCGGATAGAGCTGAAAGATATTCTGATTGGCGTGGCTACGAAAAAAGACCAGAAATAGATGCGCATTGATGAAAACCGTGATCAGGACCTGCCGCAGGTCCAGGGTTTTCGTGCGGGTCGCGACATCAAATTGAGAAGCGGGCAACACGTAGAGCGGTGCCGCAATCAGCAGCGCAAGGATCGGCGCGCCGATGATCAGAATGGCATCCGCCCAAGGTCCAATGATGAACCCGGATTTGATGGAAGGTGCCGCTGAGGGTGCTGTAGGGACCGAAGTCCCCGAGTTTAATACCGTACTCATCCGACCGTTCTTTCCTGGCCTCTTTCGCGCCGCACACAACCCAAATAATCTACAACTCCATTTGGGCAAAGTACAGGCGAAGCGAAAACGCGGTACCCAGAAACGACAGGGAATGATCGCGATAGAGGCCAAACGGATGAATCACATCGAGTCTGTGGTAAATCCCAGTCCGGCAGTGCCGACGCCGAGCCCCGCCACCGGACGATCCCGTCGTTAAAAATTCTGGGTATGCCGGAAAAGTCTACGCGGTTCGGTCCTTCGCCGCAGAACCTGCCGCCTTGAGCAAACGTCAGCATGAAACCATCAAAGCGCGGCTGAAAACCGTCGAGAAATGTTAAGGCGAGTTGCGCGGTGTCAAACCTGACAGCGTTCAGTCTCGGTATTGGGTAACTGCGCCACTGTCTATCGCCGCGGCAAATCTGTGGATCGCTGGCACTCTGACGCGCGATCCCAGAATAAACGTCAAGGATTGGACGTGCGAAATTTCATTGGATGAAGCATTGCTTTCCGGCTCGTATCAGAAACGACACCCGTTGATTCGCCAGAAAGACACCGTACCAGATGATTTCGCACTTTTACCGACGATACAGTGTCACGATTCTCTGGGTGGTCGGACTCTCGTTTCCCTGGCTCTGGCATCAGTCCGAACAGATGCCGTCCAACAACGACATCGAAACATGGTTGCCGCGCGACACGCCAGTCCGCCAGCTTTACGAAGAATTCAAGCAGGATTTCGGCGCGGAAGAAGTGATCGTGATCGGGTTGCCGCGAAATCTGGCGACGCCGCAGCTGGTCGAAGCCTTTGCCGGGCGAATGGAACGTCTGCCGGGGATCCGCCACTGCTGGACCCCCGATCGGATGACTGCCCGGATGAAAGAATTCGGCGTGGACGAAGCGGCCGCACGACAGCGACTGAATGGCCTGCTGACATCGCAATCGGGTGATCTGATCGGCGTCGTCGCGATGCTTTCGGAAATCGGTATCAAAGACCGCGCCCACGCCGTCGACAGCGTCAAATCCGCCCTCGAGTATTGTCAATTTCCGATCGAATCAGTGGCCCTCACCGGCCCGCCAGTCATCGTCACCGAGCTGGATCGTCTCGGCAGCCCGAAAACGAACCGCCAGTTCTTCCTGCTGACCTGCGGCATCAGTCTGTGCCTGTTGTATTACTCATTCGGTCACTGGGGTCTGTCGCTCGCCACGCTGGGAACGGCGCTGTGGGGGATTTTCCTGACCCAGACCGTGATGTTGCTGTTCGGCGGTGAAATGAATTTCATCATGGGATCGCTGTCGATCATGGTGATGATCTTTACACTGTCCATCGCGGTGCACGTGGTGAGCTATTACGACAGTGCACGGAAAGACGGTCACGCCGAGCCGTTGGCCGCCGCCGTGATCGAATCCTGGAACCCCTGCATGCTTTCCACGTTGACCACCCTGTTGGGACTGGTCTCGTTGAATGTCAGTTCGATCCTGCCTGTCAGCCAGTTCGGCTATGCAGCCGCCTGCGGTTCGATCGTGGCGTTATTTGTGGGATTGGGAGTGACCCCCGCTCTGCTGACGGTCATGCCTCAATGCACAGTCCGCTCTGTCCGCTACCACATCGACTTCCGTCAGTGGGGAACGCAAGTGGCGGCTCATCGCTGGAGCCTGCTGACCGCGGCCACCGTGCTGCTGGGCGTGACGGCCATCGGCATCCTGCAATTGGAACCGAGCATTAATCCGACCGAATTCCTGCCTCGCAAAAGCAAAGTTCTGGCGGATCTGAAACGGATCGAAAGTGATCTGACGAATATCGATTCGATTGAAGCGGTGGTCGACCTGGGTACCGAGAGCCGACCGTTTGTGGATCAGCTGCAAAAGGTGCGCGAGATTGAAGCAAAAATCGCAGCGCACCCAGGCGTGCGTCACACGATGTCGCTCGCCACTTTCTTCCCCGAAGAAATGCCCGAAAACACCATGGCCGCGGCCCGGATTCTCAATCTGGCCAAATCCTATTCCGGCGAAGAAGGCTTGATTGCCGGACAACAGCGGTTGTGGAGAATTTCGGCTCGTATCCGCCACGACACGGATCTCAGTCCGGTACAAGTTCTGAATCAATTGACCGAGCAACTGGAGCACGAACCCGTGCATTTCACCGGGTTGACCCCGTTGCTAAAGAATGCCCAACAGCAGATTTTTGATGGATTCTGGCAAAGCTTTACCGCAGCCGTCCTGACCATCTCGCTGGTGATGCTCCTGTCGCTGCGATCCGTATTGGCGGCCGTCATCGCGATGATTCCGAACATCATCCCGATCTGGTTGGTATTCGGCGGTGTGGGCTTTCTCGGCATGCCGGTCGATATCGGCATGATGATGACCGGTAGTATCGCTCTGGGAATTTCCGTCGACTGTACTTTCCACTTCCTGGTGAAGTACCAGACGGCCTACCGCAGTGGTTCAACATCGACCGAAGCAGTCCTGCAATCGCTTGAACATTCGGGCGAACCGATGCTCGATTCGACGTTGATTTCGGCCTTGGGAATGTTGGCGCTCTGCTTAAGCAGTTTCGCCCCGACAGCTCGCTTCGGCTGTTTGATGGCCGCCCAGATGGCCGCGTCATTGCTCGGTGAATTGGTCCTGTTGCCAGCAATGCTTTGTTGCCGCCCCAGCCGACGCATGGCGACGAACACCGTGCCGACGACGGACGAAACACCCGCCGAACCAAAATTGCACCACGAGATCGAGCCCGAAATTCATCCCTTCCCCGCCGAAAAACAGTCGACTCCCCGTCGAATTCGGGCCGCCCAATAGTGTCCAAGTGACGATGTCTCGTCTTTCAAAAGCTGCAAAATCAGACGACATCAGTCCATCTCGTCAACTACTTCGTCAAAGCTTTTGACGCCCGTTCAAAAACTTTGGTACACTCCTTTCTCTAAAACTCCCTGTTTGTGAAAGCAATTCGCGGGCGAATTGATCTGCGGGAAACGTCCATGACTTTAGGTCGCTTCGCTGGCTCCGCGGTCCAATTCTCGCAAAAGTCATCCAGAGACGAGCAAGCGAGTTCGCGGACGATGGGACTGGAGTGTCGCGATGAGTAGCGAATCCGAAGCGGCCGTCAAAGGCAATGGATCGAATCTGCCGCTGAAGACACTCGGTAAATACCAGATCGAGCGAAAAATCGGACAGGGCGGCATGGGAACCGTGTACCTGGCCAAACATGTCGATCTGAAAAAATCAGTCGCACTGAAAGTCTTGCCGCGAGACAAAGCCAATAACCCCATCCTGGTCCGCCGTTTCAAGGCGGAAGCGCAGGCCGCGGGTCAGCTCGAGCACCCCAACATCGTCGCGGTGCATGATGCCGGCGAGGCCGATGGTTATTTGTACATTGCGATGGAGTACGTCGACGGCATCGATCTGTTCGAATACTTGAAGCGAAAGAAAGTCATTTCGGTCAAGCGTTCCATCGAGATCGTCAAAGAAGTCGCCTCGGCGTTACAACACGCGTTCGAGCAGAATATCGTGCATCGCGATATCAAACCTTCGAACCTGCTGCTGCGAAATGACGGGGTCGTCAAAATCACCGACCTGGGCTTGGCTCGTTCGATTGATGACACGCTGGAAACCAATATCACCCGCGCGGGAACCACGGTCGGCACCGTCGACTATATGGCTCCTGAACAGGCTCGAAACAGCAAGTCGGCCGATATCCGCAGCGATATCTATTCGCTGGGCTGCACTTGGTATCAAATGCTGACGGGGCTTCCTCCGTTCCCCGATGGCAGCATGACGAATAAGCTGCATGCCCATTCGACCAAGCCGCTGCCCGACCCGCGTGAGAAAAACGAAAATATTCCCGAAGGCATCTTCGCGATCTTACAACGAATGACGGCCAAAAAGCCCGAAGACCGCTATCAGACGCCAAAGGAACTGCTCGACGATCTCAATCATTCGAAGCTCACCAATGCCGAATTCTCGGACGAGATCTTCAGCGATCTGAGCGATGACGATATCGTCGCGTATGACGACCAGGCGGACGACGACGACGACGAAGATGACATTGTTCCCCGGAAAGACACCCGGCGACGAAAACCTGTCTCGTCGACAGAGTTCGAGCTTGGAGGAGCAGCTTCGGCCGCGAAGCGGGCCAAGAAAAATCGTGCTCGCGCCGACGAGAATCCCGTGCCATCTTCGAAGTCATCGAAAAAGTCGAAATCACGCGACGACGATCCTGACGAACCAACGTCTCATCGCAAACGAAGTTCGCCCGCTGGCGATGATGACAATTCTCCAAGTCACAAAACAGGAGCGGGGTCCAAGCCGGAAAAAGGTGCGTCCGCCGCAACCGACAAAAACACACCCGCGAAGAACAGCCCCAAGCCACTTCCCCCAAAACGACAACCCGTGGTTGAGGAAGACACGGCACCGAGATTCCTGAATTTCGAAACGATCAAATACTTTCTTTTCCTGGCGGGATTCGCCGGCATTGTGGTCAGTCTGGGATGGATCTTTTTTCGCTGGAGCATGGTCGTCGACGACTTCAATGTTCCGGCACCTGTAAAGACTCCCGTCGCCTCCACGGAGACTCCCGTCAAAACGGCTCAAGCGCCCACGGGGGTGGGTGAAACGACAACCCCCGCGGCCGTTGAACGTCCGGTGGCCGAATATGACATCGCAAAACAGCCATTGCCTGTCTGGGCCACCACCGAGAACGCCATTCCCGGCAACCTGCCAAACTTTTCCGTGGGACCGGGACCGACAACGGGGACTCATTTTCCGACGATCAACGAAGCCCTGAGCGCCGCCGGCAAGAATGGAGGCGTCGTCAAGTTGTTGGGAAATGGACCATTCCTGATTTCGGCCGTCAACCTGGGAAATGTCAAACGGTTGATCATCATGGCCGGGTCGGTGGATGACCAGCCGTTGATCATCGTCAAGCCCACCGAATCGGGCAGTTCTGCGGGGATCGCGATTAACAACGGCGAACTGGACTTGCGCGGCGTCCACTTTGTCTTGGACCGAAACACCGAACCGGCCACATCACCGAATGCGATCATTGCCGTCTCGGATGGCCAATTGTTCGTCAGAGACTGTTCGTTCACGGCGATGGGCGAGGCCACAGCGGTTGTCTTCACCAGTACACAGGATTCACAAACTTCGCCGCCCCTCGAACCGAAGCTGTTGATCGATCGGGTCACCGCGCGGGGAAATGGATTGACGGGATTGAAGCTCCACCGCACAACCGCCGATGTCGTGATTAAGGATTCGCTGTTGGTCACGGGAAATGCGCCGGCAATTGATCTGGCCGGCCATCTGATTCCGCTGCTGGCCGAAACGGTGGTGCAAAAGCCCCGTCGGGCCATTCGCGTACTGCGAACGACGTTGTGTGCCCGCAAAGAAGTGCTGGAACTCGCTGCAGAAAACACCACCAAACCGCCGGCGACCGAATTCTTGTTCAAAGACTCGGTCTGTTCCGCCGAAGGCACGGGCAATTCCGCCGTGCTGGCGTCCGCAACACGCTGGCCCACCGTCACCTCAACCTCCGCCGGATGGCTGACCAATTTGAATTGGACCTCCATTTCGTCGCTCTATCTGGGCTTTGATGAATTGCTTGATCTGGAGCGAGATTCGTTCAAGGTCACCGGATTGGATACCTGGCAACGCGTCTGGGGCAAAAAATCTGAGGCGAATCAATTCCAATCGATCCAGTGGCAGGAATCGATGATTTCCGATCTCAGTTCCGTGTCGCCGAGCCAGTTCGACAATGCCAAGCTTCCCTATCTGGAAATCAAGACCGCCGAAGGAAAGCTACCGGGTTGTGTCATCGAACAACTGAAAGTACCGGGCGTCATTTCCCAGTCGCGGCTGTTCGCGACCAGTCAGCGTCCCAAGCTTCCCTCCACAGCCACACCGACAGTCGATGCCGCGCTGGTGAGGAAAGTCGATCTGACGAAAGAAGACTTAGGTCAGGTTTTGAACAAATCGGATTGGACCAGCGGCACTCTGTTTGAAGTATCGGGTTCAGGCCTTCGATCCATGTCACCGGCCAAGATCACGGACAGATCGTTGCGGATCGTCTTCTACCAGACCGATGGTCAACCGCTTAAAATTCAGCCGAAGATCTCGGAGCAAAAAACGAAAGCCGATTACCCGGCACTATTCTCCATCGAGAATGGCTCGTTGGAATTGCAATCGGCGGTCCTCGAAGCCACCCAAGCCGCGAAAGCGGCGGCTTCGCCCTGGCTGATCGTCACCAAAAATGCCAGCCTCATCCTCAAGGGTTGCCACCTGAATGGCCCGCTCACTCAAGATCTGGAACAACATCGAGGTTTGATCGATTGGACGACAACCAATTCCCGTCCGGCCACAACCAGTTCCAACTCGCCAATCCTGTCGCTCACCAATTGTTTCTTGATGAGCACAGGAACCGGCATCCACGCCGAATGCTCGCAAGGAAATATCTTTCTGCGAAATTGCATCCTGTCCATTCGAGGATACGGAATCGACTTGTCTCCGGTGCGTTCCGAGACACCATTGTCGCCGGTCATCGATTTGGCCCATGTCACATTTTCCGCATCCAAAGCGGCGATTCGCGTCGAACCGATGACCAGTACGGAACCTGCCGTATCTCCAATGCGACTATTTGTCGATTACTGTGCGATTGTCCCACCACTGGAATTCAAAGAGGGCGAGGCAGCCGAACCAGTGCTGATGGAGTGCGACCGAACATTGATCGAACAGAAGCAGATTGAATGGTGGGGGAACTCGAATGGAGTTGCGAATGAAGTGCCGACATTGCTGCGGCTGTCGAATGCCGACCCAGTGACGTCCATCGTGGGTTGGAATAAGGCTTGGGGCGACGCGAATGCGGTACGGTTGCTGACAGGCTCCAAAGGAGTGATGCTGATCAATACCCTGCCCAACAAATGGGCCAATCTGAAAGCCGCATCTTTCAACCTGGACCCGAATTCGCCTGCTGCGACGTGGGCCGAGGGCGGTCGCGCATTGGGCGCCGATCCACACCTTGTCGAAGAAGCCATTGTCGCGAAGAAGCAGCCGAAAGAAACAAAAGGTGCCCCGACAAAACCAGGTACTCCGAAACCAGGTGCGGGCAAATCAAACCCCGGCTTTTGAACACTGATCCCGGCGACGAGACTGGTGTTGTTGTACAGGAATCGGCCTCACCATGAGTTTGCCGGCCGTCTCCGGTCGAGCCTTTGGCGCATCCCTGGTCGCCAAAAGAACCCCTCGACTTCACTGGTACGACGACTTATCCCGATCATTCACGAACAGCTCTGAACGACTTGTCCGCTGACTTTCCACCAGCCCTATCGTCGGCGCCAGAGTGACCGACGAGTAGACTTGCCGTCCGTCAAGAATTGCCCGAAGCACGACGACGATCGAAGCCCCGCGTCATCGCGCTCGTCGCAGCCATCCAGAATTCGATCGGCGATCGTGAAGCGAAACCTCCTACGCTGCCAATCGAACTCGCCCGATCGGCATTGATCAGCAAAGGCAAAGTTATGTTCATCGCAAAACATCTGGCGATCATCGTGGCTTATGTTGCAGCCGTCGCTAGTCCGACGGCTGCAGAACCGATCGACGTCGGTTCCCGTCGAGAGTTGATGATTGATGACGCCTTGATCGAACGCTTTGCGGGCGACGCACATTGGCAGTTGCAGCACCCGACACCACGAGAAATCGTGCTCTTACACGACGCCCCCTGGGAAGGCACCGGTTGCGGATATCATACGGTGTTTCGCGACGGCGACCTGATCCGGATGTATTACATCGCCGCTCAACTGACGAACGAGGACGGTTCTCGATTCGCCGGTCAGCCGAATTTCGTGTGCTATGCGGAAAGTCGCGATGGCAAAAGCTGGGTCAAACCGACGCTGGGCTTGGTGGAATTCCAAGGTTCGAAACAGAACAACATCATTTTGTCCGCTGGGGGTCTCGACAATTTTTCGGCATTCAAAGACACCAATCCCGCCTGCCGGGCGGGCGAAGGGTACAAAGGTGTCTCGTCCGGGCCGGGAGGCCTGTTCGCTCTGAAATCTGCGGACGGCGTTCACTGGTCGCGGCTGAAAGAGGCGCCGATCATCTCCAAAGGAACGTTCGATTCCCATAACATCACGTTTTGGGATCCGTTACGTCGACAGTATTGGGCCTACGTTCGTGATTTCCACTCGGGGATTCGAGATATTCGCGTCTCGACCTCGGCCGATTTTCTGACGTGGACCGAACCACAGCTTTTGACTTACGGTACTGGGCCTGACGAAGCGTTATACACAAACGGCGTCATTCCCTATCCACGGGCACCGCACATTTTCGTCGGCTTCCCCACGCGCTATACCGAACGAGACGTGACTCCGGTCTTGGAATTGTTACCCGATTGGCCCCACCGTCAGGCACGCATGAAGATTCACCCCCGATTTGGAACGGCCATCACGGATGGTCTCTTCATGTCCAGCCGCGACGGCCACACGTTCCGGCGCTGGGGCGAGGCGTTCGTTCGTCCCGGCATCGAGCGCAAGCACAATTGGCTGTACGGTGATGGATACCAGAACTGGGGGTTGCTCGAAACGGCGGCCGACGATCCCGATGCGCCACCGGAATTGTCGGTCTATTTCGTCGAAGATAACTGGAAACGAGCGACACGGTTGCGACGATCAACGTTAAGAATCGATGGCTTTGTGTCGCTGCAGGCCCCCTTGTCGGGTGGTGAACTGGTCACAAAACCAATCCGTTTTATCGGCCACGAATTGTCGTTGAACTTTTCTACGTCCGGAGCGGGCAGCTTACGGGTCGAAATCCAAACAGCCGACGGACAGCCCCTGCCGAATTTCACGCTGTCTGATTGCTATGAACAATTTGGCGATACGTTAGACCGGCGCGTCATCTGGAAAGCGGGTCACGACGTCAGTGCACTCAGCGGAAAGGCCGTGCGATTGCGATTCGTGCTGAAGGACGCCGACCTGTTCTCCTGGAAGTTTTCTGATTAACGTGCGTGGCGACAGTGAGCGCACGATTGCCAACGATGTCATTTCCCTGCGATTTTCTACGGAAACCAAGATGAGAACTGTTGCTCGAAAGCTGCATCCCGCACGCTGGCAGTCTGTCGTCGATCTCGCCAACACCTTTTGCGAATCCAGCAAGATTCCCTGTATTGCGATCGCCACCGGTACGGATAGCACCATCGATGGTCTAGCCCATGTGGGACGACAACAACCAGACGCCCCGGCGCCCTTGCGCGACGATGCGATCTTTCTGGTCGCTTCGATCACCAAGCCGATTGTCGCCATGGCGGTGATGCAATTGATCGAGCGTGGCTGTTTCTCGCTGGTCGACCGCGTGGTGGATTTCATTCCCGAGTTTGGTCGGCAGGGAAAGTATGGAACAGAGATACGTCATCTGTTAACGCATACGTCTGGTCTGCCCGACATGCTGCCGGACAACGTCGAATTGCGAAAAAATCACGCGACGCTGAAACGGTTTGTCGAACGAACGTGTGAGGAAGCACCCGCGTTTTCGCCCGGCAAAGGCGTCCAGTATCAAAGCATGGGCATCGCCGTTCTGGGGGAAATCATCGGCCGCGTCAGTGGCAAGACGTGTGCCCAGTATCTACAGGACGAATTCTTTCAACCACTCGGCCTGCGCGATACGGCACTGGGTGCGCCGGACGATTGGTTTGACGGCGCAGCGCCCAAAATTGATCGAGTTCCCGCAGCGGTTCTGATGGAAGAACAAGCGGCCGGCACCGATTGGACCTGGAACAGCCGGTACTGGCGGCAACTGGGAGCCCCGTGGGGTGGACTGCTGACCTCGGCCACCGATTTGTCCGGTTACGCTCAATTCATGTTGCGTCGAGGATCGACCATCGACGGGCGGCGTTTGCTGGCTCCGGCCACGATCGAAGCCGCCACGCGGAACCAATTCGAATGCATGCGCGATATCGCCGAATTCGAACGGCGGTGTCGGCCATGGGGGCTGGGATGGCGAATGGATTGGCCCGCCCATAGTTCCAACTTTGGCGATCTATTGGGACCGCGCGCGTATGGGCATTGGGGCGCGACGGGAACAGTCTTGTGGATCGATCCCGACGCCGGCACGTTCGCGATGATTCTGACCACCCTGCCGCAAGATCTGTCCGGCAAATACATCTCACGACTTTCCAACGCAATCGTGGCCGCCTGGGAATGAGGATGACGCACGCCGGAAGAAAGACCGATTATTTCGCGGTGGGAGAGGCCAGGCGCAAGCCCAGCACCCGGCGAACCTCGACCGGACTGGTTCGTCCTTCGGCGATCGCGGACATCGCTCGCTGACCGATGCCCACAAAACCACTCCGAACGGCGACTTCTTGAATGTCGTTCGCCTCGCGGCGTTCGAGGATTGCTCGACCGACTTCGCTGCCTTCGGGACGTAAGAGTTCAGTCAGCAGCAAACGACCGTGATAGCCGGTTCCCGCGCAACGGTCGCAACCGGCAGGCACTCGCACGCGGGTCACAGTCAAACCGAATTTATCGGCTTCGTCGGTGCTCCACGGGGCGCAGTCACACAGCCGGCGGAACAATCGCTGACACAGGATCGCTCGCAATCCGGTTCGTAACAGGTAAGGTTCGATACCCATGTCACCCAGACGACTGATCGCTTCGGCCGCACTGCCCGAATGAAACGTCGACAAGACAAGATGCCCCGTCAGGCAGGCTTGAAAGACGGTCTCAGCGGTCTCGCGATCACGAATCTCGCCGACGAGAATGACGTCGGGATCTTGCCGCATCAGCGACCTCAATCCGGTGGCGTAGTCAAATCCGGCGGTTCGATTGACGGGTGATTGCGAAACACCAACCAACACCGATTCGATCGGATCTTCCAATGTGACAAAACTTTTTCCGACACCGACTTCGCGCTGCAGTTCCCGTAAACAGGCGTAGGCGGTGGTGGTCTTGCCACTTCCGGCGGGTCCCGTGATCAGGATCGCCCCGCTCGTCTCGTGCAAAAGTTCGAGCAATTCAGGAAGCAAGTCTTCGGGAAGCCCGAGTTCGCCTGGCCAGCGATATCGATCTGACCGAGCAAACAGACGCACGACCCCCTTCTCTCCATAAAGCGTGGGAAAGGTACTTAGTCGCATTTCGACGTCGGCGGGCGATTCGCGCAGCCGGCCTTCTTGCGGGACATCTGTACGGTACGTCAGCAGTTCGGCCAGCACTTTCAGTCGCGCAATGATGTTCGGAGCGAGCGTTCTGGGATAGCTTGCAACGTGCTGCAAGACGCCGTCGATCCGCCAGAGCACCTGAAGTTCGCTGAGACCGACGGTGAAATGAATATCGCTGGCACCGGCTCCGACGGCGGCACGCAGGATATACGCCACCACTTCCGTGACATATTTGGGGCTGTTGGGGTCGAGTGCCGGAGCTCCACTCGCGAAGCATTCCGCCAACGAGGTCATTCCGATTGGCCGGACATCTCGAGCAGGCTCGGAAAGGGAATTCTGCGACATCGACAAAAACCTGCGAGCGAAAGGAATCGATCGGAACGGCTCGACGTCACCAGATTAAGACGGTTCCACTCGAAATGAAAAGGGTGGAAACGAGTTTTCGACGGGAAAACGATTCGTCGACAAGAGGTTCGGCGTTGGGAGTTCTGAACGGCCCTGCCCTGCCTGATCCGTGTTGAACCCACTCGAGTTAGCCCGTCATCGATCCATTCGATCCAAATATCGTGCGAAATTCTCAGGCTGGTAAAACACAACAGGCCGGAACAATGTTCCGGCCTGTTGGGATTGTTGTAGCATTTGAGCCGAGAAGCTTACTTCTTGGCGGCAGCCTTTGGCTTAGCCTTGGCCGACTTGGCTGGCTTGGCGGCTTTCTTGACGGTCTTAGCAGGGGCAGCTTTCTTCGTGGCCATTTCCTTGGCTCCTTTTGGGAAGGACATCGGGTACCAATTCAGAAAACATGTTGTCACTCTTTGGCACCCAAGGGAGAGAGACAACTCGAAACCGCGACACTCTACTGGAGAGTGATGATTCGTCCTTGAATCTTAGCGCTGACCGAACGGGTCGGATCGTAGAGGCGTTCGTCAATTGCGTCAAGCAGAATCTGTTGAACGGCAATACTTTGTCCAATTCGTTCATTCCGCAACTCAATGAGATTTCCACCTGCATCACTGACGTAACCCATCGCGACACTTGGTGACTCGACGCTCGGAACTTCAGCGACCCTGATCGGACAGAGCCTTAAACTACTCTGACAACTCGGATCCCGTGTTCCACACAAGTTTCATCGGCTTGAGAAGCCGTAACGATTTGGCGAAATTATCCGATTATTCGCGAGAAATCGAAAAAAAGCCGAAATTCCCGTGGTTTCGAGCACTCTCGAGACGTTTTCGTGATTCCCACAGCCTTGACTCCCCCTCCACTGAGCAGAACAATCTTCTCCCGGTTCCAGTCGCTCGATCGATCTTAGTCTGTCAGTAGAAATTGGTTTCATGAGTACCATTCGTCTGTCGCCTGCCCTGCAAAACTTGAAGCCCTCTGCCACTCTCGCCGCCGCGGCCAAGGCGAAAGAGTTGAAAGCAAAGGGCGTCAATGTGCTCGACTTTACGCTGGGCGAGCCAGACTTCATTACGCCAGAGAATATCCGTCAGGCCGCCGTCACGGCGATGAACGCGGGACATACCCATTACACCGCCTCAGGTGGAATCCCCGAACTCAAGCAAGCGGTGTGTGCCGCCTATCAACGAGACTACGGACTGAAGTTCGCCGCGAATCAGGTGTTGATTTCCAACGGAGCCAAACATTCCATCCACAATGTGATCTCGTCACTTTGCGGACCGGGCGATGAAGTGATCATTCCCGCCCCCTATTGGGTCAGTTACAGCGCTCTGGTGGAAATTGCCGGCGCGACGGCCGTACTGGTCGACACCACGGAGGCCAGCGGTTTCTGCATGTCGGCCGAACAGTTTTCCGCCGCCATCACCCCGAAGACCCGGCTGTTGATGCTGAACAATCCGTCCAATCCCACCGGCTGTGCCTATCCGGTGGCTCAACTCGAAGCGTTGGCTCGCATCGCCGTCGAGAAAGATATCCTGGTCCTGTCGGACGAAATCTACGAGAAACTGATTTACAAGGGCGCGGAATTCCGCAGCTTCGCCAGCTTTGGTCCCGAGGTCGCCGCGCGAACGATTATCGTTAGCGGCGTCAGCAAGGCCTATGCGATGACCGGCTGGCGAATCGGCTGGACCATCGGCCCTGTCGAAGTCATCAAAGCGATGGACAATCTGCAGAGTCAGGAAACATCGAACCCCTGCAGCATCAGCCAATACGCGGCCGTCGAAGCACTCAACGGCCCGCAAGTGAGTGTAGAAGCGATGCGAGTTGAGTTTGAAAAGCGTCGTAACTATGTGATGGAACGGATGCGCCCCTGGCGGTCGCAATTCGGAATCACGTTCGCCGAACCGGGCGGAGCGTTCTATGCCTTCTTCAACGTTAAATCGTGCTTCGGACGGACGCTATTGGGCGGCGCCAAGGTCGATAACGCGACCGATTTCTGTACGGCACTATTGGAAAAGGCTCACGTGGCATTGGTCACCGGCGATGCCTTCGGAGCCCCCGGTTACGTTCGACTGTCGTTCGCGACCAGCCTCGAACAACTGAAGGCCGGGCTGGATGCCATCGAACGGTTCCTGGCCGGTTGAAATCGTCTCGGACGATTATCGCCACGAGAGAGGTCTGTGGCCGAATCCGTCTGCCCGGCGGATTCGGCACCACCTGGACGGTTCAAGGTTTACGACCGATCGAAAATGGCAGCAACAGCGTGGGCAAGGCCGCCACCGTGTGCTGGTCGCCGCTGGTTCGCTGCTTGACGTCAGCTCGCACGAATTGAATCAGTTCCTTGACGTCGATCAAGCTGTTGCCGTTCGAGTCGGCCTTGCCCGTCAGCGCGTCCAGAATCGATTGAGCAAATGGGCTGCGTCCCGTTCCACTCAAATTCGCTGCCACTTCGTGATTGTTCACATTGCCGAGAACCACGACACCGCAGTCTTCGCTGGCCAATTGCCGGACCACATCGTCCATCGATCGACGTTCTGGCGGCAATACTTCCGCCGGAACGGGTGCCGGTGAAACGACAGGGGCAGCCGAAGGAGGCGATTCGTCTCGCATGACAACGTCGAGCAACATCAGCAACTTACCCGGCGTCTGTTGGAGACTTGTTCTCAGTACGGTATCGGAAAGCCCCGCCGCGGGATCGCCAAAGCGGGCTTCGTGATGCTGGAAATAAATCACATCTTGCGAGTCCCTTAAGGCGTAGCCGCCAAAGTAGATCACTCCCACATCATCGGCCGTCAGATTCTGTTGCAGCCAGCGCAGCCCTTCATCCAGACTGAAGCGGGTGACCTGCAGGTCGGTGAGCAACCGGATCTGAACGTCCCCAAAATCCTTCGACGGAATTTTGGCCAGCGCCGCAGCAATCGCCTGAGCATCCGTTGCCGAGTACGGGCGACGCACATCGGCCCGTTGATTGGCCGACACTCCCATCGCCAACACGAACAGTCGCGGCTGATTCGCGCGGTGTGGTGCCGTCACCACCGAGACCACGTCGCTGACACCAATGCTGCGGTCCGATTCGGCCTTCACCGCCAATTGATGCTGGCCAGGTCGTAAATCCACCTTCCAGGTCATTCGTGTTTCCGATGCCGTCGCCACCGAGGCCGGTGCGGGTGAAGGAGCCAGTTCTTCTCGATCATGATTTTCCGGTCCCGGCCGGCCATCGATGATCAGTCGTAACGAGCGCAGTGAATCTCCGTCTGCAGGATTGACCGTCGCCTGCACCTGGACCAGTGTGTCATCACTCTTCGCATCGGCGTTCGGAATAATCTCGATCGCCACTTTGGGAGGCAGACTATGCCGAATATCAATCAGACGATTCTCGTTTCCGCTGATCCGATCGAGTTCCTTCAGCGCTTGCATCGGGCCACCAAACGCCAGCACGCGGCGAATGACTTCGGGACGGAAGAAGCGGGTGCGAAAGCGCGAAGCCGGATAATAGGTGGCCATCTGATCAAAGCCTCGCTGCACGTGCCAGCCCACCATGTTTTCGCCGCCAGGTGAGGCCGCGTAATAACCTTGGGGCGTCCAGGCCACCCAGTCGTCGCCCGCAAAGAACAACGACAGCGTGTGCTCGTAACGTTCGAGATTCCAGATTTGCAGCGTTTCATCGTCACTGCCGGTCAACAGATGCCGCTGGTCGGGGGACGGCGTCACCGCCCAGACCGCGTCCAGATGACCGGGCAAGCGGTAGATCGGCCGACCCGTCAACGCGTCGAACACAACGACGCTTTGATCACAACCGACCGCCGCGCGATTCCCCGGTAATAACGTGCGAGAACGAATAGTAATGGTCGGATCGTAATAGCTGGAAATCAGATTGCCGAATTGGGAGACGGTCGCCCGTTGAAAACCGCTACGAGAAATCGACAGATTGGCCAGATTGGCCTGAGCCCGCACATACGAGTAGTCGGGGGGCGGTCCAAAATCGAGTCGTTCGAGCGAGAACGCGCGATGCAGCGGATTGGTCGCATGAATTGATGAACCGGGAATATGACTGTACCCGTAGGCGACCATCCGGCCATCGGGGCTGAATCCCGTGGCATAAACGGGCAGACCTTCACTGCGCAGCCGCTTACCCAAGCGACTGGTATCGGCTTCCCAGACACAAATCTGATCGTCACTGTCACCAATCAGTGCGTAGCGGCCATCCGGCGAAAACGTGCAGCACAGCACCGTATCCAGATGTCCGAAATACTGAGCCACTACGGCCCGATCGGCCAAACGCACCATGCCCGCAGCGAGCGGATTGGTTTGACTGCCACCGTAACCGTAAATCAACTTCGAACCATCGGGCGAGAACGCGATGGTCTCGATGGTTTCCGGCGCCCCCACCAGATTCACACGCAGCCGCCCGTCAGAATCCCACAGCTTGACCCACCGATCGGCTCCCCCGGTGGCGACCGATTGTCCATCGGGACTCCAGGCGACGCAATAAACCCGGCCGCCGCCATGAGTCACCACCGGGATCGACGTCCCATCATTGACGTTCCAGAAACGGCAAGTCGTATCCCACGACCCAGTCACCAGCCGCGAACTATCGGGATGCCAGGCCAGACTATCAATCCGCGCCGAATGCCCCGGCAGCGATTTTTCCAAATGCCAGCTCAAAGTCTCCCACAATCGCAAAACACCATCTGTCCCCGCCGCCGCCAACCAGCGGCCGTTGGGCGAGAAGGCGATGTCCTGCACCGGCAGCGTGTTTCCCTTCAACCGCCGAATCAGCTTTCCGTCCGGCAACGAGATCAGCAAAATGCTGTGGTCGTTGGTCCCTTCAGGGGCCGTATAACCGCTGACAGCCAGGCAGGTGCCATCGGGCGAAAGTGAGGCCGAATAAAGTTCGCCGACCCAGCCGCGTCCGATCGGCGGTCGCAAGACGCGGATCGGTGAATAGGTGGCGAGATCCCAAAATCGAATCGTCTTGTCGTGCGAAACAGAAATCAGCTCCGACCGATGCCGATCGATGATCACCCGAGTCACATGTCCATTGTGCCCGCTGGTATTCAGCCCCAGCATGACTTCCGCCGGGGCAGCGTCATCGGCCGACGCTCGGCCTGACAAAGTCAGAATCATGAGGGACAGGACAACGAAATTCGATCGCGCGATGCTCATCATGTCTCCGCCACAGTGCATCAGAAGTGAAGTGGATTGATCCAGGGTGTCCTACCGGGCCGACTTATCATCAAGTCGCGAATCGCACAAATCAAGGCTGTGCGAACGGCAGAGAAGGCTGGTCGACAATCTCCACAACAAGGTGTGACCATCACGCGAACGTTACTTCGATCCTGGCGATTTCGTGAGATCACGATAGTAATGCTGGCCACCATTCTGACGGGCCAGCCGCTTGAGAAACGAATCCTGCCCCAAGTCGGCTCCGACACCGAACTCGACGACATGGATGGCCGCTTTCCGCTTGTTGCCTCGCCGGATTTCCCACAAATCCTGGGCACTCATCTCGGGATCGTCAGCGTCGGTCAACAGATAGATCACGTCGGGGTCAAAACTGAAGGCCTGAGTCACTGCCGCCAGCCGGTCTGTCCCGGCATCGGGTTGGATGCCCTTCATGAAATGTTCGGCCACTCGCAGATTGGCAGGAGTCGCTCGCAGTAATCGACTTCGCTCACCCGGCCGATTGATGACATGCGTCTTCAAATCAAAAAAGACGATTTGAAAATGAGCCGTCGATTCCAGTTGATTCAGGCTGCGCCACAATTCCGCGCGGGCAATGTCCATCGCTTTGTGCCGACGCATGCTTTCCGACGCGTCGATCACAAAGACCACTCGCTTGGTGTGGGACAAGATCCCGAAAAACGACAGGCGATGGTCTCCGCCGGCTGACGAGCCTCCCGTTCCCGCTGGCGCACCGGAGTTCCCACCCGCCAGTCCTGGCCTGTCGTTTGGAGAATCGGTACGACTCGAGTCCGAATCC
Organism: uncultured Schlesneria sp.; assembly: GCA_903871875.1. GTDB lineage: Bacteria > Planctomycetota > Planctomycetia > Planctomycetales > Planctomycetaceae > Schlesneria. The sequence continues at coordinate 67,977 of CAIQIR010000033.1, forward strand.
GCCTCTGAGGAATAACTGGTGGCCGTCGCCCGCCGCTGATCCTCGGACGGCGTCGCTTCTTGCAGCGAGGAAACTGACGTGCGGGCACTGACCGTCGTCATTGATTCCAAGGGCTTGGCAATCGTCAGTGGATTCTCTTTTTCGAACGACGGAGATTCGGCAAGATCATTGTTGAAGACCTCCTGTGGATCGGTCTCGACGACCGCCAGCAGGGCTTGCTTCTTCGACGAAGCCTGTGCAGGCACCGGTGAGATCGCCTCAACGAGCATTTCCTCATCGGCTCCGGGGACGACGGTATCGACATCATTGCCGCCGCCTCCCCCCTCCCCCGGGATCCAAGTCACGGAAAAGCTGTCATCCCGGCCCGAGCCGTAGGCCCCCGGTCTGCCGGGACGACCGTCGGCAAACAGCAGGATGATCACGACCGCCAGCGCGTGCACCAACAACGAGACGAGTAGCCAGGGACTCGTCACGAGGTTTCGTTTCCCCCGCAGGGGCACGCTGGAATCGAGGATGAAGGACGACATTTCACGGACCGTTCTGGATGCGAAAGCGGCGATCGATGGCCAAAAGCCACCGTCGGCACGATCATTCGGCCCTACATCATTCAAATCCGCCGTATCCAGGGAAGACCAGATCGGGACTCGCCCGGTCAAAGCGGTGTGAATTGGCCCACCAATGCCGGCATCGATTGAAACTCCTTGCGTTTTCCCGCTTCATTGAGGCCGCTTCCCTGAAAAACGCGCCGATTCTGGCATCGCATCGATGCCTCTGTCACAATCCCCCGGCCAATGATTACAATTGGCCCGGCCACTTCAATCAACGTGATCTCCTCCTCTGACCAAAGATCGGGTTCGCCCCGCCCTTACAGGAAACGTTTTCATGCTTCAACCGACAAACAATCGCATGTCGCCCGCCTGGCTGCTGCTGGTTCTGTTGGCCATCTCGATCACGACCATTTCGCGACCTGTTGTCGTCCACGCTCAAGCCAACGAAGCGGCGAATGCCCCGGCCGGCAAAACCGCCAGCGACCACCCTCAATCCCAATCGGCCCTGATGTGGGTCATCAATACCTCCGGCTGGATCGGCGGAGTGCTGTTGCTGATTTCCATCTATTTCATCGCCACCATCATTCAGTTGTTCATGGAACTGCGAGGGCCGATTGTCGCCCCGGCAGACTTGATGGAACAATGTGAAGCACTGCTGGCCAAACGCGATTTCAATGCCATCTATAAACTGGCCAAAGAAAGTCCCAGCGAATTGGGTCAATTGATCGCGACCGGGATGGTGGGACTGTCCTCGGGCCTGGGCGACGCTCGCGAGGCCATCGACCGACAGGGCGAAGTGATCACGGTCGAAATGGAAAAGCGAATCAGTATGCTGGCGGTGATCGGCACCCTGGGCCCGCTGATTGGACTGCTGGGAACACTCAAAGGGATGATCGCCAGCTTCAGCGTAATCGCCCGATCCGACGCCCAGATGAAAGCGAGCGAAGTGGCCGGAGGGATCTCGGAAGCGCTCATTCTGACGTTTGAAGGCGTCGGCCTGTCGGTGCCTGCGATTTACTTTTTCGCTCTGTTCAAAAATCGCGTGGCAAGCCTGAGCGTGCAAACCCTGAACGCGGCCGACGAGTTCATCCGCCGTCTGCACGCTGCCGCCCATAAGAAACCGGCCTCTGAGTCCGCTTCCTGAAATCTCGCGAGGGAAATGGGATGTCCAACCATCAGATCGAACGAGCCGAGCCGAATCTGACGCCCTTGCTCGACATGGTCTTTCAACTGATCACCTTCTTCATGCTGGTGATCAATTTCAAAGGCGCTTCGCTGGACCTGTCGTTGAAATTGCCCGTCCTGGGATCCGCCCGCCCGTTGGATAAACATGGGAAACTCGAGCCGCTGCTGCTGAACATCGACACCGGTGGCCAGGTCAACGCTTACGGACAACAGGTGGATGTGGAACGCTACGTCAGTCGTGAGGCTCGCCTGTTGCGAGAACAACTGCGTCTTTCCGGAACGCCCGTCGACAAAGGCGAATTGCCCGTCTCCGTAATCATTCGCGCCGACCGGGCGGCTCCGTTTCATCTGGTCAACCACGTCCTCAAAGTCTGCCAGGATCAGGGGTATCGACAGTTCGCATTGAGCGCGATGTCACACGAGGAAAAACACTGATCATGCGTCACAGTCAACGAAGACGACGTCGTCAACGCGATCAGGGCACGGTCGAATTGAATCTGGCCGCCATGCTCGACATGGCGTTTCAACTGTTGACGTTTTTCATTCTGACGTTTCGTCCGGCCCCCATTGAAGGCCAATTGGCCCTCAACATGCCGCCGCCCGTACCACTGACCAACGTCGAATCGGATCAGAAATTTGGTGACGGCACGGGTGATGTCCTGGCCATGGAAACGCTGCATCTGCATGTTGTCGCGGACACCCAAGGCGACGTTCGAGAATTGAAAGTCGAATCGAATTCGGTCGTCGATGGCCGGCTCGATGAAACCAACGTGCATCGACTCGATCGCAAACTGCAATCGCTGTTCGCCGTTCAGCAGATCCCATTCGATCGTATTCAAATCGCCGTCGATGGCCGGCTGAGATACGGAGAACTGATGAAGATCATCGATGTCTGCCACCGACAACATTTGCCCGACGGCACTACGATGCAGAAAATCAGTTTCACCGAGGTCGAAATGGGAACGGCGAGCAGCCCCCAGTAATCGTGCGAATCAGAGTCGCGTAAACAATCCGTCCTCTTCCCCGCACCCAGACAAAAGACCTCTCGATTGGCATCCGACGCCAGATTACGGACTCTGGTGCCAACCCGACGGCAATTGGTGACGGTTCACTCAATACCCCAGACAATCCCTGCAGTCCGAGACGTTTTCCATCAGACGACAGCAGGCGACAGGACTTTTGCGATGCGTCGGACAACAATACGTCCCTTCGGACAATCGACCTCGGCCATGCGACTCGCGTCGATGCTGATGGCGCTGTTGGTCTTGTGGGCGCTCTACGCGCGACTGAAAGATCCCGCCACTTGGCAAATTTTTGTCGAGGAAAAGGGCAAAGCGACTGCGATTCAAAACGAGACCTCCGCAGAGACAGAACCCGAGCAACTCGCCTTGGGCCCCAACGACCAGGACGAAGCCGAAGTGGAAGCCATCCAAGAGCTGTTCGAGCTGGTCATCGACCGGGCTCCACTGAAGTCCCGAGAAATGAACGCTTACTGGCGTTTGATGGACTGGAGTCGCACCCAGCCGTTGGCTCAATTAGAGCAACGCGCCCTGGACGACGTGCCGTTTACACAACTCTGGGAACAACCGGCGAAATATCGCGGCAGGCTGATCCGGCTGCGTCTGCATGTGCGCCGCGTCCTGCAATATGATTCGCCGGAAAACCCCGGGGGAATTGCCCAGGTCTGTGAAGCCTGGGGTTGGACGGACGAATCGCGCTCGTTTCCCTACGTCGTCGTTTTTCCGGCGCCTCTGGCCGGACTTCCGATCGGAACGGATGTCCGCACCGAGATCGTCTTTGTGGGCTATTTTCTGAAAGTCATGACCTTCACCGCATTTGATCACGGACGCGGAGCGCCGCTGCTGGTCGGGCGGGCACGCGTGGTCTCCGCAAACTCGTCCACACCTCCCTCCGGTCCCAGCACCTGGATGATTGTGCTGACCGCCGTGACAGGAGTGCTGCTGGTCGGGGGAACAGTCTGGAGAGGAACTCGCACTCGGCAAACGTCCAGCCTGAAGCGACTGCCGGACGAATTGTCGACGCCCGATGCACCGGACGCCCCCGCCTTCGATTTCTCCTTTGGTTCAGCAGACGCGGAGCCACCCAGTTCACCACAGGAAAAGCCGGTGCTGTTCGATGTGGCGCCGGCCGACCCACCTCCGCCGACTGCTGGCACAGTCAAAGCAGATTGATTTAAGGCTCGACGGTGAATGCCGACCGGATGCATGTCATCCGTTGAATCGAGTGCTTGTCACGCTCAACAGCGCGGTGTGCCATTGCTTGATCGCCTTGATTCAAGCAATACTTTTTTTCCTCCATGCATAGCCAGAAGAACACTGCGTCTCCGAAAACTCCGATACAGTGCCACAATCCGAAACTGACGCAGTGGCAACGCGCTAGCTTCGTTCGCCGATCAGGCGTTCCACTTCGCGGCGAGTCCCCTCGGACAGCAACGGCCAACTCTCAATCAACTTTCCCAGTTGCGGGTCCATTAAGACCGCCTCACGAGGAATGACATAGTTCAACCGACTGTGAATCGCGGCCAGCTCCCCATGAATGGCGTCCAGGTCGATCTCTTGCCGTTCTTCCACCGGATTCATAATCCAGGAAGCGACCGAACCACTCAGCGTTCCGAACAATCCGACACCTGAAATCATCAACACGCTGGCGATGATGCGGCCGGCCGTCGTCACCGGAAACTTGTCCCCATAACCCACGGTGGTCATCGTCACGATGGCCCACCACAGGGCGTCCGAAGCGGTCTGAATGTTGGCGCCGTCGACTTGTTCCACTTGCAGAATCGCCACGCTGGACAGCAGCAACAAGAGCAGCGACAAAAAAATCGCGGCCAGGAATGCGCCGTCGGCCCGATGCCGCTGAAGATACTGCGCCAGAATCCGCGCCAATCGAATGCCACGCAAGACGCGCAGAATGCGAATCACACGAATGATCCGTCCCGCGCGAAACGATTCCAGAACGGGAATACTCGACAGCAGGTCGATCCAGCCCCACGTGAGAAACTGTCGCTTGTCGCGTGCAATCGCAAAACCCACGACGAAATCGAGCAGAAAGATCCCGCAAACGACGTTGTCGATCGCGTCCAGAATGGCGACTTCATTCGCTGGCAAGTGGAAAAAAGTGTCCATCGTCAACGAGATCAGCGAATAGACACACAGCATCAGCATGAAAAGTTCGTACGGCCGAACTTCACTATCGACCAGCGGTCTTCGACTTCCGATGACCTGAGACATGTCCGTTCCCATCGAACAGAGCCAGAAACGAGCGGCAAACGGCCGAGGTTCTAGCGAGTCCGACGACTTCTGGGCAAGACGAATTTGGCCCGCCTCGGGGGAAGAATCGCTGTCATCCCCGTCAGCACTATTGCGGATTCTCTAAGTGTCGGTAGCCAGCGGAATTATTGACGTAATGACGATAGGTGGCCGCCAGACGCTCGCGTTGTTCCGGCGTCAGCACTTTGACCTGTTTGGCCGGGCAGCCCACCCACAGCGTATGTGGCGGCACCACGGTGTGTTCGAGAACGACAGCTCCCGCCGCAATCAAGGCCCCCTCTCCGATGATACAGCGGCTTAGCACCGTGGCCGCGATCCCGATCAGAGCTCCATCTCCCACCGTGGAACCATGCACAATCGCGCGGTGCCCCAATGTCACCCGGTTACCCAGAATACAGGGCGTGTCTTCTTCAACATGCAGGATTGAACCGTCCTGGACATTGGTTTCCTCACCCACTTCAATCCACTGCTGATCGCCTCGCAGAATGCAGCCGTACCAGATTGAACTACGTGCCTTCAGTCGCACTCGCCCGACCACGATGGCACCATCCGCGACCCAGGCGGTCGGATCAATCTCGGGCTTCGAATTGATCGCCGCCCAGTCCCAATGCTCGTCGGGATACGGAACCGGGGGCAATGGAGGCAGTGATTCGCCGCGCAGTTGCCATGGAATTCCCAACAAGTTCGCTGCGTCGTGTGAATCGTCGCTCAAGTTTCCGTCCCTTTCATCCCCGTCCGCACATCGGCTCGCGCTGGGCCGCCTGGCCGCAATCTTAATCGAAACCCCGCCACTCTGTCGCCGAACGAGCCACGGAAGCTATGATCCGATAAACGATCCGTCACGACTCATTCGCAATCGCTCCACCACCCATGGGTTACCGCAGCCTCGCCGAAACTGTCCTCGACCTCGAACAACATCGGCGTCTTGTTCGTATCGACACCGAAATCGATCCGCACCTGGAAGCCGCCGAAATCCAGCGACGGGTCTATCTGGCCGGAGGGCCAGCCCTGCTATTCGCCCGGGTCAAGGGATGTCGGTTTCCCATGGTGTCGAATCTGTTTGGTACCATGAACCGAACACGATTTCTATTTCGTGATTCGCTGGAAGCCGTGCGACATTTGGTCGAATTGAAAATCGACCCCGGTCAGCTGGCGCGACAGCCCTGGCGTTATCGTGATGTTCCGCAGACCCTCTGGTCGATGTGGATCAGGCGAGTCCGTCGTGGACCGGTCATCGAAAACGAAACGACGCTCGATCAATTGCCGCGCATGACCAGTTGGCCCAACGACGGCGGTGGCTTCATCACCTTGCCGCAGGTCTATACCGAACATCCCGATCACCCCGGATTCAAAAACTCCAATCTGGGCATGTATCGCGTGCAGCTCAATGGCAACGATTACACTCCCAACCAAGAAGTCGGATTGCACTATCAGATTCACCGCAGCATCGGCGTTCATCACGCCGCGGCGGTCCAACGCGGCGAAAAGCTGCGAGTCAACATCTTCGTCGGAGGTCCGCCGGCGATGACCCTCGCCGCGGTCATGCCACTGCCCGAGGGGCTGTCAGAGCTGTTATTCGGGGCAGCGCTCGGCCGCCGGCCCGTCCGCATGATCTGCCGCGACAACCAACTTCCGATCTATGCCGATGCCGACTTCTGCATTTCGGGCACGATTGATCCCCGACAGACAAAACTCGAAGGTCCCTTTGGCGATCATCTGGGCTATTACAGTTTGCGACACGAATTCCCCGTCATGCAGGTGGACCATGTCTACCACCGCACAGGAGCGATCTGGCCCTTCACCGTCGTCGGTCGCCCCCCTCAAGAGGACACGTCCTTCGGCGAGATCATTCACGAAATCACCGGCCCCATCATTCCCACGATCCTGCCGGGCGTGAAGGCCATTCATGCCGTCGATGCCGCCGGCGTTCACCCACTGCTGCTGGCGATCGGCAGCGAACGATACGTACCCTACGCCACGCGCCGCACACCGCAGGAACTGCTCACGACGGCCAACGCCATCCTGGGCCAAGGCCAATTGTCGCTGGCCAAATATCTGTTCATCGTCGCGCAGGAAGACCAGCCGGAACTCGACATTCACGATATTCCCGCCTATTTCCGACACCTGCTGGAACGGGTTGACTGGCAGAACGACCTGCATTTTCAGACACGCACCACGATGGACACGCTCGATTACTCGGGCAGCGGCTTCAATCAGGGTTCCAAAGTGGTTATTGCCGCAGCGGGTCCGAAACGACGAGATCTGGGCACCGAGTTACCCGCTCGTCTGCCGCTGCCTGACGGCTTCCGCAATCCGCGGATCGCACTTCCCGGCGTCCTGCTCATCGAAAGCCGCACAGCCTCTCCGGCCATCGGCATCGCCCCGTTGTGTTCGGCATTGGCACCTGTGACAGAGACGCTCGCGGCCTTTCCGCTGATCGTGGTTGTTGATGACAGTGAATTCACCTCACGAACTGTCAACAACTGGCTGTGGGTCACGTTCACCCGATCGAATCCGGCGGCCGACCTGTCCGGCGTCGAATCCTTCACGCACGACAAGCATTGGGGCTGCAAAGGCTCGTTGGTGATCGACGCCCGCATCAAACCGCACCACGCACCGCCGCTGATCGAAGATCCAGCCGTGACCCGCCGCGTCGATCAACTCGCCGCACCAGGCGGCCCGCTGCACGGCATCATCTGATCATCAACCGAGGATCGATTTGCGACGATTGACGTAGTCCCAGACCACGAACCGATCGAGATCCCGTCCGGCGGTAAAGAACACGCGACCCCGGGTCGATTCAGCCAGTCGATGGGCGAACCGGATATCTTCGTGTGATTGCGACCAGCTTTGCAGCAGGAAAATATTGATCACGATTCCCGCACGTTTGCACAGCAACGCTTCGCGCATCGTCGCCGCTTCGGTCTTGGGATCAGACGGATACAAGAGATACAGCAATGGCCCTTCGAAATGAGCCGTGGGCAAACCGTCGGTAATCAACACGATCTGGCGATTCGGCGTGTCGCGCGTCGACAAATACTGCCGGCCCAACTGCAAGGCATGTTGGATGTTCGTAAAGTGCGGGGGAATATCCGATTCGGAAATATCCTCACGACTCATGTCAGCCCGCAAACGAACGATCGGATCGAAGATGGTCACGATTTTCGGCATCAAGGAAGCGACTTCACTGAAGTGGCGTGGCTTGGCAAAACTGGCCATTTCAATGAATTGCAGGAAATCACCGGGATACTCTTTCCGGATCAGGCCATCCAAGGCCAGCGCCATCCGTTTGACGTTGATGTATTGGCCGCCATGCCGCATCGAACCGCTCATGTCCATCAATACGGCCGTCGCACATTTCGGATTGTTTCGCGTACGATGAATCACGATGTCTTCGGCTCGCATCCGCACGGGGCGCCGACCGTCGCGAATCATTGCGTTGATCAGCGACTGGGGAATATCCATCTGCGAGACCGAATCCCCAAATTCGTAGTCTTTGGTCACCGGCAACTCGACGGCGCCTTCGCCCTGAATCGGTCCTTGATGCCGGCCGGTTCGCGATTCCTCCAACTGACTGAAAATCTGCTCCAGCAAATGCCCCTGAAACATTCGATAGGCCTGGGGCGTCAGTTCATAGCCCTTCTTCGTCTTTTCCAACCCCTGCTGCTCGGCCAGTTGACGCACCAGTTCTGACACCTGCCGCTGCATCTGCGACAATTCGTCCATTTGTTCGGCATCGGCGAACTGGCTGAGTTCCGCAAGATCAATCACCGCGATCTGCGCGGTTTTGGCCGCTTCTTCCAACTGCTTCAGCAAACGATCGATGGCTTCCAATTCTTCTTTGACGGACAGCGCCTGATCGATCGTCAACGGTTTGCGACCGGTGAATTCGTACTTTGAAGCCAGTTCATCAATCTGATATTTGTCACCCAGCCGATCGACCAGTTGCACCAGCTGTCTGGCAAAGGGCGACTGATCGTTACCCGTTCGGTACCAGAGACGTTCCAGGTCGCGAATCTGTTCTTCATCGACGGCCCGCTCAAAGGCCGCTTTCAATTCATCAGGAGGATGAAGACTGCGTGCCCGCTTGACAAAGGCTCGCTTCGCCTCGTCCACCACCTTTTTGGTTTCCCAGGCCGAGAGGATCTTCCGTTTGCGTTCACGCAGCATCTTTTGCAGCGACTCGAGGCTCGGTCCCAACCCGGCAATCTGACGGATATCGAGTTTCACGGCCCGCGCCAGTTCCTCGTCGGTCAATTCCCGCAAGTTACCGAATTCCAACAGATGCTCGAACGCATGCGAAACGAGATCGGGCGCAGGCGGCGTCGGACCGGGAATATTGGCCGGGTCGTACCGCTGATACGTATGAATGACGCCGCCCAGCTGTCTACCGCTCATCGTAAGACTCTCAACGCTCTTGCCGCTTCGAAGAGATCGGCCCGCCAGGCGGGCGAATAACATTCCGGAACTTGATCATCTGCGAGAACAATGGGGAACGCGACATCCTGATCAGACAACGGCATGTAACTCATTCCATTCTTCCTTTCCGAACAGGAACGGATCATTCCCATGATCTGAATCGATCTGATGCTGCGCGTGGACTTGCGCCCCGTTGTCAGCGGGTCACGTTTCGTATCGGATTTGACCCCGTGATTGGCTGCGGGAAATTTTCTCTTTGGAATACAGACCGGCCAGCACGAATTCGACACAGGAAGCCCGCACCCCCGGGTCACTGGACGAATTCACTTCAAACGCTTTCTCCCACGCCGGCGGCACACGTTTCAAACGTTCGACATAGTGTGCTGACGGCAACATGTCGCCGACTTCAATCTTCACCCCCTGGCCGAAGATTTGTGCGATTTCGTCGATGCCATGCTTGTCGACATATTCCTCAAAAACCGATCGGATCGCTTCGGCAATGAACGAATCCAGGATCTGCCGTTCGCTCATCTGATGGCTGCCCATCAGATCCAATTCCAACTTGCCCAGCGACGACGAGTACAAATGTCCCAGATCGCTGATGCGCGGCACGGCCGGACGCTCATTCAAACGGGCACCGCGTTGGCGGGCGCTGGCAATCATCGTTCCGTAATTAGCGATGCTGAAACGAGCGCTGACTCCGGACTGCTGATCGATATATTTCGATTTTCGAGCGACGACACTCAGCTCTTCAATAATCTCTTTCATGAAACGGGGCACGATCACGGGATAAGGGCCACCCAAGTCGATGTCCGTTTCCTGCTCCATGATTTCGATCCCCTGATCACGGTCCTGGGGATAGTGCGTGTGAATGACCGAACCGATGCGGTCTTTCAACTGCGGAATGACTTTGCCACTGCGATTGTAGGTCGCCGGATTGGCCGAAAAGAGAATCAGCACATCGATATCGAATCGCACGGGAAACCCGCGAATCTGGACGTCGCGTTCTTCCAGAATATTGAACATGCCCACCTGGACCAGTTCGTCCAGTTCGGGCAGTTCGTTCATCGCGAAGATCCCGCGATGCATGCGGGGAATCAGACCAAAGTGCAAGGCCTCTTCGGCCGACATACTGGTTCCTCCGGCCAGCTTGGCAGGGTCGATTTCCCCAATGATGTCGGCAAATTTGGTTCCCGGAGCCAGACGTTCGACATAACGGTCTTCGCGCGACCACCACCCGATTGGCACTTCGGCGGCCGGCACATTAGCGACCAGATCGCGACAAACCCGGGCGATCGGCTGGTATGGATCATCGTGTAGCGGCGCTTCCGGATGCGCGATATAGGGAATGGCTTCATCCAGAAACCGCGACAGTGTCCGCATCAGACGACTTTTCCCCTGCCCTTTTTCGCCCAGAAACAGCATGTCGTGACCGGCGATCAGCGCGATATTGATTTCGGGAATCACCGTATTTTCATATCCGACAATCCCGGGAAACAGCGGGTCCCCGGCAGCGAGCGCCTTCAGAAAGTTATCTCGCAATTCCTGCTTGACGGTCTTCGAGACCCAGCCACTCTCGCGTAATTCCTGAAGGTTCATCGGTCGACTGGAGTGCGGCATGAATATCCTGTGATCAATCAAGTCAATTAATGAAGAATGAAAAACGATCTTCGCGAACCGGACGCGCTCGCGGTCGCTAGAAAAGTATAGACCAGCGGCTCGAATGAACAATCACCGCGACCGCGCAAAACAATTAGAGGATCCACCAATTGATCCAGGAATTGATCAACCAGCCAAGTGGTGGAAAAATTTCGCACAGGAAGGCCAGCGGCAGATAGAGACGCGCAAACCATTTGGGGCCGTCCACGTAGACCGCCCCAAACCAGAGGTCCAATCGACACACCCGAAATGACCACGTAGGTCACGAAGTACAAGAAGATGTCGCGAAAGAATCTTCGCCATGAACGCCGGCTGCGGGGGGGCGAAGCCGGTTCACCGTCCGACGAAATCGGCGCGGGCTTCAAACCCCAGCCCCAGCGTGAAAGTTTCGCGTCCATCAAAATTGTCGCCGTTTCGAAAAGGCGGAACGAAGCGCCGAAAACCCCTGTCCCGGTCTGCCGCAGGCTGCACACGGACCGGTCTTATCATAAGCCACTGAAAGGAAATGCCTCCTTGAACAGCGACTATTTGTCCAGCAATCCGCGTCCTCGCAGCCACGCTTCACATTGTACCGACCACTGCCCCGCCGCAGGAAATTTTTTTCCCAGGCCGATTCCATGCGGACCTTTTTCATAAATGTGCAGTTCGGCCGGGACCCCTGCTTTCAGGCAAGCCAGATAAAACTGGACGCTGTGTTGCGGCGGAACCCCGCGATCTTCCCCCGTGTGCCACAGAAAGGTCGGCGGCGTCTTCGAGGTCACTTGCTGGTCGTTGGACAGGAAATCGACCATTTCTTTGGTCGGATCATCACCGAGCAAATTGCTGCGAGATCCTTTATGCACGATCGATTCGTCGGACAGGGAAATCACCGGATAACAGAAAATCGCAAAATCAGGACGACAACTGACCCGATCGATCGCATCCGTCGCTGCCGCGTCGCCGTCGTCAAAATGCGTCGCCAGCGTGGAGGCCAAATGTCCACCCGCCGAAAAACCCAGGACTCCGATTTTCGCCGGGTTGATTTTCCATTCAGCGGCCCGGCTGCGAACGATGCGGACCGCTCGTTGCGCATCCTGCAGCGGTGAGGGATGCTGGTAGGGTGTCAAACGGTAACGCAACACACAACCTGTGATGCCCAGCGTATTCAGCCATTTCGCAATCTCTTCGCCTTCGTGCCCCACCGCCAGATGGTGGTAACCGCCCCCCGGACAAATCACGACGGCTGTCCCGGTCGACAGATCCTCGGGAGCGGGATAGACGGTCAGACTGGGCTGATCCGGTTCTTCGGTCCCTTTGGCGCCCGGAGCCCCCTCGGGCCAGAGCAGCATTTTTTCTTCCGCGAACGTGGTTTGCGACGTCATGGACACCACCAGACCCAGCATGATTCCGGTCAAAATACGAATCCGGCACATAAACCACGTTCTCCCAGAGCGATGAGGAAATGAAATTGCCACGCGTCAAAAGAACGAAGCCCGGCTCAAACGAGTCGGGCTTCGCTAGTTCTTGAGAGACTCAAGTTTGAATCGACGAACTAACGATCAGGGAGCTTTCCCTGGCAGCTTGCCGTCCTTGATCAGGTCACCAAAGGTCTTACCTTCGGTGGCACTGGCTTTGTCTTCCGCGGCCTTAAAGGCAGCCTTGATCTTCTCGGCGTCGGTGACTTTCGCCCCGCCCAAGGCTTCGCCCACGGCCTTGCCGTAGTCGTTGCGGACCTTCTTGTCGGTGCCGTGACAGGCGCCACACTTCGTTTCGGCATGAGCCTTCAGAGACGGGTAAGCATCCCAAAACTCCTTGTTGTAGTTGGGCCGAGCATCAGCCGTCGGTGCCAAGCAAACGTTGGCGGCAGCAAGAGCCACACCGCACGCAATCCAAGTCCAACTCATCCGCATGAACGTACTCCTCATCGTGTTGAGATCCCGTCGTCAAAATAGAGCCCGAAGTGATGCGAGCAAACGGCCTTCTCACAAGCCCTATACACTGCCAACTGATTAGAGACGTCCGCCCAAAAAGTGTCAACTCTGCTGACGATTCGCTCAAGCGGCATCGTCCGAATCCCGCCGAATTACTCAAGGCCATAAGCATTTTTTGCTGGAGTACCCGCGCAGGTCGACTTCGGAAAGCCGGTGCAGGCCCAACCGGCCGAAAGCGAGATGACAACGATTCTTAAGAACGAGGTTCCAGAATCTGCAGGCGAACCGTCTGGACAAATGGTTTGATCCGAACTCGATAATCGGTCATATGCGGCGCCGCGAGATGCGCCTTGAGATGCGCCAGACTTTCCCATTTCTCGACAATCAGCACGAAATTTTCGCCCAACTGCTGTTGCATGGGCAGATCCGTGACCGCGTCGACCGCCGCTCCGTACTCGATGCAACCCGCTTCTTGTCGAACGGGTGCCGTCACTTGAGCAAACTCACGCAAAAAGTCGTCGCGATGGCCCGCGATTGTCTCCACCAAAGCCAAAACATGAATCATGGAAGCTCCCAATTTATTTATTCACTTGCGGTGACCAGGACACTTTAACCAACCGCACACACCACGCGATCAGAATGGAAACGAGTAATGCCGCGGCGATGAATACGCCGAATCCGCCGACCGTGGCCGCCTGGGCATGCTGCGGCGCCAAACTGACCAGATCAACGGCTCGCAGACGAACTCCTTCTCGAATCACCGCCACGCCCAGCACACTGCACACCGCTCCGGCCGTGGCGGCCATTAACCCGCGAATATCGAAGCGACTGGCCTGCCATTGCCACCTCCAGCCGATCCCCTGCAGCACAAGGCCCGCCACTGTCAGGCACAGATAAGGTAAAATCAAGCCCGACCACAACAGACTTCGCGACGATGCACCGCCTAGCACGATGGACAACAGGCCCGCCAACACCGCGATCGTCAGGCCCCCGCCCGTCAAACTCGCCAGGGTTCGCACCGAAGTTCGCAGATCGGCCCGCTGTTCTGGCGACTCAACCGCGCCCGCTTCAGACCACGTCTGACGATAGAACAATTGCCAGCCGACAATCGCCGACATCGTTGCGAACGACCCGCCAATCCACACCAGCATCCGCGGAATGACCGCGCCAGCGGAAAACGGCAAGCGGCCGGTGGCGTATACCTCGGGCCAATCCGCTCCACTGTTCGCCAGCAGGTGGTTGGCCGTCCAGCAAAAGCCCACGAACAGAAAACAGATCGATGTCCCAGCAGCCACCGCCACTCGCACCCCATAGGGCCACCGCCAAAGCCAGGAACTTTTGATCAGGTACAAGAGATAAAATGCCCCGATCAACACAGGAACGACCATCATCCAGCGCCACCACAGCAACAGATTCGCCGTATAGAACTGCCGTTGGTAAACGATCTGAATAAATAACAAAGGCGCAACGCCGACCGTGATCGCCGCGCTCAGCAGGAACGGCATCCAATCGCGCAAAACCGCGCTCAGCGTCTGTTCCGTGCGAGGCCGCGATCCCTGTCCGGGCCAAGCCGCCGCCCAGGCAACATACAAACTGCCGGCCAGCACGTAGTGCATAAACATTTGGTGCAAGACAAATGTCAGCACGTACAGCGTCAAGTAGAACGCGGTCGGCAGGGAAAAGCCGAACGGAAAGATCGCAGTCATCGTTCGTCAAGACTTTCTAGCAGGCTCCGTTGTTTGAGTCACTCTTAAGGATTGCGAGCGGAATGACGGTTCCGATTCTGTTCAAAATCTCCGGGGGCGGTCCCCGCTTCATCCAACCAGTTCTGGATCTGAGCCACCGTGGCCGGATCGTCACTGGCGGGCCAACTGTCTGGCCGCCGTGCACTCGACCAGTCAATAAACTGGACCAGCGATTCCAATTCCACGGCGCTCCCCGCGAACGGCGGCATGAATGCCTTGGTGTGTTGCAGCTTGGCAAAGTTCATGCGCATCTGATTCGCGTCCCACGCACCCGTCAGTTCCGCGACCGCATTCGTTCCCTGCACCGTGTGACACACGCTGCATTGACGACGAAACACCCGTGCGCCCAGGCGGACCTGATCATTGGGAAATTGATCGGCCTGACGCAGAGGATACGGATCGTTGGTTGTACAGCCGACTTCGCGTAGCCGCGCCACCTCGTCAGGTTTGATCGCGTTGGAATACAGCACCTGCCGAATCGAGTACGGCTTCCGAGAACCTTCTCGCACGAACTCACCTCCCGCCGTGGCGCCAAACGCCAACAATAGCAGCAGCGATGCGGTAGCCCCGTTGATATAAAGCCGCTGCATCACCATGCCCAGCAGGGCATATCCCCCGATCGCCAGCGACGATCCGATCGAGATATTCAGAAACAGCATCATGGCCGGGCTGCCGCCGAGCACCCAACTGCGGCTGTCGGCCGGCATGACGGCCAGAAACCAGACGCCCAGCACGGGCATCAGCACCATCGGCACCAGCAGATGCGCGGCGCGATTAATCAACGCCCGTTTGGCGTCGCGATCGATGGAATTCATCAGGTTAATCACAACGCACGCGGCCAAAGCGGCCAGCGTCATCGCGACCACCGTGCGAAACAGCAAACTGGGCCAAAAACTGGGATTAAAAAATCCGTCGAAGACGTTGTGTGTTTCCAACCAGCGACCCGGCGTCAATTGCCACGACAGAATGCCGTTAATCACAAACAAACTGACCCACGAAGCGAGGGCATAAATCGCCAGCAACGTCATCGCCGCCCGGTCCGTCAAACGTTCGTGATACCGGTAAAAACAATACCCTGCGACGATTTCCAAGCAGAAAAAGGTCCATTCCGTGGCCCACAGCCAATGGAAGTTGTCGACCATGGAACCGATCGTCGCCGGGCTGATTTGAATGGCCGTGAACCAGATCCCGACACCCGTCAACGCCCCGACCACAAAACTGATCAGCACCAGCAGCTTGAAATAGCCTTCGACAAATCGCTGGGCGTGAACTTCCCGTTTCGTCATCGCCAGCCACTGAAAATAGCACAGCAGCATTCCCCCGCCGACGGCAAATTGCGCCAGAAAGACGTGGAAAATCGCGACTCCCGCCATCACCAGCCCCGGCATCAGCGGGCCGTAGTCATTCACAGGAAAGACGTCTGACATGACAAGCAACTCCTTGACAGAGTTGTAGCAGAGACCGCCATCGGGTGGGACTGACATGGTTTGATCACACTTCCGCCGTCATCGCAAGCCTGCCGACGCAGATTTTCCTCGTGGGAACGGTTGAAACGACGATCCCGGCAAACTTATCTCGCTGAACGGCATCCCGTTCAAAACGGGCTTGGCGTGTTGACTACGGAATCGCCATGCTAGAATGCGGAAAACAACGAGTTACGGGATTTTCATCAGCTTGATTTTTGTTCCACCACGGGGAGATCGAAACCATGTCCGAACAAACCAATCCCGAACCCCAGAATCCGGCGCTGATTCATGCCAATCTCAGACAACTGGCGGCCGCGTTACGCGAAGCCGATCATTTAGCGCCCGAGACACAACAATCGTTGGCCAGCCTGCTCGACGAATTGGGACAAGAACTCAATTCAACCGGACTCGCTTCCGCGAACACCGCTCATCTGGCCGAAGCGGTCAGCGAAGTGGCTCGCTCGCTGCACGAACAGCGTTCCGCAGTATCACTGGATGCCGCCCGAAATCAACTCGAAGAAGCCGCCGCCAAAGCGGAAGTCGAAGCCCCCGTCGCCACGGGCGTCGTCTATCGCTTCATTGATGTTCTCTCGAGCATCGGAATCTAACCGGGTTGAGCGTTTCGTGGACTAACGACGGGGAAAAGTCGGCCAACACCGGGGGAAAGTCCGACCGCGAAATCGATGTTGATCGGGACCGGTCCCATCATTATTTCGACAGGTGGGATCTTGAGAATCTCACCTTCCGCGATATTCAGCCGCACATCGACGGTCTTTTGCTCTCGTTGCCAAACCAGCTCGGCCGTGATTTGGCAGAAAGGGCGGCCTTGCTCACGGTACTTCGTCTTAATGGCTTCGATGTCCTTGCCGATCTCCCTGGCGCTGTAGAAGGTATCGGCCTGAACTTTCATCAAGCTGCGCAGATCTTCGTCAGTCAGAACCGAATTGCCCACGATTTCAATGTTTCCAATTCGGTAGCGAACCCCCTCGCAGACCTCGTAGTGAAATTCGACGTCGGCTTTGTCGTCTGAGAACTTCAAATGGTCTTTGATTTCGACGTCGAGATAACCCAGGCCGTGGTAGTACCGCTTAAGGCCTTCGACGTCATCCTTGATCGATGACGGGTCATACTTGCCACCGAACAGCCACAGAGTGCGCGTCTCGTCTCGTGTTTTGGTCTTCAAGATTTCTTCGGTACGTTCTTCATTTCCCTCAAATTTCACCGAAGTCACATGAACTTTGGGGCCTTCATTGATCAGAAAGACAACTTCACGGTCGTCGCGGTCGTTGCCCTTTTCGAGTTCGACGGTCGCAAACGCAAAACCTTTTTCATGGTAATACTCTTCGATTCTTCGGGCGCATTCACGGTTCGATCCGATGTCAAACGGGCTGCCCGGCTTTAATTGTGTTAACGCATCGAAGGTCTTTTGCTTCATCTTTTTCAGGCCTCTGTATTCGACTCGCCTGACAAGGGAACGTTCGAGGACACGAAAGACTAACACAACCCCGTCGTCGACCGTGCGCAGAGCCGGTTCAACGCTGGCAAACCAACGTGTTCGCACCAAAGCATCCACGTCGTCTCTGATTTGCTGTTGCGTGACGTGCAGCCCTGGACGTGTTTTGATCTGTTTGGAAATCTCAGATTTTAGAATGGTCGAGTTTCCTTCGATCACCACGTCCACCAATGGTTGATCCAGCCGAAAAGGCTCTTCGAGATTCAATGTGGGTTGGGTGCTCGCGCGAATCTCTTCGTCGGATTTTGGTGACGGTGGCGTGGATTCCGCGACCTTCTTGTCGTCAGCCAGTAATTTCTCCGTCGGCGAGTTTGTGGCGTCTTCATCACGATCACCAAAAGATCCCAAACATTGGTCACCGGCCAACAAGGTCGATGATTCCAGCAGGCCTCGGGGCTCCTCCGTCACCAGATCGATAGAGCTGCCGTTCGACGGTTGGGCATCCACCTGCGGACGACCGGCCAAAACAGACCAGGCCGCCATCATCATGCACAGCGTGACCATCAATCCGCCGAATCCTGACCGCGACAACCGGGGTGGCACACCCGCCGATTCACCCAGCAATCTCAAGACCCGCTGCTTGAGTTGCGAGGGCCGCGTTCCCGAGGCGGCCAGCAACACAGCGGTGTCCCTCGTTGAATTTGGCGATGCCGCACAAAAATCGGCCAGTCCCAACAAGACTCCCACATAGTCCGAGGCTTTCCATCCCGACAACAGCACCAGATCGTCGCACGCATGTTCCCGTTCGATGCTGATGCGATGACTGACGTACCAGACGGCAGGATGGATGAATAAACAAGCCTCGACCACTCGCTGGAATAAGTTAACGGTCAAATCCCAACGACGAAGATGAGCCAGTTCGTGAAGCAGAACGGCTTCCAGTTGATAAGGACTCAGCCCGGTCATCAGAGCTGGCGGAAGTAAGATCAGTGGACGCAGGACACCAACCACCACGGGAACCGACACCTGCTGGCAATACGCGACCACCGGAACCACCGGCATCGCCCACTTGTTGGCTATGACGTACACAAGTTGTTGAACAGCATCATCCACCACGACCACCGCAGCCCGACACAAACGATGCCCCGTCCAGAGGCCGATCATCAATCGCAATAGCAGCGCGACAACGCCCGCTGCATAAGCTGTGGCAACATAGGGGGACACGAACTCGACCCTTGTCATCGCTCGATGACAGAAACTGATCATCGCCTCCAACGACAGCTTTTGATTGCGCTGCAAGGTCTGATTCAACTCCGATGGGGCAGGCATTAACGGAATCGGAGAGGAATTCAGGTCGGTCGCGATACGGGCCGCCGAGTCATCCCCCGCCCCGCCCCTCTCCGAAGGTGCCGTCAAAACACCGAAGGTCAGCAACGGGCAGACGGCCAGCAGCGCTAGTGCGACCACACCCAGCACGTAGCGGGCATTCGCTGAATTCCGACGCAGCGCGGCATTGGCCAGGATAAACAGACCCGCGATCAAACAGCCCTGCCAGGCGAAATGAGCCAGCGTCAGTGTGACCCGCGAAGCAAGAGACCCACTGAACCACCACCAGTTCTCGTGAACGGAATTGAAAAATGCGGCCAGATTCATTGCGATTGCTCCTTCGTTTTTCGGTTCAAGATCTGTCGCAGCTCTTTGAGTTCGTCGGCATCCAGTTCCGACGATTCAAACAGACTGAGCATCACCGCTTTGGCCGAACCGTCGAAGGCGCGGCGAACAACGTCACCCAGCATGCGACCGGTCACTTCCTCTCGAGCGACCTTCGGCGAGAACAAACACGAATTGCCCTGCATCGACCGCGACAAATACTTCTTGCCCACCATCACATTCAACGTCGTGATCACCGACGTATGAGCCAGCACTCGGCCGGCCGCCTCGAGGGCCTCTCGCACCTCCCGTACCGCCAGCGGCGACCGATCCCACAGGATTTTCAGGATTTCCAATTCCAAATCGGTCGGCTGCGTCGATTTCGGTCTCACCATGATTCTGCCTGCCAGGAAACTGAACCCGATCTTCTATTTTGATAGAAGGTAGTAAGCCACAGCCAATCAGGCAAGAGATCTTCTATCGAATTAGAATCGCGTCCAAATTGATACGCGTCTTCGTCACGATGACTCGGCACCCCGCATCGCGGCCGGACGAACAATGACCGGGCGTTACTCGATCAGTTGGAACGTGCCGTAGTTCTGTTCGGCGAGTGGTTTCATGAACAGCGTCAGTCCTTCGCCGCCGTGGGCCGTCGTCACCACGCCAATCGTGTGAATCGAGACGCGGCGAGTGCGATTCAATTGGCTGGCCGCATTGACGATCTGGACCGGTGGCCCATCAGTCGGCTCGCCATCTGACAGGAAATAGATCGCTTCGGGATCGAGGCTGAAGGCGGCCATCAATGCCGCATGCGAAGCGGTTCCCATGGCTAACCCTCGGGAGATGACCGCCCGCGAGGCCGTCTTCTTGGCATCTTCGGTTGCAGGCACGAGTCGTGGATGCCAGGTCGCGGCATGGATATCAAACATGACCACGTCGAAATTGACGACTTCCGGCAGCGAATCGATCGCTTTGACCAGCGCCTGCTTCGCGGCCTCAATCGGCTGGCCTCGCATACTGCCGGAAGTGTCGAGTACGAACACGATTCGCTTAGCGCAAATCGGAATGCGATAGTACGTCGGTCGCTCTTCGTTCACCTCTTCTTCGACGAGCGCCACGTCGGCCGCCGGAAACGAAAAACTGTCGCGATTCGCTTTCCACCACTCGGCCCATTGCATGTCGTTGCCGCGAAACTTCTGCTTTGTCAGCGCCGTCAAATAATGCACCACGTCGTACTGAATCAGCCCATCGGTCTTGGGCAACAGTTTGATCAGAAAATCGACCGCCTCGGGCCGGCGAATCTTGGTCATCGCCTGCACGACGCAACGGCGATAGCCAAAATGTGTCTCGAACACGCTCGCCTTCGCCAACAGCGTCACTGATCGGACCGCATCGGCAGTGCCCTGCTCTGCGAAGTCGTCAATCACGGTCATCGGCACCAGCAGATTACCTTTCGGCGTGGCCAGGTATTCGTCGATAAACGTCAACAGCTCGCTCTGTCGATCTTCGACATTGCTGACCAACAGTGCTCGCAACAATTCCACCGAGACCTCGGTCGCCATCGTTTTGCGCAGCGACCTTTTCAGCTCGTCGACCAGAAACCGGTTGACCAGAGAATCGTCGGCCAGTTTCCCCAAAGCCGCCCGCGTCGCCAGCCGCACGCCCTCGTCCTCGTCAGCGAATCCGCGTTTGAGAAGCAGTTCGGCCGCGCCCGGGTGCATCACACTGCCGAAGGCCCTGACAGCCGCGGCACGAGCCACCGGATTGGACTTCTTCATCTCTTTCAAGAACGACTGTTTAGCCGCCAGAAATTCGGCACTGGGCGGTACCGCTGCCGCATGCAGCACGGAAATGGCCAGCAGCACCGTCCCACCGACAATCAGGCCACACCAATGACAGACCCGCTTCCGCATGATCATTCCAAGCAACGGCGACCGGCGACGACAGACAGGTGATCATAGCGAAATCACAGCGATTTTGTTGCTGTATTTCTTGAATGGATCGTCCGTGCCGTCACCTAATGCTCGGGCGCCGTAATTGGACAGCGCGGTCAACCGTGCGAGAATGCTGGCAGATCGTGTTGTTCGAGGTATTTATCCTGACCCGTTGGCACGACTGCCGGAAGACAGAGCCTGCCTGGCCGATTTGCTGAAGCCGAGCCTGGCGAAAACGGCGATTGATCGCAGCCGCCAACGACCCGTCGCGCACTGATCTGGCGACGTGCCCCCGCGAACTCCGCCATCCCGACATCAATCCGGCGCGGCTTACCAATTCGGTGCGACCAGGTAGTTGCCGTTGATCACGATTCCACCCGCCCCCGTGCCCGTCGGAATTGCGAAGGCTTCCTGAGTGGTCGTGTTGAAGATCGAGTTTGATACCGTGTTGTACGGAGTAACCAGAGTCACGTTCGAGGCGACCTGCGAGAAAATGATTCCGCGATGAGTTGTCACGTCACCCTTCAGCAGATTGATGATGTTCCCCGTCAGCTGGGTACTGGTTCCCGAACCCGCGTAGTCGTACAGAATCCCCGTCGCGCCGCCGGCCTGATCGGTGACCGTGTTGGTCGTGACGAGCTCGGTATTGGGCGCGTACAGATCAAACCGGAATCCGGTTCCGCCGGTGGATTGGAAATCGATCTGGTTGCTGGTCACCGTCAAATTCGCATTGCCGGTCGACGTTTGGCCAGACTGTCCCTCGGTGATCCAGATCCCCGTACCACCAGACGCCGCGTTTGCCACGAAGTAAATGATATTGCCATTGAAAGTCGAGGTTAACTGCGACGTCAGCGTGGGATCCGTCAGCGAGATGGCCGTCATATTCGGACCGGAAACATAGAAGGTATTACTGCTGATGGCGGTCGTGGCCGGACCGTTCCAATTCACACCGACAACCGACGAACCGTTGTTGTAGCCGTAGAACGTATTCCCAGACACCTGCGTCGCCAGCGTCGCACCGGTGCCGCCCGCCTGAGTCACAAATTGCAGGGCGGTCCCGTTCACGTCGGTGATCGTGTTACCCTCAACATAAGACGTGAAACCTGCGACGGTATTGGCCGCGATCCGCACCGTCCCTCCGCCAGACGCTCCATTACCTTGCAGGATCGAGTTGCCCAACGAAAACGTGTTGTCGTTCAACGAATCGACCGCGTAACCCGTCGAGCCGCTGATTCTCAAGTTGGACATCGTAAGCTGTGTCGAACTCGTGGACTGAACTCCAACGGCATTGTTGACCAGATCAACCCAGTTCAGGCTGGTGGTACCAAACGAATTGATCAGGACACCGGCCGTCGTCGTATTCTGAATCGTTCCCCCCGAGGCATAACTGTTTCCGCCGGCGATCGTGAAGCTTCCCGTGCTGGATTGCAGCTTGATGCCGTAAGCGCCGCCATTCACCGAGACCGAACCAAGTCTCGCATTGATGCCCGAAGATTCGATATCCATCGCCGGAGCATTCACCGTCGCCAACGATCCGCCACTGATTTGCAGATTCGACACGTTGCTGGCCGACAAGCCCATCGCATTTTGCGTGTTGATCGCGACGGTTCCGAACGCGATCGCACCCGTCGTATTGGCGAGATTCACCGCGGGTTGCGACGCGGTCGACGTCACGCTGAGGTTCGACACATTGATCTTCGCATCGGTCCCGGTCACGGAAAAACCCGCTCCATTGGGCGAAGTGATCTTCGTATTTCCACCGAAGTGATAAGTGCTGCCGGATGACGCGCCCGAGATCTCCACCGCCGCTCCCGAAGTCATGCCCGACTGAGAGACACTCAACGAATTGATCGTGAGATTGGCAGCAACGTCATTAATGACCAGCCCTGATCCGCCGATATTCTGAAGCGTCAGATGATTGACGACGGCCGAGCCGCCCGTCAGGTTTTCCAGGACAAACCCATTCCCTTGCGCGCTGATTGAACTTCCGATGCCGGAAGTGGTGATGTTGGCCGTACCTCCGTTGAACACGATTCCGTTCCCGGTCGCCGACAGCACATCAATATTGCCCAGCACCACACTGCCCGATGAATTCGTCAAATTGATGGCATCGCCGCCAATCGACGAGAATGCCAAGTCATGCAGCGAGACCCCCGAGACACCATTGCCCACAATCCCGTCGCCCGTCGAACCGGTAATGTTGAAACCGGCCACTTCCGTATTCGAGGCCAGCGTCACGGCGTTGCCCGATACGTTTTGAATGACGGGTGTCGCACTGGACTGGCCCGCGGCGAGCAGCAACGTCGGGATCGGAACATTTCCTCCAGCGGTCGTCGGCACATATTCGTTCGAATTGCCCTGACCAAACAAATGTTGACCGGACGCTAACGTGATCGGTTGAGTGAGGACCGAACCGCTTTGCACGATGATCAGATTGCCCCCGGCAGATTGAGCGGCTGCGACGGTGGAAAACGGATTCCCCGTGGTGCCATCCGGTGTCCCGCCACCCGGTCCCGGAGTTGCCGGCGCATAAACTTGTTCGACCACGTACGGATTGCCGGTCGCCGGATCGATCGCCACTTGATTGGCCGCGTTGCTCTGCGACTGCGCCACGATCACGTTGTAGTTACGTTCCACGAACCGGAACGGCGACGGTGTGTTCCTGACCCAACCGGTCGACGGGTGGTCGCTGCCGAAGGGAAACTGCATCGACACTCCGACCATCAAATTGTCGCCGTACAATTTATCGTGCGTGTACATCGCCTGCGCTGTGACCGTATTGTTGATCACGCCTTCGACTCGGGCTCTGAACCCGTTCACGCCACCGGTCCCTCCCCCTTCGAAGTGATAACCGCCCACGAAAGCGCGTACGATATGGCGATCAAGCACCGGCAGGCTATACCCCACTTCCGCATCGACGCCCCGCAGTGCGGTTCCCGCCACGATCGAACGACTGTACAGCAGTTGATTTCCTACAATCTGCGCGTTGCTGATCGTGTTCGACGATTGAGTCGACGTGACCGGCAAGTAAACGTTCGACCGGAATTCATACTGATTGATCAAGCCTTCAAAGCTCAGCCCCACCTGCTGGAACATTTTGGATGTCGACTGGTCAGCGTCGTACCAGGCACTGGCACCACCCCAGGCATTCCATTGATCCCATAAACGGCGGTAACCCACGCCGAGGTTTCCCCCGAACTGGGAATTATTGGTCACGAACCCGCGCATGTCAGAGAAAATGAAGTGTTCATCGGTCAGCAAATAGGGAAAGAACTCCAGCGGCGTGATCGAATCAGTTCGACCAAACGTTTTGCCACCGAGGTAACTCGCCCGTCCCATCGAGCCAACGCCGTTCCCGATCACCCGCTGAGGCGTTTGTTCGAGCTCGTCGAATTCCTCTTCTTCCTCCATCTCGTCAAACTGGGCCACCTGTTTCACGGCCGGTTTGACCACCGGTTTGCGAGCGGGTGGTTTCCGCGGATCGTTGTCCGATTCGGCATCGTCACCGGTGTCAGCGTCCGCTTCGGCTTCATCGTCGTCGGGGTCTGACACCCGGGTGCGAGCCGCAGATTTGTCCGCAGCGAACAACAATCGAGGCACCCATTGGCCGCCACCGATTAGCCAACCGGCCAGCACCAGAATTCCCGCCAAGGTGGCGTTTCGCCGCAATGTCGACTGGAATCGAATTCTCGTCAACATTGGGATGTTCCTTCCCGCGCACAAGACTTGCGAGACCGACTCGAATGGATCCAATCCATTTCTGTTACGGACATCGCCACGGCCTCTGGTCGAGGTCAAACGCGGAATCGCACCCGGATTGAAGGGTGATTTTGGTCTAGCGGAAAATGATCGGAGATGAAATCGGACCTGTTCTAACCGGTGTATAAATCCAACCCCCAACTCTGTCGAGACGAAGTTCCTGACGTCCGCGCAAGACTGCGATGGAATTCAGGTCTGGCCCACCAAACCCGGACGATGAAATGACCAGGGCCGACCCAGGATCGATTTCCAAGTGGTGAAAGGTGAGGCGAATCACGCAGTCTGCAGCAGTGGCGATCCGCCCCGAATGACGAATCGCACGGGACGGACGACTGTTCGCGAGAGACGGCAATGACTCACCATCTCACTCCGAAACAGGCCCGTTCGGCGAATTGAGCCGAAGGTCGATTGGTTAGCCTTCACCCGGCGAATTGTCGGTCCTGAAGACGCCACATCAGACCGGCGATCAACGATCCCGGCACAGTAAGTGCGTCTCATCGAGAAGCCAGACGGATCGTTTCAAACCCAGAAAAGGACTTGTTTATGCGAGCAATGAAGAGTTGGATCATGGCGGCGACCGTCGTCGCGGCGATTGTCGGTGGAACGGCGTTGGTCGAAACCATGTCGACACGGTCGGCACTCGCTCAGCCCGGAGGCCATCTGGATGACCATTGGCGTTTCCATGAAGGACGATGGAGTTATTGGAACCAGGCCGACAGACGCTGGTATTACACCGATGGCCTGCATTGGTTCTTTCACAACGGGACCGTCTGGGCTCCCTACCACTTCGACAAAGGGTTCGGCCGCAAAGGATTCGAACGCGGCGCCTATCGAGCCCCCGGTCCCGAAGTCCAGGTCGTCGTGCCAAACCACAAAATCTACGTCGCACCCTGATCGATGCTGAGCGAATCTCAAGCAAAGCACGCCCCCCCTCGAGGGCGTGCTTTTCTTTTGTACCGAACAGTTCCGCTTCAATGCGAAAACAGAAAGGGCTGCGCAGAACCTCACGACGGTCGCCGCGATAAAATGCGACCTGGGGCCAGACCGTTCTCAACAACAATGTCGACTTTTCAATCCAGAATTCGACCGGTCGTCATCTCCGCCAGAATCTCATGCACGCTCACGACGTCAGTCGTACTCATACGATCGGGAGGAGAATCGGTGACACACGACTTTCGGATGTCGGTCACCTGCGCGTCCCACGCGAAATCCCTTCGCGATCGGTCAACCGATCGATTGGGCACGGATCCTTCACGGGATATACTCGCTTGGCAGTCGAGAGTTTCTCCGCCGACGTTCACCGCTGTTGAAGAGTGGGCCGGAACGACGTCCAGAAAACACCCGACGTCGCGCGGATCCCATCTCACTCTCTTCATCGTCCTGCGGAGTTAGCGAATGATCGAGATCGAAAAGTACCGCGCGGTTCAAACGATCGCGAAAATCGTGCTAGCCGAACTCGCGAGCAGTCTGCGGGCGACTGACTCGGAAAGGACGATCGCTGACCGAGCTGTTGAACTGCTCGCCGCGCAGGGGATCACCGAAACCTGGTATTACAATTGCCCGGCATTTGTGCTGCTGGGATCGAACAGCTGCCAGTCGATTTCGGGTCGCGAATACGTACCAGGCGACGAGTGTGTGGGTATCAGGACGGACAGCTTGCATCTGTTCCGCGATTTGGCCGGTCGGCAGGCAGAAAACCCGAACAGCCTGGCACCAGCTGTCGGCGCGGGAAGAATTCCAACCGACCATTAGGACAGTGCACGTGCTTGAAAGCAGATCCAGCTCGTCGAACGTGAGATTGAACCACGGCAGCTGATCTCGGGCAGCTGTGACCGCAAATCGAAACTTTGTCTCGACCGCACCGATATGACAGGCGTAGGTATCGGCTCTAAAATGCGACAGCTTGGAAACCTCCGGCGAGCTTCCGAGACGGGTAAGAATGATTTTCTTGACCGACTGAGCGGGCGCACTACCTTTCTTCGTAATCCTTATGCTAGCAAAACGCGATTGCGGCCCGGTCGAAGACAATACTGCAACGTACTTTTCGGCGGGCCTAAATACATCCGAAGACATTTGAGCCATTCCTCGCAGGAGATTTTTGAATTTATCGCATCAGGTCCTCCGCGACGCAAGGAACACTGCGCCAACTCCATAATAGGGCCGCTCGCAGCCCTATCGCTCAACGGATACACTCAATCTACCGGAACGGCAGCTGATGGCCCCTACAGATCGTCCACACGTGCACCTATCAGGGCCAATCTTCGTTAGCAGAGCGCTGGCTTTTCTGCCAAAGATTAAAGATAGCGGTAGGAAGGACCGGTCAATCTCCCTCCCTCTCTCCGAACCGTACGAGCGCCTTTCCCACATCCAGCTCTCGGATGAGTCGATTCCTCGGAATTGGACGAAACGACGGTGGAGATCAGCCAGACTATTGTCTGCCTGTTCCGCACCGGAGGCGTTGGGTCTGCGCTGATGTGATGGCCAGCGCTGGGGGTTCTGCCGATTCCGCTGCGGGAGGATCCGATAGAGTCGGCGAGGGATCATCGCGGCCTGCGGCCGGAAAAGACTCCCCTGACAGGGATGGAAGTCGTGGAACCATCCGCCAGTGGCCTGAGCAGTAGCATTTTCTGCCAAGTAGCCATCTCGCTCCGTCGAGATGATAGCCGCATTTCGGTTCTGTTTTTCTATTCGCCTTTCTCTGCGGAATTCTCTCTTCGTATTTCAAACGAAAAACGAAAAGACAGTTTCAAACGAAAACCGCAAGGCCGAAAACTCGCTTTCCTCACGGCGGAGCGTGAGGGCTACACTCAATCCATCGAGAAGATCGCCACATTTTTTTGGGCCTCAACTGCGTGCACCTGCGCAAATACCAAACGCGCGCGAAGAACGACTTGCTTTCCTCTGCCAAGTAGCCATCTCGCTCCGTCGAGATGATAGCCGCATTTCTCTGCGGAATTCTCTCTTCGTATTTCAAACGAAAACCACAAAACAGAAAACCCGCTTTCCTCACGGCGGAGCGTGAGGGCTACTTTAATCCTCAGAAAACGCGAAAACCGCTGACGGATTGGGCTTGTCGGGTGGCCGCGGTTGGCGTTCAGCCTACCGGGGTGGTTCTGACCACAAGAGGGGCCATCACAGTCGATCCTTTCGAATGGCACCTCGGCGATTCGGCCTTCCTTGCCGGGTGGCCATCAGGTTGCTTCGCAACCGTTTGGGGCCGCAGGCTAGAGAGACATCAATCTCGACACAGCGCAAAACGGCTTCCTGAATTTCCTGACAGAATTGCGACAATACGTATTTACTTATTTTGTCGCTTTTCTACAATAATGACATGACGAGACTGCTTACAGACATTATGAAGGAGAAACAGATGAACGGTCAGATGGAAAATGACACGCGGACGCAGAAAGCTTGGGTCATTCTGGCGGCGAAGTTGAAACAGAAGCGGACCGAAAAAGCTCGAGCGTTGATGCGGGTCGGTCGCTTGCTTCCCAGCGTGCCACCGCAGGACGAGGGGCCGCTGCCGACAGATGTGGATCGGACTGAGCCGGCTCCACGGGATGCTCGGCCGGTTGAGTCGCCACCACAGCCGGTTGGACCGGGGCTCGTTGCACCACAGCTCGTTGCTGCGGGGCACGTTGCTGCGGGGCACGTTGAACCGGGGCACGTTGAACCGGAGCTGGTGGAGTCGCCGAGACCGCTGACGGGAAGCGGTGGATGCTGGCGGGATCGGCTGCGGGAAGTCGGACGATTTTCGACGAGGTTGGGACTGCGGGCGACAAACTCTCTGGCGGTGGCCCTGCAGGGGATCGCGGTGGTGGCTCGAGACTTCGTCGCCGGTCGGAGGAAAATTGTGGGTCGGAGGGTCAGCGTGGGCCGGAGGGTCAGCGTGGGCCGGGGTTTGATCGCGGCTCGAGGCTTGATCAAGGGGCTGGGTGGGATTGTTGGCCGGGGTGGGGCTTGGGTTCGAGCGATGTTCGTCAGGAAACGGTTGGTCAGGATGGTGTCGGTCAAGACGCGGTTGATCCTACCGACATTGGTTCAGACAACGCGGACTCGGATGAGCTTGATCCGGACAGCGTTGGCTCGGACGTTGTTGGTTCTGGCAGAGTTGATCCAGACGGGGTTGGCTCGGGCGGCGCTGGTTCGGGTGGGTCAAGCTCGGGCGATGTTAGTCAGGGCGGTGTTCCGCAGGATGCTGTCGGTCGGAACGGGGTTGGTCAGGACGCCGTTAGGTCGGACGGTGGCGACCTGGATCGCGGCGGTGCGTCTGGGATTCGGATTTGTCGGGGGAGTGGCGCGGCGGGGCTGGGCGTTGACGACAGGGGCGGTGCGCCCGGGATGGGGGTTTGTTGCGGCGGCGGTGCGCCTTGGTGTGGCGTTTGTTGGGAGTGTCTTGCGGGCCTGCGTGGTCGGTGTGGGTCAAACGCTACGAAATAGGGAACTTGGCCAACTTGGCCAACTTGGCCAACGGGCAATGTGGCTCAAACGCTATAAAACAGGGATGTTTGCCAACTTGGCCAACTTTGCCAACACAATTTCACCAAAACGGCGAATCGACAACTGGCGGGGCACTCGGGTGATGCTCGGGCTCGAACGGGCTCCGCCGTTGTGGGCATGCACCGCAGACGCGACGGGGGCGGCATGGGGAGTTCGTGTCGTGAGGGCTGCGTGTCGCGGGCAACGGCGTGCGGTCGGGGTTGTCGCCGTATGACAGCGGTTCGATTGCGTCGGTCTTGGGTGACTCGGTAGAAAATCGGGGGTTCCTCTCTCGTTCGGCCGATTTCAGGCGAATCGCAATTTGACCAGCTCAACCATCTCAGTTGCCCCCGCAACTCCGCCACACCCCTTGCCTCCCGTGACTGCGGGGACGGGGACGATGTCTCGTCGCTTTGCGGTGGGGTATCTCGTCGTGCTGTGCCTGGCGGGGGCCGTGCGAGTGTTTCTGGGGGCGGCCAGTTTGCCGCTGTTCAATGATGTCGATGAACTGGCTCATTTTGATCTGGTGGGCAAGTACGCGAGTGGCACCTGGACCACGCGGACGAAACCGACGCTGGAGCCCGAGACGGTCGATATCACCATTTTCTTTAGTTCGTTCGAGTATCTGTCGCGGGCCGAGGATTTTCCGCAGGGCTACCCTCCGCCAGTCTGGACCATGCCTGCGCCGCTGCAGATCAGCCTGTACAAGAAACATGCGCCCGAAATGAAAACGCGAATCAACCATGATGCCTATTCGCCGCCGGTCTACTATGCCCTCGCCGGGGCCTGGTACAACCTGGCGAGGTGGGTCGGCCTGAACGAGCCGCATGCCGTGTATGCGATTCGGTTTTTGAATGTGCTGCTGCAGGTCGCGTTGATTGTGGCCGCGTTCGGATTCTGTCGAGACTATTTCTCGACGGCGGTGGCGATCACAGTCCCGGCCATGGTCGCCCTGTTTCCCAGTACCGTGTTCTTCAGTATCAGTAATGATGCGCTCTGCCCGTTGACGGTGCTGCTGGCCTTGTGGCTGTTGCTGCGGTGGTCGGCGAAACCGACGGACACTCGGCTGTCGATCGCGGCGGGGCTGGCGGTCTCGATCGCGCTGCTGGTCAAGTTGACCAATATTGCCATCCTGCCGGTCTGCCTGCTGGTGGTGGCGCTGCGGTTGTTTCCGGCTCGGCGGACGAAGTCGCTGTACCGTGAGGCCTACTTCGCGGGCTTGGTGATGTTATTTGCGGTGGGGCCGGTGGCGCTGTGGATGCTGCAGAATCGACTGACGATCGGTGACTGGACGGGTAACGCCATGAAGGTGCAATTGCTCGGCTGGACCGCAAAGCCGTGGACGGCGATCTTCGATCATCCGCTCTTCTCGTGGTCGGGCGAACTGGCGTTTTGGAACCGGTTTTGTACCAGTTTTTATGGCGGCGACATGAACTGGCACGGCGAGCCCAGCATGAGTCCCCTGCCCCTCAAAATCTTTGCCTGGTTGTCGTTTGCCTGCCTGCCGGTGGGAGTGGCGGCGATTGGGATCGGTGCGTATCGCAAACAGTCGACTCGTCCGACAGGACTGGCGGGACTGATCTGTCCGTTGCTGGTGGCCGGTTCAATTCTGTTCTTGTTCGTGATGTCGGTCCGGTTCGATTTTGGTCACTGCCCTTACCCGTCGCGGGAATACCCCTACTTCAATTCCGGACGGCTGATCTCGGGAGCTCTGGTCCCCCTGCTGGCGCTGTTCGTCTGTGGTGTGGAGGCGATCACCGGCCGCGTCAAAGGGCTCACGGCCATCGTGCTGACGCTGTCGGTGTTGGTGCTGGTCCCGCCGCAGGTGGCGCTGTGGCAACAAACGGTGCCCTGCAAAGCCAACTGGTTTCATCTCCCACTGCAATTGCCTAATCGGCAGCGCATGGCCGATGATCGCCGACCGCTGCGGGTCGTGGTGGCGGCCAGCTCAAGCGAAGATCACGAACGGGGGCGGCAGGACGGACGAGTGAAGTGAGATCCTCAGGTTGCACAACCTGCCGTTCGGATCGGTGGTTGAGTCGGAAATTTTTCTCATGCTCATGCTCACGTCAACGGAATGGACGTCATGACGACGATGCACGAAATATTGGCGACGGCTCTCCGAGAAATCGGCCAGACATTCGTCGAACAAGGGAACCTGCCGCAAGCCGTCGACTGCTACCGACGGATTCTGGCTCAGAAACCCGACTTCGCCGCCGTGTACGATGATCTGGGTCAGGTGCTGGCCGCTCAGGGAGATGCGGATCAGGCGATCGGTTGCTTCCGTCAGGCCGTACAGCTCGACCCCGCTCTGGCGGTCGCTCAGCGGCATCTGGGCCAGGCGCTGCAGCGCGCGGGTCAACTCGACGAAGCGATTGATTGTTATCGTCGCGTGGTGGAATTGAATCCCGCCGAGGCCGCCGCCTGTTGTGAACTGGGCCACGCATTGAAGGCGGCGGGAAACATCGAGGACGCGGTCGCGTGCTATCGGCAGGCGTTGACACGGCAGCCCGACCAGATCGAGGCGCATAATAATCTCGGCAATCTGCTGCAGCGACTGGGACGCTGGGACGAGGCGGTGGCTTGTTATCGACAGGTGCTGCAGGCGACGCCGGATAACGCGGTCGTGCGGGGTAACCTGGGCGTGGCGCTGCTGGAATGGAATCAACGAGCTGAAGCCGTGACCTGTTTCCGCCGAGCCCTGGAATTGAAACCCGATTTTGCCGAAGCACACTGCAATCTGGGCCACGCGCTCCATCGCCAGGGGCAGGTCGACGATGCGATCGCCAGCTATCGCCGGGCGGTGGAAGGGAAGCCCGACTATTTCGAGGCGTATAGCAATCTGGGTGGTCTGCTGCTGAGTCAGTCGAAGCTCGAGGACGCGGTCCGGTGCTATCAGCGGGCGGTCGAACTGCGGCCGGAACTCGCCAAGGCTCATTGTGATCTGGGTACGGCACACAAGGAACGGGGGCATCTCGAGCTGGCGGCGGGTTGTTATCAGCGGGCGTTGGAATTGGATCCGGCCTCGACGGCGGCTCACTGTAATCTGGGAGTCGCACATCACAACCAGGGACAGATGGAACAGGCGATCGCCTGCTTCCGTAAGGCCTTGGAGGTCAATCCGGACTATGTGCTGGCTCATCATAATCTGTTGTTTGCGCTGCAGTATTGTCAGGGAGTATCGCTGGCGGAACTGGCCGCCGCGCATGCGGATTTTGATCGCCAGCACGCCGCCCCGCTCGCCGCCCACCTGGCACCACCAAGCATTGTGCCGGGCTCAACGCCGCGTCGACTGGGCTTCGTCTCGGCCGATTTTGGACGGCATCCGGTGGGGTATTTTCTGGTCGGCGTGCTGGAACAGTTGCGGGGCGGACCGTGGGAAACGGTCTGTTACTCGGACCGCCTCCGACGCGATGACCTGACCGAACGCCTGCACGCCGCCGTGACCGAATGGCATGAGGTGTCGGAACTGAGTGATGCCCAATTGGCGGAACAGATTCGGTCGGACCGCATCGACATCCTGTTCGACCTGGCCGGACATACCCGTCGCAATCGGCTGCTGATGTTCGCGCGCAAGCCGGCTCCGGTACAGATCACCTGGGCCGGTTATGCGAGTACTACAGGCCTGGGCGCAATGGACTACATCCTCGCCGATCGGTACGAGATCCCTGTCGACGCCGAGCCGTACTATCAAGAACGCGTGCTGCGGATGCCGGACGGTTATGTTTGCTATACCCCGCCCAGCATTGCCCCGACGGTGACCCCACTGCCGGCACTGACCACCGGCAACATCACGCTGGGTTGTTTCAATAACCCCGCCAAGGTCACTCCACTGACGATCGACCTCTGGATCACGATTCTGCGTCGGCTGCCCGAGGCCCGGTTGGTGCTGAAATATCAGGGCTGGAACGATCCGGCCGTGGTCCGGCGTGTCGGAGAACAATTCACTGCGGCGATTGGTCCCGGTCGCGTCGAGTTCTTGGGGCAATCGTCGCACATCGGGTTGCTGGCCGAATATCAGCGGATTGATCTGGCGCTCGACCCGTTGCCTTATACCGGCGGCTTGACCACGTGCGAGGCGCTCTGGATGGGCGTGCCGGTCATCACCTGCCCCGGCGAAACCTTTGCCAGCCGGCATTCGCTCAGTCACCTGTCGAACGTCGGGCTGACCGACACGATCGCCAGCGATCTCGACGACTACGTGGAACGAGCGGTGTCCTGGGCCAGCGACCTGCCACGACTGGCCACAGTCCGAGCGGGCTTACGCGAACGAATGGCCGCCTCACCCCTGTGCGACGCACCCCGCTTTGTGGCCAATCTGGTGACCACGCTGCAACAGGCCTGGGACAACACAATCACCGAACACAGGTCGCACACAGAACACGACGAGGCCTTCGCCCTGACCACCAGGAAACGGAGTGACCCATCGTGACACCCACCACTTTTCGACGCGATCTGCGCCATAGGCCGGGGCCTGTGGGCAAGCATGGTCCGCAGTGGTGGCTTGCGGTACGATACGAGCGGGTCGCGGCCGGACGGCTCGCGATCGCCATTCAACGTGTTCCTCACGAGACGTTCGCGGTCTCGCTGACTGATAGTTGGGAATGAATCATGCCTTCGGTGCTCGGTCCAAACACGAATCTTCCCGCCGAGTTTTTGAAGCCGACGGTGCTGCTGTGCTGCGGCGAAGACTCGGCCGAGTTCCTGGCGGCCATCCAGGCGGACGCGCCGCGACCGATCGAACGGCAGTCGCACTACCGTTGTTATTCGTTCTGGCAATACCCCGATTTTCTGGCCGGCTGGACCGGCATCGGGACCGGCTGCGTGGAACCGCTGTTGTTCGAACTGTTCCAAGCTCAGCAAGTCAAACGGATCGCGCTGGTGGGGACCGCGGGCAAGTTCGCTCATTCAAAACTGGAATTAGGGAAGACGCACCTCTGCGACCCGGCCAAATGTGTTTATACCGGCCTGGATAAAATCGTGGGCAATACGTTGCTGCACCCCAAGCTGCCGCCAGGATTCGCGTCCAAGGCGCCGCGCGCGGGGATTCTGTCCACCGACCTGTTTTACGGGTTCTCTGGCGACGCGATGAAAGCCACATTCCCTTTATATAATGAGGCGCTTGCGAAAGCCTATCATGACGAGTCCTCGCAGATGGATCTGGTGGATATGGAAGTCGCCCAGTTCTATTTCCTGTGCGACAAATATGGCGGCCGCGGCCTGGATGCCTACTTGGCCTTCAAGGGAGCCGCGAACGAAATGGGGCTGGGCGACCAGCAGTTGGCGAACTCCCAATCAACGATCAATGCCTGCGTTCAGGCGGCATTGTCGGCGTTGAAACAATAGAACTCCCGGCAGGGACTGTGGGCTTCCGCGTCCACGGCGGCCTGATTCAAGCACGATTTTGGGAACGGATCGGCCATCTGTGGGCGAACGAACTTCGTCTGTCGCTGGACGGCGACCGGTGGACATGTGATCCTGCTGACGCTCAGTTGCTCGCCTCTTCAAGGCCATTGATGTGATGAACGATCCGAATTCCCCCGAGACGAATCAGGATGCTGGCAGCACACCGGCGGAATCAAACTCCGACCAGCCCGCCATCAACAAACTCGAGAAATACGAGAAAAAGCAGTGCCACAAGGATCTGCGGGATGAGGTCAAGCTGTATTGGCTGATTCAATTAGGAACCATTACCGCGTTGGGGGCGTTGATGGGGACCTGGCCGAAGGCGGCCGACGTCTCGATCCTGGATGGACTGATCATCAAGCTGCTGATTCTGTCCGTCGGGATGATCCTGTTGATCGTGGGCGGCATGTATAACATCGTTGGCAATTACTATACGTTTGCCGCCAATTTTCGGCTGGGACGCAACTATCAGGAATCGGTGGTGACGCCCTGGCTGGCCGGCTCGCAAAGCGTGATCGCGGCGATTCTCGGAATGGCAATGGGGGCCGTGATCTGTCAGGCGGCCTTGAGCGATGACAAGCGCGCCCCGTCCGCATTTGAGAACCGAGACAACCAGGCCTCAGGGACAACTCTAACCAAGACTCGCACGCAAATCGGGTGGGCTCCCGACGGAAAACGAATTGAGGTCACTGGCCGTGAAAACAAACAAGAAGTTCACGCCACTACCGCTGGCAATGCCAATCAGGCCACACAGAACTCACTCTGCGCGACGTTCCTGTTTATCGCCGCGATCATCGTGGGCGCCACTGGCGGCTA
>CAIQIR010000034.1 GCA_903871875.1 uncultured Schlesneria sp.
CCAGCATCTCCGTCCGCGGCGTTCTGGCCATTCTGATCTACCTGATCACCAATTCCCACGCGAAACCTGCCCAAAGCCACGTTTCAAACTGTAACAACTTGCCCGAAGCTAGGCAACAAATAAGTGGGTGGCCCCTTTTTAATCGCGTTCGCCTCTTTAGACACCTTGGAATCGACATCACTGAAGTTTTGCCACGTGCCAACGGCGATCAATCCCAAGGTCAAGCCGTAAAGAACACCCACGGACGCAAGGTAATAGTTGACCACATCATTGTGTTTGGCCGACCCGTCCAGCAGGTGCCGAACAAACGGTCGTGTCAGAAGCAGGCCGCCCAGCGAGACTGCGGAAAAAAAGCCAGCGTCAATACGAACAGTAGCCAGTTCGGAATCTCATAAACCCAATACATTTTCTAACTATCTCAAATTGGATCGGGACTTGGTTCAGAAAGTGGCCCGCGATGTTTCGATGCGAAAAATCGACCGTTTGAAATCTTTAACCTGATGAAAACCAACCGGTAGCAATACCCTGATGAGGTCGGACAATCGGCCGTCGGCCGCATCCTAAACATTGATTCCGTCGTTGTCACGTACGCCCGAACCCTGTCAGGAAAGTGGCGTGATCGTCTTGCCGGCACGGCTCATTGCGATATGCTGAAGTGAAGTCGATTACGAAATCACTCCAAGGATAGCAAAATGACCGCCGTTAGCGTGATGCTGGACATGATGGAATTGAACCGAGCACGGACACTCGCAACGCTCGACGAAATTGCGAAACTTCCCAATCCTGCCGCCGTCTTGGGGTGGCGCCCCGGTGTGGGCCGGGCACATATCGGCTGGCAACTGACCCATATCGGGATCACCGAAGAATTGACCTCGACCGAACGGATGCACGGAACGGCGCCGGCATTTCCCGATTTGGTCCCCCGGTTCAAGTTTGGAAGCGTTCCTGATGACAACATTCCTGGCATCGAATTGATTCGACAGGTGTTGGTAGAATCACGACAGCATGTCCATTCCTGTTTTTCCGTAGTACCCGATAGCGATCTCGAAAGAGTTCCGGAATGGTATCGCGAGCGAGGTTGGAATGTGCGTCGAATCTTGCAGATTCTGGCCTGGCACGAAGCCCACCATCAAGGACAGGCTCATCTGACGTTCAACCTCTGGAAAGCGGCACAGCCGAAGGCCTCGACGAACTCGTGAGAGGATTAGTTTGATCCTTCTTAGCGACCAAGATGCGGTTGGCCGGCCTTGCCGGAAATCATGTCGCGAGACTGTTGGGACTGACGGACCATCAATCGTGTCATTGGCGTGAATAAAGACCAAGCGATGTGGAATCGAGTGACGATCTGGCTGTTCTTCGGGCTCTCATGGCAATCGTGGCCGGCATGTGGCGACACGTTCACGATTCGGGAAGACAACGGCAATCAAGCGATCATCGATGCCCGTCTGGTGGGAGAACGTCAGGGCCTGATGGCACTGGAACGCGCCGATGGCCGGATCGAAATTGTCCCGCAGCAACAGATCCTGAATCGCGAAGTCGGCCCTGATCCTCAACCCATTTCGTGCGAGACCATGATTGGCCGATTGACCGAGGAGTTTGGCGCCGACACCTTTCGAGCGCGTGCCGTTCCGCCCTATGTCGTGGGATTGGTTCTGTCAGAACCCATCACCAAAAACTACGAAAGTAAAGTGACCGCTTGCTTGAACAAAGGCGCGGCGTTCATGAAAACCGTCGAGAAGGTCTTTCTCGATTTCGTCGGCGATCTGAAACTGGAAACCGAGAAGCCAAGATATCCGCTGGTGCTGCTGATCTTCGAAACAGACGACGATTTTATGCAATTCGCCACGAAGGAAACGGGTGGCCAAGGTCTGTCGGCAGGATCGATGTTAGGCTACTACAGCAGTCTCACCAATCGCCTGGTGATTCGAATGAGCGAATGCCACACATTCACCACTCCGCTACACGAAGCCATCCATCAACAGGTCTACAATCGAGGCATCATCCGACGGCTGTCACCTGTCCCCGTTTGGTTCAACGAAGGGATCGCAACGGGCTTCGAAGGAAACGGGGATAAAATCAGTGGCGGACCGTTGCGCGTCAACCGGCAATACGCACAGGCGGTGATGAACGCCAAGAATGTCGACTGGGACGATGTTGTCGCCAACGACAAGGCCTTCCACGGTGACGTTCTGGCTGGCGAAGCGTATGCGAATGCCTGGAGCATCCACTGGTTCCTGGTGACGAAATACCGCAAACAGTATGTCGAGTTTCTACAGATTCTCGGCGAAAAGCCACCACTGCAACTCGACGATACCGAAACGCGAATCCGAGATTTTGAGCGTGTCTTCGGCAAGCGAATTGGCAAGCTGCAGAACGAGTTTCCGATGTGGCTCGATCAAGCCGCCAAGAAGCAGAACATTTCGTTTGTGAACCAGACCCCGGTCGGATATCTGAAAACGCAATCGAATCTGGCCGAGGTCGAAATGACGGCGACCAAAGTCGGAGCTGGCGGTGATTTAGAAGCCGAAGGCCAGATGCGAAATTTGTCGTATGTCAGGCCAATGAGTTTTCATATTACCGGGGAAACCGACGGCGGAACCTACGCAGAATGGTATCTGCCGAATGTGGCTCCCTTCAAAATCATGCATTTGCCAAAACAACTCATGCACAAACAAATGAAGGGCGCTCCAGGAGGCCTCCGTGAAAGTACGTTTCGAATCAAAGTCAGGTCGGTCGTCCCGGAAAGCGAGACTGGCAAAGCCTGGCAGCGGGGACAGCTTCCAGTCCCTGTCTGGAGCGATCGCTGAAGGCACCGCGTCCCAGTTCGGCAGATTCCGCCGTGCGCTTCTTCAGACTTGGTTGATGCGACTTGACCGAGTCTGCCGATGATTCTGTTGGTGACGCCGGCACGGGATCGTTGCGGTGACATCTTATTGAGAGAATTCGATCCGTTCTTCAGTCATCGCTCAAGGAAGAGACGACAACCATGGATCTCGCCTACTGGGGCTTTCGCCACTGGCCGTTTGAGCGAACTTTTGCCGCGGACCGTTTTTTCTTGACTCCCAATCACGAAGAGGCCTTGGCCAGATTGCTGTTTCTCGTCGAGGAATTTCGCCAGACAGGCATCGTGATGGGACCGACGGGATCCGGCAAGACCTTTCTGCTGAAACGACTACAGCAGCGAGCAGAACGCCTGGGACGGCAGGTTGTTTGTTCCGAAGCCACTGGCCTGGACGGTTACGAACTGATCAGTCAAATCGCGTTTGGGTGTCACGTCCCTTGTGATCCAGATGCTTCTGCCGCGAAAATTTGGAGCTGTCTGAACGCCAAATTCGCCGCCCTGACGCTGGTCCGGCAACCACTGGTCATTCTGATCGATCATTTCGATTTGGTGGAGTTCAGTTGTCAGCAGACGGTTTGTCGACTTCGTCAATTGGCCGATTCGTGTGGTTTGAAACTCACCGTCATTCTCGCGACACGCGACCGCATTATCCCTGCCGCGTTACTGGATATCGTCGAGCTGAAAATCGATCTCGTTCCTTGGTCATCCGCCGAAATGGCGCAGTTCATAACGACGTCGATCGCCCTGGCCGGTTCGTCGGAGATCCTGTTCACTGACGAAGCTCTGCGATCCCTGCACGTCTTGACGAAAGGCATCCCGACGAATGTCGTGGCACTGTGCAACCTGACTCTTCTCGCCGCGATGGGCGCAGAAGAAAAACTCATTACGAGTGAACTGGTCCAGGCGGCTGCGGACGAACTGCCCTCGCGTCCCGGCGATCATCCCGCGAAGCAACGACTTCCGGCAAGACTGCTGGAAGCGGCCCGGTCATGATCCTCGACGACTATCGACTGGCATCCCACCACCAACGAGGGATCTCTGCTCGCGGCAATGTCGAAACCTTCGAGCGGGTTTCGTTCAGCGATGAGTCTCGGGCAAGAGACACCGACTGATCATAGGCCTGCTGAGGATGAACGATGACTCCGCCACTGACCAAGCCGATGACCAAGTGACCGGCACGTTTGTAGTTCACCTGCGAGGGAACTTTCTTCGGTACGTCGAATACGGGATAGGTCAATCGGCGCTCATCGCGCAGCAATTCCTGCTTCCAGCCGATGCGTTCCGGAATGCGTTCTTTGGTTAAGAGAGCAGCCAAGACGCTCCAATCAATCAGATTCTGCAATTCGCCAAAGATCGGCGACTTATCGGCCAGCTGTGGAAATTTTTCGCTAAATAGCTTCGCAAAGGCCTGGGCCGATTTGTTGATCGTTGTGGCGCTCGATCGATTTCCGTTCGCATCCACGACTTCTTCTTCGGTCAACAATTTCGCTCGCGGCCCGGCAAACTGAAATGCCAGCCCGCCTTCGTCCCGAGAGATCGCTTGATACGACGGGACAAACCATCGCCGCTGCATCGTCGTACCGGTCACTCCCGTCATTGCGAGATGACTCTTGAGACCTTTGACGGGAGTGGCAACCAGACTCACTACGCCCTCGGCATCAATCTTGATACCCCCGGCGTTTTGATTTCCGCCCACCCCACCACCGGCCGCAGCCCCGCCACCACCGGCCGCTGTGCCACCGATCTGACCGAAGCCCGCACGCGGAACAACGAGGGCCAGTACAATAAACGACGCCAATAAGGGTGAGCGAAACATCATGTGGCTCGAAACTGGCACCAAGCCGACGACGGAACGGATGCGACCTCGTGATATCGTACCCCGAGAATCCGCACCGCAATAGACACGGTTGTTGAGTATGAACAGATTGTCACACCCAATTTCTTGACGGCGCTCCCTGAGAAAGGGCGAAGTTCACTTGGCAGTCGTCGAAGAATCCGGGCTCGCGTGATTCAAAGTGCTCGCGGTGACCGCCGGGGCAGAATTTCCGGGCAGTGCGACTTTGACGTACCCTGAAATTCCCACAATTGCAGCCGCCATAAGAATCATGATTGATTGCCAGAATTTGGCATTCTTCCGCATGGCATCGAACGATTTCGAACGACCAACCAAGGCGGACGCCAAAAAGAAAATCGCGAAGGCGAGCAGAATCTTCGTCCCCATCAAGGCGTGATAGAGCCCGCCCTGACCGCGATGTTTGGGAACTTGAACAACGAGGTAGTTGTAAAAGCCACTGACGATGAACAACACGATTCCGACATGCACAAACATCTTCCACTTCTTCATGACCAGCTCTTTGAGCTTGGCATGTTCGGCTTCGGGCAGTTGCGCCGCGGCCGGAGCGAGCACGAACCGCAGAAAGCAGGTTCCACCGACCAGGACAATCGCCGTACCAATGTGGGTCCAACGCGAGAGAATTGGGATCATATCCATCTGTTTACTTCTTCTGTTTGAGTAATTGTGGTCATCTTGTGAGACAAGAACTCTACGAAACCGCTGGCACGACTCCAAGTGCGCCTCACCACGATTGCGAGATCATCCGGCAGGGATGGCCGGTCGATTTCCACAAATTGTCGCCAATAAGCCGTATTGACGCAGTTTTTGCCGATTCCTATAACCCTGCCCGCTACGGATGGCAGTGCCCCTGCGGGCTTAGTTTACAGTTCGGTGTCACTTCCGCTTCGGAGAAAAATCATGGGTGAAGGGAATCACCTGCCGGCGAAAAGTGCCGTCGGCCAGCCCAAAGGACGTTTGATGTGGGTGTTTGGCGGCGCAGCCTTTGCCGTCGTCGCTAGCGGATTGCTCATGCAATACGTTCGCAGTACGACGACGAAAGCCGCATCCGAAGCACCACCCGCTGGGACTTCTCGCGTTTCGACCGCCAAAAAGCCGGAAATTCTGGCTCGCGTCGGAGACGAATCGATCACTTACGACGCCGTCGCCGAAGAAGCAGTGAAGCGCTACGGGCGCGAAGTGCTGGATGATTTGATTCATCGCCTGATCATTCAACAAGCCTGCGAAAAACATAAGATCAACGTCAGTGAGCAGGAAATCACCGAAGAAATCTCGCGCATCGCCAAACGATTCAACCTGGATGTCGCCCAATGGCTGCAAATGTTGCAGGCCGAACGGAACATCTCTCCAATCCAGTATCGCCAAAGCGTCATCTTCCCGATGATCGCCTTGAAGAAACTCGCCGGGGAAGAGGTCGAAATCACCGAACAAGAAATGAAAGAAGCATTTGTTCGAAACTATGGTCCTCGCGTGAAAGCACGGATGATCATGTTTGATAATCAGCGGCGAGCACAAGAAGGATGGGATCTGGCTGACAAGAATCCAGAGGACTTTGAAAAACTGGCGGCCAAACTTTCGATCGATCCCAGCAGCCGGGCACTCGGCGGGCAGATTCCTCCGATTGCCAAGTACAACGGCAATGAGACTTTCGAAAAATGTGCCTTCAAACTCAAGCCCGGCGAAATTTCGGGTGTGATTGAAGTTCGCCCCAGTACCTTTGTCATACTGAAATGCGAAGGTCGGACCGAGCCTGTGGTCACAGATATCGAAGAAGTCCGCAACACATTGTATGACGAACTCAAGGAATCCAAGATCCAGTCAGAAGTGGCCAAATTGTTCGACCAGATTAAGAAGCAAACGATTGTCGACAACTATTTGACCCAAACATCGAATCGTCCCGAACGGACAGCCAACGGTACCGGAGCACCAGGCGGCGTACAACCTGCTAGTGGTGTTCAGCCGAAGAAGTCCGCCAATGCCGCTTCGGCACCGTCCAAGACCAATCGAAACTAAGTCCCCCCACAGGGCGGCGACAGGAATTCGTTCGCTTGCGATCCCCTCCGCCAAGGCACCGTTTTACAACTTGATTCTTACGGCGAGTCGTCACGATTACTGACGGCTCGCCGTTTTTTTTGCTGGCAGGAGGTCGCGACGCACTCTTGAATGGGCAGTAAAAGATTAGACCTGCCTGATTCCGTCTCATTCCCCCGGCAGAATCGCATCCAGATCGATTGAGCTCGGCGGCACCATCTCGCCTTGTCGCAACCGCTCGACATCGAATTCGTCGCCTGGGTTGAGGAACTCCAGATGAAAACTCGTGTAGTGATTCGATTCACTGGGCGGAATGCAGGCCACGACGCAGGACTGACCAATCACACGAAAGCGACCGGATTCGACGCCGTACCGAAGTGCGGTTCCTTCATCGATCCCAAATCCGATTAATTCCGGATGTTGTTCGAGCGCCTGATGCAGCCGTCGATATCTGTTGCGCTTCATGAAATGTTGATCGATGATGGCGCCAGGAATCAGATCAAAGCCCTGCCCCATCAATGGATTCGCACGCCCTCCGGCGATCATCACATTCGACATGATGGCGGCACCAGCCGAAGTTCCCCCAATCACTCCGTTGCGAGAGAGTAGCTTTTTCAAGCGAGTTTCGACGGGTGTCCGACCGTACCGGGCGGCGAGCCAGGACTGTTGCCCTCCGGCGAGCCATACCCCCGTCGCTGAATCAAGAATCGCTGAAAAATCGGGATCGTCGGCTTCGGCCCGCGAATCGGCATGAAGAACATCGACCGCTTGGACGTCGTAGTTGCACCAGGGTTCACGATATTCCAGCCGCTCATTTTCATCGATGGCCATGGCAGGAACAACGACAATTCGGGCCTGTTGCCGGCCCGCCAGTTCGACGAATTGTTGGCGAATCATATCCGACATTTGGCCGCCTCCCACAATGAGCAGAGTCCCCCCGCGATGAGCGTAGGTACCACTCACGGTGCCACCGAATCGGGACACGCGGCGATGAATTTCGGCTCGCAGGCCAACACCAATTCCAATTGTCAGCAACAGTACACAGGCCCAAAACAGCATTCGCCCTGGCGACAACGGTGACCATCGGGTTCGTTTTTTCGGCCCCTGCTCCATCGATCGAAATCGACGCGAGACCAAACTGATGCCGATTTGCCAATAAGATTTCTGGTCTGCGGACATGATCGCCCCCTGGAACGGAACAGATCAGACGGAATGCACGGTCCACCGTGCGATTCCTCGCGTAAACTTCGACGAATGCCGTGGCTTGAGGAGCAATCAAAAAGAAATGACAAATCGTCTCTAATTATTGGCGATGGGGGCGTGTCCAGCAAGAGAATGTTTCCACATTTGTCATTCGGTCGACGACCCGCGATCATAATCAGTCATTCTTTCAGCGGATCAAAAGATTCGGCAACGCCGTTTGGGAAGTCTTCAATGAATATGACTACAGTTCGTCCCTCGCTTCATGCTGGCATGGTTGGCATGGGGATGATTTTTGACGAAACCTATCGCCCCTTTTTTGAACGCGTTCAGCGCGAGTCCCTCTTCGATCATCGATTCGGGGCGA
The DNA here is from genome assembly GCA_903871875.1 of uncultured Schlesneria sp. GTDB lineage: Bacteria > Planctomycetota > Planctomycetia > Planctomycetales > Planctomycetaceae > Schlesneria. The sequence goes on from CAIQIR010000034.1 coordinate 8,293, forward strand.
TCGACGTGCCTCTCGTTGCCGTGGCATCCAGAACTGGCCACCGGGCTGAAGCGTATCGCGCGACAGCAGGCTCCAAAATCCATCCATTCGAAAGCTTTTCGGGTAGTGACGGCATCGATCACTTGATCAGGACGGGCATTGATTTCGCCTGCGTGGCCACACCCGACGATCGTCACTTTACCGTGGCAAAGAAATTGCTCGAAGCCGGTGTGCATGTGCTGATCGAAAAACCCTCCGTGCTGCGTTTGCAGGAACTCGATGAGTTAGTCTCGCTGGCCCAGAGCAAATGTTTGCTGGCAAAAGTGGTCTACCACAAACTTCTTGACCCCGACCATAAGAAGCTGCGAACACTGGTCGCCGACAATGTTCTGCAGCATGTCAACCATGGATACTGTTCGTTGCTGGAACCCAAACAAGTTTCGGGTAGTCAGTTTGCCGAATGGATCACCGGCCGCAATCCTGGCACTTATGTGGCCGTGCACTATATCAAACTGATTGACTTCACTTTTGGTGGGCGATTGAAAACCATTGCAGCCACCGGACAACGCGGGATCGTCGGACCGAAAGATGGTCCCACCTGGGACAGTACACAACTTCGGTTGATCTACGAATACGACGATGGGCGCGAAGCGGCTTTCGACATCCATACGTCGTGGGTCACGCCGGATAATTTTCCGGGTTATGTCGAACAGGAAGTTCAATTCCGGTTCGACAATGGTGTCTGGAATGGGCATTCACGCAAGCGCGGTGTCGAATGCACGGTGGAAGGAGAGACGCCCATCTCCCGGAAGATCACCATGAATAACCATTACAATGGGACGTTTCTCGAACCTTGGGGCGAACGATCTCAACGCGGGTACGGCGTCGAAGTGCTCGAACGGTTTGCCCGGGAACTGGCCTATGTGAAATTTGGCGGTGACTCGGCTGAACAACCTGTCCGTTATGCCGAGATCCAGTCGCTCGCCTACAACGATCTTGCGGCCGACAGGCAGACCGTTGCAGCCGTGCAAGCGTTGGAAGCGATTCTCGAACATCAGGCGGCGGGCGAACCGGACTGTGTTGTACGAGTCGGAACTCCCGACGGGAAGCTAGTTCTCTATCGTCCCGGAAATTCCACCCCCGTAGTTTTATGCTAAACACGAACGGGACCAGTGAGAATGGCAGCCCTGGCTGCCGGCCCTACCGCAATCCGCTCAAGCAACCCAAGCCAGCCAATCAACGCATCCCTGCACGCTAATTTGCCACGTTCGAGAAACTCTGTCAGAAATCCGAAATCCTGACGGGGGGATCTGAGTTCGATCGAGAATTCCATCTTGAGTCGATTCTTAATTCTAACGGTTTTGAATGGTTGAAGATTCAAGTCGGGCCAGAAAGTCTGCCGAAATCACCCAAGTGGAGTGTCCGGAAGGAATCGTCGTCGACGGACAATTCCAGCCTTCGCCGTCGATCTTGGCATATCGACAGCGCCCGCCCACTGAGTCTCCTTTTCAATTTACGGGAACAGCCACATGGACGTTGCTGATTTTCTCAAACAACTCGACCAGTTGTTTGAGCGCGTTCCAGGAACACTTCAACTGACTTCTGTGATGGAAGAGCAGCCGGGCTGGAGTTCACTGACATTTCTGGGGTTGATCGCCTTGATCGACGAAAGGTACAACGTCACCCTCAAGCCTCGACAAGTACTCCAGTGCGTCACCGTGGCCGACCTTCTTACTCAAGTAAAACAACTTCAGTTCACCTCCGCTGCTGCAGCATGACCGAGATTCCATTTCGAGTCTGGCTTTATGGCACGAATTTGATATGTCCTCCTGATTAGGCGATGGCGGATGCTCGACGAGTTGATGGTCGCATTCAAATTGAATTCCATTCCTCGGACATGACCGATGACGGTACAAATCTTTATGGGTGATTCGGACACGTTCGAGCAACAGCAGCAATCGATCCGTCGTTCGACAACGGATTGTCTCGATATCAAGGCTCAAAAAACGATGCAGGCGGAACGATGGTTGATCGTTGGAGCGGGCGGATTTGGACGTGAGGTCTATTCGTGGACTCTGGGGCATCTTCACTCGACCGCCGCAGATTTCCCCGTCCAATTTCTCGATGACAACCCCGAGTGTCTTGATCGATTTCCAGAATTACGGTCAATGTGGTTGGAACGAATTTCCACCTATTCCCCTCGGCCCGGAGATCGACTGTTGATGGCGATCGCCGACCCCGGAGCGAAATTGACCGCAGGAGCAACACTGATCTCGCGCGGCGCAACGTTTGCCTCTTACATCCATCCCACGGCGGTTCTGGCACACGATTTCAAGATCGGAATCGGCTGTATTATTTGTCCGCTTTCCGTTATTTGCTGCAACGTACGGATTGGTGATTTCGTGTCGATGAACGTGGGGGCTCTGGCCGGTCACGACTCGGTCGTCCATGACGGCTGCACCTTGTCGCCACACTCGAATGTCGCGGGACAAGTCGATCTGGAACGCGGTGTTTTCCTGGGATGTCAGACCGTCATTCTGCCTAAGATCCGCATCGGAGAATTTGCCCGCATTGGCGCGGGCAGTACGGTCATCAGCCACGTTCGGCCGCATACCACGATGATGGGTGTTCCTGCGAAACGCGTCAGCTGGTCGAAAAACCAAGATGCCGCCGATCACAAAGCCGCCTGAGACAATGTTGAAAATGGAGAAGTGACCGTTCAGGCAACGTCGCCCGTTCCGCGTCGAGTGTCCATTGTCGGTGGGTGAGAGTTCATGTACGCGACGCTATCTGCCGTAGAGTTCCACATTCCGAGTAATCGGGTTGGCAACGACGAAGTGGCGGCACTGGCAGTCAACTGGTCGCCGCAAAAAATCCTCGACAAAACCGGCATCTCCGAACGATATGTGGCGGCCGCAGACGAGTGCTCGTCCGATCTGGCATTTCGGGCAGCAGAGAAACTGTTCGCAAGCGAATCCTGCCTGCGGAGCGAGATCGATTTCTTGATCTTTTGTACCCAGTCGCCCGACTATCTTTTGCCGACAACCGCTTGTCTGCTGCAGGATCGTCTGAAACTGAGAACGGCAATCGGAGCTCTCGATTTCAATCTCGGTTGCTCGGGCTATATCTACGGTTTAGGCTTGGCTCAAGGTCTCATCGAGACGGGGCAGGCCCGTAACGTGTTGCTTTTGACGGGCGAAACCTACAGCAAATTTCTTCGCGAGGACGATCTGAGCGTACGATCCCTGTTCGGCGACGCGGGATCCGCAACCCTGCTTCGAGGCATTCCCGCCGAAGGCCCCTTGATCGGCCCCTACCTCTATGGGACTGACGGCCAAGGAGCCGAAAACCTGATTTTAAGACGGAATTCCTTGCGGAAGGCCATTGAAACCGATGCGACGGCCACGAAGCGGGGGGAATACCTCTACATGGATGGTCCGGAGATTTTCAGTTTCGCGTTGGAAACAGTCCCTCGGGCGGTCAATGAACTGCTCGCTCGTGCTCAACTTCAGCAAGAGGAAGTGGATCTGTTCATCTTCCACCAGGCGAACGAGTACATGCTTAGCCGTTTGCAATCCAAACTTCAGATCCCGGACGAGCGATTCGTCGTTGCAATGCGAAATGTTGGCAACACCGTTTCGTCGACCATTCCGATCGCCATTCATAGTTGCCTGGCGGAAGGCCGATTGAAGCCAGGAATGAAAATCATGCTGGTGGGATTTGGGGTGGGTTATTCTTGGGGAGCAACGCTCGTCCGGTACACTTCGCCGCTTTCGTGAACGTTGCCCAAAGTTGCATCGTTCGATTGACAGGAAGAATCAAAAGATCGCTTCGCGCGATGCCTTGGCTTTCCTAAACTCCGCGCACCGACTGGTTCGACAAGTGGCCCTCTTAGAAACGGATAGACGATGACGACACACGGACTCGCAGAAAAGATTGCTGGAAAACAGGCGATCATCGGCGTGATCGGACTGGGTTATGTCGGCCTACCTTTGATTCGCGCCTTCGTCAGCGCAGGCTTTAAGACCATGGGCTTTGACGTCGATCAATCCAAGGTCGACAAACTGAAAGCGGGCCAAAGCTATATCAAGCACATCGATAGTGGTGTGATCGCCAAGCTGATCAACGAAAAGCGATTCGAACCAACCTCGGACATGGCCCGTTTGCGTGAAGCCGATTGCATCATCATCTGTGTGCCGACGCCGCTCAATGAAAGCCGCGATCCAGACTTGAGTTATATCGAGGGAACCGCTCATTCGATCGCGAAAACACTGCGACCGGGACAACTGATCGTCCTCGAAAGCACCACACATCCGACGACCACTCGCGAAAACGTTCTTCCTGTGCTCAATGCGACCGGACTCAAGGCCGGACAAGACTATTTCCTGGCGTTCAGCCCTGAACGCGAAGATCCCGGCAACCCGAATTTCGAAGCGTCCACAATTCCCAAGGTGGTGGGCGGACACGATACGACCAGTGGTGATCTGGCGTGTGCCATGTACGGCCACGCCGTCGTCAAGGTCATCCGCGTTTCCAGCATGGAAATCGCAGAAGCGGCCAAGATCCTGGAAAACACCTACCGCGCGGTCAATATCGCCATGGTGAATGAACTCAAGATGCTCTACGACAAGATGGGCATCGACGTCTGGGAAGTGATCGACGCGGCCAAGACCAAGCCATTCGGATTTCAAGCTTTTTATCCAGGGCCGGGTCTGGGAGGACACTGCATTCCCATCGATCCGTTTTATCTGACATGGCTGGCTCGCAAGTGGGGCGAGCAAACGCGATTCATTGAACTGGCTGGCGAAATCAACACGCACATGCCGCACTATGTCATCAGTCAATTGGCCGAGTTTTTGAACGACGCCGGCAAGCCGATCAAAGGCAGCAAGATTTGCATCCTGGGCGCGGCCTATAAGAGGGATGTCGACGATCCTCGCGAAAGCCCGTCATTCGAATTGATGAAGCTGCTACTCAAACGAGGCGCCGTGCTGAGCTACAACGATCCGCACGTGCCTTCGCTGCCGAAGATGCGTCACTATCCCGATCTGCCAGCAATGACCAGTCAGCCACTGACGCCAGCATTTTTGGGAGCACAGGATTGTGTGCTGATTTCGACGGACCATTCGGCATACGACCATAACTTCATCGTCGAGCACAGCCGCATGGTGCTCGACACCCGCAATGCCACCAAAAATGTGAAGCACGGCCGCGAGAAGATTTTCAAAGCGTGAAACACTCACGCGGTATTTCAACCTTTGAAGACTCGCTGCAATTCTTCCAGCGACGTCTTTCCTTCCGCGACAAGTCGCAGTCCGTCCCGATGGAATGTCAGACATCCCTCGGCCCGGGCTAGCGCCTTGATCTGGTCGGGCGGAGCTGAACTGGCAATCAACTTGCGAATCGGATCTGTTACAATGATCGCTTCAATCATGGCCATTCGACCATAAAAGCCAACACCACCGCACTTCTCGCAAGGATCATCCTCTTCACCGGTCTTTTCGTTGACCGCCGGCACACCCTTGCGGTACAGGATCTTGGTTTCCGGTGGCAAACCAACTTTTTCCAGCAACTTCGGATTCGGCCGAAACGCTTCTCGACACTGGGTGCAGAGTAGTCGCACCAGTTTTTGACTGAACGCTCCTTCGATGAGCTCGCTGGCTTTCTGAGGATCGCCAGACCATTCAGCGAGTTGAGCGAGCGCGTTCGCACAATCTTTCGCCTGCATTTCGCTGATCACGCAGATTCGGTCGGCGACACTCATCAGCTGTTGCGTCGTGTCCGCATCCCGAATTGGGTCGACGAAAATCACGTCCGCTTCTTCCCGTATCATGCGCATCATCGAAGTCTGCAGGTCGTCACCCGGATTGACTTCGAATTGCTTGATATTCAGCAATTCGCGCGAGGTCTTAGCGATGGAGTAGATGGAATAAAGATAAACGTCGATGCCGCGAAGCAAAGCGTAGGTTGTCGTTGTGACCCCTGTGCCTGGCATGCCGCAACAGACAATCAGTCCTCGGCGGTTGCTGGTCAAATCACGAATCGTTTGTCGTAGCGAATCGCTAAAACCCAGATCCTGCGGCGTCTCCAACCTGATACTCAGATTCCGAACGCGAATTGTCAGTCGTTCGCTGCTGTCAGGCTGAGGAGCGACTTCTACCGTCAGTTCGTACTTGATGCCCTGAAATTCTGCTTTGACACCGCCCGATTGCGGTTTGCCCTTCACGCGTGCATCCAGTCCGCAAAGGACTTTCAACATCTGAATGACGGCATTGGCCTGTGACTTGGCCAACCGGGGGCCGGCATACGGCATCCCATCGATCATCAGCGCCACTTGGGCTTTTTCGCCCTTGATGTCCATGCGCATCACTTCGGCCCGGCGTTCCAGTCCTTCCGTGACCAAATCCTTGGTGGGGCGCAGCGCAACTTGAACCAGACGCGTGTTGGCGGCCATGTCGGCCGTCCGGCCCTCCAACGCTCCCTGAAAATTAACGAGATCGACATTGTCGTCTTCGTCGTCTTCATCGTCCTCGTCGTGCTTTTCGTCCTGGCGTTGTTTCTTACCAAAGCCCCAGGCCATTACCAAACCCCTCTCTCATTCAAACATGATTCCGACAGGAGAACACAGGCCCATCAATTCTACGGCGTCAATTAAAGCAAACCATATCCCGAGAGCGTTTTGCGCAAGCGAGCCTCTTCCGATTCGGACAACGGCGTGAGCGGCAATCGCAATTCACCCGTATCTCGTCCGAGCATCCTCATCGCGATTTTGACGGGAATCGGGTTCGTGGCGATACCCAGCATATCACGGCACAGCGTGAACAGTTTGAAATGCCAGCGTTGCGCTTCCGCAATGTTTCCCGCTTTGAATGCCTTCAGCAACTGCAGCATATCGCCGGGAACAATATTACCGACAACCGATACGATTCCGCTGCCCCCCAGCGCCAACAGCGGCAAGGTGAGACTGTCATCCCCAGAGAGAACCGTTAGATTGGTCAGAGCCAAAGTCTGCGACGCCTGATCCATCGAACCGGTCGCTTCCTTGATCGCCACGATATTCGGGATTTCGGCGATCCGAGCCACAACATCGGGTTCCATATTCTTGGCGGTTCGTCCCGGGATGTTGTAGAGGATGATGGGAATATCAACGGCTTCCGCCACGGCGCGGTAATGTTGGAAAAAACCCTCGCCTGTTGGCTTGTTGTAGTAGGGGGCGACCATCATCGCGCCGTCAGCTCCCACGGATTTCGCGAACCGCGTCAACTTGATCGCTTCGTCCGTGCTGTTCGAGCCAGTGCCGGCCATCACTTTGATCCGCCCGGCCGCATGCTGACAGACAATGGCAATTACCCGTTCGTGTTCTTCGGTCGACAGGGTCGGACTCTCTCCCGTCGTTCCCACGGGACAAAGTCCATTCGTCCCCTGAGCAATCTGCCAATCCACCATCTGCTTGAGCGCCACTTCGTCCACTTTGCCATTCTTGAATGGCGTGACGATGGCGACGGTCAACCCGGCAAATTGTTCCCCCTTGCGTGTCATCTCGTACGATTCCTGTTCTGAAGTAGAGTGTGCCGATTCTTCAACGTTTTCGCTGATCATTGATGGAATTCAACGACCCAATTGACGAAGACTCAAAGCGGCAATCCGATTAGTCTCTTGAATGTTGTTTGGTGAAGGCAATGGTCTATTTGCGATTCTTCCAGTCGATTCCCGCCATTTCCGCCAGGGCCAGCATTAGCGCGTGAGTTCCATTCCGCCCCCAACCCTTCGCCTTAACGGACAGATAAAGCTGCTCTCCGAGTGCGAGACCCGGCAAACTCAGCCCCAATCGTTTGGCTTCAGACAACGCGATTCCCATATCTTTGATGAAGTGTTCGACAAAAAATCCCGGATCGAAGTTATTGGCCATGATCCGCGGTCCCAGATTGTTCAGCGACCAACTGCCGGCCGCCCCAGGCCCCACTGATTGAAGCATCGTGGGCAGGTCAAGACCCGCCTTGTAGCCATACAGCAGCGACTCGCAGACACCGATCATGTTCGTGGCGATCAAAATCTGATTTGCCATTTTTGTATGTTGCCCGGCCCCGGCTCCCCCTTGATGGACCAGCGTCTTTCCCATCACAGAAAACAGGGGCATGAGGGTCTCCACCACCGGCTTTTCCCCTCCGATCATGATCGAAAGAGTCGCATTCTTGGCACCAATGTCGCCACCCGAAACCGGCGCGTCGACACTGTGGACGCCCTTCTTCGATGCCGCCTGCGCGATCTCGACCGCCAGTGACGGCTCACTGGTCGTCATGTCCACGAGAACATTCCCCGATTTTGATCCCGCCAGTACACCATCGTCGCCCAGCATGACGGTACGAACGTCACTCGGAAATCCGACGATCGAAAAGACGACGTCTGATTGTTCGGCAACGGCCTTCGGCGTCTCTGCCCACTTGGCGCCTCGTGCAATCAACGCCTCGGCTTTGCTTTTGGATCGGGTATAGACTGTCGCAGAATATCCGGCGGACATCAGATGCCCGACCATGCTCGACCCCATGACCCCGGTGCCAATCCAACCAATTCGCGTCGTTTGAGGGGTGATTGCCGCAAGCGCCATCGTCGCCGTCCTGTCGCTGTTTCTGAATTTGCCTACTCACCGGACGACACGCCTCGTCAAGCGAGATGAGAGAACCCGGCAGTATATCGCGACAGTTGGCCCTCGTCACGCAAGCTGGCGATGGCACAAGAATCCCGAACGGCATTCAAAAGCGGTCTCGTGTTTTGCAAAACGCAAGAGACTTTCTTTACACTGAATTCTGGCATCCAACACCGAACGACTTAATTAACTTAAAATGAAACCTTCCGATGCATAGCACCGATCTTCAATTCCTCAAGGATTTGCTGCACGCTCCGAGTCCGTCCGGGTATGAACGCCCCGTACAAGACGTCGTGCGACGATATGCCAGCCACTTTTCGAACGACATTCGAACTGATTGGCACGGCAATGTGACCGTCGCGGTCAATCCGACTGGCTCCCCGCGCATTATGCTGGCGGGTCACTGCGACCAAATTGGATTGCTCGTCAAACATATTGACGACAAAGGGTTCCTTTGGGTTCACGCCATCGGTGGCTGGGATCCCCAAGTCCTGATTGGCCAAGACGTTCAGGTGTGGACAAAAAATGGGCCGGTTGCCGGAGTGATTGCCAGAAAACCGATCCATCTTCAGTCGCCCGAGGATCGGAAAGCGGTACCTGAAATCAAAAACCTGTGGGTGGATATTGCCGTAAAAGATGGGGACGAAGCGCGAAGCCTGGTCGCGATCGGCGACCCCATAACCGTAGAGCTGGGCTATCGCGAATTGAGGAATGGCTTAGCTTCGGCGCCTGGAATGGACAATAAGGTGGGAGCCTGGACGGTGATCTCTGCGGCGGAACGAGTCAGCCGTATGAACCCAAAGGCTGCCGTTTTTGCCGTTTCGACGGTGCAGGAAGAGATTGGACTGCGCGGAGTTCAAACCAGCGCTCACCAGATCGATCCTCAGCTGGGCATCGTTGTGGATGTCACTCACGCGACCGACTGCCCCACGATCGATGAAAATCAATATGGTCGAATCAAGCTGGGAAAAGGCCCGGTTCTCTATCGCGGCCCCAACGTCAACCCGATCGTCTTTGAACGATTGATTGCCCAGGCTGCAGCGCTCGCGATGCCGGTTCAGATCAACGGCCTGGCCACTGCCGCGAGCAACGATGCTGCACAACTTCAACTCACACGCGGCGGAGTCGCCACAGGATTGGTCTGCATTCCCAACCGCTACATGCACAGTCCCGTTGAGGTTGTGTCACTGGACGACCTTGACCATGCTGCAGAACTCATCGCCCAGTTTTGCGCTTCGGTTGATGCCCAGAGCGACTTCACACCGTAAGCACAAAAGACAAACGTCGACAGAGAACCTGCTCAAGCAGCAAAACCAGAACCCCAGGAAACAGGCCGCAACTTACCTACCATCACAAACCACGGATCGCGGCATCCCGTTGCGACAGATTCGTGCTTTCTGGTAGAGTCGATCGGTACAAAGAAACTTGGCCGGACCATAGCCCATATGGCTTGGATGAGGATCGACACCGGAGCGGACAGGCTGGTCACTCGCGTCAACTGACCGAACTTTCCGATACAATAACAACGCGAACTAGCAACATTAACTTTATCATTGACGCGAGAGGACTAACGGATTCATGGCCCGATTGAATCAGGCTGACTTGAACGACATCAATCGGTCGTTTGAAGACCGCTCGCCCCTAGAAATCTTGCAGTGGGCTCACGAAGTATTTGGCGAGCGGATCGCTGTGTTATCAGCAATGCAACGAGCGGGCTGCATGGTTTGCCATATGATCGGACAGCACAAGCTGGATATCCCCGTGCTGTTTGTGGATACAGGCGTCAATTTCGCGGAAACACTCGAAACACGCGATCGCCTGGCGAGTGAATATGCTCTGAAAATGATTACGCTAGCACCGACTCAGACCATGGAAGAGCAAACTCGCGAGTTTGGCGTTCTGTACCTGACCCCCGAAGGCCAGAAGAAGTGTTGCCAGATGCGGAAGACGGACCCGTTACTGCAGGCCAAAGGACGCTATGATTGTCTGATCGGGGGACTGCGTCGAGCCGAAGGTGGCAAACGCGGCAATGTGCCAATCTTGTCAATCGATCCGCAAATGAATTGCATTCGAGCCAACCCGCTGGCCAATGTCACCGATGAACAGCTCAAGTCTTACCTTGCAGAGCATCAAGTCATCGTGAATCCGCTGCATGCCCAGGGATTCACGACAATTGGCTGCAACCGCTGCACGACGCCTGTCTTGCCGGACGAACCGAAACGCGCTGGTCGATGGCGACATCTGGGAACCTGGTCCGCCTATTGCGAAATCAATCCCACGGACAGAGATGGCGGACTTTCCAAGTGGATTGACCTGCCGGTCGACCTGATCGACCGCCTGCTCGGCCAGAAGTCGGATTTCGCAATTTAAGCAGCACGAGAGAATCACTCGCAGACACGAAATAAGAAGCAGCCTCTGCGTCCCGGCCACGTTCTCTTCAAAGAAAAAAACAACCCGGTCAAAACCGGGTTGTTTCATTTGATGGATCAGAATCGAGTCGATTCGTGATCAGTTGAACTGCTGACCGCCTTCACCCGTCAGGTTGTTGCTGGGGCAGATATCGCCGGTGTGATCGCAGAAGTCGACCCGGTCATTGAAACAGCTGCCGCCGGTGTTTCCCATGTGGCCTTGCAGACCGTTGATGTGGTAGGTCTGAGTGACCGAACCGAATGCCGACCCGACATCCTCGAGTTCACTGGAGACATTCAGGGCGACTTCTGACAGCCCGACAACCATACCGAGCACGGCGATCGTGGCAACGAGGATCAGTTCAGCAGAGACAATGAAACCAGCTTCGTCATTCATCAGGCGGATCAAGAGTGTGTTCATGGTGCTTTTCCTTGTGAATCGATGATGTTCAATGGTGCAATTTCAAGGTGTGTTTTGTCAGGCGTAGTGCAAATCGCCTGGTACTGTGCGAGGGACCAAGATTCCAGTTTTGGTCGGTATGAACTATTGGCATTCGCCCGATTGATTGTTGTGACCGTGGATGTCACCGGATTGATCGCAGAAGTCCGCTTTGTCCTGGTAGTGGCTGCCACCAACCGTCGCTTGGTGACCACAAGAGCCTTGCATCGAATACGATTGATTCAGGCTGCCGAAAGCCGAACCCAAGTCTTCCAGTTCGTTATTGATATTGAAGCTGACTTCCGACAGTCCGACGATCATTCCCAGGACGGC
>CAIQIR010000035.1 GCA_903871875.1 uncultured Schlesneria sp.
AGAAATCGCAAGGTTTTGGAGGGATCGACATCAATACCCTGCGAATCCTAACAACTGTTCTTCCGCTGACTACCCGAAAAATCAGGGATCAAAGCCCTTTTTCTTGGACGACTAAATATTGGACGCGGTTCAGTGATTTACTTCTGAATCGATTTGCGGGGCTTAAAGAGCAAAAGCCAAAGTGAGACGAGGGTCAGCGGAATGACCATCGTCGAATAAGGGAGAATGAAATGCGGATAGGTTTCCCAATCCCAACGATACGGCACTCCGTCGAATGGACCCATGTTGCGATTACCCGGCGACGACCTGTCGGTCCAGTGGAGGAAAAATGCAGTAGTGGAACCCACCTTAGGTTCAAGTACTGCAATGCATCCGAACCATCCATTATTGGATATCATCCAAAATAGCGAGTTATCGTTCATGCGTATTGTGGACTGGTCACCGATGGTGAGACTTCTCACCCACCCTGCCGCAAACACGCACGCCATCACCAGCGTCATCACTCCGATTTTTCGCCGCCATCCTTTGCAGAAGTCGCCCATGATTCCGCTCTCGTGTTGGGGGTATCAGCGTCACCAGAGAATTAGCCCACCCAAAGTGTAAACAGTCAATCTCCAGTCGAATTTTCTTGGTAAAGTGCAGTGTCCCCGTAGTCCTCTTATAAATTGACCGATCGAAACTGGTGACCATTTCACACACGACGTCCAGATCGGACGACAGCAGTTCTCGTAACATTTCTAAATTATCTTGACGAGCACACGATGGGCAATCGAATTCAAGTGAACGGGGAAACCACTTTTTGGTTAACCGTCGGTCGAATCAGCGCCGTGGCAGCACACTTGGTTTGTATCTACCAACCATATCTTCTTTTCATCACGATCCCGATGAATATCCTCACTGAAGGAATCGCGTATCAGACACTTGCTCGTCGTTGGTGGATCGAATTTCACGAGGGACGATTTTCGGTTATTACGCGTCAGGGTGAAATTGCATACTCCGACAATGATGTTGTTTCGATGTCGCTGGTCAAAAAGACGGTATTCAGCAACGGGATACCGAGTGGATGGAATCGGAAGGCTTCGTTGTGGATCAAAAATGTCGCATTGCCAATCCGAATGGAAAACACCTTTAAACAGAATCAAGCCGACCCCATCAGGGATTTTCTCTCGCGGATCGAAGCGATGTTACTCGCGAAAGCGAAATCCACGTTGGGGCGGAGCCTGGGGACACAGCACTTTGTTCGTGCGCTGCGCCACTTCTGGTCGCCCCGGCCCGGCAATTGTTTGCGGACCACTTTTGTCGACTCAAGCATCGCTTTGATCTGGCGCCGCCCAGCTGTAAAGTGCAGTGTCTCCGTGGTCCACCCACGCCACCCAAACCTTCTTTTTTTGAATTGAAACGGTTTGACGGTCGGCCCAACGGCTGTGGGAACACGATTCAATCCGTTGACCCGCCAGAAGTGTCGGTAGATTAAGTCAAGTTTGAGGATTGGTTCGCCGATTACTTTTACGATACCTTTGCCGGTCTTGTCGCAACTTCCGATTGGTTTCTGGACTCGTCTAACTTTTAAGGACGCTTAAGAGTGGTCACATTGACAGAGTCTTCAGGAGAGATCGCGGATGATTTTGCGCAGGTGTGACGGAAGTCAATCGCCGCAATCCATGATTTCGAGGTGGGTCTGTGGACGACAGACCGCGCCCGAATCATCCCAATTTGATCCTGCTCCGCTCGACACCGTGGCATCGGTCAGGTTAATTCCATTGAAGTCGTCGCGTAATGATTGCAATGCAAACCACGCTCGATCGCCCGAGATTGTGCGACGAACGCGATCGTCGCCCTTCATTGGCTTCTCACGCTGCTTCGCTGTGGCCGTCCTCGTTCTATCGGGTTGCGTGACGACGGTCGATCAGATTCGAGAGCGTCCGGGAGGTTTGACTAGCACCGGCGCGATGACTTCCAACCAAGAAGTAACCGATACAGTCGATCCCGCGCTGCAGGTTCGACACCAGAGCGCTGCGAACGATGGGACAGACGGTTGCCCTTCGTCGCCGCCGGAACAGGAGTTACCCCCTCTCCCGGATTTGCAGCAAGCGGCGAACACTCCCGAGACTGCTCCATCGGCCACCCCCTCGACATTGACACTTCCGACGGTGCCATCGAGGGTTCCGCTACTAGCAAGCGCGCCTGGGGCGAATGCGATTCCCGATGGACGCACACTCCAAGGTCTCAGCTCAATCGCGAGGAATCGTCTGTCCAATCGACTCATTGTCGCTCCTCCTTCCGAGTCGCGTGATGCGACGAGTGACGCCACTGGACGACCTATCAACTCTGTTTTTGAAAACATGAATCCGATTCTCCGCAACCGCCTCGGCAGCACGATTGGAGCAGACAACGAACCTCAATTCAATTTTCCTGATATCCATGACGACCCGGCGAAAAGATATCACGATCTATACGGTGTCGACGATGAGCATGATCCTTTCGTCCTGCCGTGGGTCATGAATTTGATCTTCGAAGACCGCTGGCTGCTGGATGAAAAGGACCCTGGCTTAGCTCTTAAAAATCAGTTGCAGCGCCGGACAAAGATCGACATCCGCGACCCCGATCCTGACACCGCAAACTTCCCCAACGGGGCGTATACACTTCCCAAAGGCCGGCTGTACATCGAAAACTCTCCCCTCGGTCTTTACAGCGCAAGTAAAAACGGGAATCAGCCTCGCATTTACCAGTGGGAATACCTGATCCGCTATGGGCTCACCGACAACCTAGAATTCCGCGTCTTCTCGAACGGATTGAGTGACCAGGAGGGACAGGGGAAACAGCCCACAATCGTCGGATAAGCGCACGGTGAACGATGTATGCGCCCCCCCAATGTTAGAACTCTCCGACAACAGCTCCGTCGGCGATGCGTGATAACTGTCGGTAGGTATTCATGTCGATGTTCTGATTGAGGAAACGGACAGAGCCGTCACCCATCAGAAAATGGCAACCGCCGGCATGCATGCTGCCAAACCCCGTCGTATTCGGTCGAGGGATTGCCGAAGTGAAGCTGTAATTGATTGGAACGGATGCTTCGCCCAAGGTGCCTTGGCCCTCTGGGGTGAAGTGCATCCAAGCGCCAACCCAACTGGCCTCACCAATAACGGGACCAGTCGTACCGCTACCATCCATTGACGAGGCAATTGGGGTATACGGGCCGCCTCACGCGCTTGCTGGACTGCGGGCAACAGCATAGCAACCAAGGCCGCGATGATGGCGATCACGACCAGAAGTTCGATTAGCGTAAAACCTCGACGAACCTTCCGGTTTCTTGGCATTTCAGATTCCTCGGAACTCTCGAATGGAACCCAACGACCACAGAGTCCGTGGTCTTTTGAAAAATCAAATCACGATTGTTTCTACGAATGCGTAGCGTGAAAGATCCATGGGCTGCAACACAAAATCGCCGCCGCAAACCGTGTCACCCAGGATTTGGGCTTCGCCCTGTTCTTCAACCAATACTGGCCCCGTTTCCGTTTCTCCGGATTGATCTAGTGACAGACACCAACTTCCGTATCGCCCTCGCGTCTTCTGTACGCGCCGTTCGAGCCATTCTGACCAAGCAATCGATTCCCGGTGGGCAACTGGCCCAAGGCCCGCAAACAATAAATGGGCAGATTTTACCTGCAGTCGTATCGGTTGACCTGTTAGTACTGGACCTGACCCAAGAACTCAAATGCGCTCTAGAAAATGAAGTATACGTTCTTCTCCGTATCTATCGCCGCTTCAAGTAACGCCGCCAATTGTTGAAAGAACAGTAATGGCGAATCGACGATGTCTCGATCACTACGAATTACTTGCAACGCCAGCCCGACTTGACTTGAGTGCAACTCAACATCCTCGTAGTCGGAAATCCCGATTCCGCACGCTTCGTTAATACGCTGCAAAATTCCCGTTTTCCAGATTTCCATGAATTGTGAGTCGCTCAATATTGGAAGCCATTCAGTCCGAAGCGAATCTTCAATTTTGAAATTTGCCAATTGTTTTGAAGCGTCGTCGTCTAACGGTCGAACTACGCCCCGCCTATATAGCTGGGATATTTGCATCGCAGACCTTTTTCAATCTAGAAGCTCTTGAATGAAGAAATGCGTCTCTTGCTGCCACATATCCTTGTCGACATCACGTAACAATGGTGTCTGAATTCCATTTTTGCCGAACCTCGCTGGACGCAATTCATTACCGAGCATATTGAGGTATGTGCCCTTCTGGCTACCGATGGTAGTGGGTTGGAAGATTCGGAAGTACCCTCCCTCGATATCTTGCACGATTTGGCGTCCAGTGGCCGGATTCTCATAGATTCTTTTTCCTGTATCAGTGACCCATGATGTGTAATTCTTACCTGCGTGTCTTTCGATGGCTTTTTCAATAGAGGCGGCAGGCCACTTACGAGTAGCCAAGTTTTCTGCCAGTTTGCTTGCCCCCGCAATGTTTGGAGCAACTCTAGAAAACTGACTGAATGCGGTACGTCCTAGGGCTTTGACCGCGGTTACCGACAGCTTCGCAATGCCGTACAAGAGCAGGATATCTTGTTCGGGGTACGTTGCTGTCAGGCCGACAGGGCCGGTGGTTTTAAGGGACTGACCAAACGCCGTAACCGCGTTGCTAAAACCTTCCCCGCCTAAAGCGGTTTGACCCATATCCTCTCTTCGTCCCGCAGAAACACCTGTCACATTCAACCCTGCAAAACCGGATTGAACATAGGCATTCTCTGCGTCGGAATATCGTTTTGTCAACGCCGGCAAAAGTGCTTCCAACTGCCGCTGGGCGGTCAATAATTCGTCATCAACCAACCCGTCCCTGAATTGCGACTGGAGATTGATCTCGCCGCGGACAGAAGCGATCGCCTGCTTCGAGCATGGGGACACAGCACTTTGTTGCGGGCGCGATTCGTTGTTGTTAAGCTGGAGTCGTTGCGTCGCTTGGCAGTCTGTTTGGACGAAGAGGGGACTACGTCATGGCGAGAATGGCTCGGGCGGAGGTGTTTTCTCCGGATGATGTGGCAATTGTGCATGTGATGAACCGCGTTGTTCGACGTTGTTTCCTGCTGGGGAACGACCCGGTGACCGGTAAGAACTTCGACCACCGCAAGGTCTGGATCGAGCGGTATTTGCAGCAGTTCGCGGCCTCGTTCGGAATTGATCTGCTGGGCTTTGCCATCCTGTCGAATCATTTTCATTTGATCCTGCGTTCCCGCCCGGATGTGGTCGCGACTTGGGACGACACCGAAGTCGCTCGGCGGTGGTTGATGCTCTGCCCCGTCCGTAAAGATGCAGAAGACAATGCCGAAGAGCCCAATGAGATGGAGCTCAACTCGATTCGCCACGATCCGCAGAAGCTGGCAACCGTTCGGTTGCGGTTGAGCGACATCGGCTGGTGGATGCGGCTGCTCTGTCAGCACATCGCCGTGCGGGCCAATCATGAAGACCAGGAAGTGGGCAAGTTCTGGCAAAGCCGTTTTCGCGCGGTCCGCCTGTTGGACGACGCGGCGGTCCTGGCGTGTGCGGCGTATGTGGATTTGAATCCGATTCGGGCGGCCCAGGCGAAAACGCTCGAGTCGAGCGACTTTACGTCGGTGCAGCGACGCATCCAGTCGCTGCCACAACCCGCAGGCAGCAAGGCTCCCTCATCGAAGACCGAGGCGGTTCGATCCCGTTCGCCACAGGCATCCAGCACGTCAGCAACTCCGCAGGAGGCCAGACCGGCGGATCGGTTTCTGAGTCCGGTGAAGCTCAATCAGAGATCGGATGCGAAACCGGGGCCTGATGTTTGCCAAACCGGCCATCGCTGCAGCAACAAGGGATTTCTGCCGTTGTCGCGGCCCGATTATTTATCGCTGCTGGACTGGACCGCTCGTCAGATGTCTCGTGGCAAGCGTGGTGCGACTCCGCAGGACGCTCCGCCGGTTTTTGAGCGACTGGGGTTTGACGCGAGCACCTGGTGTGAACTGGTGCAGGACTTTGGCCAGATGTTTCGCACGGTGGCCGGCCGACCTCAGACAGTCGACACCACACGCAGCCGAGTCAACCAGCACCGGTTCCATCTGGGAAGTCAGGCCAGAAAGCTGCTGGCCGCGGCGGATTGATCGCCCTGACAATCCCAATGACCGCACGTCAGGGGCTCTCGATCACTCCTACAGGCGGGATCGGATGATGAACGCGTGCCGATGGCTGCCGGCGGCGGGACTGTTCGCAGTCAGCACGCCGAGTTCTTTCATCACCGCAGCTTACCGCCCCCGCGCGCTGCGCCACTCCTGGTCGCCTCGGCCACCGCAATCGTTTGCCGACAGCTTTTGCCGACTCAAGCATTGCCTTGATCTGGCGCTGCCCAACTGCAAAGAGCAGTGTCCCCATTGTTCCCCAGCCAGACGGCATGGCTCATAACATGGCTGGATTTGTCCGGCGAATCAGACTCCGCATTCTCTTGGAACCAATGGGAGCAAGATTGTTTGTCGGCGGCAAATGGGGATATTGATTGGCAAGATGATATTCGGGCGTTCTGGGACGAGCATTTCCCTCTGCTGCTTTCCGTGAAATCCGGTTATTCGTATGTCGCAATTCGCAAGGACTTTGCAATCGTATTTGGGGAAGAACCGGAGTTTGAAGAAACGGTCAAGATTGCAGATGACTTTTCAGAATTCCTACGGATGATCTCCGAATCTCATGGCAGAATGGATCGGTTGGTTTAGGAATCTGCGCCTCGATCAACATTGGCCTGGGCGGTTCCCAAGCTCTCCAACTTGCGCGTCCAATTCGCTCACACTTGAATCGACGACACGCTAAAAAAGCGTCCTCTTGCTCGGGAACGGAGGGAGCGACGTTGAACGACCGGTGAATTCGTCGTACCCTCATTTGTCGCAGCGAGCTTCGATCGACCAAACTCTGCAACCACTGCCACTTTCAATCCCGTTTCTCTGCTGGCAGCCCGGCACAGAAAGGACGCCTCATCATGCTCAAGGCAAAAGAAGTGATCGGCCTGCCACTGGTGACAAGCGACACGGGTGAAGAAATTGGCCACGTGAAAGAGGTGATCGTTCACCGCGCCAAGAATTGTGTCGTTGGCTTTCTGGTGCGACGTGCAGGCTGGTTTCAGCCGGCAAAAGTACTGCCATTCTCGCAAGTGATGTCGTTCGATGATTCAGCGGTCATCGTTCTGACGACAAGTTCCGTCGGTGGCCTTGATCAAGTACCCGATGTGTCGCGTCTGCTTAAACGAAAACCGTTAGCCGGAAGCATGTTAATTTCCAGCAACGGGCACGCAATCGGTCGCATTTCTGATTTCTCCTTCGACGAGCTCTCGGGCAAGCTCAACGGATTTGAAGTTGTCACGGGATCGACGGAGGACACAATGTCCGATCCGGAATTCGTACCGCTGAACGAGCATATTCTCATTGGCAGAGTTGATGTCATCGCCAGCGAACAAGCCGTTGCCCGCCTATTGAAAGAGGCAACAGTAGCGAGCGGCCCGGATGCGACACGTGAGGATTCGCCAGCGAAGAAGAGTTTTGAAAAATCGACAGATCCTTATATCGATGTCAATACCGTATTGAATCGTATCGATCCCCATCAGCTGAAAGTGGCTCGCGACGGATCTTCCCTGAAGATTGAGTTCAACACGATCGGCAGTCCCAATGATTTGTCCATTGCCGGTTACCACACGCAACTCCTCTCGTTGCTTGCCCAACACCCGGACTGCTCCAAATTGGTTTTCGACGTCTCGAATATCAAGGTGCTTCCGAGTGTCATGTTGGGATTGCTGGCCAACCTGAGAAAAAAAGTCGACCACCTCGAGATCCTCAACCCGACACCTGATGGACGTGAAGCCCTGAAAATTCTGGGGTTTGATAAGTTCATGACAATTCGCGATGACCACACGTGACCCTTTGATCTCGATGAAATTGTCGCCCCGTTGTCCGTTGTCGTTCCAATCAGTTGCGACAGCTCTCTGCCGAAGAAGTGATGAAGTGGGTGGCGAGCGGATCATCGATGCGGCAACGCCGGTCCATTTGCCAAATCGCGAATTCACACCGTGAGGCTGTCGAGGAAGATCAACAGCCTGCTGTGACGCGACACGGCGATCTCGGTTCCCGCTTCCTTGGCCTGCGGCCCCCCAGGTTGCAAAAGCAACACTGGGCCACCCTGAAAAAAGGGGCCGCCCGGGAAAACGGCTACTCCGCGAAGCCAATGCGGCCTGCGAAGGTCGCGGTCTCGTACCCAACCATTTCGCGTAAGTGCCGGGAAATCTTCGTCTTGTGACCAGTCTTCCAAACGTTTGGAAACAAGACGCGTTTTGGTCTTGGAGGACGTCTTGTTTTCCGTATGTTATCTCCTAAGAGGCTGTCGCATGTCTGTCGTCGTCTGCAGCGACGAGAAGATTTGACGGGCCGCTGGGAGATGTGGCGTTGATCGCGATCGGCTGGGTGGTGTTTTTCTAGGTTGGAATCATCACGGGGGATTCAGGGATGTCAGAACTTGCTGGGCCGGTGGATGTGGAACTTGGAGATCGATGGGATCGGATTGCGGAACGGACTCAACGACGGAGGGAACCGCTGCGGCGGAGCGAGGACTCGAATTGGCCATCCGTGCTGGCCATGATCGGTGAACGGATCGTGTGTTGGTTGTCTGCCGCGGTGAGGTCGCTGACCGGGATCGGGGTTCACCAATCAGGCATCCTGCGAGGCTCGCGAAGGCACTGCGCCGTGAGGGATGGCGGGACGGCCGACAGCAGGGGGCGGGACGGCGTGACGGACACCGGCGGAGGATGGTCTGGGGGCTGGCGACGGACGCCGGGTTTGCTGGATTACCGAGACAATCGTCTGAGCTGGACGACCTTCTTTGTCGGCGCGGGCGGACTGTCCGTTCAAGTCTGGGCCGAAGGAGTGCTCGTCGCGGTTAATCGCCAAACCCTACAAAATAGGGAAGGTTGCCAACCTTGCCAACAGACAATGTGGCTCAAACGCTATAAAACAGGGATGTTTGCCAACTTGGCCAACTTGGCCAAGCAAATTCGCGAAATGGTCCGGTGGCCGCGGGGCAACAAGTTCTTCCTGTTTGGCCGCAGCCGGCCCTCCGCATCCGCCTCGACGAT
>CAIQIR010000036.1 GCA_903871875.1 uncultured Schlesneria sp.
CACTCACCGACCAGATCACTTGTTCTCACTACATCGCATCTGAAGAAAAAACATAGGCGTTTTTTGAAACTGTCCCACAAAAACAAGGCGTTTATTTTTTGGAAAAGGCAACTTTTTCACACTTCTGACGAAGTTGGGCTAACCGCCGTGTGTTCATGGGGCTCTTGCGCCTGCGACAGCGCAAATACGTTGTTGGCGGTGATCACCACGAATTGAGCGGGATTGATTGCGTACACGCCTTCGCGCAAGATCGCTCGTTGGCGTCCGCGTTGTCCGCGTAACAAATCGTGTTCGTCCTTTTTCACCAGCATCACTTGCTGACCGCCATCGGATTCAACGCGCTCGGCCGCGATCAATGCCGCTTGCGACGGGGCGAGAAATGCAGTGGCGTCTTGAAAGTTGTTGCAAGGAGCAACTCGGCCGAGTGTTTGACTTGGCGATAGCGGTTCGCCGTCTCGTGCGTAGACGTATCCCATTTCGCTTTGCGGAATCGTGACCAGTCGTACCTTGTGAATTCGATACTGCCATTTCCAATAGCCAAAATGCAGGCCACCGCGGAGGAGCCTGGCTTGATAGCCCGCTTCGCCGTTCAATGCGAGGATACATCCTTCGCTCAGCGATCCTTTGCCTGACCAAAGCTTCTCAACGACACCGACGCGGTTATGTGGGATGTATTTGACACAGAGCCAGGACAGAACCGCGCCCAGGACAACGATGATGCCCAGAAGCACCCAAATGTTGGCCGCTAACAGCCAGTTCCCAAGTTCATTCAATGAGAGATCTGCAAACACGGCTTCGGCCAACCCATGCAGCACGGGTACGACAACAACTTTTTTCATGATGGTTTTCCTGTACGAGCAGCATCCTTGTCACCGGAATACGGATTCGAATTTCGCCGGAGTATTTGGCGAGGACATTTTCGAACGTAACGCCTGCGGAGATTGCCTTGCACGGCCATCGTGATCGACGTTGCCTTCGGCAGCATACGGATCGCGATCTGCGAATTGCCCGGTAGGGAAAATCGTCTTGGCGTAGGTCTCACGCAGACGGGTTCAGGAGAGCTTCGCTCAATCCTGGCAGGTGGATGCCTTTCAACACATGATCGAGATCACGCATCTCGATCGGCCTACGAGGTTAGCTGTCGGGCTGGAGCTTGAAAGTGCTCTGATGGAGAGGCGACGTCTGTCGCATTACATCTGCGCCCCGAAGGCGGCTCGATGTCGAGCCACCCGATTTGGTTCCCCCGTTCTCGCACGCATTGCGAGACTCAGCTTCATCGAGAGACATCGTAGCAGAGATACGAGATCGATCTGCATGGAGGCGAACGGCGTGCCATCATCCCACGTCCTGCCCCGGCCTTCACTTACGTTTCTGTGAGGCCGCTCAATCGTTTGAGGTGGACAGTTGGATTCTAAGAAAACGGCGAGGAAATCGACCTCTCAGCCAATAAATTCCAATTGAACGGGATGAGGAATAATTTTCGCCTCGTAAGCTCGGTCAAGCAGCAGTCTCACCGCCTTTCGGCCTCGTTCGCCGAAATCGATCGTCCAGTCGTTGACGTACATTCCGACAAACTTGTCGGCCTGGCTGCGATCCAAGTCCCGACCAAACTGCAGGGCATAGGCCAACGCCTCGGCTCGATGATCAAGTGCGTATTGGATGCTTTGCTTCAGTAGGGCGGTGACATCGTCCATCGCCTTTCTACCAAGATCGCGACGAATGGCATTGCCCCCCAGTGGTAGAGGCAAACCGGTGTCTTTCATCCACCACTTTCCCAAATCTTCGATCAGGTGCAGCCCATCATTCTGGTAGGTCAGTTGCCCCTCGTGAATGATCAAACCAGCATCGACCTTGCCCTCGCGCGTGACGGCGAGAATTTCGTCGAAAGGATAAAAGACGGGGGTGAAGTCATCTCCCAAAGCCAGCTTCAATGCGAGATAGGCCGTGGTCAATTTGCCGGGGATGGCAATTGTTTTGCCTCGAAAGTCGTTCAGGCTGCCGGGTTGCCGGGCCACAACCATCGGCCCGTAATTGTCGCCCATACTGCAGCCACAGGCACACAATGCATATTTGTCCGTGACATAGGCATAGCCATGCAGGCTGACGGCCGTTAGCTCAAGTTCTCCGCGAAACGCCCGATCATTCAGCGTTTGGATGTCCTGCAGCTGATGCGTGAACCGGTATGGACCCGTTTCGATCTTGTCGTTGGCGAGCGCGTGGAACATGAAAGCGTCGTCGGGATCGGGACTGTGGCCAACGCGAATGAGAGTCTTTTCGGACATGGATCAACATCTGGTCAATGAGGACGGAATTTCGCGGAGCAATCTCCGCACTGCATCGTGTTCGAATCCTAGTGGGCAGGCGACACCATGACCACTCTACGCACCCGGTTCCGACCGAGATTTGAAAACTCTGCTACAGAATCTGGGCTCTTAGTCGCTGTAGCAGTGCCGCAGCGGTGCCGATATCTCGTCGTTGACGCTCACGATCGTGAGCGATTTCACGTTCAATTGTCAGCGGCCCCTGATATCCGATCGCCTTCAGGGTTTTCAGGTAGGTTTCCATTCCCACATCTCCTTCGCCCAGCGCGACCTCGCTACCCCACTCCCTGCCGCGAAGAGATTCGGCGGCCCATTTGGCATCTTTGCAGTGCACACTGCGAACGAGATGTCCGACTTTTTGAAGAGCTTCGATGGGATTTCCGGTCCCGTACAGAATCATGTTGGCGGGATCGAAATTGATAAACAGATTCGATCGGTCGACGTCGTGAATGAATTCCAGCAAATGGTCGGCGGTTTCCTGGCCGGTTTCCAAGTGAAGTTTCTGGCCATGTTTCGCGACATGATCGAGCAAATCTCGGGTGATTTCGAGTAATCCTTTGTAACTGGAACCGGCGCGATCGGTGGGTACGAAACCGATATGCATCCCCACCGTGTCACAGCCCAAGAGCTTCGTGAAGTCGGAAATCTCCTTCATTTCCTTCGCTCGTGCGGCCCGCGTCGCTTCGGGGACCAATCCCACAGTCCGTGCCGTCGTGGGAATATCGGCATAGCTTTCGCCATCGAACCCGCCGAAAACACAGGTCACGGTAATTCCCGCATCACGGCATTGGCCAAGAAATTTATCGGCGGCCGCTTGGGTTCTCGTCCCCGCGTGGGGTGAATGGACCTGCACCGTCGGAATTCCCAAATCTTTGGCGACATCCAGGTGAACTCCCAATCCGGCATCGACCGATGCGAAGACTCCAATTTGCCAAGGGGGCATGATCTATGAACTCCAGGGTGGAAAATAAACGAGCTCTCACCGATGATACGCATGATTGGTGTGATCGGCCAGCGAACGTCCCGTCAGTGCGGGACTCATCGTTTTTCTCGATCCCGTGGGGGTCAGCCGTCAGGCCTGGATTGAATGCCGATTTCGATATCCCGCAATCCTTTGCGAATGAAATACCTACTCACGATGAACCGCTATTGGACCGTTTTTCTTCTTGTGGTGACGATTGGTTGTGGCTCGCCGCCCCCACCACCTCCCCCGGTTGTTCTGCCGAAGGATACGATCCGGGTTGAGCCGGGGCCGATTGATGCAGATGCACCTGAGGAATTCACGACGGCCGAAAGCGGCTTGAAGTATCGAATTCGTCGAAAGTCGGATGGGAAAAAGCCGACGCCAGCGGATCTTGTCAGAGTTCATTATCGAGGCCAGTTTGATGACGGCACGATCTTTGATTCGTCGTATGGCAGGACCGGCAGTGCTGCCATGTTGCCATTGAACGCCGTCGTCAAAGGTTGGGCTGAAGGATTGCAACTGATTGGTGAGGGCGGGATGATCGAACTTGAGATTCCGCCTGAGCTTGGCTACGGAGCCGCCGGTTTTTCCAGCATCCCGCCGAACTCGACACTGCATTTCCTTGTCGAACTACTGGAGGTGAAACCTTCCGTCGACGTGCAACAACCACTCGAAGTCAAACCACAATAAACTCGAAAGGTGTGCCGATTGGCCGCCTGAATCCCCAGTCCCTTGTTTCGAGGCTTTGATGAACTACCGCAAGATTCTATTGGCGAGTCTGCTCAGCATGCTCGTATTCTCCTCAGAAAGTTTGCCCATGCTGCACGCTGCCGACAAAAACGCTTCAGAACCCGGTCCGTCCGACAAAGATGCTCCCAAGGAGTTCACCACCACGAAAAGTGGCCTGAAATACCGGATTCTCCGGAAATCGGATGACCTGAAACCCGAGGCCCGCGACAAGGTGAAAGTCCATTACAAAGGCTGGCTGGACGGCGGTAAAGTCTTCGACAGCTCGTACGAACGAGGGGAACCAATTGAATTCCCGTTGGATAGGGTGATTCCCGGTTGGACCGAAGGTATGCAGTACGTCGGCAAGGGGGGCATGGTCGAGCTTGAGATTCCCTACAAATTGGGATACGGCGTCCAAGGTTCACCGCCGACGATTCCTGGCAAATCGACGTTGCACTTCATCGTGGAATTGCTCGATGTGACTCCCGGTCCTAAACCGGTGGAACCCGGACAAGTCGACGCCGATGCCCCCGAGAAGTTTACGACCACGAAAAGCGGTCTGAAATACCGAATCCGCCGTAAATCCGACGGCAAAAAGGCGGCTGCCAGCAGCACCGTCAAAGTCCACTACAAAGGCTGGCTGGACAGTGGCGACACCTTCGACAGTTCGTATGATCGCGGCGAACCGATTTCGTTTCCGCTTCGACGGGTCATCCCGGGCTGGACGGAAGGGATGCAATTGGTCGGACAAGGTGGCATGATTGAACTAGAGGTTCCCTACGAACTTGGTTACGGCAAAGAAGGCCGGCCGCCAGTCATTCCCCCCGAGGCCACACTGCACTTTTTAGTAGAATTGCTCGAAGTGAAGTGATATGCCCGCGTTCCTGAATCGAATTGGTGTGTTCCTGGTCCTCGCAGCTCTAATGGGCTGCGAAGGACCACCTTCGTCTGGTGGAAACGCCGTCCGCAATAAACCGGGTCCAGTCGATCCAGATGCTCCCGAAGAGTTCACCACGACGGCCAGTGGCTTGAAATACCGGATTCGTCGAAAATCCGATGGCAAGAGGCCTACGGTCGACAATACGGTTAAGGTCCACTATGTGGGCTGGTTTGATGGCGGTCGAGCCTTTGATGGTTCTTATAAACGCGGTGAACCGGTCAAATTTCCTCTGAGATCTGTCATTCCCGGCTGGACTGAGGGATTGCAGCTGATTGGCGAAGGCGGGATGATCGAATTGGAGGTTCCCTATGAACTCGGCTATGGGGAAAAGGGCCAGTTACCAACGATTCCGCCCAAAGCCACGCTGCACTTTTTGATCGAATTGTTCCAAGTAAAGTGATCGAGATTTTTAGAGATTGTTGACGAGAAATCATTATGCATAACATCACACAGATTGAGGGAACCGGGGTTCCCTTGTTGCTGGACGACATCGACACCGATCGCATTATTCCGGCTCGATTTCTGCGCTGTGTCACTTTTGATGGACTGGGCGAACATTCATTTGAAGATGATCGTCTACAGGACAAAAAACACCCATTTGATGACGCCCGTTTCAAACAGGGGGCGGTACTCATTGCCGGCCGAAATTTTGGGTGTGGTTCGTCGCGCGAACATGCTCCGCAAGCGTTGATGCGCTGGGGAATCAAAGCGATCGTGGCGGAATCTTTCGCCGAGATCTTCTTTGGGAATTGCACGACACTGGGCATTCCCTGCGTTGCGGCATCTCGTACGGATTTGGACCGACTGGCTCAAGCGGTACTCGCCGATCCAAAACTTTCGATCACCGTGGACCTGATGGCAAAACAAGTGCGAGCGGGCGAGATCGTTTGCCCGGTCACCATCTTAGAGAGCGCTCGATCATCGCTGACCACCGGGAATTGGGATTTCCTTGGCCAGTTGCTCGAGGGGACGGCTGCGGTGAAAGAAACCGCCAGTCATCTGCCCTATATGTCGGGATTTAAAGCCTGAAATTGCGAGAGGGGGGAGTCGAACCCCCACACCGATTAAGGTACTGGATCCTAAGTCCAGCGCGTCTGCCAGTTTCGCCACTCTCGCGAGATCGCGATTCTAGCAGCGAGGACGGATCCGCGGCAAACGCACGGCGTGGATCGATTCAGGACTCATCCGTCTGGAGTCGAACCTCGCCACGCCGGAGTTTTGTTGATGCCGCCAAACCCCGCAATTTCGCTGCCCTATTTGACCGCTGAACTGGCTGGCATCGGAGGGCGGCTGAAAGATCAGCCGGAAGATTTTGTTGTCGAAGAAATTCCGGCGTATGAACCCTCGGGTTCGGGTGAACACCTTTATCTCTGGATTGAAAAGCGAGATCTCCCCCACGATGTGCTGCTGCGGCGTCTGTCCAAAGTCTTAGACGTTTCTCAGAACGACATCGGCGCGGCGGGGATCAAGGATCGGCGCGCGGTCACCCGACAATATGTCTCCGTACCCGGCAAGTGCGCCCCGCGAGTCGGAGAACTGGATTCCGACGAGTTCCGTGTATTACGAGCCGTTCCGCACGTCAACAAATTGCGAACCGGGCATCTTCGTGGAAATCGATTTGTCATCATCGTTCGCGACGTGGTGGCTGATGCGGAAAGTCGTACGTTCGCGATTGCGAACGCACTGCGTAAAACCGGCTTTCTGAATTATTACGGCGAGCAGCGTTTCGGAAACGAGGGACAGACGCTGGCTTTAGGGCACGATTTGCTGGCCGGGCGAAAATCGCCGCGTGACATTCCTTATTCCAAGCGAAAATTCCTGTTGCGACTGGCGCTTTCGTCTGTGCAATCGGAATTATTCAATCAGGCCCTGGCTCTGCGGCTGCATGAAGGTTTGTTGCAGACCGTCTGTCTTGGCGATGTGATGGAAGTGATTGAATCGGGTGGAAAATTTGTGGTCGATGATGTTGCCAGGGAACAATCGCGATGGGACGAAGGCTTGCTCGCGATCACTGGGCCGATGTTCGGTGTGCAAATGCTGACACCGTTAGGGGCGCCGGCCGAGAGCGAAGCCCGGTTGCTGAATGATTCGGGACTGAAACTGACCGATTTCGCCAAGTACGCTCAACTCCTGTCGGGGGCGCGTCGTGCACTGACAGTTCGTCCTGGCGAATTCGCGACGGCCGCGATCGACGACGGGATGCGATTTGAATTCTCTCTGCCGACGGGTACCTACGCGACGATGTTACTTCGTGAGTTTCAGAAGACCGATGAGCAGCGTGCTGCCGACCCATCAACGGCCGAGTTCAGCAGTTCCGCTGGCGATGATGGCAACTCCGAAACCGCATAATGGTGTGGGGCGTGGAAACATGAAATACGAAGTCGAACTCAAATTCCGACTCGAGCAATTTCACTCGGTGGAAGCCGTTCTGCAGCGTCTGGGCGCGACTGAGAAGTCCGTGGTTTCGCATGTCGACCGTTATTTCAATCATCCGTCGCGAGACTTTCGATCAACGGATGAAGCGTTTCGAATTCGATCCGTTGGCGAAGACAATTGCGTGACCTACAAAGGAGCTGTGATCGGTACGGTGGCAAAGACTCGGCATGAGGTCGAAGTGGCGTTCGCCAGCGGAATCGAGGCCGTGCAGCGGCTGGATGAGATTGTCAGATTGCTGGGATTTCGCCCTGTTCGAGAAGTTCGAAAAAACCGCCGGAATTTCACCCTGAATTGGAATGATCGTGTGTATGAGCTGGCACTCGACGACGTTCCTGGTTTGGGACGCTTTCTTGAGATCGAATTGATCGCGGAAAATGACGACCGGAAGCAGGCGGAAGAGGATGTTTGGAAGTTGGCTCGAACCCTTGGATTGTCTACCGCCGAACCTCGCTCGTATCTGGATATGTTAGTGGAGCTGGATGATGAACCGCGTTAACGTGCTGATGCCGTGAGATTCGATTTCGATTCGACTTATTATCCGTTGTGCCCGTTCTCTGACGCTATTTTTCGGAGCCATTCACCGAGATGTCCGAAGAAATACGATCTCGTCTCGATCAAAACTTGCGAGCCGTTCGCGAGCGGATCACGTCCGCCTGCCAACGTGCGAATCGATCGCCCGAGACGGTGACTCTGGTGGCCGTGACGAAGTACGCCGAGATGGAATGGGTACAAGAACTGGTGAATCTTGGGTTGGCCGACCTGGGAGAATCACGGCCGCAGCAATTGGTTTCTCGGGCAAAGCAGCTTCCGGAAAATCTTCGCTGGCATATGATCGGACATTTGCAGCGGAACAAAGCCGAAGATCTGTTGCCAAAGGTGAGTCTAATTCATTCCGTCGATTCATTGCGGCTGTTTAGTCATCTGGCCAAATTGGGGACAACGCTGACGCACCCACCTCGAATTCTGCTGGAGGTGAATGTGTCCGGGGAAACCAGCAAGGATGGTTTCGACGTCCAGGAATTGTTTTCTGTGTGGCCCCAGATGACGACGTGTGAATCCGTTCAAATTGCAGGTTTGATGACCATGGCGCCGCTGGACGACAATCCCGAAGTGGCTCGAGGCGTGTTTCGTCGATTGCGTGAATGCCGCGATCAATTGCGAACGGAATCAGCGGGGCGATGCCCGCTGAACGAGCTCTCGATGGGGATGAGTGGTGACTTCGAGGTTGGCATCGAAGAAGGAGCCACCATTGTTCGTGTTGGCAGTCGCCTGTTTGAAGGGTTAACACCCCGTCAGTGAGCCATCACCGCGGCGGCGATTTCGATTTTTTGTGGTTCTTCCGTGGTAACGGGTTCCGCGATCGTGAGCTTCGCAGGACGTCGTCGCAGTTTGCTCAATCGCTGCATGACGACATAGAACACTGGCACGAAAAAGACCGCCAAGACC
The DNA here is from genome assembly GCA_903871875.1 of uncultured Schlesneria sp. Taxonomy (GTDB): domain Bacteria; phylum Planctomycetota; class Planctomycetia; order Planctomycetales; family Planctomycetaceae; genus Schlesneria. The sequence continues at coordinate 8,837 of CAIQIR010000036.1, forward strand.
GTTGCGGCTAACATTCCGCCAAAGACGGCCGTTCCGAGTGATCGACGGCTGGCGGCTCCGGCCCCTGTTGCATTGACCAGTGGCAAGATTCCAAGAATGAACGCGAATGATGTCATCAGGATCGGCCGAAATCGCAGACGCGACGCTTCGACCGCCGCTTCCAAAACATTCATCCCTTTCTCGTGCAATTCACGAGCGAATTCGACAATCAGAATCGCATTCTTGCTGGCCAACGCGATGATCAACACGATTCCGATCTGGGTATAGACGTTATTGTCCATGCCGCGAAAAGAGACCGCAGCCACGGTTCCAAGTAGTGCCAAAGGTACCACAAGAATCACTGCGGCCGGCAGGAACCAGCTCTCGTATTGCGCGGCCAGCACCAGATAAACCATCAAGACCGCCAGTGCAAAGACGTAGAACGCTTGCCCACCGACCTGCTTCTCTTGAAAAGAAATCCCGGTCCACTCGTAACCCATCGATGACGGCAATTTCTGATTGGCCATCTGTTCCATCAGCGTCATCGCATCACCTGAACTGAAACCGGGAGCGGCTTGGCCGTTGATCGTTGCGGAAGGGTACAAGTTGTAGCGAGGGATGATTTGCGGTCCACTGATTTTTTGCACGCTCGCAAAGGTTCCCAGTGGAATCATCTGACCCGCCGCGTTGCGTACTTGCAGCTGAGTGATGTCTTCCGGTCGCAGGCGAAACTGTTCGTCGGCCTGCACCCGCACCTGCCACGTGCGACCGAATTTATTGAAGTCGTTGACGTACGCCGAACCGAGCGATGCTTGCAGCGTGCCGAAAATCGACGCCATCGGGACACCAAGGCTTTTGGCTTTCGTGCGGTCGACGTCGACAAATAACTGGGGAACACCAGAACGAAAAGTTGTCTGCAGACGACTTAAACCCGACTGTGCGTTGCCATCTCGAACGATCTCGTCAGCGACCTGCTGCATTTCCATCAGTCCGATATTGGCTCGGTTCTCGAGTCGCAATTCAAATCCACCGGCCGTTCCCAGTCCCATGATTGCGGGTGGCGGAAACGCAAAGATCATCGCCTCGGGAATCGATTGAACCTCGGTCATGATATGTCCCAGGATTCCTTCGAGAGATTGTTCTGGGTGGCCTGTCCGTTTTTCGAAAGGCTCAAAATCAAGATAGAGCGTGGCGGCGTTGGAGACGGTGGCCCCATCCAATAGCGAGTTGCCTCCAATCAGAAACCAACCGCGAACGCCAGGCGTCTTGGCCAGAATTGCACTGATTTTTGTGGTGACGGCCCGAGTCCGTGTCAGTGACGCCGCATCGGGAAGCTGGGCTCCCATGATGGCATAGCCTTGGTCCTCGGTGGGCAAAAAGCCGGTCGGCAGTCGAGTGAACCAATATCCGGTGATTGCGACCAGCACCGCGAAGACGGTCATTACGAGGGCCGTCTGTCGGACCAGTCGTGTAATGATTGCGGCGTAGATCGATTCGCAGCGGTTGTAGATTGCATTAAAGGATCGGTAGAACCAATTCTTCTTTTCCGGCGTAGGCCGCAAATAGACCGCGCATTGGGCCGGTTTGAGCGTCACCGCGTTAATCGCGCTGATCACGGCCGTTGCGGCAATCGTCAGTGAGAATTGACGATAGAGCTGCCCCGTGATGCCACCCAGAAATGCCGTGGGTAGGAATACAGCCATGAGTACAAGCGTGATTCCGATCACGGGGCCAATCACTTCGCTCATCGCTTTGATCGTCGCGTTTTTCGGATCGAGACCGCCGCGATCGATATGATGCACCGCATTTTCGACAATCACGATCGCGTCGTCGACGACGATCCCGATCGCCAACACGAGACCGAAGAGCGTCAGCATATTGACGGAAAAGCCCAGAAACGCCATCGCGGCAAACGTACCGATGATCGTGACAGGCACCGTGGTGGCTGGAATCAGTACGGCTCGCCAATCCTGCAGAAAAACCAGGATGACGATCAAGACCAGCACACCTGCTTCGAACAACGTCTTATAGACTTCGTGAATCGACTCCTCGACGAACGTCATCGGATTGAAGGGAATCGTGTAATCAACTCCTTCCGGGAATGACGTTTTCATCTCTTCCATTAATTTCAGGACGCGATGGGCGACATCCAGTGAATTGGCGCCCGGAAGCTGAAAGACCCCAATTCCTGCTGCTGGTTGACCTTTGATTTCCGTCCATGAATCGTAGGTCTGAGCCCCCAATTCAATCCGAGCCACATCTTTGACGCGTGTCAGCCTCATCCGTGCCGGCGTATCGGCCACCGCCTTGACGATGATGTTGCCGAACTCTTCGGGATCGCTCAGGCGTCCTTGGGTTGTCACGGTGAATTGAGAGGTCTGGTCATCCGGCGATGGGGATTGCCCGATCTGCCCGGCAGCGACCTGCACGTTTTGTTCGGTGATCGCAGACAGTACATCCTCTGTGGTCAGACCGCGGGCCTTCAGTTTTTCGGGATCGATCCAGATCCGCATGCCGTAGCTATTGCCGCCGAAGACTTGAATATCGCCCACACCCGGAATGCGGCTGAGTGCATCTTTGACTCGCAGTGTCGCATAGTTACCAAGATAAAGATTGTCATAACGACCATCCGGCGAAATCAGCCCGATTACCAGAATGATGCTCGTCGATTGTTTCTTCGCCGTGATTCCCTGCCGCTGAACTTCCATGGGAAGGCGAGGTTGTGCGATGGCGACCCGATTTTGAACCAGAACCTGTGCTTTATCGAGATCGGTACCGACTTCGAAGGTGACCGTCAGGGTGTAGGTGCCGTTGCTGGAACATGTCGACGACATGTACAGCATCCCTTCGACTCCGTTGACTTCCTGCTCAATCGGCGAGGCAACAGTGTCGGATAACACTTGCGCGTTGGCGCCGGGGTAGTTGGTCACGACTTGAACCGTGGGCGGAGTAATCTTGGGATATTGCTCGACAGGCAGGCTTAGCAATGTCACCACGCCCACCAGCATGGTCATGATCGCGATGACATTCGCGAAAATTGGTCGCTCGATAAAGAATTTCGAAAGCATTTTATTGACCAGTTCGTTCGATCAAATGGGGAAGAAACTTCTCGTCGAGAGCGAATTCGCGATCGAAAAATCGTGTCGCGAAAGTTACTGGAGAACGGTCGGATTATTTCAAGGTTGATGCGGGATTGTGGGGAGAAGAGTGTTCCGCCGTGACGGGCGGCCGGTCTTCTGCTTTCGGCGCGACCTTTAGGCCGGGGCGAGCTCGCAATAGTCCGTCCACAACCACGCGATCCGTCAATGCAATTGACCCGCGAACTTCGCGAAGTCCGTCAATTTCGATTCCAACTTCAATTGTCCGTCGTTCGACCTTGTCGTCATTTCCGACGACCAGCAGATACGAACCACCCTGGTCGGAACCGACCGAGCGATCGGGAACGAGCAATGCCGATTCCCGCCGCTCAGACGGAATGCGCACGCGAACGAACAGGCCTGGCAAGATCGCTCCGCCGGGATTCGAGAAGACGCCGCGCAATCGAATCGTTCCCGTACCAGTATCAACGCTGGGATCGATATAATCGACGTGACCGCGATGCGGGTACCCCGTCTCGTTGTTCAGAGCCATTTCAATGGGCAAATTGGTGGTCGAGCTACCCGATTCCTGAGCGCGTTGAACGCGCAGCAAGTCATCTTCGCCAGGACTGATAAAGGTGTAGATCGGGTCAACCTTGACGATCGTGGCCAGGATGGTCGACTGGCCGTCGCCGACATAATTGCCCACGTCGAATTCACGTGAATTGATGCGGCCATCGATCGGTGCCGAGATTCGGCAATAGCTGAGGTCGATTTCTGCGATTCGGGCGTCGGCTCGTGCGGCATCCAGTGTGGATCGGGCTGAGAGAATGTTGGTCTTATGGTCCGCTTTGGCCTGTTCTAAGTTCGCGAAGTCGGACGCCACTTGGGCTTCGGCCTTTTTCAAGGTGGCATCGCTTCGGTCGAGCTCCTCACGTGAGACGGCATTCTTCGCATACAGGGTGCGAATTCGTGCATCGGAGACCTTTGCCAGTTCGAGGTCGGCTTGGTCGAGTTCCAATTTGGCTTGGGTAATTTCACGAAACTTTGATTGCTCGGCCTTGGCCAGTGCCGCTTCCGCTTCGCCGACTTTGGCATTCAATTGAGCCAGCCGGATTCTGAATGGCTCTTCGTCGATCACGAACAACAGTTGCCCGACCTTAACCGCTTCACCATCCTTGAAAGCTCGTTCGGCAAGAAAGCCCTTCACTCGAGCCCGCAGTTCCACGCGTTCCGAGGCTTGGGCCGTTCCGGTCTGTGTCAGATAGCTGGTCACCGTTTGTTGCACTGGATTGGCAACGATGACTTCAGGAGGAGGAGGTTCATGGTAAACATTGGCGGCGCCACAACCCGCCAGGAATAGCGTGATCGGAACGAGTAAAACTGCGGTATATTTTCCGCTGAGTCTTCGAACGGGGCTGCCAGGACACGGGCGGGGATTGCTTTTGACGGACATGCCGACCTCCACATTATTGACTGTTCGATCAGTAAATAGTAGAATAGAGAGCGCCGCATGTCAATTCCGTTATTGATCATTTGACCAACTATCAATGCTTTGGGTTATCTTGATATAATCCAAAATCAACCTAACCTCGTTTGATACAATAACCTGCAATCCATAAAGGAGGGTGGGATTATGGCCGTCAGTGAAGAATCCACTCGCACTCGAAATGCCGAACGAACCAAGCGAGCCGTACTGGATGCGGCGGAAAGGCTATTCGCCGAACGGGGCTTTGTGGGAACCTCGATGCGGGATATCGCCGATGCTTCGGGTGTTTCCCAGCCGCTGATTCAATACCACTTTGAACACAAAGACGGACTTTATGCCGCCGCGCTGCGTCGCGCGGTGGAAGCGTACGCAGCCCGTTTTCCCGACGCCGCACTCGTCACTGACGAGCCCGTCGACATCGCGTGTGAGATGCACCGGCTGTTCACGTTTCTTCAGGAAAATCGTCTTCAAGTTCGGATGATCGGCTGGGCTCGTCTCGAAGGAAAGCATGAATTGGTCACGGGCTGCGAGAATTTGCGGCGGGCCATGGTCCAGCGGATCGAATGTGCTCAGCGACAGGGACATGTTCGAACCGACATCGATGCTCGGTCACTTGGGGTGATGCTGGAGGGGTTATTGTTCTCGTGGTTCGAGAACCGAGCTCTCAACGAAATGCTGTTTCCGGAGGGGATGGACGATGATGCATTCTTGCGCAGCGCCATTGCCATGCTGGAAAGAGGGTCGGCGACGGTGTAGCGGGAGCGGGAAAAACGACTCCCGGCAACGGAGGCGTGGCCGATCTACTTTTGTGCTGCGGCAACGATTTCCGCTTGGCGCATCACCCGCAACATATTTCCGCTCATCACTTGATGGATTTGATCGGCGGTGACCCCTCGATTGAGCAATTCTTGAGTGATCAGCGGGTAAGTGGAAACGTCGTCCAGTTGTTCAGGCACCATTGAGACCCCGTCATAGTCGGAACCGATGCCAACATGATCGATGCCCGCGATTTTGGCGATGTGCTGAATATGGTCAACAACATCGTATACGGTACCTCGTTCAATCGGATGTTCGGATTCCCATTTCTTGCGGGCGACCTTGTATTCGGCTTCGATTGGAAACTGGGCTCGCAACTCGCGACTCACTTGAAACATGTTCGCTCGACGACGGGCGGATTCGGGATGCACGAAGCCGGAATAAAAATTGACCATCACAATACCGCCGTTCTTTTTGACGAGCTCGAGCACGTCGTCAGGCACATTCCGAGGATGATCGGCAATGAATCGGGCCGACGAGTGCGAAAAGATGACGGGGGCCGATGTCACTCGCAGCGCATCTCGCATCGTCGCCGCCGAAACATGGGACAGGTCGACCAGCATTCCTAATTTGTTCATTTCGCGAACGACGTCCTCACCGAAAGGCGTCAAACCATCATGCGTGGGATCATCAGTAGCCGCGTCGGCCCAGGCCAAAGTGTCCGAATGCGTCAACGTCATATATCCAGCCCCCATCGCATGGAGCCGTCGAAGATTTTCGATCGAATCTTCGATGGAATGACCGCCTTCCATACCGATCAACGAGGCGATTTTGCCATGCTTTCGAATTCGTTCGGTGTCGTTGACGGTCCGCGCCAGTTCAAAAGTCTCGGGGTATCGTTTAACCATCGTTTTGACGAGTTCGATTTGCTCGACCGTTTTCGAAAATGCAGTTCCGTCTTTCGCCGTTTCCGCCGGCACAAAAACAGACCAGAACTGGGCGCCCACGTTTCCCTGTCGCAATCGTGGGATATCCGTTTGCAACTTGGAAACCTTCTTGGAAATATCCGCCTTGTCGAACGACGAGGAAAAATCGCTTCGAATGGCCCACGGCAGGTCGTTATGACCGTCAAAAATAAAGCCTGTCTCATGGACTCGACGTGCGGCATCGGTCAGCACGACCGGCAGACGTTCCGCTGCCGATCCCACTGCCGACAACGCACTGATCATCAGCATCAGCTCGGGGAATTGCCTCCAAAACGGCCTCTTCGCATTCATTGACATGATTCCCGGATAAGAATTTGCGGACGAGAAAACGGCTTGTCCCACTTCCCACTGCACGGCAAAAGAATTGGTTGCGCAGGCCCTGGAATGCTTAACTCAATTCTCGAATTGGGGTGCCGCGATGCAGGATTGGGATTGGGCGTCCGCCGAAGTCGGTGAAGGACTGTTTGGGATCGATGCCCAGATGCAAGTAGACCGTCGCCATCAAATCTTGAGGCGTATAGGGGCGTTCAGTGGGGAATTCTGCTTTGGAATTTGTCGCGCCAATGACCTGGCCCATACGCAATCCGCCACCGGCGATCAACGCGGACTGAGCCTGTGGCCAGTGGTCTCGGCCCATCAAACCGCTGGAATGTGTCAGTCGCGGAGTTCGTCCGAACTCGCCAAGTGCCAGGACCATCACTTTCTTGTCGAGGCCGCGGTCGTAGATGTCGTCAATCAACGTAGACAAGGCCGGATCCATATCGGTTGCTCGCAGTTTCATACCCTTGGCCAGATCCCAGCCATTGGCCGGATTGACGTGATCGTCCCAACTGAAATAAGTGGACAAACTGGGCTTGGGGGCCAGAGCATCGATCGTGATCACGGCAGTTCCTGCTTCGGCCAGTCGGCGAGCCAGCAGGCAACTTTGTCCCCACAACGTTCGACCATATCGATCGCGAAGTTGTGGGCTTTCTGATTCCAGATCAAAGGCTTTGGCGACAGCGTTGTTGGTGAGCAGTTGGAAGGCGTGACTGCGGATCCGATCGTGGCTGTTAAACATGCCGTTCAATTCCATCCGCTGTTGCAGCCGATCAAGCTGTCCCACGAGCCATCGACGGTCATCGAGTCGAGAGGCATTCACACCGGCATCGAGACTGAGATTGGGTGGGCGAAAATTCGCCACGGACGGGTCACCAGTCGCATAGGCGTTACAGTTCAATCCCAGATAGGTCGGATCAGTCATGAACGGCTTCGTCGGAATTCCTACATATTGTGGTATTCCCGTCGGATGACTTTCCCGAACACGACTGGCAATCATGCCGAAATCCGGATGAAGCGAACGAGCGGTCGACGTCGGATCCGGTCGATCCGGCGTCTTGCCCGTCAAGATTTCAATCGAACCATCGTTATGGGACGACATTTCATGATGCAGCGAGCGGATCAGAGAGAAACGATGAGCCTGCCGTGCCTGCAAGGGGAAGATTTCGCAAAGATCCAGACCTGGAACGTTGGTCGAGATCGGTCGAAACGGGCCCCGATATTCGGTGGGAGCATTGGGTTTTAGATCCCACGTTTCCAATTGGCTGGGACCGCCCCACATCCAGAACAAAATCACCGAGGTATCAGGCCGAATGTTTCCGGAGGCTGATTGTGCGGCCAGGATATCAGGCAACGTCAGGCCGCCCAGTCCGAGAACCCCGACCCTCATGAAATCACGCCGGCGAATTGGGCCATGGCAAGGAGAGCGGTGTTGATCGGATCGTTCCACTGACCGTTCCTGGTAGTGCAAAGGAGGCGATTGTCCGGCAGAAACTGAAAGGCCTTCGCCCTTCGATCATTTCCATGTCTGATTGATCGTTGTTCCGCCGCGGGGATCGCACCTCGGTTACAGAGAGCTTCTTGCGAGCCAAGCAGACTATAGCAAGTTATGAAGTCATTCCAATGAAAAACACCCTGGCACTCGGAAGTGCCAGGGTGTGGATGATTGCTCGGTTAATGCCTCGCATTGGCCGTTCAGGCCGCTGCGCGTTGTGGCATCTTGAGGATGGTTGGTTCGACGCCATGAACGGCAGACATAAATTCCTGGAAGACTTGCATATCGAGTGCCGATGCCGTGTCGTCTTCAGGGTGCCATTGCACGCCCAGACAGAACCAGTCGGGATCGATTGATTCGTAGCATTCAATCACACCATCGGGAGCATGAGCCGACGCCTTGAAACATCCAGCCAGCTGGTTCACGGCCATGTGGTGTTCGCTGTTGACTCGGATTTCCCCAGGACCGTAGACGTCCCAGCAACGAGTTCCTTCGACGATTTCGATGATGTGGCGATTATGTTTTTCAACGGGGTCGCGGTGATGCAGGGCCTTGGGGACCGATTCCGGAATGTGCTGAAACAATGTTCCGCCGCAAATGACATTCAGTGTTTGCATGCCGGCACCGATGGCGAGAATGGGCAGGCGCATTTCGACGGCCGCTTTGCAAAGCCGGCGATCGAAATCTTCGCGGCGAGCAGGCATCGGGCGGGAGTGTGGGTGTGGTTCCATGCCCAAACGCATTGGGTCGAGGTCCATCGAGCATCCGGCCAAAACAATCCCGTCACACATCGACAACGTTTGTTTCAGATCTTCGTCAGTGCCGAAAGGAGGAATCAGAATCGGCAGGCCGCCAGATGCCGTGACCGAATCATAGTAGCCGGTGTTGAACCAGCTTAAGGCGACGCCTTCTTTTTTTGCGGAGCGAAAATCACCATTGATACCGACAACTGGTTTCGTCTTCATGAACATTCCTTTTCGTGACGGGCACTTCCTGTGCAAAACCACCAACCCAAACTTCGCCGTAATGTTCCGCTGGGCGCAGCGCGCCCCCCTATTTGGCGGACCGACGTGAATCTCCTCGAGGTACAAGCTGGGATCTGAATCCCGCAAAACCAACGAACGACTGATTGATCGAATCCATTCTGACAGCCCCCACCCGATTCCTTCAGGTGTTTATTCGACCGACTTGCGAAGAACCACAAGAGCTTCACACACACGGTCGAACCGTTCTGATGGCCGCTGCATATCTCATTCGTTGAGCGTTTAGCAGCGTCATCCTCAAGGTGGGCGGAATCTAGTGGCCGCTTGCGAAGATGTAAAGCAAATCGACGATTTTGCGGCCAAGAATGATGTTGACCACAAGATGTGGGACTAATGACCGATTTGTCGTCGCACGGCGATGCTGATTCATTTCATCGACTCGCCAGCTTTGCGTCCTCTCTGGTAAGTCCTCTGCTGAACCGGAGGATCGATCATCGCTTCACCTTTGGTGACGGTTTTTTGCAGGAAAATTAGAGTTTCTAGCTCAAGGCTCTGCGTAGCAAGTTGTGCGTAATTCGCTGCACACGTGGATCGGGGCCGTGTGGACGGCTCCAATGAGACCAGGGAAGCATATGTCCCGGAGGACTCGACAGATCTTGACACCAGAAAATGGTCGACGCGTTGAAAACGAAATTCTTTTTTGGACCGGGATAGATGGTCGCAGTCCAGCGCTGTGGCGTTGTTCCTCCCACAAGTGCCGTGCCCTCGCCGACAATTTCCAAGCCCGGAATGTCGGTTGCCGGATCACCATGATATTCCCAGCCCACCAGGCCAGGGATGCGGTCCCCTTTCTTCATGCCCGTTCCCTCAAAAATCCAGTGGTCGGGCTTGGTGCAGATCCAGTCGCCGCCACCATTGACTGGTTCAACATTTCGAGCTCCGATCAAATAACCTTCGTCCGGTCCACGATGAGGAAACGGACCATTCAAGGTCTCACGAAGCACCGCGTGGGCGTGGGACCCTCCGTAGGGCCCCCCGCGAAACATGATTCGATTGGGGCGACCGTCGCTGCTGTCACGAAAGGGTGTCACCCAACAGACGGAATTTCCTGAGAAAAAGAGCAGGTTGACGCCTTCGTCTCGCAATTTCACGACACTTTCGTACTGCCGGATATCCCAGTATTCATCGTGTCCGACGCTGAGGAACGCTTTGCATTTCAGGGCTCGCTCAGGGGACAACATGTCGCTGTTGGAGCAATAGGTGACGTCGTATCCCTGTTGCTCCAGCCAATAGGACAAGGGAAATTCAAAGCAAAGCCATTCTCCTGACCCGATCGATTGTGGGTTTTCGTAGATCTGCGGGTATTTTGCATAAGGGCGATCGAAACTGACGTCGGCCCAAGGCCCCTGATTCCCTTTCGGATGGGTGTAGACTGAGAAATTGCCCGGCCATTGGTTATAAGCCTGCCAGGTATTGTCCGAGCATTGCACAAGAATATCGGCGGGCCGATTGTCCCGGACGATGAACACAACATAGCTTTGCCAATAGCTGACCGCCGGATCGTCCTCGATCAGACTCAATCGGCCAAGGTACACCCCACTGACCCAATTGTCGGGGATCGTGATCGTGGTGGTTGGCGTCCAACGGCATTCGTGAAGATTCTTTTCGCCAGGCAAAGGCGTCGGTTGTTTGACCCCGGAAAACGGGCCCAGCGTTGTCATCAACCGTGCTCCACGTCCTCCGTAGTATCCGGTACGAAAGATCTCGATCTGGAATCGCTGCGGTGGATCGGTCGACACCATGATGTCGATCGATTCCCCCGCGGCGACACTCTGTTTCGAACAGTACCCCTCAATCCAGGGTGAGCGAAACCCAAGGTTCTTGTCGAGTCGAACGCGGGTAAGCTGCCAGTCGGGCGAACCGGTTGCGAGATTTTCCTGCGGAATCAGATCAGTGCGACGTGGCAGCGGTACGTCGTCCGCTTGAGTTGTTGGGGCTGAAAACAGCGAGCCAGTCCAAGCGGCCAGGGAACCGGCACCGACCCCCTTGATCCAATTTCGTCGATCCATCGCGATTCTCTCCGACGTAGAATACTTGACACCTCAATGATTCAACAAAGAGTCTACGGCGTCAGATGACTTTCGGACAAGAAAGACGACAGACGCGGTTCTGGAAGTGCGGAAAACTCTTTGGCTTTCGGCCATCACAGATGCTGTGAAAGAGAACGTCAGGACGTGCCGTTCGCAGATTGCTTTGCCGCTAATTGCCAGCAGAAGCTGTCCCTGGTGTCTTTCGGGCCAGCACGCGATGCGATCCGAGAAGTTGCCCTTCACAGAGGATTTCGAGGGCATACACCCGTTCTTCCAATGCGACAAGTGGCAACCGAGGCAACGGCAGCGAGATTTCAATCGTCTTCAGTGGATCATCACACTCGATGGGAACTTCGGCCTGAAATAGCGAACGATTGTCGCGCAGTTCAACGTAGCGGACCTCAAATATTTTTCGTCCCGTCAGTTCCGTCACACTAAAGTAGACATAGGGTGAACCCGCTTGTACCAGATTTTGAATTGGCTGTGATCGTGACGATAGTTGACCCGAATCACCTTGGCCGCCTCCAGGGCGTGATTCTTTTGACTGTCCGCCGTGCCCGATGCCGTTGCCGCCCGAACCGCCGTTCCCCCCAGAGTCAGAATCTTCACGCGAACCTGCTGGGGAGGTTTCTGGTGGTGGATTGGGCGTAAAGAAAATCGTTGAGAAAACACCGCAGATAATGTGCTTACCCGTTGTCTGGTCACGATAGACATGATCCGCCAGCAACAATGATTGCAGAATTGGCGAGGCCACAAACTTGCTCCAAGTTCTTGGATCTTCAAGACTGACCGAACAACTCGGAAAGATCTGACAGACATTGAATCAACATATTCGACAGGGTAGCCATCTCGACGGGTAATCAGAAGCTTGAGTGGCGATCTGACAGAGAATTGTTGTGGTTCTGACCGGGCGTGTCGCCGTGCTTCTCAATTCTGAGTCGTTGGCGTTATAGGCCAAACATCCATCTCGAAAGCAGGGATGTTGGCAGATTGGATTGCAAGACCGTGTCGTTTTGCCCAAGCCTCCGCAAGACATTGCTAGCGGCCAGATAACCGCTCCGAACAGCGCCTTCCATTGTGGCTGGCCAACCTGTTTGGGTCCAATCCCCGGTGAGCTGTAGATTTGCGACGGGGGATTGTTGAGTCGGCCGCAAGGAATCAACACCTGGTACCGGTGAAAACACGGCTCGATGTTCCGTGACTTGCCGAGAATGCAGCAGTTTTGCCTGTTTCGTTGCCGGCCAAATGGCCTGCAGTTCGATCAACACGTCGTTCAAAATGTCGTCTTTGCTTCGTCCTGCCAGATGATGACTGGCGCTGATCACGATTTGATAATAGTGGGCGGAGTCGAGATTGTTTTCCGTGGTCGCCGATTCCGCGGTCGGCCGATGACCTGCACCGATCGCGGTTCGGTTAAAAACCCACTGGCAAACCCGATCAACCAGGACGGCATGACGTAGCTCTGTGATTGGGCGATCAAACCAGAGATGAATGCTCGAAATGGGGGCCGGTTCAAGTTGCTCGATGCCTGCTAAATCAGGGTGAGATTTCAAAGAAGAGGGGAGCACCGTCAGCACACGAAAAAACGGCAATGCGACGATCAATTCATCTGTTGAGACAATCTCGTGCGAGGCCAGCCGAACACCTGAGGCACGATCATCCGCCATTTCAATTTGCTCGACCGAAGTCTGCAAACGAATCTCCGTACCCCGTGATGTCAGCCAATTCGTCAGGCGTCCCCCGTAAAGCTCTTCCAGGGGAACCGAGGGGATATCGACGTACCAGCCGTCCCGATGCGCGAGAAACGCATCCACAAAAACTTTACGGGCATGACCGACAGATATTCGCTCCAGTGATTCGCTCAATGCGCTGACCAGGACAACGAGCCAAAATCGTTGAATGGTGGCTTCGGTCTGGTGGTGACGTCGCAGCCATTCTGAAAACGGTTCTGATTCGTCTTGGGCGGATACCGGTCTCGCCAGAGCCTTAAGCCCGCGAGCCAAGGCGATTTTGTCCGACCAGGACAAATACGACAGCCGAGCGAAGGCTCGTACCAAATGCAGCGGCGCCGGTAAGGGATCGGCCGCGAACCGGTCAGTCTTTCCTTCCGGTCCTACGAAAAAAAGAGCGGGCTCGCGCTGAAAGTAGTCTGCAAGTCCCGTGGTCTGACAGAAGTGACGAAAGTTCGTGCAACATCCCAGAGTGACATGCTGGCAGTTATCGATCTCGGTGTCACTGGTGGGATCACGGAATGAACTGGCGCGACCGCCCAGCCGAGGTCGAGATTCCAGTAGGGTGCAGGGAAATCCCCGGTCGGTCAGCGCGACGGCCGATGCCAACCCCGCCAATCCTCCACCGACAATCAGAATGCGAGGTGACATCGTCGCTCCGGAGAAACACTGTCGCCCCGGAGGGACGATGGCTGTTCACCGGTGGTTGAAATCAACCACCGGTCGTTGTCAGCGGCAACCCATCGACTTGAGAAGGATCCGCCCAAAACGGTGTTCAATCGGACTTGGGCGGAATTTTTCATCCTACGGCAATAGATCGCGGACGGTGTCGCGTTCTTGCTTAAGTTCGGCAACTGTCTTATCGATTTGCGACCTGCTGAACTCGTCAACCTGGAAGCCAGGCAGAACGCGCCAGTCCCGGCCATCGCTACTCAAGGGCAATCCGGTGACAATGCCAGATTCGATTCCGTAGCTGCCTTCGGACCAAACGGCGGCACTGAAGCAGTCTCCGGCAGCCGTAGGAGTGATGATACTCTTCACCGTGTCCAGAGCGGCATTTGCTGCGCTGGCGGCGCTCGAAGCACCTCGAGCCTTGATCACTGCGGCGCCGCGTTGCTGAACGGTGGTGATGAAATCACTCTTCAACCATCCATGATCAGAGATAACGCTCGTCACTGGCTTGCCGTCGATTTTGGCGTTAACGAAGTCTGGATACTGGGTGGAAGAATGGTTTCCCCAGATCGCGAGGTTTGAGATCGATGCGGCCGGGCGACCCGATTTATGAGCCAATTGAGCGACCGCGCGATTTTGATCGAGTCGAGTCATCGCAAACCACCGATTGCGAGGCACGTCAGGCGCGTGGGACATCGCGATCAGGCAGTTCGTGTTACAAGGATTACCAACGACAACCACGCGCACGTCTTTTGCTGCAGCCGCTTGAATGGCCTTGCCCGTGTTGGTGAAGATTGGTCCATTGATCCGAATCAAGTCCGAACGTTCCATTCCCTGTTTTCGGGGAATACTACCGACCAGGATGACGAAGTTAACGTCACGGAAACCTTCCTCGAGATGATCGCTGTCGCATTTGACGACCCCGGCGAGCGTAGGAAATGCGCAATCTTCGAGTTCCATCTGAATTCCGTCCAACGCGGCCATCACGGGCGGGACTTCGATCAGATGCAGGATCACAGGGCGATGAGCGCCGAAGATCTCACCCGAGGCAATTCGAAACAGCGAGGCATACCCAATCTGTCCGGCGGCACCGGTAACAGCGACACGAATCGGGGCGGGGGCGGTCATTACAAAACACTCCTCAAACGATAAACGGCATCGTCGATAACTGACACGACAATTCGGTCGCTGATCGGCCGGCAAAGCCATCTAAATACGACCGTCCGAGCGGTATAGGGGAGCGTATCGACTCCCTCGCACATCGGCAACCGACTGCTTCGAGTTGTGAGGGGCAGATGGCCGATTTTCGAACCGAACAAAAATGACCTGTCGAGTACGTTATGTTGCGGCCATGGTCTGATGGAAGACGTCGACTTTCCACGATTCAACACTCTGTGATGGAATCACCGATACCCTGCGAACGGTCGGTGTCTATGCTATAGTCAGAATCAGTTGATCTGTCGTTCAGCCGCCTTGTTTCGTTGTGGAACCGTATCCAGGATGCCTGACAATATTGCCCCGCTTTCGCCGGAATCTTCCGTAGCCGCCTCCCATTCACCGCATCGAGTGGGTTCTGGAATCGAATACGAACGGTTTCTCGATTGCGTTCATTGTGGACTTTGCACAGCGTCCTGTCCGACGTACCTGGAAACAGGGAATGAAAACGACAGCCCTCGCGGACGTATCTATTTGATGCGAGCCGTGACCGATGGTCGCCTCGAATTGACTGACAAAGTGAAAGGACATCTCGATCTTTGTCTCGACTGTCGCAGTTGTGAGACCGCTTGCCCGTCCGGGGTCCAATATGGCCGACTGATCGAGCCATTCCGAGTCGAAATGCAGCAACAGGCTGCTGCTGCTTCGCCCGGGGCATCCCAGGATTGGTTTCAGCGATGGATTCTTTATGGCTTGTTTCCCTATCCGAAGCGTTTGCGATGGGCTTTGGCTCCCGCAAAATTGATGCAAATCACCAAGTTGGATCGCCTGGCAGAGCGGATCGGTTTGACGAAACTACTGCCCGAGCGGTTGCGTCGGATGCAGCGATTGTTGCCGCCGCTAAAAGCACGTCAGCCGCAGCTGCCGGAAATTCTGCCTGCATTCGGTCCCAAGAGAGCTCGTGTGGCGCTCTTTACCGGGTGCGTGGCCGATGCGATGTTCCAGCATGTGAATTGGGCCACCGCGCGTGTATTGCAGGCGAATGGTTGCGAAGTCGTCGTGCCCCGCACGCAGGTTTGCTGCGGCGCGATTCACTACCATAGTGGTGCCGGTGACCCGGCGTTGGAACTCGCGCGTCAGAACGCCACGGCTTTCCGAGCGGCTGATGTCGATGCGGTGATTGTCAACGTTGCGGGTTGTGGTTCGATGCTCAAAGACTATGGGCATATGGCTTCCGAATTGGCGGCGCAGGACACGTCAACAACGCTTCTGCTGGAAGCATTTGCGGGCAAGGTCAAAGATGTTTCGGAATTCCTCGTCGAATTGGGGCCGGTTCCGCCCCAGGGCGAGATCCGAATGAAGGCCACGTACCATGATGCCTGTCACCTTTGCCACGCTCAAAAGATTCGTGATCAACCGCGGGCGTTGTTGGGACTGGTGCCAGGGTTACAACTGGTGCCCTTGAGCGAATCGGAGATCTGCTGTGGAGCGGCCGGAAGTTACAATTTGACAGAAGGTGAGATGGCCGATCGATTGGCCGACCGGAAGCTGAAGAACATTTTGGCGACGGGGGCCGAAGCCGTCATCATGGGGAACGCAGGCTGCTCGCTTCAAATCCAGGCGGCCCTGCGCGACGCGAAAAGTCCGATCCGCGTCGTTCACCCAATGGAAATCCTCGATTGGAGTTATTCCAAATCGAATTGAGATTTGATGATATGGTTCGCGAAGAGTGACCGGTTCGCAGCGACCAGCCGCGTCCCTAACGATCAATTCTCGTCATTCCGTGGACTAACGTCGTAAGCAAGCCTTGGGAATCTCGCATCCCCAATCCTCACGCTCCGATGGCGCAGGATGTCGCTGATTTGGCACTTTGGGAAAGCTGCCAGTGACCTTACCAAGTAAAACGCCTGTACTGGTTAATCGCTTGCCGGAGTGCCGATTGAAACCGGAGAGAGTGGTGTGCGTGAAGCCGTTAGCGGCTTCCGAAATGGATTTCGGACTTCAAAGCGAGCACAAAAATGCCGGATCAAAACGTCATGCTGATGATCGATCACATCGCCCACGAAGTGTTGATGTGGATTGGGTTCGGGACAGTTGTCGGCCTATCGGCCAAGGGACTGATGCCCGGTCGCGATCCCGGTGGGGCAGTGGGAACGATGTTGATGGGGGTGGTCGGCAGCCTCATTGGCTGTAGCATGTTGCTATTGTTCGATACCAGTTTCAAAGTGACCCCGATCAGCCCGATCGGTTTTGTTGCGGGGACGGCCGGCGCCTTTTTGCTGCTTTTCTTCTTCCGCCTCTTGTCGAATTCGTATGTAGTCGAAGCGGTCGATGGCAAAGTGACGGGAGCTCCTGGAACGGCTGTCACGACCTATTACCGACGACGTAATCGTCGCGCCGCTTAGGGTCTGGCTGTCCGAGAACGTTTCCTCAGTTGAACTTTCAGGCGGCTGATTCGTTCCGGTAATGGAACGTTCGATCCTGCCGCCCTGACTCGCCTGCTGGCAAATCTCGTCTGGCCAAAGATTGCCAACAACAGCCCACTCATTGAGGTGGGCTGTTGTCGTTTATTCCACGCGACAAAGACACTCCCCGCGATGGGTTTCGAGGTCTTGCCGTGAATTGAGGTTGCCAAGGCAATTTCGTCGCATCAACGTGGTGTTTCAGTTCTTGACGGATCATCGGCCAAGTGGCTATCAGTCAAGTTCGGACCGTGGCATCTCCGGCTCGACCTTGGCATACTTGAGCGGCCTTGGCTGTGCACCTTAAGTTGACCGTGGTCGATTTGTCGGGATGCGGAAATTGGCCTCTTCCTACAAAGGATATTTTATGATCGTCTGGAAACGAACGTGTGGCCTGTTGGCCGCGCTGGCTGGATTAGCAACATCGGTTTCCGCGGCAGATCTGAAGGATCTGGTGGCATCCAATGCAGCGCCGATCAAGGTTGTTGGCGACTGCAAATTCACCGAAGGTCCGGCATACAGTCCCAAAGGATTTCTGCTGTTCAGCGACATTCCGAACTCGCGAATCGTGCGGGTCGACAGCGACGGGACGATCAGCGATTTTCTGAAGCCCTCGGGAAAGGCCAATGGACTCGTTTTCGATGCCGCAGGTCACTTGTATGCCTGTCAGGGCGGTGCCCAACGTGTGGTCAAAATTGCGATTCAAGATGGCAAGATTGAACCCCTTTGCGACAACTATGAAGGTCGATCACTCAATTCGCCAAATGATCTGGCGCTGGATGGACATGGCGGTCTGTACTTCACTGATCCACGTTATGGCAGCGATACCAAAATTGATCAGCCTTGTATGGGCGTTTATTACATCGATTCGCTCGGCAAAACGACTCGCGTGATCGATAATTTGCAGCGACCCAATGGAATCCTGGTTTCGACCGATCGAAAGACATTGTATGTCGCCGAGCCGAACAAGCGTGAGTTATGGAAGTACGAGATCACGATGCCTGGGCGATTAGGTCCAGGAAAGCCGATTTTCACCGGCGGTGAGCAAGATGACGGCCATGGTCCCGACGGTATGTGTCTTGATCAGCAAGGCAATATTTACGCGACGTACAAAAGCGTTGTGGTTCTCAACGCGGACGGCGGATTGATCGGTCGAATTGCCGTTCCTGAGCATCCGGCCAATTGCACGTTCGGTGGCCCCGACGGCAAAACGCTGTTTATTACAGCGACGACAAGCCTCTACTCTTTGGCCATGAATGTCGCCGGTGCACCACTAGCAGAAAGTGGTCCTCGCCCTGCGCCGCAAATCAGCCGTACCAGATCATTTCGCGGTCCGGCACGATTGACGCAGGATAAAAAAGAAGTGGCCAGTGAGGAAACCAAGGAAGTCGTGATCAAAGACATCAAACTGAAGCTTCCCGCGACCTGGAAACAGGAAGATCCTTCCAACAATCTTCGTCTGGCTCAGTTCACTCCCCCCGCAGTGGAAGGGGACAAGCCGTCAACCGAATTGTACGTGGCGTCGTTTCCTGGGGATGGTGGCGGAGTCGATCAAAACCTCAAGCGTTGGATCGATCAATTCACCAATGAAGCCCGCAAGGTCAAGATGACCACCGGCGATTGTGATCAAGGAACGTACTACGTCAGCGATATCAGCGGGACTTTCCTGCAGTCCAGTGGCGGTCCCTTGGCCCGTGGCAAGAAGACGCCGATGCCCGGTTATCGATCGTTGAGTGTTGTGTTGTCGGTACCTGCCAAGGGGGTTTACTTTCTTCGTTTGACGGGCCCGGAAAAGACGGTCACGGCAGCGGCGCAAGCCTTCCGTCAGTCGTTCGGTGCGGACGCGTCCAAGGAAAAAGAATACGAGATGAAGTAGTTTGGTTCCTGATCCGTCTCATTCCGGCCGGATCTGTTCCGAGCACATGGTTGTTGAGCGAAGTCGGCAAAAGTGCCTTGAGATTGCGATTCTATGCCCATGCCCAAGTCGCCCCGGCGATGCTGCATTACGTTTCTAACGGATTTTGGGACGCGAGACTCTTACGTGGGTCAGATGAAGGGCGTGGCGTTGGGCATTAATCCTGATGCTCAACTGATCGATCTTTCGCACGAAATCCCTTCGCAACAGATTGAGCGAGGGGCTTATTTGTGGAGTGATGCCGTGGCGGCATTTCCTCCTGGTACGATCCATGTCGGAGTTGTTGATCCTGGTGTCGGTTCCGAACGTCGTCTGATTGCGGCCGAAGTCGGTGAGCATCGATTCGTTTGTCCAGACAACGGATTATTGACGGTGATTGGACGACGCGCTGACGTTCGTCGAGTCGTTTGTCTCGACAACCCGAGTTGGTGGCGTTCGCCGATTTCAAATACGTTTCATGGGCGAGATATTTTGACGCCCGTTGCTGCCGCGTGGAGTCTTGGTCATGACCTGTTGGAGTTTGGGTCGGTACTTGCAACGCCCTTGGTGACACTTCCGCTGGCTGCAGTGACTTCAAGTCGGTCCTCTCTAAGCGGCATTGTTGTTGACGTGGATCGGTTCGGAAACTTGATCACCAATATTGAAGCGAGCGACTTGCCAACTGCCGCCGTGACAGTGACTGTCGAAATCGGCTCGATCCGTGTTGCCGGTATTTCCCCCTGTTACTCAGCGGTAAAGATCGGCGAGATGCTCGTTCTGACCGGAAGTGCCGGTCGCCTGGAAATTGCCATTCGCGATGGCAGCGCGGCTGACGAACTGCAGGCGGAGTACGGACGCCGCGTGGTGGTTCGTTGGAAAGACGTAGAATAATGACCAACGCCACTGACTCATTGCGACTATTTGTGACCGGAACGGATACGAACGTTGGCAAGACTCACGTGACCTGTTTGATTGCTCGGCAGTCTTTGGCCAGAGGACTACGAGTCGCGGCCTATAAACCGGTCTGTTCGGGAGCCATTACCTCGACTTCGTCGTTGCTCGGTTCAGACTCGTCGGAACCGCGATGGGACGATATCGAACGAATCAAAGCGGCAATCGGTCGACAATGGTCCGATGAAGTGATCTGCCCGCAGCGATTTCTCGCACCGCTTGCGCCTCCTATTGCAGCGGCGAGAGAAGGAAGAACGGTTGATTTTCAACGTCTGATTGACGGTGCTGACCGGTTCGCTCAGGTGGAATTGCTGTTGATCGAAGGTGCGGGAGGATGGCTCTCTCCGTTAACAGAGACCCAGACAGTTGCGGATCTCGCTGAGCGGCTGCAGGTACCGGTGCTGATTGTCGCTCGCACGGGGTTGGGGACAATCAATCACACGTTGTTGACCGTCGAATCGATTCGAGCACGTGGGCTGACGGTGGCGGGAATCGTGCTGAATGAAGTGGTGGTGGATCACGACGATGCGTCGTGCCAGACAAATGGCGAAGAAATTGAGGCTCGTAGCGGAGCTCCGGTGCTTGGTACGGTGCCTCACGGAAATATTCTCGAATTGCGTCGACGCGGACAGCCGGTCACAATCGACTGGTGCAAATTAGCCGTCCGATGATTGGTGGAGGCTGATTCCGGTCATGGAAGTATGTTGTGGACAGTGCGGTGGACGACTATTGGTCGAGACTCCCGGAGTCGTCGTGTCTTGCCCCCATTGTGGCGTCCACCTGTTGGCTCCCGTGTCAGAAAACAACGAGTCCTCTCTCGCTTCGTCTTTGTCCGGCAGTGAGATTCAAGCATTGGAATCATCACCAGCAGCCGAATCAATTCCGTTGCCTTCGAACTCTATGGAATCGCCGCCGAGTGCCGCACGCTCGCCGAGTTCCGGCGCAGAAACGATTTTTGTCAGTGACATTCCGCGTGTTCCGCCGATGGTTGAATCACGCATCGACGCGATGTCGTTCAGCATTCATGACTCAGACGACGAAGATCTTGATTTAAGCGATCTCGTTGACTTCAACCGGCGAACTTCGATCGGCCTGCCTCAGGCCGACTCGATCGACATGATCAATCCGGAACCGGTCGACGATCAGACCGGGGCTAAGCCGAATCCCGTGGCGATTCCGGCGGTGCCTGATTTTTCGTGGATGGAATCTGCAAAGCCTCTCGATCACGAAGAATCGGTAGCCCCTTGGATGATGAATCTGCCAGCGGAGGGGCACGCCGCTGGATCTTCTCCGTCCGACGGTCCTGTCAATTTCCGCTGGAGTGCCGACGTTCTGGGCGGATCGGATCGAGTGAAATTGCCGCCGCAATCCGAGCAGACAAGAATCGTCCCGTCCGGTGCGGCGAGTCTGGGGACCGATTTTCCAAATCGCTCGCAACCCAGGCCCCAGGAGTCCACGCCGTTGAGCACGGGGGCGTTGCCCACAGCAGAACGCGAGTCGCGTCAGTCGTGGCAGACGATGCTGTTGATCGTTGTTGGAACGTATGCCAGTCTGGTGACAATCTATCTCGTCTACACGATGTTTTTCGTCCGGCCGCATCAATTGGAAAGCCTTCCCGATCTGAAAACGGTTCAGCAACAGGGAGGTCGTGCCGTGGTGCCGCGCCCCGAAAATGATCTACCGAAAGGGCATCAACTTCGGATCGGTCAGTCGGAGCGTTACGGCAACCTGCGTGTCACGCCGCTACGCGTAACACGGGGGCTGATCGCGTTCATGCACCACACGGGGGATCCGACTCGCGTTCGTTCATCGACTGAGCCGGTGCTCAAATTGTGGCTCAGATTTGAAAACGTGTCCGAACACCAGACGATCATTCCGCTCGATACGACGCTGATGTCCTTCCGGCGAATTCTGGAAGACCGAGTGGCGTCGTACAATGTGATTTTCAGGGAAATCGATCGGAAGCACAGGCGGGCAACGTTCTACTATCCATTTGACCGCCTGGCGGGCGACAGCGAATGGACGATCGCCGGACAGCACACAAACGAGTCTCTTGGACCGCACGAGGTTTACGAGACGTTCGTTCCCTCAGAAGAGAATGTCGAAGAGCTTGCAGGCGATGTCATTTGGCGAGTTCACTTTCGCAAAGGCTACGGCCCCCAAACCGGAAACGGTGTGACAACGTTGATCGACGTCCAATTTCATAGCGATGATATTCGGCCGGATTCTGTTTGAAGGATTGGCTCGACGAGCCCATTTCATCGAATTCTCGCCCGCAATAAAGTACAGTAATGGACCTAAACGTCCGAATTGTTTCAAACGGGAAAGAGGCGCCGCCAGAATGTTTCCACGTATTTCCGTGACCAGTTGGCTGGTCGCCGTCAGTCTCTTGGCCGGTTGTGGCGAGCGAATATCGGGGCCCGTGACACGTCCTGCTCGGCCCGAACTGGCACCAGTCGATGCCGCGAACGATTCGCAATCTGGTGACCCCAGCCATGCATCAGCAGGCAACGAATCCGAGGTTCCTTCGCCGCAGCAACAAATTGATCTGATCGAAGCGAATTGGAGTGTTCTGCAGTCACTCGTCAGCGATCAAAAGGGAAAGATTGTTGTGGTTGACGTCTGGTCCACTGCTTGCGAGCCTTGCATGAAGGAATTTCCGCACTTGATCCGCCTGCAGACGAAGTACCCCGATGACGTCGTGGCCATCTCGTTCGACATCGATTACGCCGGTATCAAGAACAAACCTCCCGCCTACTATCGCGAGCGAGTTCTCAAGTTTCTCGGATCGCAGTCCGAAAGCAAGGTCCTTCATCGCATGTGTGATACGGCAGCAGAAGACCTGTTCACAGAAATTAAACTCGATTCCATTCCTGCCGTTTATGTCTACGGACGCGACGGAACTTTGGCGAAACGTTTTGACGGATCGAATAGCTCGGGTGAGGAAGTTTCCTATGTCAAACAGGTGATCCCTTTTGTCGATGGTCTTGTCCAATCGCATTGATGCGGTCGGGATCGAAATGGACGTATCGGACTTTGCAGCGACCATCAGTCGCCGTATCGTGGGGACTTGTTGCGTCAAATCCTTGTTGGTAATTGAACCGATTGCGGATTGATCGGATTCAGGGATGAATTTCGGAGTAGTTCTGATGCGAATGCTTACGATCTGTTGCTTGAGCCTCTTTTTCGTGTCGACGTCGGCATGGTCTGAGGATCCCGTTGCGAAACAACTATTCCAGGCGAAGGACAGTCTCGCGCCCAAAGCGGACGCTTCGAAGGATGCCCAAGAATGCCTTGACGGATTGGTCTGGAAATCCGAATCGTTCGGGGTCACTCTGCAACCGAACAAAGAACCGCTGGATCCCGCCATTGTCCGATTCCCGTCACCGCAGCCAACGGGGAACTCGATCAACGACCTGGTCGCGCTGGAATGGTATTCGGCAAAAAACGAAGCGAACGAAGTCATTGATGCTCCCGCGATTATCGTGGTGCATGAATCGGGTTCCAAAATGGAAGTCGGACGCCTGATTGCCAAGGCGTTGCATGCGCAGGGACTGCATGCCTTTATGATCCAGATGCCGACCTATGGCTATCGGCGTCCCGAAAAATTCGTTCCGCAATTGGAACTGGTGAGTGCGGTGATGAAGCAGGGCATTGCGGATGCCCGTCGGGCACGCGATGCCGTTGCCGTGTTGCCACATGTCGATTCAAGATCAATCAGCATCCAAGGAACAAGTTTAGGAGGATTTGTCACCGCGACGGCCGCAGGTCTCGATCGCGGGTTTTCCACCGTGCATATCATGGTGGCCGGTGGGAATCTGTATGAGCTAATCACTAATGGCAATCGTGAAGCGGGGCAGATGCGAGACATGCTGGCCGGCGCCGGTTATACCGGCGAAAAACTCAGACAGCTGGTCGCACCAATCGAGCCGTTGCGCCTGGCTCACCGCTACGACAAAAATAACACCTGGCTCTATACGGCGAACCGGGATCAAGTCGTTCCTCCGCATCATGCGGCCGAACTACGGAAAGCCGCTGGGCTCGATCAAGACCACGAAATGATTCTGCTCGCCGACCACTACACGGGAATCATTTACGTTCCCATTATCGTGGCGGACATCGCCAAAAAAGTCCGACAGGAATTGAGCGGTCGTGTCACCCCGTAGTCGTGTCACCCCGCAGTGAAGTCTTCGGATGAGTTCGATGGCAAGACGCTTCGGTCGAGCCACACGGTCGATGCGGACGAGACGTTGTTCCGCGGCGATGAGAATGATTTCCAGAGCTCAATGATCGCAATCCAGAGAATTAGCACGACTAAGCCGGCGCCGACGCTTCGTCCCACGATCATCTTGATCCATTGGATATCCGCGTCGCCCTTGGAACTCTTTCGATTACCCAGCGACTCGTCCCACGACTCTTCCTGGTCTGGTGCTGATACCGGCATCTCGTAAGACGAAAGTCGTTTTAACATCGGAAGCCCGGCACTGGGTTCATCAGGCTCATGTACCGGGATCTGGCTACTGCTGGGAGGCCGTTTGGAGCCTTTGGTGGGGATGTTCGAGTTGGAAATACTCGATTTACTACCACCCTTTCCCGACACGATCGAATCGCCCGAAGGAGGCTTCGTGGACCGAATGGTTGTCGACGAAGGTGATTTTGTCGATCGAATGGTTGTCGACGACGGTGGTTTCGACGTTGGAATTGTCGATGACGAGGGAGCTTTGGGAACCCGAATCGTCGTTGACGAGGGAGCTTTCGTAGATCGAATGGTTGTCGACGACGGCGGTTTCGGCGTTGGAATTGTCGATGACGAGGGGGATTGGGGAACCCGAATCGTCGTTGACGAAGGAGCTTTCGAACCGGTCGGCGACAAAGGCGATTTCGTGGTTGGAATCGTCACCGAAGACGGAGCTTTCGGAGGTGGCGTTTTGGCGGTTGCCGCCGGCTTGGGAACCTGAATGATGGACGACGACGGGGGTTTGGGCACCGGAGCCGTGGTGGCCGCATCGAGTTTTAATCTCAGAATTTCCGAATCACTCTCCAAGAGAAATTCGACGTCGGATTCTCGTGTTGCGGACTTCGCTGCGGGCTTCGGGGCCGGCGCAGGTGAAGGCGCCGGGGCAGATGCTTTCTCTTCGGCTAACTCAAACGTCACGGCAGGACCATTCTCAGACAAGCGAATCATATCGCCGGAATTCAGCCAATGAGCTTTCTTCGACTCGGTTCCGCGAACGAAAAACGCCTCGGCATCACGCACTTCAATCACATATCGGCCATCGATCAAACGGATCACGGCATGATGGGGTTTCACCTCCGGAATATCCGGCAGGGAAACCGAACAATTCGGATCACTGCCCAACGTGATATGGTCGTTGTGAAGTTCAATTGGAGGACGTCCTGCAATTGCAAGCTTGATAGACATTTCCTGACGATCGCCTCTGAAATGAAGGGAAAAACTGAAATAGGACAGATTGGTTTGGAAAGGATGCGATGAGTGCTGTCGTGACCCACTGGTCAAGTTTCGTTGTTGAAGTCCCGTGGATCAGCTTGGCATTACAAAACCTGTCTTCTCGTTTTGCACTTCGATTCGTTCGAATTGTTGATTCTCATCAGCGATTCGCCCTCGCGAACAACATGATGCATAATGACACTTTGATAAATCTCTCGATGGAAGATTCTGAACCGGTTCTTTCCAGATCAGGCCCCGCATCCCGCAGATGAAACGTCTTCAACTTGATGATTTCTCACGTTGTCACAAGGGCGACTTCACGGTTACTCACTGTCAGTAAATCATTTTTCAGCAATGGATTGTGTCAATCAGCGACGATCGATGGTGGCCACTGCTGGACGCAAGACGAAGCACCAACTAGGAGCAATTTGTCTTGAGTGTCTCATTTGATAAACGAAAACTCGCGCAAAAGCTACATTATTTTTGTGGGATTAGTGATTTCTTATGGGAACGGCCGACGGCCGTTCTGAAGGGGATTGGCCTCAACCGTCGAACGAATTACAGTATCCAGGACCGATGCTAACGCTCGATCTGCTCGTTCATTTCGGCCAACTCGACCAGCAACCGTTCCAACTCGGCCAGATACTTGTCCCTGGCAAGGGCTTCTTTTCGATCGCGAAGCGCTTCGATCGCGAGTTCGATTTCGTTGCGTCTGGCCCGCATCTCGGGAGAAATCCTGGTGTTGGATTCATGAGGCACGAGATGCCACTGATGGGCTTTGCGACCGTCGAGCGGGATGCCGTCGGTCGGTTTGACAATGGCTTCTAGCCCTCGAAACTGATCGGCACGAACACCGCGTCCATCCCCATTGTCATCGAGCAGCGCATGCTCGGTCGCCAGTCGTGCATCGGTATCGTAGTACTCGGCCGTTCGTCGCGATGCCATCAGGAACGCTTCCCAAAGTGACGTCTGATGATCCTTGTCGAGGTCCGCTGACGGATCGTTGATCGCTTCCGAAAGATGATTTCCAAATCGCGCGAAGTTAATTTCCGTCCCCGATTTCGTCGCCGTGATGACAACTCGGTTCGGTCCGGACAAGAGGGGAATAAACGGTCCACTGGCTGATGCGCAATTGATAATCGCCGTCGGCTGATGGACGGGCTTCAGCCATTCCACCAATTCATTGGCGGAAATATCGGGACCGCGGAGATTGAATTTGGCGACCCGTTGATCGAAGGTCCCATGGCCGATCAAGACGATCCACAAATCGCTGCGGGATTCACCCTCGTGTTGTTGAATGGCGTCGCGCAACCGCTGATAGTCCGTGACCTCGATCGGGCCTTCGCCGCGATGTCGGCCGATGACCGTCACCGGAATGCGAGCTTGCTTCGCGGCCGCTTCCCATCGTTCGGACCATTGATAGAACAGGATCTCGAATTGCGGATTGCCGCTCGCCCCCACGACGACGATCAGCGATTGCGCCGGCGTGACTGGGGGGCCTTCGTCTGCCTGCAGATTGACCCGCAGATTCGCGCAGGTGAAAAATCCGGTGAGGCACAGGAATACGATGGTTCTCATGGCTGCCCTTTCCATCGTCGCAGACCCCAATCGGCACACAGGCACGCCACGATCGCCGCGAAGACCCAGGGCTGGTGCCAGAGTGGCGTCGTGTAGGTTTCCGTCAAAGGAGCTTTACGATTTGGCAACGCCCGAACGAAGGCATCCAGTCCGTCAATGGAAACCACTTCGCCGGACGTCTGCTGGGCGATTTTTTCCAGGAATTGCCTATTCGGCGTGACTTGTGCGAACTCGTCAGCGGCGGGGTCTGAGGTCCAACCGGTTTCAGACTTCCCGATCGTTTGGCCCTCCTGATCGAGGGCATCAATCGTGACGCGATAGCAACCGGGCTGACGCGCGGGAAAGGTGGCTTCATACAGACCCGCCTCCCGCAATGAGGGCTCGGCCGGCTGAGTCACCGTGGTGCCGTCAGGCAGTCGAAGACTGACCGTCACGGCGGCATTGTCTTGCGTTTGATACTCTTTGGTGCGAATGCGAGCTTCAATCCGCATCAGTGGTTGGCCCAGGTCGTCTTTCGCAACGGTGCGCAATTCGATGCGATCGGGGACATCGGCAATTAACCACCGCACCGTCTGCCGCCACGCTTTGCCCAGATCATCTTTCTCCCGTTGTGAGTCGGAACGGTCAATTTGCCACCGCCAAAGATCGCCAATCAACATCGCACCGCAGCGACCTCGTCCGAACGATTGCACGGCGAGTGCCGGTGATTTCTGTCCCGCCGGATCGACCACTTCCGCCACCGTCGTGGCGCCCGGTTTGATCTGCCCCGTGCGGTTCACGACCAGAAAATTCGGCATTTCGGCCAGTCGCAGTTGTTCCTCGGTTTCCGTCGAACGAAGTCTGGCCCAGGGCTGCAACCATCCCTCTCGAGTCAATGCCAGGCGGTAGCCGGTGGGCGTGGCCGTCGTCGTCGTCGTCGCATCCAGGTACAGGGGAAGCATTCTTCCGAGGGGTGTCTTTTCGTAGCCACCCTGGCGGAACGATTCGGCGCCACCCAGCATCAGCAGGCCGCCACCCCGTTCCGTCACAAACCGCTCAAGCAACGCGAGTTGATCGGGTGAGAAGAATTCGGATTCCAGATCATCAATAATCACGGCGTGGAATTCGTACAGATCCTCGGCCTGTTTGGGGAATCCCTCCCGCAGTTCTTCGGGCGTTTTGGTGTTCAGCCGGACCAGGACCGGTTGATCGTATCGTTCCGTGTCTTCGGACTTGCCATCGAAGCCGCGGAAGAGCGGATTGCTGGCTTCACCCACTTTGCTGCGCCAATCGAACTTGGGCTCCTTCTTGGCGATCCGAATCACGGCGGTCAGTTGGATCTGTTCATCGGATTCCAGAGCACGCCGGAGGAATTTGTATTCCCAGTTCGGCCGCCCGCACAAATAGAGAATGCGATACTTGGTGTTGCCGCGATCGATGGCGACGAGCCGGCGATTATTGGCCAGTGTCGCTTCGATCGTGGACGGATCGACGATCGGTGACAAGGATGTGGCGAGCGGTACCGGAGCCTGCTCGCGGCGAGCATTGCGTTCCCGATTCGATTCCTCTTCCGTGCGGACTCGCACTTCGTAGAAGGACAGACCCGGTTTGGCAGGCCGAATTTGAAACCGGAAGGGGAGCGGGCCTTGATCGCCGGGAAAGGCCTGAGTCGCTTGTTTCACCACGGTTCCCGCTTCGTCGATCACTTCCACAGTCACCTTCGTCTTCGGCAGAGCGGTCTGCAATACGTCGGCTTGAATGGTGACAGGCGCATCCTCGAACGCCGTGGTGGTCGTCACCAGATGCGAAATGGCCAGATCGGCCAACGGGCGATGACGGGCTTCTGTCCCCAGAACGACGGGATAAATCGGGGGCAGTCCCTCCGGATGAAATTCCGTTTGTTTCGCATCCGTGGCGATCCCGTCGGTCAAGACGAGGATTCCGGCCAGCGGACGATCTCGAAATCGATCTTTCAAACCGTTGAGGGCCGCCATCAGGTTCGATTGCGAACCCTTGAATTCCAGTGGCGAAAAATCCTCGACATTTTGCAGTCGCGAATCGAAGACATAGCGGCGGAGATCGAAATCCTGCGCTAACCGGACTTGCCACGGCTGATCTTCCGCCATCAGCAGAGTCTTCAGTTTCTGACCGCGAGTGATCGAAGCGCCCGGATCTTTGATGGTCAGGCTTTGGCTGTCATCGGCCAGAATGACGAACAGATTCGCACCGGGCCGCGCTCGTTGCCCGCTCCACATTGGTTCGAGCAGGCAGATTGTCAGCAGCAGCAGTCCCAATATTTTGAAGAGGGACGATGCCAAGCGTCGCGATCCATCCCGGGGTGATTTCGCTGTTCGCCAGACAACCAGAGCCAATCCCAGCAGGAAGAGCATTACGGCCCAGATCAGTAAAGACTGACTGCCAAAGATCAGCTTTTCTCCCACGGTCTCGACGCTCCCCCCGAACAGTATTCCCATTGCGCGCAGCTTGTTTTCGTTCCCGAGCATATCCCGGCCTGTCAGCAGATGAAACTGACCTTGGAAATCGTCTGCAACATGAGCCGACAGTCTGTCAGGATTTCGGCGGATGACCGGTCGTTGCGGGACCAGCGATTCCGTCGCCGGTTGTGCTGTTGTTTTTCAGCCGCGTTGATCGTCCGTTTTCGTCCGCCGTCTGAACGAGAGACGTGCTGAACGAGAGACGTGGTGGCGACCGCTGCGGACAGGCAGGCGGGGTTCTCAAGCAATCGCGGTGCGGGTGATGACGTCCTCGACGCGTGGGCGACTCGCGCTGGGGGTGGGCATGACTCAGGCGTGACACGGGACTGGCCACCGGGCCAGCCGGCGGACGATTTGGTGAAAAAACGTTGGCCAAGTTGGCCAAGTTGGCCAAGTTGGCAAACATCCCTGTTTTGTAGCGTTTGAGCCACATTTGCGTTTGGCCAAGTTGGCCAAGTTCCCTATTTCGTAGAGTCTGGCGATTCGCCTCCACGCCCAGTCCCTGCGCCGCAGCCTGCACAGACACTCCATCCGCACCGACAAAGAATGCCTCCGTTGTCCGCGCACTGTTTCGCCAATCCAGCAGCCCCACCCCCGACAACCAGCAACCAAACCACCCACCACCGCCGCTGTCGGTCGCGACACTGTCTCTGCGCGAGCCGCGCCGGATCTCAGACCCGTGGCACCTGATTCCCGTCATCAACCTCACCGCGGCCGACAACCACCGCACGATCCCTGTACCGATCACCGCCAGCACGGTCGCCCAATTCGGGGAGATGAACCGCTGCAGCGGTTCATCTCGCAACAGCGTTTGCTTTCGCCATCGAGGCTGTTCCTCAATCCGACCACGTCCGCGTTCCGCTTTCATTTCCCCTGGCAATGCAAATCCTGACATCTCTGATACCCCCTGATGATTCCCGCCGAAAACGTCTTGAGTCCGCTCACGATCCAAGCCACATTCCGACCATGTCCGCCGAATTCCCTCGCCGCTGCAGACGGCGACTGACGTGCGACTGCTTGTCAGGCACTAACATACAGAAAAAGAAACGCCCACCAAGACCAAAACGCGTCTTGTTTCCAAACGTTTGGAAGACTGGTCATAAGACGAAATTGTCGCGGCACTTACGCAAAACAAAAGGGGCGCCGAACAGGGACTTTGTCGCGAAACTCTTCTTCCGAGGGGTAGCCAAGGTTGCTCCGCAACCTTTTGGGGCCGCAGGCCAGAGAGCCCGAAATCTCGAGCCAGGCGCGGAGTTATCGGGGTTCAGCACGTAGCGCGGGTGGCCGCGGTTGGCTGCTTTCGCAGCCTACCGCGGGAATGGCACTAGGTTAAGGAAAGCGTGCCAAATCCGGCGATTTTTCGGTAGTGGGTGATTAACCTGGGTCAGTTTTTTTGGCCTGCAAAACTGGCTGTTTCTTCGCTGGCGGTTTGCTCAACAGAAGATACATGGCAAACAAGATCAGCACACATGCGAACGGCCAATATGGAACGCTCCAGTATGCGTGCGTCTCATTTTTCCAATGACGCTCGGCAAATCCAAATCCTAGATATTCCCCTTGTTGTTCCCATCTGGCATGCCGGTCCCATCCGCGCGGTGCATCTTTCCGACGACTCTTATAGCCTAGTTCGTTGTATTCCTCGGGATCTGGGGCAAATTCTAACTCGTTCAAAACAAGCTGGAAACGGCAATCGAAAAGGGAACCACTTCGGCAGTGGGAAGGGAGCCAATCGGCAATCGAAAAGGGAACCACTTGACTGATGCGTAATTGATCGTTTTTGTGGAACGAGAACTTCAGTTTGTGATGAAACTTCCGG
>CAIQIR010000037.1 GCA_903871875.1 uncultured Schlesneria sp.
GATCATCAATAGCAACGAAGTCGGAATTCAGCTGGCCGGAGTCAGTGATGGTCTTTCCAATACGACTCTGGTTTCTGAAGATGCCGGTATGCCTTACGTCTGGTCCGGCGGAAAGAACTTCGGCCTGGCGGGGCCTTTAACTGGCAACGGTAATTCGTACGGCGGAGTATGGAATGATATTCAAATGAGTTTGCAGTGGATTGGGGGATCGGCCTTCCCCACAGCGGCCAACCCCATGGTCGCGGGAGTGCCCGGACTATGCTTTATGAACTGCACCAACACCTCCAATAATTACTACTCATTCCACAGTGGCGGGGTGAACACCCTGATGGGCGACGGAACGGTTCGCTTCCTCAACCAGAACATGAGTCAGATCGTGTTCTGCAATGTCGTTTGCCGAAACGACGGCCAAACAGTGGGTGAGTTTTAATTGCCGCAACACCTGCTGTCGTGCTCTTAACAAAGTTTGCACCAAACCGCGATTCGTCGCGGTTTGGTGCGGTTTTTTTTCCAAAACTCTGCTTTCATTTTGGGAAGGAAGGAGAACGATGTCGAATCGGCTTTGCGTGATGGGCCTGCTGGGGGGATCGCTATTTTTGATCGGATGTGGCGGGGCAGGGATCGCCTCGAAGACGGACATCGAAAAAACGATCGGCGGCACCATGAAAAAAGTCGTGCCCATCAAAGGGACCGTACTTGTCGACGATCACGCCGAGAAGGGCGTCATGGTGTCATTGTATAAATCCGCTGACCTCGAGAATCCATTGAAACAGGTCGCCACTGACGAAAAAGGCAACTACTGCTTCAACACCTACACCAGTTGCGATGGCATTGAGCCGGGCGAATACAAGCTGACTTTTCGCTGGTCGAATATCACAGGGGCATTCGCGCGTAACAAAGGAAAAGGGCAAGACAAGTTGAACGATCGCTATAGTGATCCTCAAAAATCCGAACATTCGTTGACGGTGGCTGAAGGGACGCCCCAAACCAAGTTGGATTTCAGCCTGACGACCAAATGAACCACGGTCTGTCGGACGTGGCTCGCCCCGAAAATTCGCTTCTCGCCAAACAGAATCGACGCATGGCAAACCGATTGATTGATTCAACCACAAGGCGCCAGGCCTTTCGCCTGGTCGCCTTGTCGCTTTTGTTGGCAACCGTAGCGAGCGGCATCTATTACTACTGGAAACCCTCGCCGCTGAATGTCATCCTGATCACATTCGATACGACGCGTGCCGATCACATCGGCATCTATGGCTATGAGCAGGGACTGACTCGAGTTTTTGATGACTTTGCCCGGCAAGGTGTCACCTTTGATCGGGCTTACGCCACCGCTCCACTGACATTGCCATCACACGCCACCATGCTGACGGGCCTGTATCCGCCCGAGCATGGATTGCGAGTGAACGGTGATGGTCGACTGGCTGGCGAAATCCCCGTGTTACCGGAAATTCTGCGGCAACACGGTTACGACACCGGCGCCTTTGTCGCCGCGTTTGTTTTGGATTCCAAGTTCGGTCTGGAACGAGGATTCGAAACCTATGACGACGACCTGTCCGAAACGTCCTTCGCGGCGCATTCTGTCGACCGCCATCGTGACGGAAAGACGGTCGTGAATCGAGCACTGGATTGGCTGCGGCAGCGAACATTTCGTCCCTTTTTCTGCTGGATTCATCTGTACGATGCCCACGGTGAATACGATGCGCGGCCCGACCTGTTCGGCTCGAAATTCGAGAAACAGCCGTACGATGCAGGCATCGCGGTCGAAGTTCAACAATTGGAACGTGTGCTGAAGTTCCTTAAGGAACAAAAGCTCGATCAAAAGACCATCGTCGTTGTCGCCGGAGATCATGGCGAAGGCCTGGACGACCATGACGAATTCGAGCATGGAATGCTGGTCTATAACACGACGCTGCACGTTCCTCTGGTCGTCGTCGGCCCCCGCGATTGCCAACCTGGGCATCGTGTGGCCGAACCGGTTTCGCTGGTCGATCTGACACCCACACTTCTCGACTTGCTGCGCCTGCCGTCGCCCAAGCATGTCAGCGGACGCAGTCTTCGGACAGCGATGACCGGCGGAACGCTCTCACCGCGCCCCTGCTATGCGGAAACGGAAGGACCGTTTCTGGAAAACCACTGGTGTCCGCTGCATACCGTGATTTCCGACCGGTGGAAATACATTCACACCACGCGGCCAGAACTCTATGACCTGCAAAAGGATCCCGGCGAGACACACGATCTGGCGGGATCGGCGACGGACCAAAGCCGCGAAATGCGGACGATCCTGGAAATCATTCAGGAACAACTAGTCCCCGCCCGGGCACAGAACCTGACCCTTTCTCAAAAAGATCTGGCGACATTAGCCACTCTGGGTTACACAGCCGGCGCCCAATCGGCGGACAGCACCAAGTCGGAAGAAGTCGAAACCCTGCCCGATATGAAAGACATGTTGCCGCAGCTGATGAAAATTCAAAAAGCGAGGCGTCTTTACCATCAAGGTCAATATGCCGAGACAGCAGATCTGGCCCGCACGGTCGTCGCGGCGACGAATCAGTTCCCACTGGCAGAAGTCCTGCTGGGTGACGCGCTCAGTCAACAAGGCCAGTTGGACGAGGCCACCGCAATCTACCGGTCGTTGCTCGAACGGCATCTCGATTGCGCCAAAGCGCATTCCCATTTGGGAAACATCTACGTGCGGCAGCGCCAATGGGAGCAGGCGGTGACGGAATATCGGGCCGCCATCGCTTTAGCCTCGGAAGGTTCACAGGTCCATTTCGACCTGGCACAAACCCTAATGCAGTTGCAAAAGTTTGACGAAGCACTTCAGGAATACCGCGAATCGATTCGCACCGACCCGGGATTTGTTCTGGCCCATTTTCAACTGGGACTGCTCTTTGCCAAAAGCCAGCGTCCGAAAGAAGCGATCGCCTGTTTTGAACAGACGATCAAGTACGACCCCCAGTTCGCCATGGCCCATTCCAATCTCGCGAGCATGTACTCCCAATTGGGACAAAGCGACAAAGCCACCGAACATGCCGAAAAAGCGGTCGAACTCGATCCCAGATCATTTGAAGCTCGCTTTAATTTGGGCACGATTCTGACCCTGCGGAAACGTTACGACGAAGGGATCGGACAATTTCGTGAGGCGTTGAACTTGCGACCGGACGATCCCAGGCCTTTACAGCGAATCCGCGAGATCGAAGCGGTGCAGCAACGCTCCATCAGGTAAGCTGTCAGTCCCGCCAACACGGCAAGCAGTAAACTTCGGAGATGGGATTTGCGGTATGACAGGCCGAGCGGCTTCCCCTTCAGCAAGACGTCGCAAAATCGGGTTGATGGTTGTTGCATTGACCGCAGCCACCATCGCCGGCGCCTACTGGTATTTCCTTCCGCCGCGACTGAATGTCATTCTCGTGACGCTCGATACGACTCGAGCCGATCATCTCGGTATTTACGGATACCAGCACGGCTTGACCGCGGCCTTCGACGACTTTGCCAAACGAGGCGTGGTCTTTGATCGCGCATTCTCTCCCGCTCCGCTGACATTGCCGTCCCATACGACGATGCTGACCGGGCGGTATCCCCCTGAACATGGATTGCGGGTGAATGGAGTCGGACGACTACCCAACGAAATTCCCCTGCTGCCAGACATCTTAAAAAAACAGGGTTACGACACCGGCGCGTTCATTTCCGCGACCGTCTTGGATTCCCAATTTGGACTTGAGCGAGGCTTCGACACTTACGACGATGACTTGGCCCATCACATCGCCACCGCTCATTTCGGCGAGCACCGTCGTGATGGGCGCGAGGTGGTTGATGTCGCCCTGTCATGGCTGAAGCAGCGAACGAGTCGGCCATTCTTCTGCTGGATTCACCTGTATGACGCACATGCGCCTTACATTCCCCGCAAAGACCAGTTCGGTCCGACGTTTGAACAGCGTCCTTACGATTCGGGAATTGCCGAAGAATCCCGGCAGTTTGCACGTGTCATCGACTATTTGAAAGATCGACGCCTCGATGAAAAAACGCTGGTCATTGTCGTCGGCGATCACGGCGAAGGGCTTGACGACCATCTCGAATTCGAGCATGGCATGCTCGTCTACAATACCACCTTGCACATTCCCCTGGTCTTCGTTGGACCGCGCGAATGTCGACCGGGCCATCGGGTCTCGAATACGGTATCGCTGGCCGACCTGACTCCGACGATTCTGGACGTGCTGCGAATCCCGGCCCCGCCGCAAATCAGCGGACGCAGCCTGCGGCCGGCATTAAGTGGCAAGTCGATTTCCTCTCGTCCTTGTTTTGGTGAGGCCCTACTGCCGTTTGAATACAACCGCTGGTGCCCGCTGCAAACGGTGATTGCCGATCGATGGAAATACATTCAAACAACACGGCCGGAACTTTATGACCTGGATCAGGATCCGGGTGAAACAACGAACCTGGCAGGAACGGCAACAGACGAATGCCAACAGATGCGGAATATCTTGGAGGAAATGCAAGCCACGTTTGTCCCTGCCGCGGCTCAAAACGTAAAACTTTCGACGAAAGATTTAGCCAAGTTGCAGGCACTGGGTTATGTGACCGGCAGCAAATTCGCCGGTGATCCCGATCCTTCAAATACCGAGGAATTGACCGACATCAAAGACATGTTGCCGCTCTTGGCGAAGTTCGAAAAAGCGCGTCACGTCAGCTTGGAAGGAAAGTTTGACGAAGCGATCGGACTGTTGCGGGAAATTATCAGCGCCACGGACAAATACGCGGTCCCCTTCGTTCTGCTGGGCGATTGCCTGAGCCATGAAGGACGCACCGACGAAGCGGTGGCCGCCTATCGCGCCGCGTTAAAGCAGCGACCAGACTACGCCAAAACACGCCTGACCTTGGGCAAGATCCTGTCAAGTCAGGGGCACCTCGAGGAAGCCGCCACCGAATTTCGCGAAGTCATCAAAGAAGAGCCCGAAACGGCACCGCCCCACTTTGAACTGGGACAGGTTCTGGTCAATCAGCAGAAATTTGAGGAAGCCGTGCGAGAATATCGTGAGGCGATCCAGATCGCGCCCGAATTCGTGTTGGCCCATCTGCAATTGGGCCAACTTTTGATGAGGTTCAACCGCTTCAAAGAGGCCGCCTCCTGCTTCGAACGCGCAATCAAATTTGAGCCCGATTCGGCCGATGCGCAGGCGAACCTGATGTTCGTCTGCGTGCAAATGGGCGACTTTGCCAAAGCCATCGGATACGGCCAAAAAGCGGTTGCTCTAAACCCAACATCGTTTGATACCCGGTTCAACTTGGGACTTTTGTTGACAACACAACGGCGATATGAGGAAGGGATCGCACAATTGCGCGAAGCCCAAATGTTACGTCCCGACGATCCTCGCCCCCGGCAACAGATCCAGCAGGCGGAAGCGGCCAGAAAACAAGCCGGAAATTAGCGTCGAAACAAGACTGAGGAAAACCACGATGGTGCTCTCTTCAGCGAAACTTCGACTGGTTTTTGCGGTCACGGACATTTATGCTGTGGAGGTGATGATCAACTGTTCCGTTGTTGAACGGATCTCTCCGTTTCCTGTCATGTTTCCGCGAGATTCTTTCGATTCGCGTCGAAAGCCACAGTCTCATCACTGACCGTTTATCCGTTGGTATTCGTCTCTCCCCTGCGTGCAGAAGGTGATATGTCAACCGCGCCCGTGCAGAAGTTAAATCAAGCCTCCGCCTCGGGAACGACGGCTCGGCCATCATCCGGGCGGTGGATCTTGGGTTCCTGGCAAGACCTGTTGCTGTTCGTCTGGACTCCGCTACTGATTGCGCCGTTCATGTTGTTTCTGCAGTCGCCATGGGTCGGTGTCGAAGTCGAAACGATCAGCATGATCGTCGTGGCTTTTGGCGCATTGGGACATCATTTCCCGGGAATGATTCGAGCCTATTGCGATCGTGATCTTTTTGAGCGGTTTCGGCTGCGATTCATTCTGGCTCCGATCTTTTTGTTTGCGATCTTTTTCCCCCTTTACCAATACCACCCCACCGTCATGAAGCTGATTCTGCTGCTCTGGGCCTCGTGGCACGGACTGATGCAGGTCTATGGGTTCGTTCGCATTTACGACGTCAAAGTGGGTTCCATATCGCCCGTGACGGCCTACTGGGATTGGTTGATGTGCTTGAGTTGGTTCACCTGCGCCCAATTCTTCTCGACGGCGAAGATGTCGGGATTTCTTGAGGCTTGGTATCGCTCGGGAGGAGCGTTGATTTCACCCCAAATCGTCCAGATGTTTCCCTGGGTCTTTCTGGCAGGTTCCGTCGCCGTTCTGATCGGCTTTTTGGCCAATCACGTGATCCAGACCTCTCGCGGGCCGAAGCCAAATTCCGCCAAGCTGCTGATGCTGGCCAGCGGAATCGGCTTTTGGTGGTTTGCCATGGTGGGGGTCGACAACCTCATTCTGGGGGTCGCCCTGTTTGAAATTTTCCACGATATCCAATACCTGGCGATCGTCTGGCTGTACAACTGCCGCCGCGTGAATACCAGTTCCGATATCGGCAGATTCATGAAATTCTTGTTCCGTCGTGGCATGTTATTGCTGTATATCGGCCTAGTCTTCGCTTACGGGTTAATCGGGCTGGTTCCACGGTTCGCTCAGGACGGGACATTGAAAACGTTCTTTACGGGATTGATCTGGACGTCGACGATTCTGCACTACTACTACGATGGCTTCATCTGGAAAGTACGCGAGAAATCGACACAAGCCAGTCTCGGATTGACTTCGGGCAACGCGTCGGCTCAAAGTTCGCAGCGGTTTCGACGAGAAATGCCGCATCTGCTGAAATGGAGTCCGTTGGTGGCCCTCTTGGCTTGGGCGTTTCTCGCCGGGCCATCCCAACCCCAGCTGTCGGCAGATGGTAAAGACGACCGCCTTCGGCGGTACACGACCGAACTGACCGGATCAACGGTGCGGCCCCAGGGAACAGAAGAGCAAAGCTTGCTGTATGATGAATTCAAGCGTGTCCGGAACATCGCCGAATCGGTTCCCGGTGATCTGGATGCCCAGCGTCGCGCCGCCATTATCCTGGCCAATTTCGGTCGCAATGACGAAGCCATTCAGTTATTGGAAAAGGTGCTCAAGCAACATCCCTCATTTGTCGACGGGCATCAGATCCTGGGAGATATCCATCTTTATCGAGGGGAATACGACACCGCGATCTCCTGTTTCCAATCAGCCCTGTCACATGCCAAGACGAGGAAGGAACGAACGTCGGCCAATCTCAAGCTGGGCGAAGTCTATCTGGTCCTGAAGCAATTTGATCTGGCGAAAGCCCGGTTCGCGGACGCGGTCAAAGAGGATCCGCAACTGGA
Organism: uncultured Schlesneria sp.; assembly: GCA_903871875.1. Classification (GTDB taxonomy): domain Bacteria; phylum Planctomycetota; class Planctomycetia; order Planctomycetales; family Planctomycetaceae; genus Schlesneria. Next base: position 7,343 of record CAIQIR010000037.1, read on the forward strand.
AGCCTCCATCAATGCCCTTCGCAAAGGCGATGCGAATATCAAGTCGAAGTGAACTTTTTGGTTTCCTGGTGACAAATCGACGCCCGTTTTCCCCGCTCAACCGATTAGAATATGCTGGTCCATTTATCACCCGGGATCAACGACGGCAAAAACGTGGGCGGGTTAGGAAACAGCTCCGCTTTTGGGAACTCATGAGACGCTCGCTTCGAATTATTGTTTGGCTCTGTTTGTTGGTGTTCGTCGTACCGAATTCGGCCCACGCTTACGTGGGCCCCGGTGCGGGATTTGCGCTGGCAGGCTCCTTTTTTGCCGTCTTCGCCGCAATTTTTTCCGCGTTCTTGATGCTGCTGACTTGGCCCGCCAGACTCTTGATTCGCCATTTTTGGGGCAGAAAAGCCCCCGCTAAAGCCCGATTCAAACGAGTGGTCATTCTGGGCCTGGACGGACTCGATCACGAGTTGACGGCCAAGATGCTGGAAGAAGGTCAACTTCCCAATCTGGCGAAACTTCGCGATCAAGGGGGATTTCAGTCGCTCAGAAGCACTCTGCCCCCGATTTCCCCCGTCGCCTGGTCCTCGTTTCAAACGGGCGTCAATCCGGGCAAACACAACATCTTTGATTTCCTTGTCCCGGATGAACAGACCTATCTGCCGAAGATGAGCTCGGTCGAAATCCGGGCTCCCAAAAAAATCTGGCGACTGGGGAAGTGGGCACTGCCCTTCACGCGATCCGATATCCGGCTCTTGCGCAAGAGTAAACCGTTTTGGAGCATCCTGAGCGACTACGGCATCTTCAGTTGCATCCTGCGTGTGCCGATCACGTTCCCGCCGGAAAAACTGCACGGCGTGCAACTGTCAGCAATGTGTGTCCCGGATCTGCGGGGCACGCAAGGTGAATTCACCCGTTTCACCACCAAGCCGCTCGAACAAGACAAGACGTATGGTGGCGATGTTGTCGCGGTAACACGTCATGGAAAAGTGGTCTCTTGCGAACTCGCCGGTCCGCCCCACCCGAGCAAACCGAAACTCGGCCCGTTGAAAGTAACGCTGCAGATCACGATCAAGGATCAAAACCAGGCCACACTCAAAGTCGGTGGTGAGACCCTCGTTCTGCGTCGCGGAGAATATACCGATTGGGTGTCCGTGACATTCCGCAGCGGCTTCAGCATTCGCGTGTCGGGCGTCTGCAAATTTCTGCTGCTGTCAGTGGAACCCGATTTTGAACTGTATGTCACACCAATCAACATCGACCCGGAAAAGCCGGCGATGCAAATTGGTTATCCCTCGGTCTACCCGATCTATCTGGCAAAACGACAAGGCCCCTATGCGACGCTCGGGCTGGCGGAAGACACTTGGGGACTGAACGAACAGGTTCTCAGCGACGATCACTTCTACCAACAATGCCACAACACGGATCTCGAACGCGAATCGATGTTTTTCGACGCCTTGGACAAAGTCCCGCGCGGACTGTGCGTGTGCGTGTTCGACGGAACCGACCGGATGCAGCACATGTTCTGGCGCTATCATGACCAACAGCATCCCGCGCGCCCGGCGGAAATTCCCGCCTTGCACGCCAATGCCATCGGCGATTTGTATCAGCGCATGGATCAACTCGTCGGTCGAACGATGGAAAAATGCGAAGGCACCGACACCATGCTGATGGTGCTTTCCGACCATGGATTCAATTCATTCCGCCGGGGTATCGACCTCAATCGGTGGCTGGAAGAGAATGGTTACCTCAAAGTCGACGACGCCCGCCGCGGGGAAGATTATCTGGCCGGAATCGACTGGCAGAAGACCCGTGCCTTTGCCATCGGGTTGACGGGGATCTTTTTGAACCTGAAAGATCGATTCTCCCAAGGCATCGTGGAAGACGGCGACGAAGCCAACCAACTGCGAAATGAGATTGTGGAACGGCTGAGCGGTCTGATTGACCCCTTGACCGAGACCAAAGCCTTCCGACGAATCTACCAGGCGGCCATGGTTTACAGCGGCCCCTACAAGAATCAGGCACCGGATTTGATCATCGGTTATGAACGGGGCTATCGGGTTTCCTGGGAAGCCGCCAACGGTCAGACCAGCCGTGACGTATTCCACTCGAATACCAGAGCATGGAGCGGCGATCATTGTGTCGATCCCTCCGTCGTTCCTGGTGTTCTGTTCTGTAGTCAGTCGCTACTCACGGAACAACCACGACTGGTGGACATTGGCCCGACCGTTCTCGATCTGTTTGGCATCGCAGCGCCGGCTTACATGGACGGTAAGGCTTTGTCGATCGGTGAGCGAAACGGTTCGGCCGATCACGCCGTCGAGACGACCCCGGTGACCGTAACGTGAGCGTTTTTCAGGAGAAATTGAAACACCAACCCCCGCGCGACGCCAACAATCGGAACGACGTTCCTTCGCCCACATTGATACGCCACGACCTGCCAATCGAAAAATCCTTCTGGCGACGCCACCAATGTTCCAAATGTTTGGAAGATTGACCTCCCCACCAGTTTGACACGCATTATGATAAGTGATTGCTTCCCACGCGGCAGGACTCCTTCGTTGATCAAAACGTTTGGATCTCAGGCTTGAGATCCAAACGGCCAATCGAGTGTCCTTCTTGTCACGGGACTGAAAATGGGGACCTTGAACATGACAGATCGTCTTGGCCGAGATCGCCAAACGCAACAAAACAGGGAAGTTGATCAATGTCGATCAAACTTGATCATCGTCAAAAACATCGTGAAAGCCTACAAAATAGGGATGTTGATCAAACTTGATCAATGTTGATCAATGTTGATCATCGATCGCTCTCACCATTCAAATTACCTATTTGTACAAAAGCAGGCGATTCAGGCGGGCCGTGCTGACTGGGATGATTGGAATCCTCGCGGAAATGACAAACTCGAATTCAACCGGGATCGACCGAAGGACATTGCTCAAGGGAGCCGCTGCCGCCACGCTGGGTGCGGCGAGCTTGGGAGCCGCGTCGTACTGGCTGGGCGGCGTCAGTCGCGTTTCGCGAAGCCTTGGCAAAAAAGTGATCGTCATTGGCATCGACGGCATGGATCCCCGTTTGACGTCGAGCATGATGCGCGAGGGACTACTGCCCAACCTGGCCAAAATGAGTTCCCAAGGCGGGTTCAGCGATTTAGCAACCAGTTGCCCGCCACAAAGCCCCGTGGCCTGGGCCAACTTTATCAACGGTGCGGGTCCTGGTTCGCACGGGATCTTCGACTTCATCCATCGGCATCCTCACGAACAGTGCCAACCCTTCTATTCCGCTGCCGAAACGGTGGCCGGACAAGGTGGATTGGAAATTGGCGAACACCAATTGCAACTGGATTTCTGGCCCTTTCTGCACAAGCCGGCCGAAACAATCCTGAGACGACAGGGTACCCCCTTCTGGGACTATCTGGATGAAGCAGGAATCCCGTCCACCTTTTACGACATCCCCGCCAACTATCCGCCCAGTCCGTCAAAACACGGGCATCATCGTTGCCTGAGCGGCATGGGCACGCCCGACATGCTGGGCAGCTACGGAACCTATCAGTACTTCGGCGAAGATGGACCTCAAAAAACCGTCGACGAAGCGGGCGGCAAACGATCGAAACTGCGTTTCATCGGCGATACTGCCAATTGCAAGCTGACGGGGCCGGAGAACGGCTTCCTCAAAACGCCCGTGCCGATCGTCATCGATTTTCAGGTCCACCGTGATCGCAGCGCCAACTGCGTGGTCGTCGAAATCCAGGGCACGAAGATCTTGCTCAAACCGGGCCAGTGGAGTCATTGGACCAGGTTGGATTTCCCGCTGACAGGCCCTTCGTTCGTGCCGACCAAACATGTCAGCGGAATTTGTCGCTTCTATCTGCTCGAAGGCGACCCCAATTTTCGACTGTACGTCAGCCCCATTAACATCGATCCGTCAGCCCCGGCCGTACGGCTTTCGGAACCAACCGAATTCGTTCAGGACGTGTCGAAAGAGCTGGGCCTGTTTTCCACGACGGGGTTTCAGGAAGATCACAAAGCGCGAACCAACGGCATCTTTCGAGACGAAGAATATCTGCGTCAGGCCAGCTTTGTTCTCGAAGAGCGGCTGGCGTTGCTCGAGTACGCGATCAAGAACTACGACGACGGATTGCTTTTCTTCTATTTTTCCAGCAGCGATCTTCAGTCCCACATGTTCTGGTGGAATTCCGACGAACGGCATCCGACACGTTCCGCCCCCGAAGCCCAAAAGTTCTTCTCTCATATCAAAGCCCTGTATCAGAAGCTCGATGCCGTGATCGGCGATCTGCACGACCGATATGGCAGCCGAGCCACGGTGATGGTCATGAGCGACCATGGATTCGCGAACTTCGGTCGGCAATTCAATCTGAATTCGTGGCTACGCGACAATGGCTATCTGAATCCGCACGAATGTACCTCGATCATGGACGACGTCGACTGGTCGAGCACCACGGCCTATGGGCTGGGAATCAATGGACTGTACCTGAACCTGAAGGGCCGCGAGCGTGACGGGATCGTCGAACCGGGGGCTCAAGAGGATGCACTCAAAGACGAATTGGCCACGCGTCTGATGGCGGTGCAGGATGTCGACGGACAATCGGTGATTCGCGGAGTCTATCGGTCCGACAAAGTCTATACGGGCAATGCGACCGAGTTGGCACCCGATCTGATCATCGGTTATCGACGCGGTTATCGGGCCTCGTGGGAAACTTGCCTGGGTGGCTTAACTCCCGCGGTACTGCTGGACAATGACTCGGCGTGGAGCGCCGATCATTGTGCTGATGCCCTGGAAGTTCCAGGTCTGCTGTGCTGCAATCAAACCATTCGGTCGAAGAACCCGTCGCTAATTGATCTGGCTCCTTCGATCCTGGAAGATTTTGGTTTGAAAACACCATCGAGTATGACCGGCCGCAGCATTTTTTCGACTTAGAACAGGGCCGAACGAATCTGACCAAGTCCGATCGTTTTGCCGTTTATTTTGAAGTGTCATTTCATATCCTCTTCCCAACAAAAAGGTCTCCGAAATGTCAAAAGTGACGATTGATCCGGGCTTGTATGATCGAGCAAAAAAGGCCGCCGAGACGGCGGGATATAGCAGCGTGGACGAATTCATCGCTCACTGCATCGAAAACGAAATGAAACGCCTGAAAGTCGAATCGGCCGAATCTCAAGTGGCGGATCAGCTGCGCGGGTTGGGATATCTCAAGTGAGCGATCTGACCATTCGCGCGACGACGCAACTGAATCAGATTGCCAACGGAATCGGGCGATTGTTGCTGAGCCCGCTCGGCAGCTTGCCCGCATTTTTCGGGGCGGTCGTGGTCGCGATTGTCACGGGAATTCTGATGCTGATTGCGTTCAAGTACACGTCTCACCAGTCGGCGATGAAGAAAATTCGTAGCGGCATCAAAGCCGAACTGCTGGCCCTGTCGCTGTTCAAAGATAGTATTGCAGTCAGCCTGGGATCCCAGTGGCGAATCGTGGCAGGAGCACTGAAATCGATTTTGGTCTCGTTGATCCCGATCGCCTGCATGATCGTTCCCGTCACCCTGCTGCTGGGCCAGTTGTCACTATGGTGGCAGGCTAGGCCGCTGCAGGTCGGCGAGGACACCGTGATCACTCTCAATCTGGCGGGGAATGAAAAATCATCCTGGCCCGAAGTTGATCTGGAACCCTCCCCGGCTGTGCAAACAAACGTGGGACCGGTTCGGATCCGCAGCAAACGTTCGATTTGCTGGAACCTGCAGGCCTTGGAACCGGGATATCACAACCTGGTGTTCCACGTCGATGGTCAGAACGTCGAAAAACAACTGGCCGTTGGTCAGCATCCGATGCGGACCAGCATCCAACGGCCAGCGTGGAACTGGACGGACGTCGTGCTCTACCCCGCAGAACCTCCGTTCGATCCGAAATCGCCGGTGAAATCAATTGAGATTCAGTATCCGCCGAGTTCGGGCTGGGCCACAGGAACCCAGTCCTGGCTGATCTTCTGGTTTATCGGATCTACGATCGTCGCGTTTTGTTTCCGTGGAGTTTTCAAAGTCACTTTGTAATTCGGCGAATGGACGCCGCAGCCAGCACGCTCCCATTGGGAGCCATGGACGTATTCAAGAAGAGGAATCAACGTGACCTTGAACCAAGAAATCGTCGTCGTTTCGGGACTGCCTCGCTCTGGAACATCGCTGATGATGCAAATGTTGAAGAACGGTGGAGTCGAAGTGGTCACCGATCATCTGCGGGCTGCCGATCAGGATAATCCTAAGGGATACTTCGAATTCGAGGCCGTGAAAGAAATTCAGGAAGATGCATCATGGCTTCCTGAAACGCGCGGCAAAGCATTGAAGATGATCTCGATGCTGCTCTATCAGTTGCCGCCCACCGAAAAGTACCGTGTCCTGTTCATGGAGCGCGATCTCGAAGAGGTTCTCCGGTCGCAGGAAACCATGCTGCGACGACTCAATCGAAATCCTGCTCCGCACGAGCAGATGTTGGAAGCGTACAAGATTCACCTCGAACAGCTGGAGAATTGGCTCAAGGGGCGACCCGACATCACCATCCTGAAGGTCGGGTACAAAGCTCTGATCGAACAATCGCAGCAGCAGGCCCAGCGGATCGGGGAATTTCTCGGACGGAAACTCGATGTGGACGAAATGACCAAGGCCGTCGATCCGGTGCTCTACAGAAACCGAGGCCAAACCGGTCAGTAACTTCGGAATTTCGCGGCCAGTTTCCTGGCTCTAAATCGAATGATACAGCGGTGATTGGTTGATAAAACGCCGCTGATTGATTATTCCGGTGAAACAATTGTCCAGATCCAGAAACGCCAATCGACGGTCAGGGATTTACCCCGGCAAATCGTCGTTTCTCGATTCTTCTGGTTGTTGATGATGTGGTTGTCCGCAACACGGATCCACTGTTTGTCCGCTTGAATCGAGAAGGTCCGCCATGTCCACCAGTACTCCATCCGCCCCCCGCACGCCTTCGCTTCGTTTGACGTCCCTCGATCAATTTCGCGGGTACACCATGTTCGGAATGCTGCTGGTCAATTATCTGGGTGCGTACAAACTGGTTTGCCCCTATGTCCTGCGGCACCATCACGACTACTGCAGCTATGCCGACACGATCATGCCGCAGTTCTTGTTCGCGGCCGGATTCGCCATGCGATTGAGTCTGGGCCGTCGGCTTGAGGCGGGCGGAAAGATGCCGTGGGGTCGGGCCATCCGACGAATTCTGGGATTGGCTCTGGTGGCCATCGTCTGGTATTCGATTTGCGGATTGGAAGGCATTATCAAAAAGTTCAGCACAGATCCCCCCGCTTTTGTGCTTTATGTGCTGTTCAAGCGAGAACTGTTCCAGACCTTGCTGCATATCGCGGCGACATCCCTTTGGATTCTGCCGGTCATTACGGCCTCGTGGAAAGTCCGCGTTTCTTATGCGATCGGCTCGAGCCTGTTGCACATACTGCTCTCGTGGTGGTTCAACTTCACCTGGGTCTATGGACCGCATAGCGGCGTCGATGGTGGACCGCTCGGATTCCTCACCTGGTCGGTGCCGGCATTGTGCGGGACATTGGCCTGTGACGTGGTAAGAACTAAGGGCGCCCGCGCCGCACTCCAAATTGCACTCGCCGGCATCGGCGTCATGTTGCTCGGGTGGGGCATGTCGATGGGAACGGTACTCTACAATGTCCACGACGAAGAGACCGCGTCCGCCGATCCCGCCACCATGTCGAGCGCGATTCCCGATCCCGAACCGCCAAAAGAAGAAAAGAAATCGGACGAGGACGACCACGCCAATCAGGATCCGATCCCTCCGGAAAAACCCAAGCTGAAACCCGAACCCGAACCCGAATTCAAGGAACTTGATCCCAAGAAATTCGCCCCCGATCCCGTGTTCCCCACGATGGAACGAATTAAAGCGTGGGATGGATCGATTGTGGAAGCACCATTCGTCCCCCCCCCCAAGGCCAAATTCCGCCGCTGGAACTATTGGATGATGAGTCAGCGCGGGGGGACGTTGTCCTATACCACCTTTGCCGCCGGCGTTTCGCTGGTGATTTATGCCCTGTTCCTGTGGCTCTGCGACGGACGGAATTTGCGACTGGGATTCTTCCGCACGCTGGGAACGAATTCCCTCGCCGCCTATATCTTGCATGACATCGCCGGCTGGATCATTTCCCCGTATTTCGACGAGAAGTCGAGTTCCACGGTGTTGACGATGACAGGCTTCGCCTGCTTCACCCTGTTTGTTTATGGCATCTGTCGGCTGTTTGAACGGCTGGGTTGGTATATCCGCGTCTGATGAACCTCGTGTTATCGGAACCAGGAGGCCAGCCCGGCGCGGCGGGCAATTCAACCGTTCGTTTTACTTTGACTTGAAATCGCCACGCATGCCCAGCAATGGTTCCGTAGTTCCCGCAGCCTCGCCTCGCCTGACATCACTCGATCAGTTTCGTGGATACACGATGTTCGGGATGCTTTTGGTGAACTTTCTGGGCGGCTATGCCGTCTGTCCGCGGATCTTGAAACATACGCACGACTACTGCAGCTATGCCGACACGATCATGCCGCAATTTCTGTTTGCGGCCGGATTCGCAATGCGGCTCAGTCTCGGCAGACGGCTGGAGGCTGGCGGAAAAATGCCATGGGGCCGGGCCGTCCGACGAATTCTCGGTTTGGCTCTGGTGGCGATGGTCTGGTACTCGTTCTGCGATCTGAACAGCATCATCAAGCAATTCCAAACCGATCCGCTCAGTAAAGTCCTGATTGTGCTGTTCAAACGCGAGTTGTTCGCCACCTTGATGCATATCGCCGTAACATCGCTCTGGATTCTGCCGGTGATCACCTCATCATGGAAGGTCCGCATCGGGTATTTGATCACATCAGGCCTCTTGCACTTCCTGATTTCGTGGTGGTTCAATTTTGAGTGGGTCTATGCCGATCCGTCTGGCCTGGATGGGGGGCCTCTCGGCTTTCTTTCGTGGGCCGTTCCGGCCTTATGCGGAACATTAGCTTGTGACGCGATCAGAGCCTCGGGCGTTCGCGCGGCAGGGCGAATTGCTTTGTGCGGTGTGGGCGTCATGCTGATCGGCTGGGGCATGTCGTGTGGCACGGTCTTGTACAACGTGCCCGCTGATCAGCTTCCCAAAGAGGAACCTGATGCGACGACCAAGACCGAAGTATCACCATTTGCCCCCGATCCCGTCGTTCCGACCTGGGCTCGTTTAAAAGCATGGGATGGAACCGTTGCCGAACCACCGTTCGTTCCACCGCCCGACGACAAACATCGCAAATGGAATTACTGGATGATGAGTCAGCGTGGAGGCAACTTGTCGTACCCCACGTTCGCCGCGGGCGTGTCGCTGGTAATTTATGCCCTGTGCCTGTGGCTGTGTGACGGATTGAATTTGCGATTGGGATTCTTCCGCACACTGGGAACCAACTCACTCGCCGCTTACATCTTGCACGACATCGCCGGCTGGATCATTTCCCCTTATTTTCCCGAGAAATCCGAGTCGGTTGCACTGACGATGACCGGCTTCGCTTGTTTTACGCTCTTCGTCTACGGTTTTTGTCGACTGTTTGAGCGAATGGGCTGGTATATTCGGGTCTGACGAGCAGCGTTGGGGGCCGACGATGGCTGCAAGGCTGGTTGGTTGATCCGTTTTTTTCCTTTGATTCGAAAACGTGATCCATGTCTCAAAGTCGTTCTCCCGTTTCCGCCCCTTCAGCTCGCCTGACATCACTCGATCAGTTTCGTGGATACACGATGTTCGGGATGCTGCTGGTGAACTTTCTGGGCGGCTACAAAGTCTGCCCGCAAATCCTCAAGCATACGAACGACTATTGCAGCTATGCCGACACGATCATGCCGCAATTCTTTTTTGCGGCCGGCTTCGCCATGCGGTTGAGCCTGGGCAAGCGACTTCAAGGCGGCGGAAAAATGCCTTGGGGCCGCGCCATCCGACGCATCCTGGGGTTGGCTCTGGTCGCCATCGCCTGGTACTCGTTTTGCGATCTCAGCGACATCATCACGCACTTTCGCACGCAGCGCTGGGATAACGTGTTGTTCGTGCTGTTCAAGGGCCAGCTGTTTCAAACACTGCTGCATATCGCCGCCACGTCACTGTGGATTCTGCCGGTCATCACCTTATCCTGGAAGGCCAGACTCGGGTATACGGTGGCTTCCGGGATCCTGCATCTGCTGATCTCGTGGTGGTTCAACTATGACTGGGTTTACGGCGAACCCGGTGGTATCGATGGTGGTCCACTGGGATTCATGTCCTGGGCCATCCCGACTCTGTGCGGAACACTCGCCTGCGATGCGGTGAGGGCTTCGGGAATCGGCGCCGGTTGGCGAATCACGCTGTGTGGCGCTGCGTTGATGATTCTGGGATGGGGCCTATCGATCGGTACGACTCTTTATGACGTGCCGGCTGATCAGATGGCTGAGGAAGAAGCGGCCGCGGCCGCAACCCCCGAATCGAAACCGACGCCTGACCCGGCGGCCCCGATCCGAACCGCAAAACCCGATCCCCGGAAGTTTGCCGCTGATCCCGTGATTCCCGCTTGGGAACGTTTGCGATCCTGGGATGGAAAGATCGTCGAGCCTCCATTTGTTCGTCCACCCGACCACAAACATCGAAAGTGGAACTATTGGATGATGAGTCAGCGCGGTTGTACGATCTCGTACACCATTTTCTCCGGAGGGCTCTCCCTGGTGGTCTACGCCCTGTTTTTATGGGCCTGCGATGCCATGAATTGGCGATTGGGTATTTTTCGAACTCTTGGAACCAATTCACTGGCGGCGTATATTTTAAGTGACATCGGCAGCTGGATTGTCTCGCCCTATTTCCCCCGCGATTCGTCGTCGGCCATCATGGCATTGGTGGGTTTCGCCTGCCTGACTTTGATTGTTTACGGATGTTGCCGCCTGTTGGAACGCATGGGTTGGTACATTCGAGTCTGATGTCAGCCATCGTCATATCGTCGAGGACAAAATGAGAACCCGGCTATGAGTACCACGCTCGATACCGCACCGCCGCGGACCTCACCACCACCACCGTCAGCCAACTCGGGATACATTATTGGTCCGGTGGCGGACTGGGTGTTGATTATTGGGTCGCCGATTGTGGCACTGCTGATCGCCTGTCCGTTGTATATTCTGCCCGAGACGACGTTTCACGTTTCGATCCAGTCGAAGACGATCGACGCTCGCCAGTTGCTGATCGTGTCATTCATCAATGCCCACCTGTTTCTGGTCTACTTCCGCAGCCACGCCAATCAAAACATCTTTCGCCTGTACCCCCTGCGATTCCTGGCCGTGCCGCTGTGCACGTTCTTACTGGGCTGGGCCAGTCCCGCGGCCCTGGGCATCATGGGCCTGGTCGCCGTCTGGTGGGACGTGTACCACTCCAGCCTGCAGACCTTCGGCTTTGGGCGAATCTACGATTCGAAGAAGAAGAATGACGCCGCCCTGGGTCGCAGCCTGGATTACTGGATGAACTTGCTGGTTTATCTCGGCCCGGTTTTGGCGGGAGCTCATTTTGTTGATCATCTGGATCAGGGCACGCGACGGCTGGGGTTTCTCAGCAAGGAAGAGAGTCCTTGGAATGATCTGTTCGTGCAGCAGACTCCCGATTTTCTCAAGACCCATCAGTTCTATCTGGCGGCGGCGGTCTTGGCCGTCGGGGTACCGTTCGTCCTGTACTACCTCTATGCCTATTACCGAATGTCTCAACAAGGCTATCAGGTCTCGTGGCAAAAGGTCTGGCTGCTGATCATTACGTCGGTCGTATCGATCTATTGCTGGGGGTTCCGCTCGTTCTTCGACGCTTTCTGGGTCATGAACTTCTTTCATGCCTTGCAGTACTTTGCCATCGTCGCGTTTGCTGAACAAAAGAATCTCAAGCAAGTCTTCCGCGTCGACCAGTTTTCCATGGGCGGCGTGCTCGCAGTGATCTGGGTCGTCTCGTTCTGCATGTTGTACGGTTTCTGGTCGTCGACGTTCGCGTCGCAAAACTGGTCTTCGAGTTTGGTGGTGACGACTTCGCTGATGCACTTCTGGTACGACGGATTCATCTGGTCCGTCAAGAAAAAGCAGGTCTGATCGGTGGAAACCTCGACGAAACAATCTGTGGCCCCTGTTGCGACGAATCGCTCCAATGACGTCCGGGGTTACTGGCTGGATGTTGCTATCCAAATGGGATTTGTGTGGTTCTTGGCCGCTTCGACCTGGTACGTGCTGGGCCCCGATGCCCAGTCGATCTCAGAACATCGTCAACGGTTGATCCTGGTCGGACTGGGATATGCCATGGCCGTCGGGCTGTGGATCATGGGATCTCGTCAGTCGCCGATAACGAAGATGGTCTGGCTCTCGATCCTGTTTTCCATCGCTCTGCTGGCCGGATTGAATTTTGCCTGGGAATTTGAAATCAGTGCCCGCATCATGGAACCCGCCCAGGTGAAACAGGGCCGGGTCGTGCATGAGGGAATTGGATTGTCGTATGCCATGCTGCCGGACTCTCGGGGAGACCTCCTACCCGTCATCACTCGCAGTTATTCACCCGACACCGACAAATCAAAATTGCCCACACGGTTGCAAGAGGGCGAGATGGCGATCTTGAGTCAGATCATGCTGACCCCGAAATCGCCACAACCGGGCCGAATGCCGTCTTCCATCACCGTGAAAGCTCAGCACTATTGGGCCAGGAATCTGAACGCATTTATTCGTGATATCCGTCAGCACGAAGCCAAAAAACTCACCATCCCCAACAGCCGCATCATTCAACAGACCCACCATTCAAACATCGCCGGAATCGATCTGGTCGAGTTCGAATACGAGATCGTGCCGCAGCACTTTTTCTCGCGGCAAGTCTACCTGCGCGCCGGACCGTTTATGCTGAACTTCATGCTCGACACCGTCAACGAAGCAGATCGTCGACTGTTTGACGAGTTCTTGAAATCAATCCGACTGGATCCGATTCCGTCATACCTCAGTTGGCCGACGAACCCTGCCCCAGCCAAATGAACGGCGACAAACCTGTCGTTCTCGGTCTGATGTTCAGGGTTAGAGCACATCGCGGCGGATTGCCAGACGGTTCGTGAACCATGCCTGCCCGTGAATAATCTCACCGAGTGACAATCAATGCCTGATAGGCGCCGTCGGCTGGCCGGCCCGGGACAAACGCCTCTTCTTCCGCGAGGCTGGCCTTGGGAAAGAACTTCAGAACCTTGCGAACAATTTCCTCGTTCTCGGCCGGTTCAATGCTGCATGTCGAATAGACCAGCCGACCGCCCGGAGCAAGTCGTTCGAGCGACCAGCCCAATAAGTTCGCCTGGACATTCGACAGTTCTTCCATTCCACCCGGAGTGATTCGCCAACGAGCTTCTGGCCGCTTGGCCAAGACGCCCGTATTGGAACAGGGAACGTCGACCAGGATCGCATCAAAGGGCCCCGTCGGAAGACGAAAACCCTCTTCGTCGACCAGCTGGGTGCGGATGATCGTCGCCCCCAGGCGTCGGGCATTTTCGTGGACAATCTCGAGTCGATCCGATCGGATGTCGGTCGCCAGGATCTCGCCCTGATTCTGCATCATCTCGGCCAGATGACAAGACTTGCCGCCAGGGGCCGCACAGACATCCCACACGCGTTGACCCGGTTGAGGAGCCAAGCGCACGGCGGCACGGCTGGCGGAATAGTCTTGTACGACAAACCAACCCTCATGGTACCCCGGCCATTTGTCGACTCGCGGCGCGTCCTCCACAATCAATGTGTCGCCGCCCTCCAGCGGTCGGGCAACGATGCCAGCGGCCTCAAACGCCGATAATAGATCTGCAGGATTGGAACGCAATCGATTGGCTCTGGCGAGCAGCGGCGGCGGCGAATTGAACCACGCACAAATTCGCAGCAATTCGGCAGGTTCGTAACGCTTGGCCCAACGCTCGGTCAGCCAGATCGGAAGGCTGTAGGCCCCCGCCGCATAAGCAGGAAGGTCGGACGACGGTTCAAAAAACACCGGCTTCGTCAGCTTTCGATGCCGGGCCTGATCGACGGGAACAGCCGACGCTGAAGGTTCGCCCTGAAATTGGTCGGTCGATAGCCGAGTGGCACCTCGCAAGACGCCATTGACGAAACCGCTCCAACGCATCCGGCCAGCGCGTTTGCACAGTTCCACTGTTTCATGTACCGCGGCATGAGCCGGCACACCGTCCAGCATCATGATCTGATAGACGCCCAGACGAAGGATCGTCCACAAGGCCACCTCAACCTGATCGGCCGGGCGGGCGACCAGCGTTTTGAGGATTGCGTCGAGCGTTCCTTGCCGTCGCACAACGCCGCAAGCCAATTCGGTGGCCAGCCCTCGTTCAGACGCCGGCAAACCGGATTCGCGAAAGACGCGATCGAGCAGATCGCTCACCCACATGCCTGTGGCGCGGTGTTCTTCCAGCACTCGCAGCGCGGCTTCGCGAGCGGATCGGATCGATAAGGTCAGTGGTTCGTCAGACTGCGGCAGCATCGGTTGGGGCATACTTTTTCCTGAAAGGCAGCCAGAGCATGACATCCTTTGTCCAAAAAGTCCAAGAAACGCCACCTAAGTCCCCACTTAGGGCATCATTTTTGTTATACTGGCCCTAACTCAACAAGGAAGAGCGTTGCCACGGATGCACGGTAACGCAATGGAAAGCAAAGGTGTCGCCATGGCCAAGCAGTGGTTAAAGAGATTGACGGTTGAACAAGCCGAAGCGGATAACTCCGGCGAGATTCAAGGCAATGCGGTGCCCTTCGGTGTGAAGAATTCGGAATGGGTGCGACTGGTCTCGAAAATTCGCTCGGGAGACCAATTGTACGCCTATCGCGAATCTCCGCCGCGTCACAGCCGGGCATTCAAAAATGCCATCCCCTCTGAGGGAGTGGCCCTCGTTCGTGATGGTGACGTCGTCGCTCAAGTCGCGACGCGAGGTCGATAAGGATCCCGGCGGACTTGCGATTGAAATATGCCTTCCCTTCTGATCCGTAATGGCACGGTCTACGACCCGCTTCACGGCATTGATGGTACCCAGCGCGATCTGTGGATTGTCGATGGAAAAATCGTTGCGGATCCGCCTGACTCCAAGTCTTCGCCCGATCGCATAATTGATGCAACGGGCTTGATCGTGATGCCGGGCGGTGTGGACATGCATTGCCATATCGCCGGCCCCAAGGTCAATTCCGCTCGAAAAATGTTGCCCGAGGATCGACGGCGAGCCAAACCCTATCGGCGGACCGACGTCACTCGATCGGGAACGATTGGCAGCGTGCCCAGCACCTTCGCAACCGGATATCTCTACGCCGGTCTGGGTTATACGACCGCCTTTGATGCGGCGATCCCTCCGCTGGCCGCGCGACACGCCCATGAAGAATTTCTCGATACACCGCTGATCGACAAGGGCTTTCTCGTCCTGGCGGGAAATAACCATTATGTGATGCGGAAACTGAAAACCGCCGAACCCGAATTGGTGAAGGCCTATTTGGGCTGGCTCTTGAACGCGACGAAGGGCTACGGGATCAAGGTCGTCAATCCCGGTGGCGTCGAGAATTGGAAGAACCGAGCGAACGGAAACGTCAAAACCTTGGACGACCTGGTGGACGGTTTCGGGATCACTCCTCGGGACATCCTGCGTGGTGTCGCAACCGCCGTCGACGAACTGGGACTGCCGCACGCGGTGCATATCCACGGCAATAATCTGGGCCTGCCCGGCAACTGGTCCACGACGCTCGAGACCATGCAGTCACTGGAAGGCCATCGCGGCCATCTGACTCACATTCAATTCCATAGTTACGGCGGGAATCCCGACGATCAATCGACGTTTCGCTCGGAAGTTCCGCGTCTGGCCGACTACGTCAATCAGCATCCAAACCTGACAGTCGACGTCGGCCAGGTGATGTTTGGAAAGACCGTCTCGATGACCGGGGACGGTCCACTTGGTTATTACCTGCACCGCGTCACGGGAGGCAAGTGGTTCAGCGGCGATGTCGAGCAAGAAGCCGGCTGCGGTATCGTCCCCATCACGTATAAAGAAAAAAGCTTTGTTCACGCCCTGCAGTGGGCGGTGGGACTCGAATGGTACCTCTTAATCGAAGACCCCTGGCGGATTGCGATGAGTACCGATCACCCGAACGGTGCTTCGTTCCTGGCCTACCCGCAAATCATCGCACTGTTGATGGATCGTTCGCGACGCGAAGAAGCTCTCGCACGACTACCTGCACGCGTTCGCGAAACAACCGTTCTCGGCCAACTCCAACGTGAATACACGCTGAACGAAATTGCCATTATTACACGCGCAGCCCCCGCCAAAATGCTCGGGCTAACCGGCAAAGGACATCTAGGCCCCGGGGCCGATGCCGATATCACGATCTATACTCCCAACGCAGACATCGAACAGATGTTTGAGCTGCCGCGCTTCGTACTCAAAGCAGGTGAAGTTCTGATCGAGCAGGGTGAGGTGCGGCAGAGCATCGACGGCGTCACCTTGCGGACCGCTCCGTCCTACGATCCAGGAGCACTTCCGTCGATTCGCGAATGGTTCGACAGTTGTTACACGATGCAGTTTCGTAACTACAGCATCGAAGATGACGAGATCGGGGTGACCTCGATTCAGGCCGCGACCTTCAATCCGTGAGTCTGTGACACGTCAATCGCCTTTGGTCGAAGCATCAGCCGCGCCAGCATCACACCGACCAGATAGACCAGGATTCCCGCCCACAACACGTCGCTCAGGAAATGGCCGCCTTGCACGACGCGAGTGAATCCCATCGCCGCGCCATACGCAAGCCCCCCGAGAAACCACGACCAGCGACGACGCGACTGGCTCGGATCAATGACAAAGGCCGGCCCAATCAAGAAGAATGCAATCGAAGCATGTCCTGAGGGGAATGACGAATTGGGAAATCGATGCGTTGTCCATTCGCCCACTTGGCGAAAGGTCAATTCCCCGCCGAATTCCTGACACTGCACAGGACGCGGTCTTCCCCCAAACTCTTTCAATCCCAGATTTACGAGCAAGCCCGGACCAATTAGCAGCATCAGCGCCAGAAACAGACCATCTCGACGCAGCATCTTCAATCGATCAAGCGCGATGTCCGGCCAAATTCGACGCCCGCAGAGTGCCGCCAGCCCCGGAACTAGTCCGACCAGAACAGGGGGAAAGATTCCATACCGATAAAACGACAACCAGGGCTCCGCTCGCATGAACGGCCATTCTTGGTGGACCTGGTCGTAACTCAGTTCCGATATTTTTCGGTCAAGATCGAACGCGCGAATCAACAGACTGACCAGCACCATCGCCATCAATGGCCGCCAGATCGGCCAGTCAAAGGACGAATGTTGACGTTGATTCTCGTGAAGCGCTGACACGATCCGTGCTCTCTTCAAGTTCGAATGATTCCTGACAGCCACGCCGACAGTGAGCCACCAATCACCACAGGTGCCCAGGCCGCCATTTCCGGCGTAATCGCATGGGTCGCCCCCAACGATTGAAACGCTTGCGTCAGGCCGAAAAGTACGGCCAACACAAATCCGCACAGGGACGAATCGGCCACCAAACCGGGGCTTTCACGCCGCACCATCAAAGGGACCGTCACCAGCACGGCGATGATATTCATCAGCGGCTGCATGAAACGAGAATGCAGATACAGCACCAGCCGATGCACCGAAACCAGTCCGAACGCCGGGCAACGGATTCGGGCCAAGAGGTCTGGGGTTGATAGCGATGTAAAGCTGGAACTGCGTTTGAACAATTGATCGCACGTGATCGCCGAAACGACGAACACGTCACACTCGTTCCGCTGCACTTTCACCAATTCCTGGCCGCGTTTGGTCAAGGAACGGGACAGGGCCGCGATGACGCCGGGATCCACATTCTTCAACATCAGACCGGCCGGGTGAGAGCGATTTTCCGGCAAGAACTTGGCCGTTTCGGCTTCAAGAATCGTGATATCGTTGACCAACGTCGGCACCGGCAACACGATGATCGGCTTTTCAATTGTCCGTTCCGCTACGTTGACGCGATCACCGTCAATCGAAATCCGAGTCGTATGATCGGTCAATGACTCAACCGCGGATTGTGATGGATCGTCACGGTGCCGTAGCTCGTGTTCGAGAAACGCCACGCGCGGCACGAGAAATTCCTGATTGAACATCAACACCCCATTCATGGCAATCGCCGCCAGAATGATCGGTCGCAGGATGCGATACATCGGAATCCCCGCCGCCAGCAGCGGATGAAGTTCGCCGCTGCGCTGCAGCATAATCAGCACGGTCATCATCGAAACGACCGTCAAGATGGCGCCGGCACGATCGATGAACAGGATCGTGCGATAGCCATTCAAAGTCGCAATCAACTGAAACAAACTGAGCGTACCGCTGTCACCGTTCAGTTTCAGCATTTCATCCAGGTTTTCGAACAAATCGATAACCGCGATCAGGCCAAACGTCGTAATGAAACACACGATCATCGTGTGCACAAAACTTCGCAGCAAATAGCGGTCGTATGTCATTCGGCCCTGAAGCTTGTCCGAAAATCTGGCGGCGCATACGGAACTTCACGGACTTGGTACCCGGCCAAGTCCGCGTTCGCGCCGGGATTACATTTGAAAGGCCGTATTGGGTCAAGACGGGTCTCGGATCTCCAGGTGATCGCCCACCTGAATGGTGGCGTTTCCCTGATCGAGACGACGGATATTCGTGCACAGCCGATAGAAATGATCGAAACGATCACGAGACGCCCAGGCGGGAAGAGTTTCCTCGCGTCGCCGGCGAAACTGCTGGGCAAACCCGGCCGGACTGACTTCGCCGGTCTGCGAATCACGGGTTGGAACCACGCATCGTTGGCAGGGGTTCGTCCCGCCAAACAGGACGGAACCGATTTGAAACGGCTGCGGCTGTCGGTCCGTTCGGTAGAGACGATCCTCCCAAAACGGCTCGACCCCGCCCACTTCGATGTTGGCCCGGAATCTTTGGCGGACCTCATCAACCGTCAGCCCTGGAAACCAATCGGCCACGGTTTGCAACGTCGCCGTACTGACCACGGTCGGTCCCGGCGCTTCGAGGTCGTCCGGAAACCCCGTTTCGTCGTTTTCCACCAGGGAGACCTCGAGCGAGAAGAACGCACTTAACCAGTCCGACAGGCGTTCACCATGTTCATCCAGCCGTCCGCAGCATGCATCGACTTCACCGCGACGGGCCACTTGGAACTGGCGCTGCACAGGATCCACCAGCAACCGCAATTGATGAATCAATGGGGTTCGTTTGGCATTGATGAACCGTCCCGCCGAATCCACCAATGCGAACTGGCGATCATGACGCAGCGCACCGCTCGGCAGAACCGTCGCTTCCGTCCATGCGATACCGTCACATGATTTCACCGGATAGATTGTGATACCCGAGACAAATGGCACGCCAACGCCCTGCCTTTCTTTGCTGTCAACGTTTCATCCAACCGCAGTACGTCATCGTCGGGCGGGCCCCTTCAGGGACTGGAGGGAACTCGCAGGCAATTGAGTAGCAGCCGTTCGAAATCGTTCCAATCGTAGTCCGGTTGGTCAAGGATAATTTCGAGTCGGCTGTCGCGCCGATATGGAATCGAATCACACGTCAGGTCACCGCCAACTCGATTATAAAGTAGCCATTCCTGACCGACATTGAAGACGCCCTTCAGACGATGAACTTCCAGGCTGCCGCTGAACAACTCAAACAAATCCACTTTCCGGAAGCTATCAAGCGGCGAAAAAATCCAGCCACATGCCGCTCGCCCCTCCTGCTGACTTTCTTTTCTCAGCGGATGTCGCGGCAACAGAAACGAAATCTGTGGCCCTTGATGCGCCGGTTCTGGCGACGTGCTGGTCGGATGAGCGTCGGGAAACAGCGGCACGCGTTCGGGCGAGATGTCGGCATCCAGCAATGACAGATCGAGCCTCCCTTGCGTGGTGGTCAGGATCTGTGATTTCGGTGGAAACAGGCCGTGAAGGTAGGTCAAAAAGGCGTCCAATTCAGCCTGTTTTGCTCGATCGACCTTGTTCACGACGACCACATCGGCCATATGCAATTGATCTTGGAAGACCTCGACGTTCGTCACGCGGGGGTTTGCATAGTCCGCCGGATCCGCCAGACAAACGGTCGCCCTGAGATCCAGCACACTGCGAAACCATGGGCCACGCAACGTGTCGAGCACCTTGGCCGGATGCCCCAGTCCCGTGGGTTCGATCAGGACGCGGTCTGGAAGAGTTTGTCGAATGAGCTCCATCAACGAAAACTCGATCGGAGCATCCGACGAACAACAGAAACAACCACCGGCAATCTCGCTGACAGCCACATCCGCACTGCCAGCCGCTTCGATGATGGCTCCGTCAATTCCGACTTCGCCAAACTCATTAACCAGGACGGCCCAGCGCTGACCGGCGGGTTTCTGGCTGATCAGATGACGAATCGCCGTCGTCTTTCCCACACCCAGAAAGCCCGTAATCAAATTCGTCGGAATACGAGGGCGTTCGGTCATAAGGGCGCTGACGGTTAGGAATTAAGCGGAGGAGTGATCTCTGCAGGTCGCTTTTGACCCACATACAGGGTCGCGATCCCAAATGTTAACGGCGTCCAGGTGACGTTCGTCAAACCACACGCGATGAGTTTGTCCGCCAGCTGTTGACCATAAGGAAACTCGGACACGGAAGCGGGAAGATAGTCATAGGCCGACTGCTTGTTCTTCGCCAGCAATTGACCGATCCGTGGCAGGACATATTTGAAATAGTTCCGATAGATCAGGTTGAACACCGGATTCGTCGGCATCGAAAACTCAAGGATCGCGACGCGGCCCCCAGGCTGACAGACGCGAATCATTTCTCCCAAACCGACCTCAGTATTCGTGACATTTCGTAGACCGAACGCCACCGAGACGATTTGAAACTGATTGTCTTCAAAGGGCAGCTTCTGAGTATCGGCTTCGACAAATGTCAGCGAGGCCGCCCCATTCGCAATTCGTTTACCGTATTGGCGATCGCGTTTACCTTCGGCCAGAAGCAGCATTTCAGGCGTAAAATCGGTGGCCATCACCGGGATCTGACCGCGGCCTGCTTTCCAATAGGCCAAGGCAAGATCGCCGGTTCCCGTACAGACATCCAGAATCGGAGCGGACCCCGACGGTGCCACCGCGCGGATTGTTCGCCACCGCCAGTAATAGTCGACGCCTCCCGACAACAAATGGTTCATCAGGTCGTAACGCCCCGAAATTTCGCCAAACATCTGACGAACTCGAGCTTCCGATTTGTCGACAGCCGCGGACATGTTTTGCTTTCCAGACTTCTGCAGAACGCTCTCTGCCGAGCGATTGAGATCCCTCATTGTGATCGAACGGACACCGTGACTCAATGTCCGTGATTGCCATTCATGCTTGCTTCCAACCCATATTCGCCCCAACGATCGCGAACCCGCGCGGCCATCTCATCGGACATCATCAGAGTCTCTGGCCAGGCATGGTCGATTTCGCGAGGCTGCTTCCGCGTGGCATCGATCCCCACGCGACTGGCTAGCGATGGCGACAACGGAGTGTAGTCGTCATCTCTAGCCAGACCATCCGAGAAAATAAAATCGCGACGGGGGCAGGCATGTGTGCCAACCGTAAACCAGACCTGTTCTTCCCGATGCAAATCCTGATCGGCATCGACGATCACGATCAGCTTGGTCTGACCGAACGATTCCATCCCCCACAAGGCATGCAAAATCCGTCGCGCCTGATGATCGGCGGTCTTGCGGATGCTGACAAACAGCAGATTGCGACCAGCCGATGACAGGGGCTGATGAATGTCAACCACTTCGGGCAACAGTCGCTGAAGAAACGGAAGTCGCATCCGATCACCGGCCTGTCCCCGCCACGATTCTTCACTCGGTGGACCGGCGGCGATGATCGCAGGGAAGACCGGATTGGCACGGTGCGTGACGGCAGTGACTTGAATCAGCGGCAATTCGCAGTGCATGTAGCGACCATTGCCACGGGCGAGCGACAGCGGCATGGTCGACTTGGCACCCGCCGCATCGATGTAACCTTCGATGATGATTTCAGCTCCGGCAGGAACCTCAAGCTCATTCGTCCGACAGCGGACCACTTCCAGACTTGATCCCCGTAACGCGCCAGCGAACAATCGAGCGTCAATCAGTTCGGCAAAGGCGGTCGTCAGACCGATAACCGGATCGCCGCCCAGACTGATCGACACCGGCAAATTGCGGTTCGCTTCCACCGACATTTTCAACAGGGCACTTTGACGCCCCGTGTCGTCGTACCACCCCAGTTCCTGCGGGCCAGTCACCACCAGCGGAACTTGGCAGTATTCATTGGCCCCCGTCACAGGATGGTTCAGCACCAACTGCCCCGACGTCACGACCGGATGCGATTCGTCTGGCCAGCTGCGCGGGACCGGCAGATCCCACAGATTGACGTCGCGACCCATCCGCACGACCTGTTGGCACGCAGCGGTCTTGACCAACTTTGGCGCCCACTTCCCCAGTCCCGACGAACTTGAGCCAAGCCTGAGCGAATCGAGCCAACCGCCGGAAGAATCGGCTTGCAAACGCTGGTGGAGATTTTGCGAAACCTCTTCCAGACTGCGAACACCCAGGCAGCGGCACAATCGACGACGGTTGCCGAGCAGGTTCGTCACGACCGGAATGGTGGTATTCTTCACGTGTTCAAACAACAACGCTGGTCCGCCGTCGGACGACGATTTGATGACGCGATCGGTAATCGCGGCCAATTCCAGTGCCGAATCAACCTGAGCGGCAATTCGCACAAGTTCACCGTTGTCTTGTAACTCGGCGAGAAATTCACCCAGTGACTCGTAGGGCATGATTTTCCAAAGCAGGCGTGCTGTATTCCAAGGTCGGGCAGATTGTATAAGGTGTGAGCCGGAAAACCCATTGCGGGTGTTCCAGAACAGACGCTTCAGGGAACAAGACGGTCATGGAACTGCGGACATTTGCCGAACAGGTGCTGCTGAGCGAATCGCTGGAAACGAAGTTGCAAAGCCAGCGCGAGCCGTTCACAGACACCGCCCCTGGTGAGGCAACCCGTCTGTCCGAGCCACGGCGTTCGCCTGACTTGGTGTTCGCCCCGCGTCGAGCCGCGCCCGCCATGCCGCATCCTTCGACGTTTGTGGATCCTCGCAAACGAGCGATCGCACACCACATTTTGGCCAATCATGAACTGCAGGCGCTGGAAGTGATGGCCTGGGTTCTGCTCGCATTCCCCGAAGCGCCCACCGAATTTCGCCGGGGTCTGGCCGCCGTGATGGCCGACGAGCAACGACATACTCGCATGCATGCCGATCAAGCGGCCGCGCTGGGGATCCGTTTTGGCGAACTACCAGTCAATTGCTACATCTGGAAGAAGTCACAGCAATTTCAATCCGTGCTCGATTACCTGGCCGGATTACCACTGACGTTCGAGGGCAGGAACCTCGATCATACGCTCGAGTTCGAACGGTATTTCGAGGACGCCGGTGACCCCAAGAGTGCCGCGATCATGAAGACCATTCATCGCGATGAGATCCATCATGTCGCGTTCGGACTGGAATGGCTGAAAAGACTCAAGCCTGCCGGTCAGTCCGACTGGGACACGTACGTGGCCCACCTGCATTGGCCGCTGCGTCCCGACAAATCGGTCGGCGACACCTTTAACGTTGAGCCACGACTCGCAGCGGGCATGTCGCCCGAATTCGTCGAACGACTACGCGCCGATTTCAATAAAGAGTGATCCACGCCAAGAATATTCTGGGCGTCTGCATCGCCATTCATGCACTCTTGCGGATCGATTCCGCCGAATCACCCAGGATTCGATCGAGACTGGTAATCAATTGTTGCGGGTGCGATCGGGACACTCGATCGTCGACTTCGATGGCATTGCCCTGTTCGTCGTCTGTCGACATCAGGCTAATCACTTTGACTCCTTGGGTTCGGCGAAATTGATCGAACGCCTCGGCCATCGCCGAAGAAGCGGTGGAACTGACCAGCACGGCATTCAAATCAGAAGTCTGCTCGAGAATCTCGAGACCTTGTTCCAGCGATTCGGCTTCCAGAGATTGATAGCCGGCCGATCTCACGGCCATGCCAATCAAGTGCCGGAAGAACAGCGACTCTTCGACGATCAAAACACGATAGGAATGGAACGCCGCTTCCGAGATCTCGAATTCGGCAGCGAGCAAGGCGGATTCATCGACCGACAAAATCGTCGCTGGTTGGTCGGAAAAAATCGACTCCAAGTCGGGGAAATCAACCGCAACACGCTCTTCCGTCGCGGCCTGATCTTCCATGAGGTCTGCGAGCAGTTCCTCATGTGTGGCTGGCAATTCCCAGGGATCGAACAGATCTTCGGCCGTGGAAGTTCCGGCTGTCGTCGATTTCTGCACAATTTCCTCGACCAATTTGCGAGTAGCTTGTGCGAGATGTTCCAGCCGAGACGTCGTGGTGACGTAAGGCGATTCATCCCTCAGCATTCGAGCATGCAAATGATGGCACGTCTCGTCGATCTTCACGACAAACTGTTCCAGCATCGTGAGCAGCGGCGGATCCACTTCGATGACAGCGGTTGTGATTTCAGTCTGCTGAGGGACCGTCGATAAATCAGTAACGACATCCACAGCAGGCACCATCAATATCGAATCGTCTTCCGCAATGGTGTCAACGGTGGCTGTGTCAATGATCGCGGCGTGAATGATGGCCGTCTCGATCGCCGGGACCTCAACCGTTAGCTCCTCCGGCGCACACCAGTCGGCTTGAACGGCATGACGTTCAAGTCGCACCACAGCTCCAAGGTCGGCAAACGGCGGCTCTTCTCGCGTAGCTTCGATCCCCAGCAACAATTCTTGCAGACATCCGACCCCCAGCGTGACATCGCTCAAACGATCCGCCGTGAACTCTAAGTTTTTGGCGCAGAATCGTTCTAACAATTGTTCTAAAGCCAGGCTGGTGCGAGACAGGCACCTGAAACCAAAATCGTCGGCGGTCGCCCAGAGTGATTGCAAACCGCCGATCAAATCGACCATGGCCGCCTGCTCGTGTGCAGCGGCAGGCCAATTCGACAGCCACTGATGGAACCGTCCAATCAGACTCCAACCGTCATCCAGGAAAAACTCGATACGAGCCTGGTCCATCTGCAACATAGCCCCCCCGCCAGCAGCGCCTGGCTGATATTCGACGCGATCTCCGATCCGGCCGATTATGCCGGAGGAAGGATCTGCGCAAGCAATTCTCTTGGGGGGATATCGACCGCCGGTTCTCGGAAAATTGAACCCGAGTTCCCGACGAGAGAGACCCACGATCCGCACCAGCGACCGAATTGTCTGTCGGTTGCCTCGACGGAGGTCGCAATCTTCCACCCGAAAGAGACATAGGCCAATTGGTTACCTAGGCCTTCTTTGACCAAATAAACCGCCGCAAGTTCAGCGGCCAACGAAGAAATTATTCGTGGGCTCGATGAGTATTAAATGCACGATCGCCGGCATCCCCCAATCCAGGAACGATGAACTTCCTTGTATTCAAGTCGGGATCAATTGCACAAACGAACAGCTGCAGATCAGGAAATTGAGCCGTGACCGCTTCCACTCCCGCGCTGGCGGCAATCACCGAGAGCAGCTTGATCTTGGGAACGCCCCAATCCTGCAGCGTTTCAATGGCGGCGATGGCCGAACCGCCCGTCGCCAGCATCGGGTCAAGCACCATCGCAACATCGACCGGTCCCGACGGAGGAATCTTGCAGTAATACTGGACCGGCAGGGCCGTGGCTTCATCACGGTAGATCCCCAGATGCCACACTTCCGCGTCAGGAATCAAATCCAGGATCGGATCGACCATTCCCAACCCGGCTCGCAGAATGGGAACCAGCGCAATCACCGACTTCACTTCCGCCCCGGTGGTGGTCGTTAACGGCGTATCGACCTCGATTTCGCGGACATCCAAATCCTGAGTCGCAACATATGCCAGCAGGCTCGAAAGTCGCTGTAGCCCGTTACGAAATCCCGCCGCAGAAGTTTTTTGATCTCGCAGCCGCGTCAAATGATGCCGCACCAACGGATGAGAGACTTGAACCACGCTCGCCATAGAATCCCCTTCACTGAATCGAAACGCGAACTAGCGTACGAAACCTGCCCCGCCAACAACAGGATCTCACACGTCCTGCGAGGTCGATCGAGGAACTCGAGTCCCGTCGGCGTCCTGTACAGGCCATTGGTCGGAAGCCGCACTTTCAGCGAGCGAATTCTTCAGAAGGTGACTGAGGGCCGCGCCGAGTTCAGGGAATCGAAACTCGAATTGCTCGTCTTGAAGCCGCTTCGAAACGACATACCGCCCAAAGAGCGCGAGTTCCGGGTCTGTTCGCAACAACCAGGCCGCCCCCAGTCGAACCATCCATGAAAATGTCGGCAGCCCGATTGGCATCCCAACAGCTTGCCGCAATTCACGCATGAAGACTCGCTGCGAGACCGGATTGGGAGATGACGCAATGTACTCACCCTCCACACCCGGATTTGTAAGTGCCCGTTCAAACAGGCGGTTCATATCCGTTTCATGGATCCAACTCATCCCCTGTGTGCCAGATGCGACGGTGCCGCCTAGTCCCAACCTGACGAGCGTCCGTAGTCGCGCAAGCGCACCGCCGCCTGCACCCCGATCACGACCGATCACAAAGCTCGTTCGCAGGATCACCCGGCGCTGTGAGGGCAGAACGCTCGACCGGAACTCGTTTTCCCAGGCCCGTCCGATGAAGGGCGCAAAACCGCAACCGAAGGGCGATTCCTCGGAACAAACAATCTGCGGAGGATCCCCATAGATGTGCGCTGTGCTCATTTGCACCCACACAGGCGGAGGGGATTCGACCGAGCGGACAGCGAGACCCAGAACGCGTGTCGCTTCCACTCGCGAACGGAGAATCTCGTCCTGATGATCGGGAGTCTTGATGCAATCGACGCTGCGTCCCGTCAGATTGACCAATCCCATGGCACCATCCAATTCCCGCTGCCACGGCCCCAACGTTCGGGCGTCCCAACTGACGTGTCTCCAAGGCCCACTCGGTCTCGGCGGATGGCGAGAAACGATCACAACCGAGTGTCCCAAGGCCGTCAAATGGGTGGCCAGTGACACTCCCAAAAAGCCGCTGCCACCCGCGATGACAATTGGTCCCTGTTTTGGATTGCCTAACATCGAATGAGCCTCAAACTTACGGTCGCAAATGTTCCTCTGCGATTACCCCGTTGAGCCCATCGAAATTTAACGAACGATTCCTGGACTCGTGCCGACTACTGGTTTCTGACAAACCGGTCTAAGTCCACGAAGCGACGAGATGAGAATTGGGCGAGGCCCGACTTCTGCTCCAACCGCCAGCTCAGAAATGTGTTCGAACGGATTAAAAACCGCTCATTTCTCGTTCCGAATCAGCCAAAACCGCTCTGGAAAAGCAAAACGGGAAGTGCCTCGTGATCGGGGCGTTTATGCGTTATCATAATGGGATGTTCGTCGATCAAGTGACTATTTATTGTAAAGCAGGGGATGGCGGTCCGGGCTCATGCAGCTTTCGGCGCGAAGCCCATGTTCCGCGCGGTGGTCCCGATGGGGGTGATGGTGGCCGGGGTGGCCACGTCATTATCGAAGCGGACGAGAATGTCAGCAGCCTGGTCCACCTGGTCGGTGTGCGCCATTGGAATGCCGATAACGGTGAGCCGGGGCATCCGACACTCAAAGGCGGCCGGATGGGGGAAGACACGGTGATTCGTGTGCCTCCTGGTACGATCATTCGTGATGCCGGACGTGGATTCATCCTGAAAGATTTGATCGAACATGGCGAGCGAATCATCATCGCCAAGGCGGGCGAGGGCGGCAGAGGGAACGTCAAGTTCATGTCGTCCACCAACCGCGCCCCCCGTGAATTCGGTCCGGGTGAGGCGGGCGAACAGCGCGATGTGGTTCTCGAACTGAAGGTCATCGCCGATGTCGGACTGATCGGCAAGCCGAACGCCGGTAAGTCGACACTCCTCAGCCGGCTTTCTCGAGCGACCCCGGAAATTGCCAACTACCCGTTCACGACCAAGTACCCCAACCTGGGAATCGTTCGCGTGGGACAGGAACGCCAGTTCGTCCTGGCGGATATTCCCGGACTGATCGAGGGGGCTCATGCCGGTGTGGGGTTAGGGCACGAATTCCTGAAACATGTCGAACGCACCAAGATGTTTATTCACCTGGTGGAACCGGACCCGGACGATCAAACGGATCCAATCGAAAACTATCTCAACATTCGTGAAGAGCTGCGGCTGTACGACGAAGAGTTGTCCCTACGTCCCGAGATCATCTGCGTTACGAAATGCGAATTGGCCGATGCCGACGCGCTGGCCGAATTGCTGCAAGAACAGGTCGGCCGTCCCGTGCTCAAGATTTCGTCGGTGGCCGGCAAAGGCCTGCCGCAACTCTTGCAGCAAACGATCAAGCTGCTGGATGAACTCCAGCAGCCGGTCTAAACCGCCCCGCGATTCTCGCGACGCATTGAGATGAACAACGGCAGCTTTGCGCCATCGCGGTCGAGCCGGCAAGAGGCAACCGAGCGTCTTCGAGACCACTGCTACCGGCTGGTATGAATCCGCAGACCGTAGCTGTACGGGTAGTACGGTGGATCTCCGTAACCGTAGCCGTTGTACCCCGGATAACCATATCCGTAGCCATAGTTCGAGCTGGCGCTGTACGGGTGCACGTACGTCGTCCCGCGTTGGATCACTGTGGGACGCATTTGATTGAACAGCAATTCCATCGTGGCGTCGTGACGATAGCTGGGATACGCGTTGTACTCGACCCGGTTGAACGGAATCGAAAAATAGATGTCTCGGTAAAGCGCGGTCTGCGGAATCACGACCGGTGGTCGCGGTTCGTAGTCTGGCAATTTCGGGGTAATAATCGGCAAGCGGCAATTCGGACAGGGCGTGGGCGCCGAATTGATGACCGCGGGTGAATTCGCGGCAGCAGGTGCAGGAGGAATTGGCAACGCGTCCGTCGTGGTTTTCAGCTCTACCGGGGCAGTCACCGCGGGAACCGTTTCGGGTGTCGGCTGTGGAGCGACAGCAGGTTGCGTGGCCGGGGCCGGTTGTGGCGATGCTTCGTCAGCGGTGAACGAAATCGGCCGAATGATAACCCGATTTTCGGAAGTTGGGCGGTCGCCAGAATTCACGGGAGCCGCAGGAACAACCTGCTTTTTTACTGGAGTTCGCGGCGGCGCGTCGGGCGATTTTCGCGGCGTAATCGTGACCGTCCAGTCATCAAACCGATAAACGACACTCTCACCAGCCCATGCACTCAACGATCCTGAACACAGCACCAAACTGGCAACTGTTAACTGCTTCAATGTCCGTTTCATCATTTTCACCTGACTTTCCACCGCTTTCCGTCACGCCATCGTGATCGATCAATCACATTCTCTGAATGACGCTAAGTGCTGAGGGGGACCGTTGTCGAGAGGCTGTTTTGATTCTGACGAAAAACTTCTCGACTTGGCTTCACCAGCACGTCGTTTTCGTCAAAAACCGACCTGGAATGCTGATTTCAGTGGATCAGCGAGCGGAACCGGTGTGATGAAGATTGGTGCGTGGCACTGCGACTCGGGCCGCAATTGGCCGCGATGGCGCCACGTTGCCGTACCGGCGTTACGATGGCGAAGCGGGCTTCGCAGCCAGTGGCAGCAAAAACTGGCGGACCTGCTCTTCGGGGTACAATACGAAGGCGTATTCGCGATTTCGGATCAGGGTATTGGCAGACAACTGCGCCTGGATTTTGGCCCGTTCCACTTCATAAACCGCTCGGACGGTCCCCGTGTAGAACCGTAACTGACCTCGAATCTCCGACAACCGGCGATGCTGGGCGGGACTGAGTTTGCCCCGCAGTTGGTTCGATTCACGCAGCGCGTGTGCGGCCGTCAGCAAAGCGGATTTTTCGTTGATCAAAGCGGCCGTTTCGGGGAATGCCGCGATGTGCCGATCTGGATTATAAGTCAAATCGCGAAGCTTGTGATTGATCGCGTGCAGTTGATTTTCCGTGGTCCCGAATGGCCCTCCCAAGGGGAGCAGCAAGGTGGCCGAGACAGTCAAGAACTCGGGTGCCTTGAGCCCGAACATCCGTTCACAGATTCGGTTGGTCATCTCGTCATATTTGGCGCCACCAATTCCATGCAGGAACAGGTCCGCCAGACAAACGCGGGCAAACAGAGTTGTGGTCAGGGCGCGTGTCCGCAAGCGAATCCCGCGTGGGGCCAGATTGCTTAATACCTCGACCGCGGCGTGCAGTGGCCCGTCGTCCGCTAGTGGGAGACTGGCGAAAACCTCTTTCTCATCCCGCAGCTCACACACCGACCCCACCCGCCGAGCGAACAATCGACCTCGCTGTGAATCCCCCTTGTTCCAGACCCAGAAGGGCGCTTCGAGCCAACCATCATCCAGTCGGTCGAGATTCGGAACTGGTTGCATCCGATTTCGCAGTCGATGAGTGCGACGATAGTCGATGACCGATTCGTTATAGATCGCGTGCAACTCGGGCAGTCGCAGCAGCAAGTGCGCAACGAACCACAAAAACGATTCCATGCCGCACAGCCGCGACATCGGCAGTTCGAGATTCTGTTGTCCCCAAGCCCTTTCAAGGTTCGCTCGCAGCGCCGTGAAGCTGTCACACAACCGATCCGAGACGGCCGATTGCCGAACCGCGGCGTCCCAGGCCGATCCGATCAAAGGATCGAAGCCCCACTGCGAACGCAGGCGATCGCGCACGGTCGCCCCGAATTTCTCAAACATTGATCGATCACGAATCGCGGCCTCTTCCCAAGGTTCCGAGGGACGAGGTGTATCGAACAAGACTCGTTCGGCTTGCAAGTGATCGCGCGTTCCGGCCGGAATTCGCAACGACGTCCCGTTCATCGTGTCGTTATCGATGATCAGATTGACGGCCACGGACCGGCATTGTCGAGCCACACCCGCCAGCGCGAAGTTCTTCGCCCACACCCCGACATGGAATAGCTCTGGCTGATGCCCGCTGACGACCAGCGAATGACACACCGTTTCCGGCACATCAGCCTGCAAGAGCGACGACGTGAACGCACGTGCCAACCGCAACGCTTCGCACCGAGCCGCCGACCGCAATTCGGTGAGCCGACGCCCGTTCAACGAACAGGAGGACGACGCGAACAGATTTCGATTCTGTTCGACGAGTAACGGGGCCGCGTCTAAGCCGGGGATCGCCAGCAGCGAACGGTCTTCGCGCGGGACCCGAAAGCGGTGGTGGGTGATGTCATCTGGCATGCCTCGACATTACCCGAATCCCACCCCATTTCTGAAGTCAGCGGGGACCTCGCGTCGACGAAACGTCACATTGAGTTAGTCGATGGCGAGCAACAATCCGTATTGTTGCACCACGGCGAACCGCGTGACCAGTCGAACAAGTTCCGTCAGCGAGCGAACTTCCAGCTTTTTCATCAAGGAGGCACGTCGCATCTCGACTGCTCGCTCGGTAATCCCAAGCCGGGTTGCCAGCACCTTGTTGGGCAAGCAATCCATCAACAGTTCGAGAACTTCGCGATCCTTAACGGTGAGCTTGGAAACTCGGTGTTCCACCGAGGCCCAAAACACACGGCGTCGCAACAATTCCTGGTCCGATTCGTGGACCAGCAAGGACGCTGGTGAGGCGCTTTCTTGTGCTGGAAAACCAACTCGTGCGAGTTGATTCAGAACAAAAGCGCGGGTGGTCGCATCTCCGCCAATGACATGCAACGAAGGTTGACGGGACGTCATTGGCACGGGGTCGGTGATGTATTCGTTAAGTGCTATCATAATAAACAAATCCTTAAGCAACCCGCGTTCCAAAACTGCCGCGAGGGCAATCCTCTGGTGAAAGGATTGCAATTGCGGGCGTCATCACCTGCCATTTTCCCTTATTTTCAGGCACTTTCTCTCATCGAAACTTCGGAAACAGGCATGCCCAAAAAGAAAGCATTGCTGCTCAAAGTTCATTGTCTGGGAGCGAGCGCGAATTCAACGACGGCAATCCGGCTGAAATGAAGGGCACAATTTTTTGCGAGAGGGAATAAAGACCCTCATTCCATCGAGCTGGACGAGGGGAAATTGTTCCAGTTGATGGCGTCGGGAAGTTGTGGTGAAAGAGATCACCGACTAGAGGGTCGCAAACCAATCACAAGTGTGAAAAATTGTTGAAGAAAACCATGATCGCACGGTAGAAGAACCGGCATGACCGGAAGGATCGTGCAATTTGCAGGGGCCAACACCGGCGATGCACGATCGACATCAGTCGAGGTGGCCTGACTCTCAATATTTCCTCCTCGACGACACGGTCATGTCTGATCGTTCGCGAGGTCGCGATCTGCCCCAGCAGAGAAAAACAAAATCGACTACAGTGCGGACGATGATTGGCGTGACCAGAATCGTGAACGTCCATCTTGTCGTTTCAGAATCAATCCCACGAGCAAGAGCGTCTGGCAATGAAACCTGGTCTGCAAATCGGAACAACCGCAACCCTGGACCTGCGGGTTGGAAGTGGGGACGTGATTCATCTGGGAGCCGGACAAACGCACGGCGCGATCGTCTTCTCGACTCCGAAGATGATCAACCTGATGGAACAAGCCGCTCGCCGTGCCCTGCTTCCGTTTCTCGAATCCACGGAAGAATCGGTGGGGGCACAAGTCGTTGTCGAGCACCTGGCGGCAACTCCGATCAATGCGATAGTACGAGCAGAAGCCAAAGTCACGGGCATCAACGGACGGTTGATCGATTTCGAGATTACGGCCTCGGATGAACGCGATCAGATCGGACGAGGCACTCATCGTCGCGCCGTCATTCAGACCGATCGGCTTGCTGCGAAACTGCAAGAAAAGTCCCAG
Source organism: uncultured Schlesneria sp. (assembly GCA_903871875.1). Taxonomy (GTDB): domain Bacteria; phylum Planctomycetota; class Planctomycetia; order Planctomycetales; family Planctomycetaceae; genus Schlesneria. Next base: position 40,268 of record CAIQIR010000037.1, read on the forward strand.
ACATTGCCGGGAGGAATCGTGTTACCATCACATCTTGAACCGAATCCGGGCGAGCTCCCCAAGCTTGCGGCAATGATCGTGGAACGCGACGGTCCGCTGGTCACCGTCACACTCAATCGCCCGCAAAAACGCAACGCGGTCGACCGGCAGATGACGGCTGACTTCGAATGCCTGAATGCCTGGCTGGCTGGACATCGCGAGATTCGGATCGTGATTTTGACGGGTGCCGGGGCAGCCTTCTGCGCGGGCGATGACGTGACCGAAGTGGGAACATTGGCTTTGGCCGAAGCCACACGCCTCAGTCATCGACAAGCAGAACTGTATCTGACGTGGGAACGATTACCGCAGATTTTCATCGCCGCGGTCAATGGAGTGGCCTTCGGCGGGGGCTGCGTTTGTGCCAATTCGTGTGATTTTCGCATCGCCGCACACTCGTCTCGATTTGCCATGCCGGAAATAAGACTTGGCTGGCCGCCGGGCTATGGACTGGCCCAGTTGACCTCGCTCATTGGGAAAGCCCGAGCCTTGGAATTGTGTTTGACGGGCTCAGAAATCTCGGCCCAGCAGGCACTGGGATATGGACTCGTGCATGAGGTCGTACCGTTGGCGCGTGTCCTGCCGCGTGCCCGGGAATTGGCGGCCCAACTGCTGACTCAACCCGCCGAGGCGCTGCGGTTCACGAAACAGTTGCTGCACACCGATGAAGGTCCGCAGCCGAAATTGGCGTATCTCGGCGATACGGCGGCGTACATCGAGTGCCTTGGCCAATCCGACGCTCGAGAAGGGATTGCGGCGTTCTCACAAAAGCGATCGCCCCAATTCGGTTCGTGACGGTCGCGGTCGAGAGTTCGCCCTAACAGAAGTACCGCGCCAGCAACATCACGAACAGAATGGCCAACCATGCGACACCCAGTGCGTGCCAAAACCACGCACAAATCGTGACACCCCAGAAATATTCATGATCATATCGGTCGGCCATCGCTTGTACGGTGACATACGACAGAAACAGCATCGCAATCACAAAGTGCATGCCGTGCAACGCGGCAAAGACCGCCACAAACGCAGCAGCGCCGGTTTCGACTTCTTCGGCCGGTTGCCGACGAATCAGGCAGGTTAAAGCGTAGGTCTGCACGGCCACAAACAACGTTCCCGCTGTTAACGCCAACTTCAGCCAGCGACGAAACGACCGCTGGCGTTCAAATCGAACCGCTCGAACAGCCAGGGACATACATCCGCTACCCGTCAGCAGCAGACAGGTGCTGACACTGAACGCCAAAGAAAACCGATTGGGCTGGGTTGTCGAATCAGATGGCAGGCGATCGATCAAGAAAATCGACAATCCCGCCGCCAGGGCCAGCAACATCGCGGCCAGCAAAAAAAACTGCAGCGCGTAGGCACTTCGAGGTTCTGGAACCACGGAAAATCACTTATGACAGCGGCTTCCACGGGAAGGATCAGATCAACTCGACCAACAACTGCCGGGCGGCGGGATGACCGAGCGTCACTTGTCGGCCATCGATTTCCGTCGTGACGATTCCCGCTTCCAAACTGTTGTAAACCACCTGACATTCCTTGTGGAGCGAGAATCCGGAATCACGCAGAAATCGCAGAAAATCACCTTCCTGATCGGTGACTCGTGCGATTCGGACGCGAGATCCCGATGGGATCGTTGCCAGCGGAACGGCACGTTCGGGATGGCCTCGCATTGCTCCGTCGGCGGACGGAATCGGGTCTCCGTGGGGGTCGGCGATGGGCCAGCCCAGAAATTCGTCCATGCGATCGACCAGATTGTCGCTGACCGCATGTTCCATATGTTCGGCTTCTTCGTGCACCTGATCCCAGTCCAGATTCAGCGTTTTGACGAGAAAAAGCTCGATCAGACGATGTCGACGCAGCATCCGCATCGCGATCGCCCGGCCCGTTTTGGTCAAACGAACCCCCTCGTACGGGCGATATTCCGCGTGCCCCGATTCAGCCAGCGCTTTCAGCATGGCGGTGACGGTTCCCGGCGCGACGGCCATGGCCGTCGCCAATTGGCCCGTCGTGACCCAATCTGAACCGGTCTTGAGTGCCGTCAGCAGGGTCGTCTTCAGGTAATTTTCCACCGTCAGGGTTGTCATGAAAAACGGCTCGACCAGAACGGAGGAAGGAACTGCTAAGATGATCAGCACAGATCGACGGAACTTAAGTCGCGACCGGCACAATTGTAGAGTTTACGACTCAGATTGACCAAGTCAGAGCCGATTATCGAGAATCGGACGACAAATCAGATCGAAAGGCTTGCGGGTCCGGCGACGAACTCTTAAACTTTTCGGTCCGATTGGCGTTGAGACCGATGTCTCGAACCACTTTGTTCGTCGCCGATTAATCTGCCGCCTGAACATTGGAAAATGTTGCGGGGGGTGACACTTTGCAGGGTAGTTTGGATCATGAAAGAGGGAATTCACCCCGAGTATCGTGATGTTGTCTTCCAGGATACCTCCACGGGAATCCAGTTCTTGATTGGTTCGACGATCAAGACCCAGAAGACTTGCGAGTACGAAGGTCGTACGATGCCGCTCGTCACGGTTGATATCAGTTCAGCCTCGCACCCCTTCTTCACCGGTAAGCAGAAATTCATCGACGCCGCTGGCCGTGTCGAGAAATTCCAGCGCAAATACAACTGGGGCAAGAAGGAAGAGGAAGCTGCTCCGGAACAAGCCAAGAGCTAGCCGGTTTAGTGAATGCATCGTGCGGAACGGGGCGACCTTTCACAAGAAGGCGCCCGCCTTGGTCTTTTTCGCTCGGTCGAACGCCGCTGGAAAACGGGAACCAGCACCAACGGATGATCGCCTGTGTGGGCGATCTTTGGAGGGTCGCGGGAACCCGTTCGGGTTGTTCTGCAGGTTGCCCAGTGCAGCCGGCACGTCATTCATCGCTTGGTCATCATGTTTCCGACGCTGCAAATTAAGCTGGCTCGATACGAAGAACTCGAACGGATGCTCCAGGATCCGGTGGTGCTCGCCGATACGGCGAAGATGCTTGAGTTCCAGCGTGAGCATGGCGGTTTAGGCAAGATCGCGCGATCGATTCGGGAATTCAATCAGCTCGAAGCCGATATCGCCGCGGCTCGCGAAATGATCGACACGGCGGACGATGCGGAAACCCGCGAGTACGCTCAGGGCGAACTGAACGAGCTTCAGCAGCGTTACAACGTGCTACGCACCGAACTGGAAGACATGGTCACGGCCGGTGATTCGCTCACCCGCGGCAGTCTGATCATGGAAATCCGCGCGGGAACCGGCGGCGACGAAGCGTCGCTCTTCGCCCGCGATCTGTTCGACATGTATACGAAATTCGTGGAAAAACAGGGCTGGAAATTCGAAGTTCTGGAACTTTCCGCGAATGAACTGGGTGGCATGAAGGAAGTCGTGCTGTCCATCACCGGTGAAACGGCATTTCACCAGTTGCAGTTTGAAAGCGGCGGTCACCGCGTGCAACGGGTCCCCGAAACCGAAACCCAGGGCCGCGTGCACACCAGCGCCGCAACCGTGGCCGTAATGGCGGAAGCGACCGATATCGATGTCGAAATTAAGGATGAAGACCTGCAAATCGACACCATGCGAGCCGGCGGCCCTGGTGGGCAGAAAGTCAATAAAACCGAGTCTGCGGTGCGAATCACCCACGTTCCCTCAGGGATCGTCGTCCGCATTCAAGACGAGAAAAGCCAGCATAAGAACAAGGCCAAGGCCTTGCGGGTGCTGCGCAGTAAATTGATGGAATCGCGTCAGGCCACACTCGATAAAGAGCGATCAGAACAGCGGCGAACCCTCATCGGATCGGGCGAGCGCAGTGAACGGATTCGAACCTACAACTTTCCGCAGAATCGACTGACGGATCATCGCATCAATTTGACCGTGCATAAGCTCGACCAGATCATTCAGGGTGATCTTCAGGAAGTGGTCGGGGCGTTGGTACAGTTTGATCGTGAAGAGCGTCTTCGCGGCGGTAACGCATTAGTTTAGCCCCTTTTCCAAGCCGGTTTTACCAGGCACAGGGCTGCAAGTCGGCCCGCTGGCAGCTACGATCTGCTGACAAGAGGCGTCCAATGAAGATGCCAGCGTTTGGGCTCGTTTCTCGCTGGTGCGAGGGCGGAATGAGCTCCCGCCCGTGGCAGATCTCGATCTGATCGATCAAGGAAGGCGATTCGTGACGCAACAACCGGTGGTATCGCCTCCTCCCGCTGACGAACCGTGGACGGTTCGTCGAGTGCTGGAATGGACGACGAGTCATCTCAAGAAACACGGCAGCGACACGCCGCGTCTGGATGCCGAAATTCTGCTGGCGCATGCCCGGGGCTGTCAGCGAATTCAGCTGTATACGCAGTTTGATGAACCGCTGAGCGACGCCGTGCGGGCTCAAATGCGAGAGTTGGTCCAGCGACGATCCAAGCGCGAGCCGGTCGCGTATCTTGTAGGACAACGTGAATTCTTCAGCCTGAGTTTCCGTGTGACACGCGATGTGCTGATTCCGCGTCCCGATACCGAAACGCTGGTGATGGAAATTCTCGACGGAGTCAAAGGGCTGTCTGCTCCGAAAGTCCTCGATCTTTGTACCGGGTCGGGCTGCGTGGCAATTTCGGTGGCGAAAAACAATAAGGCAACACAGCTCACCGCGGTTGATCTTAGTGCTGAGGCCATCGCGATCGCACACGAGAATGCCGATCGCCATCACGTCACCGATCGCGTCGAGATACGGGAATCAGACCTGTTCGCGGCGATTCCCGTCGGTTCCAAATTTGACGTGATCGCGGGCAATCCTCCCTACATTCCTTCGGCCGAGATTGAACAGCTGGACGCCGAAGTGTCTCAGCACGAACCTCGTATGGCATTGGATGGGGGCGCCGACGGCTTGACTGTGATCCGTCGGATCATTGACGCTGCGCCTACGTTTGCGGTTCCTAACGGACTGCTGCTGCTGGAATTCACTCCGGAACAGGCCGGCACTCTGGAAACCCTGCTGACGGATCATGGCGGCTACGACGAAATTTCGATTCGCAAGGACCTGGCCCATCGCCCACGTGTCCTACGAGCTCGTTTTCGCAGCTGACAAATTCGTCTTGTTGCATTTCGCGTTCTTCGCTAGAAACGCGTCACTTTCCCCCATTCCACTTAATTTGACGAGCCGGCCTTCCGTCGTTTGCACGGCCAAGGTTGTCATCAATCCACTATTCGAGGTGTGACAGATGTCATATCGCCCGCTGACAATATCGGTCATCCTGATGCTGGCCTCTTTGGGTTGCTCGTCGATGAAGCGATCGGATACGGCACGAACCGGGCGCGAACAACTGCTGATCTCGAATGCCGTCGATCAATCGCTGAGCAAGTGCGATTTCGGCAGCTTTAACGGGTCAAAGGTCTTCGTGGACGAAAAATATCTCGAAGGAGTCGACAAGGCTTATGTCATCGGCTCGATTCGACATCGTTTGATGCTGAGCGGGGCGACTCTTGCTGCCAAGCCGGAAGAAGCCGATGTCGTGCTCGAGATGCGCAGCGGTGGACTGGGCACCGATAACGCCGACTCGTATGTTGGAATTCCGGCGATTGTGTTACCCGGCATGCTGACGTTGCCCGAAGTTCGATTCTGGGAAAAGGCACGGCAAACGGGAATCGCCAAAATCGGGATCGCGGCTTACGACGCCAAAAATCATGAAATGCTCGGTGCCGGCGGTGTTACGGCAGCACTTTCCAGCGACACGAATATGTTCTTCATGGGCATCGGCCCCTACGAATATGGCTCAGCGAAGCGCGAGATCGATCAGACCACTCCTCGGTACATCGGTCAGCCAAATCAAGAGGTCCCGTCGATGATCGCGTTCCGCGAAGCCAGCAAACATGCCGATCCCGAACCGGTCCAATTGACCGGCGACAAGAGCTCACCAGCAGAACACTAACGATTCGTTACAACGTCATCTTCGGATTATGCCACTGCATCTGAGTCTTCGAAGACGCAGTACTCCGCGCTAAGAGTCCCAGAGCGTAATGCCCCTTTCTCAGATCTTCAAAAACAAGAGCACTGCTCGATCACAAACGGTCAAGCAGTGCTCTCCCCACTGTTGCTCCAGAATCACCACTAGTTCGATGCGGCGAGCGCATCCGCGGGTTGATCCAGTTCCGGCCCTTGTGCCTGTGCCTTAGATTCTTCCGGTTTCTGTTCGGGGGCTTTCAGTTCGGGCGGTTTGGCGTCCGCCGGTTTGTCGACCTTGGGACTGTCACTGGGCTTTGCGTCGGTTCCTTGTGCAGGCGAACCAGATCGACGGTTTTTCATGTGCGTTTCCAATTCTTCCTTGGTCACAACACCATCTTTGTTGGCATCGGCCTTGGAAATTCGATTCCATAGACCTTCCGGTACATCGGTTTTCGATAGCGAACCTTTGTGCTCTTTATCAAACCGTTCCAGCAGTGCTTCGGCAGAAGGAGGGCCGTGGGGGCCAGGCCCGCCAAACTGCCCCGGTCCACCATGTCCTGGCCCGCCGGGGCGATGTTCGCCGTCACCATGTTGCCGATGTCCATGCCCCTCTCCCGCTTCATCAGACTTGGCAGGCGCCGAGGCCGGCCGAGCTTCGGCGATGATTGCCTGAATAAACTCTTCACGAGTCACCGCACCATCGCCGTTCTTGTCGACCTTGGTAAAGAGCTGCAGCACTTCGTCTTTCGAGATCTTTCCATCCGTGTTGAGGTCGAGACGACTGAACGGTGAACGATGTCCGTGTCCTCCTCCTCCGGGGCCGCCCGGTCCTTGGAGCCGATGAGCAAAGTGCCGCGAGTATTCCCCGGCATGACGGTCGTAGGAGCGTCGCCCCTCGAATTGATGTCCATGATGCCAGCAGTGATGGCCGCGATGTCCATGGAAGTGGCCACGCCCCGCAAACTGATGTCCACCGAACTCACCATGATGCCGATGTCCGAAGTCGTGGCCTTGATGCCGGTGGTGCCAGCAGCGATGGCCGTGGTGGCCATGTCCAGCAAGCTGATGTCCACCGAACTCGCCATGGTGCCGATGCCCGAAGTCGTGGTGACTGCCACGGAAATGGTGGCCGGCGAACTGCTGCCCGTGATGCCAGCCATGGTGACCGTGGTGGCCATGTCCGGCAAATTGATGTCCGTCAAACTCGCCACGATGTCCGTGATGACCATGGAAATCGCCACATTCTGCGAATCGATGTTCGCCATACTCACCGCCATGGTGACGGCGATGAGCCCCGCCGAAGCGATCGAAACCGCGTCCCGGTGATCGCTCGCCGCGTCCTTGTGAATCTCGATCATGCATGCCTGAACGCCCGTCGCGGCCCGCATATTCGTCGTGATGACGTGGTCCCACAAATCCACGACGGGGATGGTCATCACCGCGTTCGCGCCGTGCCTCGACATCGCCGCGTCTACCACGTGGCCGTTGGTCTCTGTCGTCAGATCGACCCTGACGTTCGTCGGAATTGCCACGCCCCCGGTCGGCAACTTGTCGCCGATCATGGAAGCGTCCCTCGTCGCGAGCTTCTGGTCGTCCGCGGCGTCCCTCGAAATCGACTCGACCGCGATCGTCATCGCGACGAACATCTCGAGCCGCCATCTCGAATCGCTCGTCGCGGTCAGAGCCGACGTCGGCAAAGTATTCGCGACGACGATCACCGTATTCCTGCCGATTTGCAAAGTCATCTCGACGCCAGTCTCGGTCTACGGCATCACGAGTATCTTCGTCGTCATCGTCATCGTGTCGGTCAACAAAGCGAGATGATTCGCGACGATCATCCCTCCTTTCCTGTCGATCGAATGGGCGGTTTTGATCGGTGTTGCGGCCTCCTGCGGCGTGAACAGCCAAAGCAAGACCGAATCCGCAGGCAAGCCCGCAAACCAGTGTGAGCGCTTTCGTTGGCATAGAATCATCCTCTTTTCAAATCAGGTACATCACGGGGCATGGCAACTCAGTTTGATGCCCTCTCTTTGGCAGAATATCCGCCCCACCTGAACTGACAGTGAACTAGACCTGAATTGAAGATGAATCCTGAAGTCCCTGAGGAAAACCACGTACTGAACGTTGCCGTGGCGACACCAATCTCCTGCCGTCGCATAAGATATACTCCGTACCTCCGACGGACGGCCCACGAGGGACATGTGGTATTCGCATGACGACGCGGATACCAAGCAATCACGCGAGGGCAACCGGAGGGATGACGATCCGACGGGAACAACGTCCCGGCGGCTGTACCGCCCCCAGGGATCAGTTATTTGACGGTTTCGCCGTTGAGAATTACGCAGCCGGAGTCATATTGCGACGCAGCAGTACTCCGCGGTAATTCCAGCCACCCGCGGCCAACAGGAACAGTATCGCCAGCAAGAACAAGATCACACCCCGCACGAAAGCGGCAGAATGGTAATGCAGCTCAATCACATGGCGTCCTTCAGGCAATATGACCCCCCGCAACATGTGATTGACGCACAGCACCGCGACCGGCTGACCATCGACAGTCGCGTGCCAATTCGGATCATGTCTCTCGCCGATCACAACCAAACCAGGGGTCTGCATCTCTGCCGACAAGGACATCCATTGTGGATTCTCGGCGGCGATTTTCACGTCCCCCGCGCAGTGATCCGGCAGCTCGCCCGGTAATTCCGTGACGAAGGCCTCGTTGCCCGGATCGAACGTCGTCGGAATCATCGATCTGAGGACCGCCGTCGATGAAACGCACTTTGTCACCCGGCCAGGCACCCAGCAACGTGGCAGGCAATTCTGATTTTCGAGCACGGTGTAGCCGTCACCGACAAACGCCGGATCAGGTAGCCCCAAATCCATGGATGGCAGCACCAGGTAGCGCACACCCAGCATGTCGAGCGTCGGGTGCAGCCGGAAAGTTCCCCCCGGCCGATTGTCGGCCGAGACCCGCGGGACATACCACATCGTGTGTGCATATGAGACCGGAATCATTTCCGCGGCGGCCGCAATCTTCAGCACATCCACGACGGGCCGTGGATCAACGCCGTCATAGCCACGAATGTCAGCAATCTGGTGTGATTCCAGTACCCGCGGTGGCAGACACTTCACACCGATTGCCCGACCCGGCTTCGAACGTTGAATGAATTCCAAGGCGGGCAATCGAGGATAATACAGCTTGGGATCGGGCTGAGGATGCTGGTTCCAGGCATGCGACGTCAAATCCAACACCATCAGCAGACCGACAACCCACGGCACACTCTTCTTTCGAGCAAACCCCGCGATGACAGTGATCCAGCATCCCAGACACACCAGAATCCAGATCAGTTGCCGTCCATATTGGCTCTGGAACTCGGCCAGGACTTGAACATTCGGCATCCCGCGAACGCCTTGCGGATACATCTGTTGCAGCGTCCGCGGCCACAGACCTGACCAGACATAGCATTCCCAGGCACAGAAGATCGTGATTGCGACAGACCAACTCAGCCACCGCGGAAACCGCTGCTCTCGCCGCTGGTCAAACTGTTCCAAACCGATGGCCGCCAAAAGCAAGATCGAAAATGAAGTCAGAAACACCAGTCGATTGACGGAAAGCATTTTCAAACCGGGAAGCCGCCAGATGCTCACTAAGCCCGGAAAATTCATCTGCCAGCTCAACCCCACGATGGCCATCACGGCCAGACACCAAACCCAGGATCGGCGGCGACGATCAAACCATGCCCAAGGCAGTGCGAAAAGCAGGGCGACACAACCACCGTAACCACCCGCAGCACTCTCAAGTTGGTTCGGGCTGTTGGGCAAGATAAAAACCGTCTCGTCGCCATCGGTCCCATACACTTCGGGAAAGACGACCTGCGGCAGGACCACCAGACCGATGGGCGGCCGTTCCTCGACACCCGTATTTCGACTCGCGACTCGCGTACTGGTCCCCAAGTATTCGACCAACGGTAACAGAGTGGGAGCCGACAACACAAAACCGACCGCCCAACCGACGGTCGTCACTGCGGCAGGAATCAGAATCGAAGACCAACGGCGAGTTCCAATCGCCCGAGTGACCGCCTGCCACACCCAAATCAACCCCGTCGACAACAGGACCAGAGCGGCCATGTCGACCTGTCCGCTTAAGATCGTCAATGCGGTAACGATCGCCAATCGAATCATTCGGGGAATCGAACACCGCTCGATCAGCGACACGGCGGTCAGAACCTGCCAGGGAAACAGAGCGACCGTATACCCCAGATCGTACCCTTGCCAAAGCACGATGAAACCGGACAACGGATAGGCGAGTCCGGCCGTGATGGCCCCCAGTGCCCCCAGACTTAGTAACCGCGCCGCAAGCATCCACATTCCCGCCGCCGCGACCAGCGAGACGCTCAGTTGAATCCAGGGCAACACATGCGGACTGGGCCACAGCACATACAACCATTCGAAGGGAGAAAAGATCGCCGCTCTCGCAAACGGAGTTCCCCCAAACGAGTACGGGATCCAAAAAGGAATTCGGCCAGCGCGGAACTCGGATGCCATGAACCAGCGGGTTGGTTCGCTAACCAGGATCAGATCCGACCGAACGTAACTGGGGTACCGATCACTGACATGGATTGGCAGGTACGTGCCCGGATAATCCAGGATCTGCACCGGCAGCAGGATGCCACGTCCCAGAAAAGACGATCCATAGAGAGCAAACTGAATACAGGCAGTGATCGTCAATACGATCGCCAGTTCACGCCGCCATCGCGATGAAAAGGGGACTTCGGTGATTGTTTTCGCATCCGTACCAGGCATTTTTTCCTGCTCCCGGTCCGTGACCATGGGGAAATCAGAAGGAACGAATCAGCGCAAGCCCCAGGCAATCAAATTTCCGGCCGGAATCATGATCGGAATTTTACCCAGACCGGTCGTTTCCAGCCCACGGGAAATTGTCCGCTTCACCGTTGCGGGAAAGGGAAATAAGCGGGTCCAATAAGCGAGCGGGTAACAATTGTAGAGCGGCCTGACCACGATTTTCTTGAGCCCCACCTGTGACAATAACTGCCGTAGACTTTGCGGCGAGAACAGTTGCAGATGCTCGATATCAAAAATGGGTGAATTGCGTCCCAGAATCCGGCACGATAGCCCGCGACGATTATGCGCCACCAGGCATAACGCCCCACCCGGCTTCAGCAGTTGAACGGCATCGCGGCAAAGCTCCGCGGGATCCGAAACATGTTCGATCGTCTGAAAACAGGTGACCAGCGAAAAACGTTCGGCGGGAAACTGACTGGCGTCGAACATTTGTTGACGCAGGCATTCGCGAACGTCAGGTTTGGCAACGGCGATCGGCGCAGCCGATGGTTCCAGACCAATCACATTCGTGAATCCCAACTTCATCAGTTCACCACAAAACGCGCCGTCGCCGGCGCCGATGTCCAAGGCCCCATCGCGATCCGGCAACTGCGGGACCAGCGCTCGCACCCGGCTGGCATAGGTCTTCGCCGCGTATTCGGCTTCGACCTGACTGTCGTAGGCAGCCGCTTCATAGGCCACCGCCAGTTCGGATCGGTCGGGGACCGGACTGGCATAGACGAGATCGCATTGGCGGCACAGCATTAACCGCAAATGCATATATTCAGGAAGTTTTCGAGACGCGTAAGCGAACTCGCCTAACCGTTCGGAATCGAGCCGAGCGTCGGCAAACAGCGTCGACGAGACAACCTCGTGACAGAGCGGACACGGACGCTCAATCGTCATGGCACCGGTCCCTTCGAGAGTGAGCTAGCGGCGGCGACCACTGTGTAACCCAGGCAGTCATTACCACCTCGCGACGAAAGAGAGATCTGTCCGATCACCGCCAGGCAGGCCAATACCGGCAGCAACAGCGCTCCGATGAATCGTCCGATGATGCTCAGGAACAGCGACCGATATTGACCGAGTGCCAGCATCAGAATCAGCGCCATTCCCTTGTAGCAGGCCACGGTGATTTCATTTCCCCGAGCATAGACGGTGGGTACCGCAAAACCGGCCTCCGTCAACAGGGTCCGTAAGCCGCTGGGGGTAAACCGCCAATAGTCATGGGGAATGTAGTGCCAACGAGCCGCAAACGGCACCGTCAGCACCAGACAACCATCCGGCTTCAGCACTCGCCGCGCTTCGGCCAGAAATCGATCGGAATGTTCGACATGTTCCAGCGTTTCCGTGGCCAACACCAGATCCCGACTCGCGGAATCGATCGGCCAGCGATCACCGGTAAAGTAAATCGTATCGGGCACTTCGTATCCGAAGTGGGCGGCGGCATCCGCCGTGTCGATTCCCTGATACGGGACGGACTTGGGCAGCAGTGAGCGATACGGCTGGGCGCCGCAACCGACATCGAGTACCGAACCATTGCACCCGACAAGCAGAGCTCTCAGGTCACGCCAGATTGACGACGCCTGCAAATCCAAAAAACGCCGCGCCGACGCCAGCAGCGAATCCCAGCTCGTGGCATTCGGCCGAAAGATCGGCGGACGCCACGCTTCGCTCTGTCGCTCGATCAGATTGTCGCGATCCGGAAGTGCGGGCAGCTTCATGAACTCGTTCCCGCAATGGTCTCTTCGGTCGCGTTGCGAACTTCGCCATTTCGGATAATGCTGCGTCGGATATACAGCGGTCGACGTTTCACTTCTTCAAAGACTTTGGCCAGATATTCGCCGATCACCGCCGTGGAGAAGATCGACAGCGACCCAAAGAACATGATCGCCAACAACACCGTTGTGATCCCTTCGGGTGCCCACTGCGGAATGAGCATCCGCATGACAATCTGCACGATCCCCAGCACCAGCGTCAGCAGCAGTAGCCCGCCGCCCATCACGCTGAGCATGTTCAGCGGCGTGTTGCTGAAACTGAGTATGCCTTTCTTCGCCCAGCCAAAATTCTTGACCAGGTTATTGGTGCTGCGACCGAACATCCGCTCGGGACGGTTGTAGTCCACACCGACCTGCTTGAATCCGGCGAAGGCCCGCACACCACGCAGGAACAGATCGCGTTCCGAAAACTGCAGCAAGGCATTCACCACCTTGCGGTCCAGTAGTGAAAAATCACCCGCGTCGTGTGGAACCCGCACGTACGAGAAATAATCGAAGACGCGGTAAAACGCCTTATAAGCAAATTGCATAAACAACGTCGCCTCGCGCTTCACGCGACGTCCGTAGACCACGTCGTATCCCTCGCGCCACTTCCCAACAAACTGCTCGATCAACTCGGGCGGATCCTGCAAATCACCATCCAGCAGCACGCAGGCATTCTTCGTGGCCACGCGCATCCCGCTCATAAAAGCGGCTTGCGAACCGAAATTCCGCGAATGCGAGATCCCGATGACACGCGGATCGTCCTGGGACAATCGCCGAATCGTTTCTTCGGAATCGTCAGGACTGCAGTCATTCACGAAGATGATTTCGTGATCGACATTCAGCTTCTGGAACGTATCCTTGAGTCGTCTGTACATGATCGGAATCGCTTGCCCGTCCTTGTAACAGGCAATAATCGCACTGACACTCCGCTGGGTATCCAACAGATATTTTTTCGACGATTTTTCATAGGCAGTCAGGTCCGGCAGCGTCCGCATCCAGTGCGCCATTCGCTGCAATCCGTCTTCCAGGGAAATCGAGGCCGTCCAGGCCAGCCGATCTCGCGCTTGTTCCGGCTGGGCGTACCAATCGACGACATCCCACTTGCGATCGGGCATGGTGAACCGCGGTTCGGCCGCGACATCGAATAGTCGCCGTGCCGTCGCCGCAATCTCGGCCATCGTCGTCTTTCGACCAGTCCCGATGTTGAACGAGCGGCCATAATCGTCTTCGCGTAAATTCACTGCCGCCCGCACAAACGCCGCCGTCACATCGTCGATATGGACGAAATCGCGTGACACGTCCGGTCGGACAAATTCGGGAAGTTGATGCACCAATCCGTTCCGGACCAGATTGGGAATCAGCCGCGACGAATCCTCCAGTGGTCCGTAAACCGAATACAACCGCAGATTCACACAAGGCAGACGCAAGTGTCGGCCGTAGTAGTCGATCAATTGCGCTGCCGCAGCCTTGGATACGGCATAGTGAGAATTCGGCGCCAGATGAGCCCGCTCGTCAGGCCCCGCACAATTGTCTCCATACTCGGACGAACTTCCTGCATGCACGTAGCGAGCGAGCGGACGTTGGCGCAGTCGCTCGAGTAAGCGAGTCGTAAAATTGAAGTTCGTCAGATAAATCAATTGGCCGTCGGTCTCGAACGAATAGGCACCAAAGGCCACACAATTGAAGACGGTCCTCGGCTTGACCCGATTTAACAATGCCTCCAGATTCGAATCCACCAGCAGATCGACAACATGCAGATGATCGGGCGGTACCGACTCTAATCGCCACGCCGGCATTCGACTCGCCGTACCATGCACATCTGGACGCACTCGCAATAATGCCAACAGCAGGTTGGCACCGATAAAACCACTGGCTCCCAGCACCAGAATTGGTCCTTCGAGCCGCTTGATCTCGGCAGCGGGCAGCACCGATTCGTCGGGTAACGGCACGGGTGCTTCCGTCACTGCGGACGCATTCGCCGGGGAAGCCTCGTTCGAATTCGAAGAATTATTCATCCCGCCATGCTCTCTGCCAGGGTGGCCAAAATACCTGCCGCGTCCAATCGACACTCAAGACGATGGAATTTTTGGGAACCATACCGGCCTGACGGATAGCCGAGTGCCGTAAGATGCCGCACGCGCTGCGGGATGCACCCGGCCTGAATCAGCGCCATCGCTAACGCTTGACCGGCCGATCCCTGCGCCACATGTTCTTCGGCAATAACCAGTGCCGATGATTGTGACAGATCACGCCACAGTTCCTCAGGCAAGTCGGCCAGCGGCAGTTCTCCCAGGCACCATAGATTCGGACGATTCTCTTCGGGCAGATCGTTCGCTGGTCCCCAGACGGATCCCGCCAGCGGACCGACCGCAATCACCGTCCCGCCGCGGCCCGCGGTCAACTTTCGCCACGCTGCGAAGGGAGGAGCCGTCGATCCTGCAGGTTGCTCACCCAAACCCAGTCGCAAATAGCTGGGATGAGCCGTGGTAAACAGATCTGGGATGACCCGGCTGAGGTCGTCGTCGAACGCTGGAATAATCACCTTCAGTCCGGTCAGGGTCAGCAGGGTGCCATAGTCTTCCAGCGCATGATGCGTCGCTCCCATGACGCCATAACCGTATCCGCCGCCGTTCCCCACCATCACGACGGGCAGCGCGTGCAGGCAGATGTCGTTACGAATCTGCTCGAACGGTCTGGCATAGAGAAACGGGGCAATGCTATAGACCCACGGGCGAAGCCCTTTTTGAGCCAGCCCCGCCGCGACGGAAACCATATTCTGTTCGGCGACGCCCGCATTGATAAACCGTGGCCCCATCGCGTCGCGCAGCGGTTCGAGGGCTCGATAACCGAGATCGCCCGTCAAAAACACGAATTCAGAGCAGGCCTGATGCCGCATCAATCCATCGCAGAACGCCCGCCTCATGATTCATCCACCTCATGGCACGCCAGCTCAAATTGTTCGGCGGTCAGAGGAAGATAGTGCCATTCGACCCGGTTTTCCATGAACGACACGCCACGCCCCTTGATCGTCTTCGCGACGATGATCAAAGGTCCACGTTCATGGGGCGACTGCAGGGCTTGCGACAGCGCCTGTCGATCATGTCCATCAACCTCTCGCGCCGTCAGCCCAAACGCGCGAAGCTTTTCGGCCAGTGGCGACAGATCCGCCACTTCACGCGTGGTCCCGAAACCCTGTAGTCCATTTTCATCGATAACGACGATCAAATTGTTCAGGTTTTGATGATTGGCAAAGATCAGTGACTCCCAGGTCGAACCTTCGTTCCATTCGCCGTCAGATGTCAGACAGACAACGCGACCCGTTTCCCCGAGTAACCGCTGAGCCAGAGCGACCCCCGCAGCCAACCCCAAGCCGTGCCCCAGGCTGCCGGTGGCGAACAGAATGTCGTCAATGCCCCGTGCCGGGGGATGCCCGCTCAGGATCGTATTGTCACGATGAAATTGCTTCAGATCATCATCTGTCAGTCGCCCAGCGGTCCAGAGCGTGACGTACAGGGCTCCAGCCGCATGCCCCTTGGATAGCACGAAGTGATCTCGCACGGTCAACAGGTCATGATAAATGGTCAGCAGAATATCCAGAGCTGACAAGTTGCCACCGATATGCCCGACGCCACTTTCGAAATGCATCTGCAACAACCGTCGCCTGGCCGCTTTCGACCGACGGATCTGTTCGTCAGCATCGATCGAGGACACCGGTGACGGAAGCATTTCACTGCCTGGATATTCAAAAGGAAAAGAGAATGGAACTCGGACTCTGACTCGGTATAGCGATCATCGGGAATCGAGACAATCCAGAATAACAAGCTCAACCAATTGGGATAAGCAACCCGGCCAGATCAGTACCTGAGACTTGCCCGGCTCGCCATCCCGATCGTCTTCGACGCAACACTCCCGGACAAACGACGTTGAGTGTTTGACGGTGTGATGACGAAGTTTTTAAGATCGGTCTGGAACCTCACTTTACCACCGAGTCTGATGGTTGGTCTCGAACGAGACGCTCCGGCACTCCGAGACCAGACGGTCGGTCCCTTAACAGGACCGCGACATACGAACTCGCGATGGTTCAGGTATCGCTGACGAATCCCGACATCGGGTAGTGAAAGATATTTATGACAGGGACGTGGAACGCAGCTTCATTTTTCATCTTCTGTCTTGCTCTGTTTTCGTCCGTGGCCGGTGCCGATGACGACCGCTGGTGGCCTGTGCAAAAACGGCCAACTGGCATCGTGCGAACCAAAAACCGCGATCTGCCGATGGCGCAGCAGATGCTGATGCAGTCGATCGCCGGCCTGACAGCCAAATCCGTCAATCAGGACCACAGCGACGAAATGGTCTGGGTGTCGACTCACAACGTGGACTTCGAAACATGGTACGACCTCTGGCTCAAGCAGAACCCGTCAGTCAAGTTTCGTGGCGAGTTCGATCCCTGGGAATTGGTCCAGCGATATTCCCAGTCGGGAATCATCAAAGGCTACATCCTCTATGCACTTGACCAGTCCCCTGGACAGATGAACGAACATCGAAAGGAAATAAATCTGTCAGTCAACGTCGCCACCAGCCTGGCGGGAATTCTCGATGGTGTGCTGATCGACGAAAGCCTGGAACAGGAAGCGAAAGCCAATGGGCTGACAATGCTGATGGATGCTCGCGACAAATCCCAGAAATGGTGTTTCGAAACCTACCGGGAGCGGTTCAATCGAAAGTTGCTGCTAGCTCAGGATCCGAAAAAATGGAGTGTCCGCGATCTGGCGATCACCCAGCAGGCCTTCACCCTCTATGGCGAAGACGAGCCGACCGAAACCGTGCTGGAATGGCTCGAACCGCTCTCGCCCATCGCCGGATGGAATGGCGGAGACGAGTTCGAATGCACCCGGCTGTCCAGTCTTTATGGCCATCTCCAAACGGCCACTGACCATTGCATGAACATTCCTGTCCTGATGGCCGGCAGCGATCAAGTTGCGCTTCCGCACCAAACCAAGACATTCGACCCGCGTGAAATCAATTTCGGCGATCACCGCAACTGCCTGAGTTTTGTGATCTCGGACGGAGATAATATCCAGTGGCTGGAATCGAGCTTCTTCCATGGCAATCCGAGTTACTGGGACAGTCCCGACCGCGGCAAAATCCCTTTTGGCTGGTCCTGTTGTTTCGCTCAGTTGGCTCAACTTTGCCCCGTGATCATCGACTATACGCTCGCCACGCAGAAAGAGAACGATCGGCTGATCGAATGGGGCGGAGGATACTACTATCCCGATTTGTTCGGCCATTCGCGGCCGAATCGTCAGGAGCTGCTGGCGGCGCATGCCCAGCGCACCTGGTCGTTGATGAAGAAAACAGGTACGCGAATCATCGGCTTCAATGTTGCCAAGGTGGATTCGCCTGACGCGCTGAAAGCCTACAAGACGTTTGCCGCCGAGACCGATGATCTGTTGGCCATCCTAGTCTTCCAATACGCACCCTACGAAGGAGGCGCGGGAGCAACCTATTGGGTCAAAGATCGCCACGGCATTGAAATCCCCGTGATTTCCTGCCGTTATTCCATTTGGGAACATGCCAACACGCGTCCCCGAGCCGGAACACCAATCCGAGTCGCACAGGAATCCCAAGGCGGCGCGTTCGGCGCCGCATCACGATTGGACTGGGTAATCGTCCACGCCTGGTCCTATTTTCGACGGGCCGCCGGTGATGATGAAAATGCTGAAAATATGCCGCAAGAAAATGCCGCCAGTGAAGGTGGCATCCGCGGTTACACTCCGGCCGTCTGGTGTGCAGAACGACTGCCGAAAGATATTCGAGTGGTCACTCCCGAAGAACTTTGCTGGCGCATCCGGATGAGACACGACGCCGCCAGCACCAAGAAACTGATCGAAAGTTTTCAGGCCCCTTGACGGGACGCCTGGCGGATCTTGCCGCCGAGACACGCTAAGCCCGACCATAATTCGCGAATCAATCCAGCAACTCATCCGCTCGGATGGTGAGTTCTCGGCATACCGCCTGAATTTCACCCTGAGGACCGTGAACCATCGCCCAGACCTTGATGGCACTGACATCGAAATTTCCCACAAAGTGGGTCGCCAGGATCTGAAAACCTTCATTCTCGTGTGCGTAAAGTGCGAACACTTCTCCCCCACGTCGAACCAATCGTAACCGCCCGCCGACAAAGGGAATGTTTTTCTCCCAGCGAATCATCCCATAAGAGCTATCCGGCGGCGTTCGAATGTGATCCGTCAGCAGCGTTTTCTGCCCTTCCCTGTTGGCACCCACAGCGATCGACACCGTCCGGTTGATTTCGTTGGCGAAATCGACACGCAGATGCAACTCGGGCGGATCCGGTGCCACCAGTCGAACATCTTTGACGGAAAAAGTCACATCGAAATCACCGCGCAGCGCCCGGATCCAAGCCAGTTCGGTATTGGCGCCACCAGTTCGCCGGGGATCGGACCGAACTTCTGTTCCCTCAGGAGTCTCGTTGTAGAACTCTTCCGCGACGTTGATACCGACACCCAGCCTGCGCAGAGCTCGCAGGGGTTGATTGAGCTTGAACGTTCCGTTGATCGGCCATTCACGAGCGGGAACACCATCGGCGGGTAATGCAAGTTCTTGCTCATCCAGGGACGGCAACGCTCTGGGCCAGTCGCCGTGCCAGATCACATTGCGGATCCGGCAGGATGGCTGTTCGCGAAATCGGAACAGACCAAACTGCCGCGAATTCTGCTCATCCAACGTTTGCTCGTCGATCTTCGTGTCGTTGAGGAACAAAGTGACGGACGCCGCTTTGATCGACAAGCGGATGGTGTTCCAATCCTTGATCTTCAGCGCCAGAGCCGGGTTGGCGGGACTGGTTTTCTGCTTCTCCTTCGAACGCCCCTGCCGAACGGTGGACAGGCTCTGCACACGCACTCCTGATGGACTGAGCAGCCAGACGATGCTCCCCAGCGCAGGACAAATATCAAAGGCCGCGGCTGCGGCAAAAAACTCGTAACTCAATTCACTGTCGGGCGACAAGGGACGCTGATGCAACAGCAGACTGAGTGGCCCCCCATTCGAACGTCCTGCGCGCGGACGACTGACAATCTCGCCGTCCTTTTGATACCAGTCCGCTTGTTCGTCCGATTCGGGCCCCAGTCGATCCCCGAAATAGTCCGCTCGCCAGTTCACCAGGTCGGTAATCTGCGACAGATTGATCTCCGCCGGAATCGTCGGATTCCCAAGGATCCGGACATTCCGCACCGAACTGTTGCAACGAGGGTTAAGACTGCTCAGAACGATCCAGGGATCTGGAAACGGCTTCAGATCTTCCGCCTGAATCTCGACCCCATTGATCTGAGTCGACATGCGCCGCTCTTTCACGACAATCCGGACATCGGAAAATTGATCCCAGCGTGGCATCGTCAATGGCTTGGGAAACTGAGTTCGCTGGCCCATCACCGGTACGACGTTAATCCCATTCAAGTTGAATTGGGGAAAGTAACCAATCATGTCATAGGCCAGGAGACTTTCTTTCCAGTCGTTATTAGTCACTTCGGCCGTGACTTCAAAATCGCCGGTGAGCGGCGATTGGAAGAACAGGGGCGAGATCATTTCCCCCGAACGAAGTTCCGCGATCCCTCGATCGATGACCCACCGCGACGAATGCTCGCCCTGCATCGTTCGACGTTCCGTGTTCATCGGGGACGCATGCCATTGGTGCATTACCAGAGGGGTGACGTATCGCTCTTCCGCCAGCGAGGGCATTTCCGCGAGTCGCTGATTGACCGTGTCACGCAGCGATCTTTCGGTCTGCTGCGTTTGCGGTTCACGGTAGTAACCACGACTCTTATCGGCCAGTAGCAATGTGAGGCTTTGTGCCGAGGGCAGCCAAGCGGGTTGATCGAGTAACCCCAGGACCACCAGTTGTTCGGCGTCGGTGGTCTGGGCGCCGATGGGCGGATCAATCGACTTGATCAGTTCGTACTGATCTTTCAAGCGGGCCGTTGCCAATTCAACGTTACTCTCGGTCTCGGCTTCGTTGTCATCCAGAGCGGCCAACAGAATCTGCATCGCCAACCGATTCCGGCGCGCCGAAAGGCCTTCCGCAAGGCTTTCATCGACCACCGTTGACAGCTCTTTGAGACGCTTTAGACGTTGGCCAACGCTGATTAATTCCAACGCCGGGGCCGCCAAACGACTGCCATGAGCCAGGCTGACGATCTGCGGAGTTTTTCCTGAGGCCCCGGCAAACGTCTGACCGTCAACAAGACGAAAGGCCCACAACTGCCATTTCGTCGGATCGTTTCCTGGCAGGACCCATTGTTTCAACAGCCGATAGCTTTCCTCGTCGGTCAAATCGAGGCTTTTTCGACAGACCTCATCCGCGCCTCGCCACGGCCCCCCGTCCGCACCCCACGCCGAACTGAGAGCAAGCGGCAACAGGCAGGTCAGCGAGGCGACGATTGTTGACACCCACCGATGACTCCACCCTGAACCCAAGCGGTCCCCCTGGGTGTGACCGCGGTAGCCAGACAATAACGAGGCAAGCACAGACATCGGAATCTCCCGAATGATAGCCGAGTCAAATGACAAGCAAAGTCTATTCAGATTACGAGCGTTACGAAAATGAGTCCGGGTTGGAAAAGACTTCAAAACAGGATCTCGATTTCAAAAACTTTTTCAGATCATTGAATGACCATTACGACCATGACAAAATGTCAGAAGATAATATCCGACGGCATCGGTGACGACCATTGACGACGAATCGCCATCGCGTCGCCCGTTCCAATCTGAACGACAGAACCCAACGATCGGCAATCTGAAGGAGAGATGATGTCTATCCGTGTTGGAAATCGCAGACGAACGTGTGCCACGTTGATATTGGCAGGCCTGTCACTCGTCATTTCTCTTTCGGCGACGGCTCTCTGGAATGGTCAAATGGCCGTAGGTGCGGATGATCCGGTGGCCCATCGCGATGACAAAGTCAAACCCTGCGACGATGCTGTCCAAGAGGCTCCCGCCGACGCGCCGCCCAAATCGCCTCTGGTCCCCGTCACGGAAGTAACACAGACCCCAGACGGCCAAACAGTCACCATCACCATGTGGCATTCGCAAGCGGCCCTTGATCTGGTCAAACAGCTCGACGAAGCGGCGGAGAAAAAACCTGATGATTTCGGGCTTCTCGATTTTATCCAGGAATGGAATGCCAACGCGTCGCCTCGACCAGAGGATCTGGGTTATGTGTTTTATCGATTTGTCAAACTGGTCAAACCACCGCTGGTCACCGACGCGGACCTCGAAGAAATCTACCGATCGATGGAGTCTGGACTGCGAACCTTTACGGCGGAATACACCTGTACCCGTAGCGGGATTTTCAGCGAACATACGTCTCCGACCCGCCAGGTGAAGCTGGCAATCAAGCCGGGACATTCGCTGCTCACCTGGTTGGAAGATCGTGAACAAGGCTGGCTGGGTCAGACAATGACGTCGGCCGATGGCATCGTGCGGGAGTTTCACATCATCGAGAATGCGGATTCGGTGGCGTTCATTCGAAGAATGCTGAACGGAGAATCGTTAATCGATCGAGACAATCCGTTGATTAAAGCGAATATCCGCTTTCCGAATCTGTTTTTGAACCGCTACAACGAAGGTCTCTGGGTCACCCTGGTCGGAAAGATGCCACCGATCATCGAGCGAGAATCGACATTCAACGGTCACCGCTGCATCACGGTCGGACAACCTGGAAGCCTGACCTATCTGTGCCCCGAATTGAACTATGCCGTGGTGGGCACTGTCGGAAGCAAATACCAGATTGATCGGAAAACGAATCGCTATGTCGAGGATCCAGATTACCAGATCTGCCGCAACGAGGATTTTCAGGAATTCGCCAACGGACTGTGGCTGCCTAAACGCTCAATTCAACAAGTCTTCCGCGGCGGCAAGCTGGCGGGTGAAGAAATCGTTGCCGTCGACAAAATGGAAGTGAATGCCGATCTGCCCGATTCCGTGTTTACCGACGTGCTGCCCAACAGAATGCTGGTCACCGATCAAATCGCCAGGAAAACCTATCGCATCGGCGGCCCCAATCAACCGGTAGCAGATTCGTCGGATCCCGCTGAACCCGTTGAACCCGTCGAGACCTGGAAATGGTTTACGAACGTCAACGGCGAACGTACCGATGTGATCCTGAAGCTGAAATTTATCGGTGACAAAGTCACGGGCACCATCCGGCCGGGTGACACGAAGGAAAAGGAGATCGAAGACGGAACATTTCGCGACGACGAATTGTCCTTCACGGTGACTCGCGAGCCTAACGGGAAAAAAGTGGTTTCCAAATACCAGGGAAAAATTGAAGACGATCAGATCACGGGAACGGTGGAAATCACTCGCAACGACAAGACGAACTCATTCACCTGGAAAGCAAAACGAGAGAAATCTCCGGCCAGTCGGCGACGAGCCAATCAAATGAAAGCCGAAGCCGCCGAAGGGAAATATCGTTGCAGCCCGTCATCGCTGTTCTTCGGCAGCCTCAATCCCGGTCAATCTGCCACACGCATCATCCGGGTCACCACTTCGGACAAAGACACCTCATTGGAGAACCTGGAACTTTCCAGCACGTCAAACGTCGTGACCATCAAGAAACAGTTGACCGACCCGCAACTTGCGACACTCGAAATTACTTACACAGCTCCGACCCCGGGAACAGAAACCGTGGAAAATAGCCTGATCAAAGGCATGTCGGCCGGGGAATCGCAATTCGAGATTTCTTGCCTGACGATCCAGAAGAAATAAATCCCGCTTTGACAACGAAGCGCCAAGCGGCCAAACCACGGTCCGTCCGCTTCGGAATACCGCTGTGACGGTCCGCGCCACCTCGTCGATTCCCGCCCTTCCGGAGCGGTTGCACCCTCGATTCGCCCGAGAATTGTTGGCGAAATCCTCGTGGATTCCGCAATACTGAATAAACAGCACACCCGGAAAGTCCCTTCGGCCAGACGAAGAAACTCTTCCATAGGTGGGCGTTCTTTGATGAGTTTGCTTTGATTATGTCGAAAAGTGAGTTAAGCTTATTAGCGGCCTCATTTTGCGATCCCTCCTGCGACCCCGCCTCGAACGGAAACCAAATGTCATTCCCCGACGGCAAATCCCGCATTGGAATTCCACCGCGAAGGCTTCTGCTCGCGGGAGCCGGAATCCTTTGCCTGGCCATCATGCCGACATCGGGTCGCGCGGACGAACGACCGATCAGCTTCACCAATGATGTCGTACAAGTCTTGACCAAAGCCGGCTGCAATGCCGGTGTCTGCCACGCCAAAGCGGGCAACGGCCAAAATGGATTTCAACTCTCGCTGTTGGGATTCGAACCACTCGAAGATTTCGAACATCTGGTCAAAGAGGGACGCGGGCGACGCCTGTTTTCTGTCGCTCCCGATCGCAGTCTGCTACTGCTGAAGGCATCGGGCCAGATTCCGCATGGCGGCGGCGTCCGACTGGACCCGTCGTCTGACGGCTTTGCGATCCTGCGCGATTGGATTCGACAGGGCGCCGCGTTTGATCAAGAGACCGATCCCAAGCTGGTTTCATTCGAGATCCAGCCGCCGCAAGGAACCCTCGTACGCCACAGCGAACAGCAACTGAAAGCACTGGCTCACTATTCCGATGGTCGCGTGCAAGACGTGACGCAGCTGGCCCTGTACGAATCGAACGACCGGGCGATGGCCGAAGTCAGCGATCGCGGCCAGGTCAAAATTCTCGACATGTCCGGCAATGTGGCGATCATGGTCCGCTATCAGGGAAAGGTAGCCGTCTTCAGTGCGTCGGTCCCGCTGGGTGCGTCAGTCGGCAATCTGCCGCCCGTCAAAAATTTCATCGACGAACATCTCTTTGCCAACCTCAAAGAAATCGGCATTCCTCCTTCGCCGCCCTGCGACGATGCGACGTTCATCAGACGCGTGAATCTGGATATCGCCGGACGACTGCCAAGCGACAATGACGTCGCAGCCTTCCTGGCCAGTAACGAACCCGACAAGCGAGATCGTCTGGTCGACGCGATTCTTCAAAGTTCGGATTACGCGGACTACTTCGCGAACAAATGGACGGCGCTCCTGAAGAATCGGCGAGACGATACTAGCGACATCGTTTCCAACTTTGCCTTCCATGCCTGGGTTCGCGACAGCCTGCTGGCCAACAAACCCTACGATCAGTTCGTACGCGAATTGCTGGCCGCCACCGGCACCGTCATCGGCAATCCGCCCGTCGCCTGGTACAAGCGAGTGAAAGAACCCAAGCAGCAACTGGAAGACGTCGCGCAGTTGTTTCTGGGTGTCCGGATGCAATGCGCTCAATGCCATCATCATCCCTTCGAACGCTGGAGTCAGGACGACTATTACTCGCTATCAGCCTTCTTCAGCCAGGTAGGACGAAAGCCATCCCCCACACGCGGTGAAGATCTGATCTTTCACAAGCGCGGGATCGCCGTGGCCACCAACATGAAAACAGGTTTGCCGCTAAAGCCCGCCGCATTGGGCGACGCGATTCCCGAGATTGTGGCCGATGAAGATCCGCGATTGAAACTGGCCGATTGGATGAGTTCCCCCACCAATCCTTTCTTCGCAAAGGCACTGGTAAATCGTTACTGGAAGCACTTCTTTCATCGCGGGTTGATTGAACCGGAAGATGATATTCGCGACACGAATCCTCCCACGAACCCCGCACTGCTGGCCGCTCTCGAAAAACATTTCATCACGAGTGGTTTCGATCTGAAAGAATTGGTGCGCGTGATCACACGATCACAGTCCTATCAGTTGAGTGAAGTCCCCAACAAAGACAACGTGGCCGACAGGCAAAACTACTCGCGATACTACCCCAGACGTCTGCCTGCCGAAGTGCTGCTGGATGCCATCGATCGACTGGCCGGAAGTCAGACCGATTTTGCCAACCTGCCTTCAGGAACTCGAGCGGTCGCACTGCCCGACAATAGTTACAACCGATCGTCACCCTTTCTACGGGTGTTCGGACGGCCGGAAGGGGAAAGCGTTTGCGAATGCGAACGTGTCCAATCGTCGAGTCTCGCTCAAAGCCTGCATCTGATCAATTCGGCCGATATGAAGTCAAAACTATCGACGCCCAATGGCCGCGCCGATCGTCTGGCAAAAGCGGACCAGCCGGCGGAAGCGAAAATTCGCGAATTGTATCTGGCCGCCTTTTCTCGCGAACCGCAGCCAAACGAAATGAAAACAGCACTCGAATATCTGACCGAGCCGCGTGTCGACGCCAACGGTCAGCCAATGGATGTTCAGAAAGCCAATAGCGAAAGTTTTCAGGACCTGATCTGGGCGCTCGTCAATACCAAGGAATTCCTGTTTAACCATTAGCAATTCCCGTCACCGCGTGTCGGACTTATGATTCGTTTTTCTATTCCAGGGATCGGACTTTGAATGCCTCTGCGAACACCTTCATCGAGACGCAAGATGACTGACATCCTGAAGAATTCGACCGAAGCACGACCGCTGATCGCGGGCTTCTTGTCGTCTGTGCGATACCCAGAAACATGGCGAATCGCGAATGGACAAATTTTGGGAGCCGTGTGTTGTCTGCTAGCCTGGAATGTCGCCGCGTTCGCGTTCGCCCAATCAGTTTGCCTGCCCGCTCCGCGTCTGTTGACGACCATGCCGATGGGCGGAACGCCGGGCTCGCAAGTCGAAATCACGATCACCGGCGAAAACCTGGAAAAGGCCGAGGAATTGACCTTCTCGGACGCTCGACTAACTGCCACACGAAAATTGGACGCGGCCGGCCAACCCGAACCGAGCAAATTCCTCGTCACCATCGCCGCCAACTGCCCGGCCGGCCTCTATGAAGCGCGCGTGATGACACGTCTGGGAGTTTCCTCCTCGCGAATTTTCTCGGTCGGCTTATTGCCGGAAGTGACTCGGACCAGTCCCAATACGTCGCTGGCCACGGCGATGGAATTGAAGGTCAACTCGCTTTGCAATGCCGTACTGACGGCAAGAGCCGTTGATTACTATTCCTTCGAAGGACGTCAGGGCCAGCGGATCGTGGCGGATTGTTCGTCCCGCGGAATCGATTCCAAACTCGATGCCGTCCTGATTATCGCGGACCACACGGGAAACGACCTGCTGGTCGAACGCCGTAGCGGACTGTTGGACTTCACAGTGCCCGCCGATGGGAAATTTCTGATCAAAGTTCACGGCCTGACCTTCGGTGGCGGACCGGCCTACTTCTATCGGCTGGCGCTGCAAGAACTGTCCGCGGGAGCGCCAATTGTCCGACTTCCCTCGACGAAGACCGTGAATTCCTTCTCGTGGCCGCCTGTGGGTCTGGCGGCACAGTCCGAACTGACCGAGGTCGAACCGAATAACGATCGCACCAAAGCGCAACGCATCTCACTGCCGTGCGACATCGCTGGCAGCTTCTTTCCAGCGGCCGATGTGGACGTCTTCGAGTTTGAAGCAAAAAAAGGCGACGTCTGGTGGGTCGAAGTGGCTTCCGATCGATTGGGCCTGCCCACGGATCCCGCGATCCTCGTTCAACATGTCGGCAATCCCGGCGAGGGAGAGAAATTGACGGATGTCGCCGAGTTCAGCGATATCCCCAGCCCGATGAAAGTTTCCAGTAACGCCTACACTTACGACGGTCCTCCCTACGACGCCGGATCGTCGGACATCCTCGGCAAGTTGACGATCAACGAAGACGGTCTCCATCGCCTGCAACTGACCGATCTGTTTGGTGGCACGCGTAGCGATCCCCGCAACGTGTATCGCCTGGTCATCCGTAAGGCGGCTCCCGACTTCGCTCTGGCGGCTTGGGCCCTGCATATGGAATTGCGAAATGGTGATCGCAACGCCCTGTCCAAACCCCTCGCACTGCGCGGCGGATCGACCATGGCGTTGGAAGTCGTCGCCGTCAGACGAGACGGTTTCGATGGCGATATCGAACTGGAAATGGAAGGTCTGCCAGAAGGAGTCACGGCACAAGGATTAAAAATCCCGGCGGGAAAATCACGCGGCATCATGTTGGTGACTGCCCATCAGGACGCCCCTCGTTCGTTGTTGTCAGCCCAGTTTTTCGGACGTGCCCAGATCGACGGAACAACCGTCACGCGGCCCTGCCGACTCGCATCGATGGCTTGGCCCATTCCAGAAGCCTGGAACGAAATCCCCAGCCCCCGACTCTTGGATGACGTGCCCGTTTCGGTCAGTGGCTTCGATTTCGCGCCGATCTCGTTAATCCCTTCGTCGAACGAAGTCTATGAAGCGACGGCCGGCCAGAAACTGACGATCCCCTTCCATGAACGTCGGCGCAGTGAGTTTTCCGGAGCCACGATGAGTCTGAAAGCGCTGGGAGCGGGCTTCGAGAACGTTCCCGCGTTTGATGTCTCATTGACGGAAGACACGTTCTCAGCGGTGCTGGATCTGGCCGCACTCAAAACTCCACCGGGCGACTACGTCGTGGCCTTTTATGGAAGTGCCGTCGCGAAATATCGGAATCAACTGGAAGAGTTGACGGCGGCGGAAGAAGCCCATCGTAAGGCCGAACAGGAACAGACGGCCCTCGCCGCCGCAGCCCAAAAACTCGTCGAAGAAGCCAAAGCCGTACCGGCCGAAGGCAAGGCCGCAGCGGATCAAGCGGCCGAAGCGGCCTTGGCTCGGGAAAAAGCAGCAATGGCCGCCTTGGCTGTTGCTGCCGAACGATTAAAAAAGGCGACCGAGATCGCCAAGCCAAATGATCTGGTCGATATCGTCGTTTCTGAACCGATCGCGATACGCGTCAAACCAGCGGAGAAACAATGACTCAATCTCGCGACGCCTTAACCAACGCCCTGTGCCAGGGCCCCTTTGGCCTGCAACCATGGCACCGACGCAGCTTTCTGCAAGCCGGCCTGGCAGGATTCGGCAGCCTCAGCTTGCCAGGTATCTTGAAACTCCGCGCCCAGAATCCGTTGATGGCCGCTGACGGCACCGAAGCCAAACGGGAAAAGACGGCCGTCATCATGGTCTGGCAGCCGGGCGGCTGTTCGCACATTGACACCTACGATCCCAAGCCCAGTGCCATCAGCGAATATCGCGGCCCCTTCGAAACCATCGCCACAAAGGTTCCGGGGCTGCGCTTCACGGAACTGTTGCCCCTGCAAGCCAGTATTGCAGACCGGTTCACCGTCTTGCGTTCGATGCAACAGACTGCCGGGGGACACCCCGCGGGTTCCATGCAATTGCTTTCGGGAGATCCCGACACGCGAGACAAACCCAAGCCGCGGTTTCCTGATTGGATGACGGTGGCAAATTATCTTCGTTCGCAGGAAGGGCCTCGTCAAAATCCGTTGCCGATGTACGTCGGCGTCAATCCGCCTTTGGAATACAACGGCCCCGCCTATCTGGGCGATGCCTATTCCCCGTTTACGGTTTCGGGCGACCCCAATCAGCCCACGTTCTCGGTACCAAACATTGGTCTGTCAGATGCCGGCGAAGTCCAGCGGATTGGCCGGCGATCGAACCTGCGGCGAAATCTCGACACGATTGAACGCACCTTCGATCAACAGGGCGAACTCGCGGCGCTCGACGAATTCGAATCCCAGGCGATGACGCTGCTGACTAACCCCAAAACCAAGGAAGCATTCGATCTGAGCCGCGAAGATGATCGCACTCGCGATCGCTATGGTCGAAACTCGTGGGGCCAGCAACTGCTGCTGTCGCGACGCCTGGTGGAAGCCGGCGTGGAAGTGATGACAACCAGCCTGAGCGGCCCGCTTTGTGGTCGTGTCCAAAACTGGGACGACCATGCCGTGAACCATCACGTTTTCGACGCAATGCGATTCCGCGCGGCCGCGTATGACCGAGCCGTGACCGCCTTGATCGAAGATATTTACGAACGCGGACTCGACAAGCGCGTGCTGGTGGTCGTGACGGGTGAATTCGGTCGGACCCCGAAAATTAACTACGCCGCCAGCACCGGTGCCGGTGATGCCAGTGCTCCCGCAGGTACGCAGCAACCAGGTCGTGACCATTGGCCGCGTGCGTTTTCCAATATCTGGGCGGGTGGAGGAATCCAGACCGGACGCGTGATCGGCGCCACGGACAAACGAGGCGAAGATGTGGTCGAACGGATGTGTGGTCCCGGGGACTTCCTCGCGACCATTTACCACCATCTGGGTATCAATTCGGCCACGACAGCGATTCGCGACCTGAATGGACGCCCGACTCCGATTGTTGACCACGGAAAGCCGATCCCCGAACTGATCGCCTGATGCCCCGCCAGCAGAAGGAACGTCGCCGCACAATCGTTGCTGACGTGCATGAACCCTTGGAATCTGCGTGGCTTTCACAGCGATCGACGCAGCCTCAGCGCCAACGACATTGGCAAGCGATTCGTCCGGGTTCACCGGGTTCGCGTTGCGGTCAATCAGCGTCACGTACCGAACGACCTCAATCAATGGCCGCGTCGGATGGCTTAATGCTTGATTGGAATCGGAAGACCACAAACCTCTTTCAATAGCTCGTTCGCCAGGGCGGTGGTTCCTAGCCCCTGTCCCTGCAGATTCATGATAAAGATCACGGCATCATCCCGTGCCGGGACAAACTGAAACTGGCTGGAATAGCCCGACGCCGCCCCGTCCTTCCCGACGATTTTGATTCCGTTGACTTCGCGAGCGAACCAGCCCGGTGTACCCGTCATACCGGGCGTCACCGGTGATAGCATCTCTTGTGTGCGAGCCGGTGTCAGCAATTTGTGTTGTTGAATCCCGCGATACAACCGCAGCAGGTCGCCTAGCGTCGTCTGAATGAAACCCGATGGAATCGCGTATTCCCCGCCCTTCGGCGCGACTTCCTGAATCACCTCCAGTCGGCCATTCTTACGCAAATAATGACCGGGCGAATGGTTGGGATCGGTCTGGCCATAGCCGGTGTGCGTCATCTCCAGCGGCTTGAACACTTCGTTCGTCATGAATTCCAGATAGGACTCGCCCGAGGCCCCTTCGATCACCTGTCCGGCGATCGCAAAATTGAAATTGTTGTACTGCTGCTTGGAGCCAGGTTTGAATTGCAGTGGCAGATCTTCGGCGGCACGAAACGTTGCTTCCAGATTCGGACTTTTGGCAGTCGCCATCTCGGGAATGCCGCTTTGATGAGCCAGAAATAGTTTCAGCGGAATGTGATGCCAGGACTTGGGAACGGCATGCACCAGACGGCCAATCGGTTCATCGAATTTCACCTTGCCCCGCTCAATCAGAAGTTCAATACCGACGCCAGTAATCGCCTTCGACAATGATCCGATATAAAACAAAGTGTCGGAATCGGGACGCGTTTCATCTTCCGGAGTCCGCACGCCATACCCTTTTTCGACGACAACGCGACCGTCACGCACGACAGCCAGAACTAACCCCGGTACCTTTTTTTCCTTCATGAAGTGTTCGACAATTCGATCCGCCTTGACGACAGGCGAAGAAGAGTCAGGATGCCCGCGATCGCGGGCTTTGGCCCCCTGTTGAGCGTCGGCAAGTCCGACGGAGACACCGATCACAAGGCCACACATCCAACCGGACAGCTTCAACAATCGCACGGCAACTCCTAGACATAAGTGGTGGTTTTAGACGGAAAAAACCTGCGGAGCTCGTCGCCTGGTGCCCTAAAAAATGTATCGCTGAGCCGATTTGCGATCAATCGCATTGGGGGGATTGCTCCGCCAGTTCCAGCGGCAATGCCCGGTCGCTCAATGTCGGAGCAGGAATCACGATCAATCTGCCGCAATGGAATGACCTGGATGCCGACGGAAAAACGTTCGACGAAATCGGCCTTGTGCCCGACATCGACATCGACACTAAAGCCACCGACTTGAAGTTCGAGACATGATACCTCCATTGTTGCTGGGATGGTTAAAGTATAATTATATCGCTCGTTGCAAAAAAACGATCGACTTTCGATTCCTCGTTAAGAATCCAGGGAGTTGGATCGTTGACGTTGTTACAACCCCGGTCGAGGATCTCGAGAATCACAGAATCGACGATCTGGTTAGGGCAGTCCGAGGAAATTGATTCGATCGGATCATTAGCCTCTCGCAACTGAACAGCGCAATTCTGTGAATGATCAGCTTGCGGTCGGTGTTTCGTCCCGAAGGCTTAAGAGTATTGCTTCCAGCTCCTTCAGTTCCTGGCGTCGTGGTTCAAGTTCGTCGCGGACGGCGTGCTGGTTCAGCCGATAAACGCTGACAAAAACGATGACGCAAATGCTGATGACGATGGCTATCGCGAGAACGGTCCACCATCCACCCTCTCGTCTGCGCCACGCCACATCGCCAAAGAAGGCCAGCATTGGAACGCTCAACGGAAGCAGATACCACCAGAAGATGTTGCTGAGCAGCCAAATTTGATGCTCAATCTGTGCCTGAGAACATTCGACGCGACGGCGAAGAGACTCGGCCGGTTCGGGTGGTTGCGGCTTGTAACGCATCCGGTCAACTAACATAAATCCTGCAATCCATAGCAGGCCTGGCACGGTCAAAAACCATGTCCACGGCAGATGGAGTTTAACTCCTAGGAAAATCCAAATGGGAACCATCGCCAGTGCGATACCTACCTCGCGAACATCTCGCCAGAAGATCACGGCCGTGAAATTGCGCTGGTTGCGTCGCACTTCTTTGAGCAGCAGTTCGGCATCGATCGTCGGTCGAGGCTGCAATTTTTGCGACTGCCAAGCTTGCTTGAATGGGTCAAGATTCATGTGACTCTTCTTTCAGCAGTTCACCCAAGGCCTTTTTTGCTCGATTTAATTTGACTCCGACATTACTTTCCGAGATGCCAAGTACCTCGGCCATCTGGCAATAGCTCATGTCATCCAGGTGCAGGAGTACCAACGCGGCATCTGTTTTGGGCAACTGTCGTATCGCAACGTAAAGCCGTTCAACCAATTCGCGTTGAACGAGCTGCTCGGTACTATCCAACCCGAAGTCGAAAAACTCTTCAATTTCAAGAATTGGCTGTTGCGAGGTTTGACGGCGGCGTTCTTTGCGGTGCCAGCTGATTGCCGTGTTCAATGCGACGCGGTAAAACCAAGTTGACGCATCGGACTGGCCCTGAAATTGTGGCAATGAGTGCCAAATTTGAAGCAGGACTTCCTGTGCCAAGTCCTGACAATCGTGGTTGTTCAGTGTGTAGGCGCGTGCCACTTTTAAGACGGCGCCATGATGCTCAACGAGCCACCTCTTAAATCGCGACTCGATTGTTTCATTCAGCAATTCAAAACGGCCCTTTCAAAAGTATTGGTCGCCTGACGCAGCAATTTATTACAAGAAAAATGTGGCGGAAGTAAATTGGTGCCATGCTTGGCATAGGTCTCCCATGCCAATTTGAATCCGACGGCTTTCCGGCGGTCGGATTTTTATTTCTTCAGTTCCCACTAGCCCTCGGAACATCATTCACCGGTTTGGGCTTGGGAGTTGTCAGTGTCTCGGGATATCTAAGATGCCCCGGTCGTGACAGGGCGGCCATTCTTCGAAGCCGACCAACCTCCTCCTCATCGGCCCAAAGAATCCAATAACGTTGCGTCGGAGTCTGGCGGCCATTTACCCACCGATGTTTCGCCCAACTGCGCAACGTCAGCAGCGTGACACCGAGTTCGCGGGCCAAGTCTGGCAGTTTCCATTCGTGTGGCTCCAAATCGATATCGTCACGAGGGCGAGTGAGGCCTCTTCGCAGTAACAGTTGAAAAATCTGTTCCTTCGAAAACTGATTGTAGCGCCGTGGCGGTACGAACCCCTCGCGTTCAACATCTTAGCGATCGTTGCCGCAGAGCGGCCTTCCCGACTTAATTGAATGACCCGGTTCCAGAACTCATCATAGTTTTGCATCTGATTGAAGCTGGCCACGGACCGGCACAATTGAACACGACTCACGAAACCGCCTTGCCAGTTGATCTCTGCCTGGACTTGGTTGTTGTCGGGATCAACATGCACGACGACGTGATCCACGATGCAACGAATGATCGTCTTGCGATCAGCATTAGTTGTTTCCGGCGCTTTCAATAGCTCCGGAATGTCTCGGGACAATGCCGTAATCTGAGCGCGCTCCTCGACTGACAACTGGGGCGGCCGGGCGGCAGTGAAACGATCATAGTCATCTTGCAACTGCCGCCAGTTCCGAAGTGCTTCCTCCCAGCGCTGCTCCAGCGTCCTCGCCACCAAACGATTCTCAGGATCGACCGCTTGATACTGTCGTTCCGTATGTTCGGTCTCGTGCTGGGCTCGTTCCAACCGCTGCTTCCACTGTCGGTCCAGACGTTGACGGTCACGACGTTCATCGTCGATCGCCTGTAGGCTGAGAGCCAGGGAGCTCGGTTCCAGAGCCAGTGAGACCTGGCGGCTGACAAGTTCATCAATCGCTGCTGCATTCAGACCGTGGCACGTTCTCGGCAAAGCCATTTCCGAGTCTCGTGTGCAGTTGTAGAACGGGCGATGCTCGCGACGATAACCGCAGTTGAGCCGTCGGCCGCATGAACCGCAGATCAAAATGCCAGCGAGTAATGCTTGGCCATCGCGAGGAACACCTGGAGCGTCGGCAACGGCTCGATTCCTTTGCAGACGCTCTTGATTTGCCAAGTAACGCTCCCACGTAATGTAGGCCGGCATTCGATTGTGCAGTAAAACAGTCCACCCCTGCTTGGGTGTTGCTACGTCTCTAGAAGGATGATGGTTCCGCGACCGTTTTGACTTTAATCGCCCATAAGCATAGGCACCGGCATAAATCGGATGATGAAGGATGCGAAAAAGTCGCGACAACGTCGGTCGCCGCAAAACCAATTCACCTCGATGAGAACCATTCTGGAGCCTGACTCCGAGTGAAATGCCGCTCCGAACAAGATCATGCATCACTGCGTAGACCGTCCCCAACTCATCAAACCTGTCAAAGATTAATCTCGTGATGTCTCTCGCCTGCTCATCAGGCTCCATGATGACCTCGCCGGATGGCGTCCTCAAATATCCCATCGGAACCGCGATGACCAGTTCGCCCCGTTCCGCTTTATGAAGCTTTCCACGAGTCAATCGATTCCGCATCGTGAACAGTTCAAATTCACTCATCGTTCCTTTGAGTCCCAGTAACAACCGATCATTGCTCTCGGTGGGGTTGTAGAGACCGTCCTGATCTCCGAGCAATGTGCCGAATAACGAGCAAAGCTCGAGCAAATGGTGCCAGTCCTTCGACGATCGGGCCAGACGGCTCATTTCTAAACCGAGGACCACACCCACATGATCGAGCGTGACTTCGGCCAACAACCGTTGGAACCCCGTACGCTTGTCCGCAGTCCTTCCACTTCGGCCTTGATCCTCGTCAATGACGATTACCTGATTCGCCGACCATCCCAGTGCGATGGCATGCGCCGCCAAATCGTATTGACGCTCGCGGGATTCCGGGTGTTCGACGATTTGTTTCGGCGATGATTGGCGGACATAGACGATTGCCAATCGGTCAAGATGCCGCTCCTGAATTTTCGATGAACGTAGCCCGCGAACCAGTGGTTCGAACGACTTCGGCGAAGGGCACGCCGCATTGCCAACATCCGCAAGCGTGGAAGTGCGGCTAATCATGTTGCACCTCCGGGTTCTGCTCTTGCATCGCTTGCTGACGAACAATTCGACTCAGTGTCTGCAACACCCGTTGCTGAATTGCCGGTGGCAATGCCTCCCAGAGATTTTTCAAACGGATCGAGTGAGGTCGGTCTTCCGAGCGCGGGGGGGGACTCTGTCTGCGCTGTGCATGGGATACTTCCTTGTGATAGCTCATTCCGGCGATGCTGGGTCCAATTCGCCAGCCTTAAGAGCGCCGAGACGGCAATTATTGCCTGCGGATCTGGCTTGCGTCTACGTCTAACATCGGTGGGACTGTGTTTCGTGGTTCCTCACCGATGACACCGATCCGGTCTTATCAACCGCGTTGAAACCATTGCGAGGCACAGAACGACGCTCGAGCGACGTTCTCAAAAATCGCTCTGTGGCCAACGGATCGGGCGACAAATCCCAGGACCGAGTCGCGCCGGATTCTCGCGGCTGATTCCCTGAGCCGGATTCGAGTCCGTTCGTCTTCCGCGGTCCTTACACGCGGGTCGTCGTCCATCGTCCGCCGAGGTAACGCCAGGACATCAGGATCGATCGCAAAATGTTGTCGGCTCCCATCCCGATCCAGGCTCCCCATAGCCCCATCTGCAAATAGACACCGCAGAAATAGCCGACCGAGACCCGGACCATGACGTTCCCTAGCAGGGAACAGAACAGCGGAAACCGCGTGTCGCCAGCCCCTCGCAATGCACAGACATAAACGATCAGGATCGCATTGGGAATCTGATACAGGGCCAACAGTCTGAACGCCGGAACTCCCGCTATCGCCACCGCCGGATCGGAATGCATCTGCTCATAGATCTGTGGAGCGAACAGAAAGAAGATCGCCGACATCAGCCCCGCGTACCACAGACATTGACGCAGCGCTTCGTTTCCGACGCGTTTCGCACGTTCGTATTGTCCCGCCCCCAGCGCCTGACCAACCAGCGTCGCCGCCGCGATCCCGAACGCCTCCACCGGCAGATACGACAGCGCTTCGAGTCGAACACCGACGAAGTGTGCCGCAAAGATTGCCCCGTCAAACCCACCTGCGGACAGTCGTGAGATCACCATCAGAAAGGAGAAATGACCAACGAACGTACACAGACCTCCCAGCGCCGCCGGACCGCCGATTCGCAAAACTCGCCAGATGGTTTCTCGATGAAATCCAAAGTCGCTGCGCGTGACGTGTAAGCGCGAGGTCTGCGAAAACAACAACACGGTCATCAGCGTCGCGCCGCAAAAATGGGCCGTCGTCGTCCCGATCACAATTCCAATCACCCCCAACGGTGGGATCAGCACCATTGACGAGCCTGGCAATATCAGCCCCCAGGTGCAGGCAATTGAAACGGTCATATTGACCAGATTGGTGACCAGCAATACCCGTAGCGGGGAAATCATATCTCCCACACCTCGAAAGGCGGCAGCCGCGATCAACGTCCAACCAGCGAAGAATTGACCACAGGCGTCAATTCGCAGGAACTCGACCGCGATCCGCTGCTGTTCACCTTCCATGTTCAACAGGCGAGGAAAACCGGTGGCCAAAACCTGAAGCAGCAGAAACACCAACAGCCCGATCACGGGCACCATCGTCAGCGAGCGGCCGGCCACTCGACGAGCCTCATCGAATCGGCCCGCACCCCATTCTCGAGACACGATCGCGACGGTGCCTGTTCCGATCAGACTGAAGATCATCGACGCCAGCCACGACACATAGGCCGACAGACCAATCGCGGCCGTTTCGCTTTTGCCCAAGCGACCGGACAGATAGACGTCGAAGAAACCGATACAAAAGGTCAACAGCTGTTCGCCCAGCACTGGAACAGCCAGCCAAAACAATTGTCGCCGCAGCCCGCGCACCTCCAACGAACTTACTGGAGAAGTGCGATCACTCGACATGCTGCATTGTCTCAAGAAAGATTTTCTTCACGGCCGCTTGAATGGTAACACCTTTGGCCAGCAGTCGTGGACCGTCCATCGTTCATGAAACAACACGGCATTCGTATCGGGTTGGCTGACATGGAATTCGACCTGGGCCACACCGAATGGAACATCATCCGTCAGCCAGGTGTCGCAGCGGTAATTGAGTGGTGGATCTTCCTCGTCGACGGCAAACGAAACATGGGCGGCCGCCAACTGACACTTCAGAGCTTCCGGCCTGAGCGGCGTTTTGAGATACCGAATGGCACGCGCATGGAACGGGACTTTACGCGGCAGCCCTCGGACAAACGCGAGATCCGATTGTTGATGAGCGAGCGCCACATCAGGTTGCAGCCATCGCAAGAATTCTGCCGGCGCGGCCCCTTCTCGAAACTTCTTGGTATTGATCGACAGCGTGCGGACGCGAGCCGGCGTGGCGCCGTCCTCCGACGTCTCTCGAATTTCCAATTCAAACCGTTCGTCGGGCGTTTCTTTTTGGACAGTTCGGCCCAACAAGCGAACAAAGCAAGAGGCAATCCCCGGCTTGAGCACCGTGAACTCGATCCAGGCGGTATCACCCTCGGCCGTTTCCGGCAGCGACGAAAACCAGGTCCACAGCGGCTTCGCGAGCGGCGGCTGTTCCTCGTAGTAGTCAATCCAGCCGCGAGCTTCCATCCATTGAAACAGCCACGGCTGCCGCCACGGATTGTCGATCGGCTGCCAGGCCGAATACATTGATCCCGCGACCAGCAAGACGGCCAGCACTTGCCCACGCTTGAATCCGGCACAGGCATCCATCACGGGCACCATCGCGACCAGCCACAGCGGCGTCAGCCAAAGAGCCCAGCGCAGCCCGCAACTGACTCCGCCGTAATTGTAGTTCTGCGTGCGAGTCAGATAGAACGCGATCACGATCACCGTCGTGGCGGCTCCCAGCATCATCAGCGTTCGCAAACGACGATCCCGCAGCCGCGCGCACGTCACCCACGAGATCAGCGAGAACACGGCAATGGGCGTGAGCGAGAACAAACCATGATGACCGATCGTGCAATGGAGGAAATACATCCAGGGCGAATCAAGGTTGCGGTCGACGCCTTGAGGCTGCATCCAGTAACTCGGCACACCGTCCACTACGAACCGGTATTTGTCGGTGCCATAGTCGGCATAAACCGGCTTCCAGCTGCCGGTGGCAACGATGTTCGTCACCATCAGGGCGAGGACCGGCAAGACCGCAGCGGCCAGAAAATACTCACGCGTTTTACTTGGGGAACGTCGATAGGCCAACACCAGCACCATGACCCCCAAACATCCCGCCGGCAGCTCATTGCAAACCGTCCAACCCACGGCCAATCCGCACAGCGAGTACGGCCAAATGGCATTGCGATTCTGATCATCACGCAGGATCTCTAACAATGCATACAGCGCCACCATCGTCGAAGCCGCCGCAACCGAATGGTTGTTCAGCGTCATCAGAAACGGAGTCAACAACGTCCCGAAGGCCGCAATCAACATCGAGAACAACCGCGTCCAGGGCTGGTCCGAAATCTGTTCGAGGATTGCCATCCACGCCACAAGCGACACCGCAAACGGCAGCACATTCACCAACAGCAAGACCATAAACGTGACGGCCTGCGTCTGGTCGGCCAGGGTCCAACCGGTCACGCGCTGCACGCACCAGGTGATCCCCGCCACGACGGTGGTCAGCAGTGGCGGCTTGGTGGAATAGAAATGGCCATCCACATAGACCATATCAATCGTATCCCATCCGGGACGCTGACGAATCTCGTCGATCTGGAAGGTGCCGCGATTGACCAGCGACCAGACAGTGCACCAGCGAGAACGATCGTTCGCACTCTGCAGCGGTTTGGCTTTACTCAGAAAGATGCCATGCAACAGCGTCGCCACGATGATCACCAGGATCTGCGCGGTGCGGCCGACTCGAGCGGCCGACACGTTGTCTGGGGGGATCGGGTGTGGTGAAAGGGAGTCAGATGTCATCGGATGCACCAGCGCTGAACCAGCTGTTCAAAGAGGTCTGTCCCTCGCTGTAATTGGTCAAGAGAAATCCATTCGTCGTCGGTGTGAGCCTGCTGAATACTTCCCGGACCGCAGACCAGGATCTGCTTCAATTCCGTAAACATGACACCATCGGTGCCGTAGCAAACGGTCTTCGATTTCGTGCCACCGGCCACTTTCAATGTCTCGCGAATGAACTCGCTGTTCGGGTCACCATACAGCGGATGCCCGGCGCATTCCTGGCGAAACTCGAGTCCGTTTTGTTCGGCCGCTTGTCGAGCTCGCGACACTAACTCCTCGCCGTTCTGTCCTGGCATCGGCCGGAAATAGACGGTGCAGATACTTTGAGGAGCCGTGATATTGACCGCGCAGTTCAGATCGTTGATCCCGATATTCCAACTGATCCACGGTGGATCGAACTCGTCATTCAACCAGCGCAGATCGGTCCGCGTCTCGTCGTGAATCCGTTTCATCTCGGCGAGAAACGGGATCATCGCCAGGTTGGCATTCAAGCCGTCGCGCGTACTGGAATGAGCCGCCTTACCATGGGAAATGACCCGGAATCCGAAGATGCCTTTGTGAGCATGGACGACGCTCAGTTCGGTCGGTTCACCGATCACGGCACGACTCTGACCGGCCACCATCTCGCGATAAAAACTCGACTTCTCGACCACATTCCGCGCGCCATGAAACCCCACTTCTTCATCGGCCGTGCAGACGACATACAGCGGTTCCCACAACACCTGACCTTGCAGCCGCCGTGCCGCGGCCAGCATGCAGGCGATCGATCCCTTCATGTCGCAGCTGCCGCGACCGTACAAACGGTTGTCTCGCACCGTCGGATCGAAGGCCCCATGCTCGAGGATCGACCAGGTATCCGCGGGCACGACGTCGGTATGCGAGAAGTAGGCGAGTCCACCGACGCCCGTCCCCAGCTTCCCGATTACGTTGGCTTTCGAGACACCATTGGGATCGACGAATTCCAGGAACTCCGTCTGAAACCCCAGCTCTCTCAGCAGCGCTTCAACAACTTGACTGACAGGCACGTTGGATTGCGAGCTGACCGACGGCACTGCCAACAGTCGCTTCGCATACTCCACAGCATTAATCATCGGTATAGGCCCGGCATGTTCGGAAGACTCGTCAATGGAACCGATACCATCGTAGAGGGAGACTTCGCCGGAGCAAAGCCTGTGATCTGCCGATTAAACTTCTCCCCGCTGAGACGTCGGCCCCCAACGCGGACAACGAGGTATCGTCATCTGTTCAGCGGTCCAACACCGCTCGTCGGGCGGAGGGCTTTTCCGAATCCGAAGGGGACCAGACCGACGACGGCCAAACCAGGTTGAACCACTGGGGGGCCAGGCTTACCGCACGACAGTGCGCTCGATCTGATCCACCTTCAGAGCGTGTTGCAGCCGGATATATTTCTCTGGGCTGGCCTTGAATTGACGACGACGTTCTTCGGATTTGAACAGGAACAATTCGTCATCGAAGAAGGCCCCGAAGCGGATATCACCGGCCACCGCTTTGTCCGATTCCCACAGAATCACTGGGTCACAGCCCAACAGCTTGGGAGCGTAGGCCTCGGGATTGCTGCGGAATTCCAGCAACTCTTCGCGAGTCGCCAGGTGATACGTCACGTCTTTATAGTCCCAAGACAGCTTCGGCGATCCCCGATTCCACTGGCGTTTTTTCGTCAAACTGACCGGGCTGAATCCGTCCAATCCCACGACCGGCTGAGGATCGCCCAGCTCCACGTCGTTCGTTTTCACACCCACGGCCGGCTGAGCCTTATCACTGTTCATGACCAGCTTGGTCACCACCAGTTCGCTGGAATGAGCCTTTGAAAATCGAGCTTCCGCCTGAGTCGCATTGGCGAGATACGCGGATCGATCTTGAAATCCCGCATGCAGAGCGATCGTACGACCGGTCAACGAATCGACCATCACGTCGCTGGGCAGCGTCTCCACCCCGTACCGGCGGACCAGATCCTGCCGATGATCCGAGTTGACTTTGACGGCCACGAAGCGGGTTCCCAGCAGATCTTTGACCGCTGCGTTCGAAAAGACGTCGCGTTCCATTCGCTGGCAGGGCATGCACCAATCGGCATAGAAATGGACCACCAGTGGTAGTTTCTTTTCTTCCGCCTCTTGTAAGGCTGCTTTGAAATCAGTTCGCCAGAACGATGATGATTCCGATCCGACGACGCGAGAAGTTGTTGCGAGAACAACCAAAAGCAGTCCTACGGTCAAAAAAATCAGGCGTTTCCATTCATGATCGCCGCTGGAAAACCGTTCAACATTGGATTGTGCCATCGCCACATCCTCGTTCCGCCGCTTGCTGCTGACTCCATGCCCTGTCGTTGATATCGGCGGTCCCGAACCGGCAGGATCCGGTGGAAAGCCACATTCATCGGCAGTTTTTGCAGTCGCCCTACGGAACGGGCGGATGTGAGGAACATTCCCTTTCTGCCGCGCAAACGGCTATTACCGGTTCGGCTGGCCAAGCCCGTGGAAGTTAGACCACGCATCCGAACCGCTTGCCCCGCAAGAACGTACCACCCCGACGGAATCAATCGCCTGCCGTCGTTTCAGCGGCCAATCCCTGCTCTGCCGTCGCCATCCCCTGATCAGCCGGTGCGTGACTCCGCAGGCTTCGCAGCACCCACAACTGATAAACCCCCAGCGAAACCAGCAGCAGGGTATACAGCGGAACCCCCGTCCTGGCCGCCAGATTCTGGCTGAACCAGGGAGCCACAAAGATCAGGCTCACCAGGTAGGCGAAGCCCGATCGCGTCAAAGCAGCCGACGATTCCGCCCGAACATTCAGGAGGGTCGCCGTAATCAGAATGCTCTGCACGATCAAAATCGAATCGTAGATTCCCACATACAGATTCAGCACCGGCGTCCAGGTCACCGTCGCTGCCCACAGCATCCGCCCTGCGTCCGAGTCCAATCGATCACCGCCCCACCACTCCCGAATCAGCAACAAACCAGCAATCAACCCGCTCGCCGCCAGCAACGGTAACTGCAGTGAAGATCCCTGCCCCAACCACAGCCGCAGGCAGTTATTCAGGTCCACATATTTCCATGTCCGCAGCTCCAGATCACCGCCGGACGTACTCTTGTTAAACGACAAGAGCTCGCCCAGGTAACCGATATTCACGTCCCAGCCGACCAGCGCCACCGACACGATCGCCAGCGCCAATCCGGTCATCGTCATGCCCAGCAGCATCCGCCACTGCCGGCCGACAACCAGCAACGGCAGCACCACGATCAGCAGCGTCGGCTTATAAAAACAGATCCCCAGCGCCAGTCCCGCCCATACGGGTCGGGATCGTTGCAGAGCCGCCCAGCACAACGCATAGCTGCCAAATCCGATCGCCGATAACTGCCCACCCAACCAGCACTCGAACGCAAACGGCTCGAACGAACAAGCCAACAGCAGGATCAGCCCCCATTGCTGCCGGTCCGCCCACGGCAACGTCTTCAGCATCAGCAACATCGACGCGAGATACACCGTGCCCGAGATCACCAGCCAGATCGCCACCGCCGTGGGATACGGCAAGCGAGCCAACGGCCTCAGTAACCCCGCCACGAAGGGAGGATGCACATAAGGAATCTGCTCCCGCTCGCTCTCGTACGGCAGCAGTTCATGGTACAGCTCACTATGTCGCGCCCGGTCATAAAGCCGCGACGATTCCCCCTGATTGAGCATCTGAGCCGCAACGTAAAACCCCGCGAAATCGGCCCCCAACGGAATTCCCAACGCTGTCTTGCCCCGGTCCGACGTCGCAAACAACACGACGGCCAGCACCAGAGTCACGCCGACAATTGTCCCCGCGGCAAACGTCAAATACGCCGGTTGCAACCGACGATCGATGAACCCGCGAAGTCGATGGAGGAAACTCATGGCCCGCGTTTTTTCCTAATTCCCTGGAGGTCGCGTTTCCGAAACGCCCTGCTTCTCTCGCTCCACCGTACGACATACGGGACACGACACCCACCGCACGACAACCTCTGCCGGCCCGCATCCCCTGCTGAGCAGAATCAAAAATCCTGCTCAGCAGAAACAACTCGTCCAGCTCCCTC
Organism: uncultured Schlesneria sp.; assembly: GCA_903871875.1. Taxonomy (GTDB): domain Bacteria; phylum Planctomycetota; class Planctomycetia; order Planctomycetales; family Planctomycetaceae; genus Schlesneria. Next base: position 83,433 of record CAIQIR010000037.1, read on the forward strand.
GACCGTCATCCCCTTGATCGGCAGATCACATCCCTGTTTGACACTCTACTTCGGCCGCTCAGCCTGCAGTGCGTCGAGTTGCCGTTCGAGCAACATTCGGGTCGATCGTTCGCTCTCTTCATCGAACGGACGATACCCGGCCGCCGCATAGTTGTCATAGCTCGACCACAAGAACGCCGTCTGACCGTTCAAGGTCAATACGGACGAGGGAGGTTCACCCAGCGGCGAGGAGAGTTGTTCCAGCTGAGCCGCAAAAATCACGCGCGGAGCCTCACCCGATTCGTCCGTTTGCGGCAGACCGCGGAAGGCGGGCGCCGCGATCGCGATCTTCACCACGACGTCGCCGATGATCATCGGAAAATCGATTGTGTATTGATTGCTGTCATCCTCGCTGATGGTCACACGAGCATCAAAAATCAACCACGCCCCTTGATCCACACTCGACATCTTCAGCATTTGCGACGAATCGGTCTTCGCCGTGGCCAGCATCTCTTCCAGAAATTCGGTCAACGTACTCGATGCCAGCTTGGCCAGCGCCGTCGCTTCGCGGCTTTGCCGACGAATCTCATTCGCCGTCGGATCGGTTCGACCAATCACATCCACGGCCAGTTGAGCCCGTTTCAGTTCCCTCGCCGCTTTGACAAAATCATGTGCGAGAATCGCCGCCATCCCCGCGTCGGCCGCCTGAGCCACCGTCGCTTTCGCCGTTTCCAGCCGATGCCGATACCACAATCCGGTGATCGTCAGGGAACTCATCACCAGGATCCCGATCGCCAGCAGACGCAGCCGCGTGAAAAACGGCCGCCGCGGTTCCCGCAGGATCTGCGACTCGGTCACCGGAGTCGATTCCGCCGCGCGCCCCGTGCCTAGCGATTTTGGAGCCGGTACCTTGCCCCCGGGCACCTTCCCACCGGCGGTCTTCGCACCGCCGGCTTTCCCCGACGCGGCGGGTGACGCAGGAGGCGCTTCATCAATCACGGCATTCGACGTCGAACGAACCACCTTCGGATCGAGATTCTTCGTCGCTTTCTTCTTTGGATCCGACTTCGGTTTGGTCTGCGGATAGACGTTCGCAGGCAGCACAAACACCAGACGGTCACACAACGGACACGGCCGCTTCTGATGACTGAGCGTTCGCACGCCGACGACCTTGCCGCCGCATTCGCACTCCACCTCATAGGGATCCAGGGGAGGCGGCTGTTGCTGCTGAAACAGAGACGTCGCTCGACTCAACCAACCGGCCATAATGCTGCTTACCGCGTTCCACAGGAGATCAAGCTGAATTGTCTTCAATTATCGACATTGGCAGGACAAAGTGCAAAGGGAGAATCCCCGGCCAATCAAACCGCCCCGCCTCACCGACCAATCACACTGACCACGGCAACGCCTGGCCCGTCAGTCCGGCCCGCAGGTTTTCCACCGTCATCTGGATCATACGATGTCGAGTCCGATTCGAGGCACTGCCCAGATGCGGCGTGATCACCAGGTTCGACAATCCCAACAGCGGATGCTGACGAGGCAACGGTTCCGGCGCCGTGACATCCAACCCGGCCGCCGCGATCCGACGCGAATGCAGCGCCGCATACAACGCGTCATGATCGACCACCGGACCTCGCGCCATATTCAAGAGGATCCCCGTCGGCTTCATCAGGCTGAACTCCCGAGTCCCAATCAGATTCGTCGTCTCGATCGTCAGCGGACAATTGAGCGACACAAAATCCGACTGTCGCAACAGATCGTCAAACGCCACATAGGTCACGCCCAGTTCCCGTTCCGCCGCTTCATCGCGACGCCGATTGTAATACAGCACCGGCATGTCGAACGCCTTGGCCCGTCGAGCCACCTGCTTGCCAATCCGTCCCAACCCGACGATCCCCAGGGTACTGCCCGAAACTTCATATCCGATCAGTTGCGACGGATCGTAATGCGTGAACTCGGCCGACCGAGCAAAATGATCACCGACGACGACATTCCGCGCCGTCGCCAACAGCAGCGCCATCGTCATGTCGGCCGTCGAGGCATCCAGGCAGCCCGGAGTATTCCCCACCGGAATCGTTCGAGACCGTGCAGCCTCGATATTGATATGGTCCACCCCCACACCATGATTGCTGATCACGCGCAGATTCGGCACACGATCCATCAGCGAGCCATCCACATGAGGATGCCCATAGGTAACGATCCCCACCGCTTTCGCCAGCGCCGGGGAACCGGGCGAATCGTCCCACTCCAGCACCTCAATCTCCGGCCCCAGCATCTCCCGCAGAGCCGCCGGCAATCCATCACCCATTACGGGAATTTTTTCAGTAGCCATTATTTCCTTCTCCCAGAAATCCATTCCTGCCGCTCATCGAATCACTCGCCCCAGCAGGTCGCCCGGTTTCGATCGCGACGACAGGTGACCATCACCACAGGTCGCCCCGGAGATCGCCCAGACAGCTCACTCCGCACAGATCACATCGCCGCCCGCCGACCCGGCTTTTGCTTGATCAGACTTTCATTCCCGCAACCGGCCGACGTCGGCAGCATCTTTCCCGGACTGCAGCGACCGGTCGGATTGAAGCAATCGCGGATTGACCGCATCACATTCAAATCCTCGGGCGAGAACAATCGGTCCATGAAGCTGATCTTTTCCACGCCAATCCCATGCTCGCCGGTCACACTGCCGCCCAGTTCGATGCACTTGCCCAGAATTTCGTCGCTGGCCTTCAGCACTCGTTCGACCTGTTCCTTGTTCCGTTCATCGAACAACAAAATCGGGTGAATGTTGCCATCGCCCGCATGAAACACGTTCACGATCCGAATCCCATGTCGCAGACCACAGGCAATAATAAAATCCAGAATCTCCGGCAACTTGGTCCGCGGCACTACTCCATCCTGAGTGCAATAACTGGGACTCAGCCGACCAATCGCACCGAACGCCTGCTTGCGACATTTCCACAACAACAATCGCTCTTTCGGAGTATTCGCCTGCCGCACTTCCCGAGCACCCGATCGCGTACAAAGATCAATAATCCGCTGAGCCTCTTCTTCCACGGCCACTTCCAGACCATCGACTTCGATCAGCAGCACGGCACCGGCATCGAGGGGAAAGCCGAAATGAAACGCCTGTTCGACCGCCCCCACGATCCCCTGGTCCATCATCTCGAGCGCGGCCGGCACGATCCCCGCCCCAATGATTTCGCTGATCGCCTTGGTCGCATCGGAGACGGTCTCGAACACCCCCAGCATGGTCCGATAAGCGGCCGGATCGCGCGTCAGCCGCACGATCACCTTCGTCGCAATCCCCAGCGTCCCCTCATTGCCGACAAACAATCCCGTCAGATCATAGCCCGGCGACTCTTCCACCGGTCCACCCAACTGCACGACTTGTCCATCGGGCAACACCACCTCGGCTCCCAGCACATGATTGACCGTCACACCATATTTCAGCGTGTGCGGCCCACCCGAATTGGTGGCGAAGTTCCCGCCGATCGTACACGCCCCCTGGCTGGAGGGATCGGGAGCATAGTGGTAGCCGCTGCCCTTCAGATGGTTGGTCAGATGGACATTGACCAAACCCGGTTCGACGATGGCGTAGCGGTCGCGATAATTCACTTCCAGAATCTGCCGCATCCGCGTCAGGGCGATCATCACTCCGCCGCCGACCGGCAGACAACCGCCGGCCAGACTGGTCCCCGCACCACGCGGCACAAATGGCACATCGAATTCATGGCACAGTTTGACAATCGCCACGACCTGTTCGGTGGTCGTCGGAAAGACCACCACATCGGGCGCCTTCTTGTCGACGACAAACCCATCGCACTCATAAACCAGCAGTTCGTCGGGATTGAATAAGAGTGCTTCGTCCCCCACGATCGTCCGCAGACGATTGATGAGTTCTTGCGGGCGAGCAACTGCACGAGCGGGTTCAGTCGAAGTCATCGTCATCGGTATGAAAACATCTCAGAAAAGTGGTCAGGTTTTCGGGCGAGGGTTCGCATGCGGCAGCACCAATTAGTTATAGCGGGAGCCCCACCGAGGAAACAGCCGCCCATCCGCGTCTCCGTTCGGGCCACCGACCGGGAATTTGGAGAATCTACACCGGACCAGGTAATTCGCATTTTTTCGTGTGGGTGATGATCAACATTGATCAACATTGAGCGAGTTCGATCAACACCCCTATTTTGTAGGGTTTGGCGAGTTTTTCCCGCTGAGCAAGTTTGATCAACCTTGATCAACATCCCTGTTTCATAGCGTTTGGCCGTATTGGCGAACCAACGGGGACTGGCTCCGTGTCCGATGCCTGTCCCCATTGGTTCCGTTCCCCGTTGGTTCGTCGGCCAGCCAGCTCCCGTTTTGTCGTCGGCTCGCCAGCGGCTGCCCCCCGCATTTCGCAGATTTGCCTGGCCAACATGGCCAAGTTGGCAACCTTCCCTGTTTTGTTGCGTTTGGAGCACATTCGCCGTTGGCAACATTGGCCAACATCCCTATTTCGTAGCGTTTCAGCGAAACGACAAAACAGAAACACCGGGGACAGGCACCACGTACGGAGCCAGTCCCCGGTAATTCTGCGCCCGCTTGCCCGCTCATTCCCTGTCCCCGTTGTTGCTCCCCCCGTTGTGTCTTCGTTCCCCACGTTCCCGACCCCCATTTGCCCAACTCTACCGTCGGCAGCTATCCCGCGATTTCCGCCCCCCGCATTCAGCCCCGCCCAATTTCATCCGGCCACAAACCACATCCCAACACAAGAAACAAACGGGGACTGTCCGACCAGCCCCCACTGACCGCTTAATCCCCGCTCTCTGATCCGTGCCTGTTGCGTCATCGTCGCCACCCCGGCTCTCACAGCCCGTCCCATTCCCTCAAAATCACATCCGCTATCAACGAATCTTCTGCCCAAAGATCACCAGCCCGGACAAAACGTCATTCCAGCACCCATCATACGCAGACGACAGACACTGTCAACGCCTGTTTGTCATTTTTGTATTTTTTTTGTCGCGACGCATAAATGCAAAAAAGGGGGCCGGCTCCGCCCCCGGTGCCCGCCCCCTTTTTTCGACTTCCCACTATTCCGCAGCCCGTCGGCTTATCGCCGAAACCTCCAGTAAACGGCACCACTCGAATCCACGACTCTCTCTAGCAGCCGTTCGTCGGGGTGCTTGCCTTTGATCAATAAGAGTTGATCTTCCACGACGTGACGATTGTCGCCGTAATAGGCATGACCCAGGTAGCTGCAATCGACATTCGTGGCATCAATCGTTTCGACCGGCGGAACGACGGTCAGGTTATTGGCATCGCCTGCCCGTGGATTGCCATAGATGGCCTCGTTGGCTCCGAAAAACAGCACCTCGTCCCTGGCCGAAGCATACATCGTGAATCGACGCGCCTTCCCAGCGATGGCCGGCACGATTTCCCGTTGGTACGCCCCCGCGTCGATGTCAGGAGCCGTGAGAATGACTTCTCTGATTCTCGATTGACTGGGATCAGATTCCGTCTTCATGCGCATCAGTGCCCGGGTCAGCGTCCGATTTCCCATGCTGTGAGCGATCAAAAAGATCTGTCGCCGGGGATTGCTCTCGAGAATTCTCTCAATCACCTCGCGAAGATCGGGAATGGCCCATTCCGAATTGGCGGCATCCGTTCCGTAATCGAGCAAGCGATTGACGGAGGGCCAGCTGAAGAACATCGAAACACCATCAAACTTGAGATCATAGGCCAGCTGTCCGGTACGTCGCGCCGCGTCTTCGAATGAGACGTGAAAGCCATGCACAAATAACAACACCCGTGCATTCGATGGATATTTTGCCAATTCGCTGGCCAGAGAATCCATCGAGGGGAACTGCAGGGACTCCCGCAGAATGACATGCTTTTCCGGATTGTGAGCGACCTCGAACCAGAAGACGTCGGGGGCCTCAAGATGACCCACTCGATGGGATTTCGGAATACTGACGACACATTTGCCGCAGACAAGTTTTCCACGTCGCGCACCATAAAAGATTGGCGATCCTGTTCGGACTCGCACAAATACGACGCACAGCCACACCGCACAGACCAGCACTCCACAAATGGCAAACTGATCCAGGGAGACATGGCGCTGACCGCGCCTGCGAAGTGCCGCCAAATTCACGATCCAATCCATCCCCACACTGACCACTCGCCGTAACCGCGGAAACATTCTCGACGGCCCGCTTTTGAGCTGCTCTGCGATGCGCAGCAGCGCGATGGTCAAGATCGCCAACAGCGGCAGAGCAAGCTTCGACCAGAACTTGCCCAACTCCGGCCGGCGGTCGGTGGCATACAGGATCTCGGCCTTGTAACTCGCCCCTTCGACCTCCTTGACGGACCCTTGGCCAACTTCGGGAAACACCGGCAACTCGATCGACACATCGGATGCACTTTCATCAGGTGAAAAGAGAGGCGGATCAGGCCTCGACTCGGTGATGAGATCATTCATATTGGGAATCGCCTCGTTAAATTCGGGCATCGCGTCTGTCACGTGATCGTCACCGTCGGAAAGAGGCCGTTGTAGGCTGTCGGGCCAGGAAGAGGGGGCCGTTATGACGATGTCGGGTGACGATTCAGTCTCATCTGGCGCTGAGGATTTTCTTTCCTCTTTTTGGTGATATGAAGCGACATGAACGCCCCGAATAGATAGCGTTAGCACAAACAATAGACCGAGCACTGCCAGATAAACGACCAGCGTCCGTTGTTTCGCCACAGTGGCCTCCCCATGAACGAAAAGCGAGAATCGAGTTCAGTCATTTTGGCGTCTACGACCCGCACGCCGTGAGCGACAAAGCACCAGCACCAGCACCGCCCAAGCCACAATCGTCTTGGCACGCTGTAAAGCATTCAAAAGAGTATTTGCAAAAATAGACTTGCGTCGGCCGCGATGACTCCGACCGACGAATATCTGCACGAGGAATGCCGAGCGTCACTCAAGCCTGAGATCCGGCGCACTCACTTGTCATTTTGACACACGCGTCCCGAGACGACGATCACCCGCCGAACCCGTCTTGCGGTCGACGCTGCACGCGTTCACACCCAAAAGCTGCGAAGAACAAAGCGAACAACAAAGATGCGATAGACAAGAACACATCGCGGTCGATTAACCGCGAGTCGCTTGTGGATTAGCGACTCAACGAACAGGCCGCCGTCAGCCGGGCCATTATTACACACTTACTATAAGTCATTTGCAACTATTCACGCCACATTTTTTATGAAGCGAGGCATTTTTAACCCCTCAGAGCCCGCCATCGCTCGCCCCCGAACTCGCCTAATCGAAGCGAACCCGCCCCCAACTAACACCAGTATTCGGTGAGCGGAAGCAACACAAGCGGCACGAAGCCAGAGAAAACAAAAGATTGTTTATCGAGACACGTAGCGGCCTGATCCTTAGTTCCCCAAGCGGCAATTCCCGATCGAAACCTGAGGCACTCCGCCCACGGTACACGCCCTCTAATTCAGCTTAGCTTTTGATCATGGCTGTTCGAAAGCTGTCGAGAAGCATGACGCTGATAAAAGTCGAGAGCGACTCCCATCAGTAACCCAACGGCGAATCCCTCCCAGAGCCTGGTAACTGTCAACACCATTCGGGGTTCCCCACCCATACCAGACCAACGGCCCACGACGGGAAAAAAGACGTCCCATAAATGCACCACGTCGTCCGACAGCATGCCGGCAAGAGCTCCAACAATGACGCAAGGCAAAACCCAGCCAAACCGAAACAGGAGGGACACCAACGAGTAAACCAACAATACGGGGAAAATCCGCGACAGCAATGCATCCGGTTCGTCAAACTCGTCTCTCGAACCGCGCGAATAGAGGAAACTCGGCATTCTCGTGAAGGCTGTCACGATCCATTTGGAAAGGCATTGCGCGACAGTGACATTGAGCCCAACCTCTGCCGAATACTTTTTAGCAGCGCAAAATCCTAATGAAAACGCAGTGGTTTCATTAAGATTACAATGACGGGACGGTGGCGAGGATTTATTCAAATCTCTGTGACAGCCTGGCGTCCTGGCCGCCGGGCTACGTGTCGCCGGCTTTTATTTTGGGTCACGCTAGCTCGTCCAGGACAAATTACTACACGAGGTCCGACGGAACAAAACTACGTGAAACCAACACCCACCAACATCACCACGGTCGCCCCAACGCAGGGCAACTGGGAACAACGGTCGACGATCGCTCCATGTTGCAGCACCGCATTCTTTTTACCCCTATACCGCGTGTTCAATTGGAGTCATATAGAAAGTTGCTACAATCGAGCCGCCCATCCTACGCCTTTATTTTTTTCGAAACGGCTCAATGTCCAAATCCGACGACAGAAAACGACGCAAGCGGGATGCTCACATCAAGGTCAAACGAGCTCGCGATGCAGTTCTTGCCGCCGAGTCGCAGCTCCAACGGACGCTTCAGACGGCTAACCAATTGTCTCCACAACTAATTTCAGATGTATTGGCGGTCCCATGGCCGAAATCGCAACAGCTCATTTCGATCGCGCTGACACGCTCGCCGCTCCGTGATGAACTCATGCCCGACGCTTTTCCACCGGATATTTTCTCATTCGGCATAAAAAGGAGCTACGGGCTAACTGCAAATTTGAATTCAGAGCTCCAGCTGATCCTTTCGGTGCTTATAACCTTCAAACGACAATTGCAACTCTTCCTCAGCTCCTTCGGTCGATTTGAGCGTTCGGTCCTGCTCGGCGACCTCCCGGCCGCTCGTTCGGAACGGGCGACCGTGATTGGGACCCACGGCACGTCAATGTGGAGCATCGAAACTGGCCTGCTACTGGGTGAGCTCGAGCAAGGCGTTAAAGGGAGTCGCGAGGCGCTCTCAGAAGTCCAAGAAGCGACTAAGAGCCCGTACGTTGGCCTTCTTTCGTCATTTATGTCTCTTCGAATCGAAGCAATGGAATCCGTCTCCGGCTACACCGCTGCTTTGCGTTCATTGCTTGCGCCTGCTCGGTACGAAACCAAATTGCAATCGCTAATTGCAGAAACAGTATTCAGACTGAATTTGCACGACTTCCAGCAACACAGGCACCTTCACGCCATCCTCGAACTCTCGCGAGGCTACTCATTGTGCGACGCGTACAACACGTTCGTCCGAGTCCTTTTGGTGATGGCCTCTCATCCCCATAACGTTGCTTATAAACAGATGCTGTCGACGGTCGTGCCGAAAGCTGCCGAAGCATTTGACGATCACCGACTTTGGACCCTGCTTGCACTCACCGACGCCCAAAGCGACTTGCATGTCGACGCATTAAGCGACTCACTCTTTTTCCTGTGCGACCAATACGCACGGGGAGACTACGCAAGCGTACTTTCCGGCGCGACAGGCATGCTGTCACAGTATCCACATTGCTTTGAATTATACGAGTTGGCAGCAAGGGCATCGGCGAACGGCCAACTCGCAGTTCCCGAGTGTTTACCGCAACCTTCGGTCTCAGCAACACTTCTAGCAGCCTGTTGAAAATGCCGTGAAAGCTTGCCCGGCGACAAAAATTACGCGCTGCCGAAAATTCGTCGCGCACGAGTTCACGATGACGGAAAAAACGTTCGACAATGGCCAATGTCGCTTCTGATCGCGCCAGAGAGCCCTCTGGAACTCGTCAAACCACAAATTCGCGAA